>JBEKDF010000038.1:0-27638 GCA_050014495.1 Bathyarchaeia archaeon
TCTTTATGGGTCTCTCAGCGGGTTTATGATCCTTCTCGTCAATAAGCTCCATTATTGGCTGAAAACGGGAATGTGGATTTAAAACCATTTTACACCAATAACGGGACAAGCCAGCGCGCGCAATTTTGTAAAAAATTTTTTGGTGCGAGTAAATAATTTCATAGTTTATGAATCTACTCTGAAGTTATGTCTTGGAGCGAGAAATTTTTAACTGATCATATTGAAATCGAGTACGCATAAAATTATATGAGGATTTATTCTCATAGGTTCATGATGTATGGATTTAACGGTAAAGTATTGAAGGTAAATTTAGACACGCAAAAAAATGATGTAGAATTATTAGATGAAAAAATCTATAGAAAATATCTTGGAGGCCGCAACCTAGGGTTATACTACCTTAACAAGGAGATGAGTAGCGGCGTCGACCCGCTCTCACCTGAAAACACCCTAGTCTTCGCAACGGGTGTCACAACCGGCGTCCCCCTAACAGGTTTCTGTCGACACAGCGTTGTAGCGAAATCACCCCTAACAAACGGCTTCGGCGAAGCCGAAGCGGGCGGCTTCTGGGGAGCCGAGCTCAAATTCACCGGCTACGACGCGGTTGTGATCAAGGGCAGATCACCTAAGCCAACCTACCTATGGGTCCACGATGGCGAAGCCGAGCTAAAGGATGCCTCAGCCATCTGGGGTCTACAGACGCTAGAGTCACAGGAGGCAATCCGCGAAGAATTGAAGGACAAGCTAGTGAGGATCGCCCAGATAGGTCCAGCCGGGGAGAGACTTGTCAGATACGCATGCATCTTAAACGATCTAAAATACGCCAATGGCAGGAGCGGCCTCGGAGCAGTCATGGGCTCGAAAAACCTCAAGGCCATAGCTGTACGCGGACACAACAGACTGGAGTTCAAGGATCCCGAAAAGATAAAGGAGCTCGGAAAGTGGTTTAGCGAAAACTGGCAGAAGTACCCGGGCGCCCTCTCAAGAAGCAGGCTGGGGACAGCAGACGCGTTGCTCGCTTCAAATGCTGACGGTATTCTGCCCACGAGGAACTTCTTGAAAGGAACATTTGATCACGCCGAGGACATCTCAGGCGATAGGATGAAGGACACGATCCTCATGGGAACAGAGGGCTGTTACGCCTGCTCAATAAGATGCAAACGCGTCGTGAAAGCCAAACCACCATACGAGACGAATCCAGCCTATGGAGGTCCAGAGTATGAGACACTCGCAGCGTTCGGCTCCCTCTGCGAGGTCAGCGACATAAGCGCCATATCATACGCCAATCAACTCTGCAACGCATACGGACTAGACACCATAAGCACCGGTGTCACCATCGCCTTCACCATGGAGTGTTTCGAGAATGGCATACTTATGAGGGACCAAATAGGCCTTGAGCCCAGATTCGGAAACACTGAAGCCATGGTCAAACTGGTTGACATGATAGCCAAGCGAGAGGGCTTTGGCGACATCTTAGCAGAAGGTTCGATGAGAGCATCTCAAAAAATCGGAAAAGGTTCAGAAAAGTATGCCATGCATGTGAAGGGAAAGGAACTCCCAATGCACGAGCCAAGAGGAAAGACAGGCCTCGCGCTGCAGTATACACTATCACCATCAGGCGCAGACCACATGCAGGCAGCACATGACCCGGTCTTCCAATCAAACGTCGAGAACATCAAACCGTTGGGTATCCTTGAGCCGGTTGATAGGCTGAGCCTCGGACCAGATAAGGTGAGGTTATTCAAATACCTGCAGTTGTGGTGGAACCTCCTCGACTGCCTATGCGTCTGTAAGTTCGTCATAGTTCCACACGGAGCAGGGGTCTTCAAGATCAATCACATGACCGACATCGTCAACGCTGTGACGGGTTGGAACACTAGCCTCCTCGAACTCATGCTATCCTCTGAGCGTTCAATCAACTTAGCTAGGGAATTCAATCTAAGGGAGGGAATAACCGAGGCAGATGATCGACTCCCCAACCGATTCTTCGAACCACTCGAATCAGGTCCCAGAAAAGGAGCCAAGATATCTGAAAGCGAGCTACAGCAGGCAATTAAAACCTACTATGAGATGATGGGGTGGGATGAAGCAGGCAAACCTGAGACAGCTAAGCTCCTAGACCTCAATATTTAATACAATTTATGCGTAAACATCAAGCGAGAAAAAAGGAAGGCGTCTCGATCTAAATGCGCACGCACAAACGGTTCACCGAAATTACATCTACCGCATAATCGTCTCGAATAAAATTGTTGGTTGCAGGTTACTGATTAGCTATACATTCCTCGCCGTGAAGAAGGCTACGAGGTCCAGACCTTTCGGGAGCTTTTTCTCTTTTATATAGTAAGTGAGTGTGGCGAGGGAGGCACAAGATGCGGGGAGAACCAAGAGGCCCTCCTCGCGCGCTAGGATGTCCGAGTACCGGATCATCTCACCATCAGTTACATGAGCTGCCCAGCCTCCACTCGCCCATAGAGCGTCGAGAGCCTCTTGCCCGTCGAGACTCATCCAACTAACGAGAGGCTCGTTGATGGTTGTTTCATTGATCCCTTCGGGCCTTAGGTTCTCGATACTTCTCTTCCCAGCGAGGAAACTGGAGACTATCGGGTTCCCCCCGCTCGTGCTCGCGGCGATGATCATAGTGTTTTTCTTTGTCTTACCGCTCTTTCGGAGACTCTGAAGGCCGAAGTTAATCCCAGCGAGGGTTGTGCCATTACTTGTTGGAACAGCCACAACATCGGGGGCTCGTCCCATCCTCTCAACTATTTCGTAGGCTATTGTTGCGTATGCCTCAAAAGATGCGGCTCTGTTCTCTGATGTGCCGGGGTTAGCATTGTACCATCCTCTCTTACCCGCTTCGATCCCGGAATACTCAACAACTTCCTCGTAGGTCCCTGGAGCGCGATGAATCACGCCACCTTGCTTCTCCATCTCCTCTATCCGTGGAGTATGATACTTCTCAGGGATGTAGACGTGTGTCGTGATTCCGAAGATGCGAGAGAGGTGGACGAAGCTAGCGCCGAAGTTACCACAAGAGGCTATGACGAGTTCTCCGAAGCCTTTTTCCTTCGCAAGCTTGAGGCACGCGTAAGCGGCGCGGTCCTTCATCGTCCCAGTTGGGTTCCCTCCCTCAAATTTTATGTAAATGTTGCTATATCCAAGCAACTGTTCGAGATTGCGGGAATGTGTGAATATCGTGTCGCCAATGCCGTGTGCGATTAATTCTCCTTGCAACATTGCCGTCAAGTTCTGAGTCTAACCTGATAGTAAGCAATAATAAGTAGGATTAATGATTATCGACTCCGGATACAAAGTCCACGCAGGTATGTAAATAGTGTCGAGCCTCTCTATAGAAGCGAGACAGATCGAGACGGGTTATGAAATAAATCTCCGCGGTTCGCGGTATGTCGTAAAGTACCCCAACGGCTTCTGGAAGAATTATCCCCAGGAGGCGAAGGATGTGCTATTCGACAATCTCGTCTACGCAGAGACCGTCCATCTACCCCTTACCCTAAGGAAGAGCGAGTTGAGGTACAATACCTCTGCTCCCTTTTTCCAGACCCAGTTCTTCCAGAACCTCCTGATGGACCTGCCGAGCTGTGCAGATGTAGACGGAACTAGGACGTCGGAACTGATTAAAGATTTCATGAATCTTAATATCAAGTTCAATGACTATAACGTCAAGTTTCCAACCTATAAGCAGCCAAGCAGGGACGACAGCAGCGTTGTTGCACTCAGCTTCGGTAAAGACAGCCTACTCACTTGGGCAGTCTGCCGCGAGCTCGGCCTCAACCCACAGGCTGCGTACGTCGTTGAGCCCCTCCTCCTATACGAGGAGAAGCACAAAGATGTACTCGCCAAGGAGTTCGAGAGCGAGTTCAAGGTGAAGCTAAACAAGATCATACACACAACTGGCCACTTACGCGACGGTATACGCCTCGGCGTTGGTAAAACAGAGATTGGTTGGGGACTTCAGAATACACAATACGCGATGATGTTACTCCCCATTGCCAACACCTTCCAGGCGAAGTACATTCTCTTCGGCAATGAGCAAAGCTGCAGCGAGTACTACTACGATAAAGAGGGTTTCATTTGCTACCCAGCCTATGACCAGAGCCACAAATGGACGATAAACATCGACATCATAACTCGTCTACTAACTAATGGTGGTGTGCGCACGATGAGCGTCATCGAGCCTCTTAATGACATCGCGGTCGTCTACAGCCTGTACAAGAGGTACCCTGAGGTAGCCAAGTACCATATGAGTTGCTTCGTCGAGACCGAAGCGGGTCGAGACACAAGGTGGTGCATGAGTTGCAGCGTCTGTAGCAAGATGTATCTCTTAATCAAGGCGTGTGGCTTCGATCCCAAGACCGTTGGGCTAACGAAGAACATGCTCACAGAGGATTGCAAGGACTACTTCAGCCTCTTCGGTGGAAGTGACGTCAACACCTACGCCCTAACAGGCAGGGGTCGCGACGAGCAACTCTTCGCCTTCTACCTTGCATGGAAGAACGGTGACAGAAGCCCACTCACACAAGAGTTCGAGCAGAGGTTCCTCGATGAGGCAAAGGGTAGGGAGGATGAGCTCTACAAGCTCTTCTTCGGCGTCCACGAGGCGATCACAATGCCCGAGAAGATCAAAAACGAAGCCCTCAGCATCTATAAGGAGGTCCTCACGGACGTCCCCTAACCAGAAGAAACTGAGAATCGCTTTTTGTTGTAACACGCGCCAAAATAAGGGTGAGTTTCAGGTCGAGTACGAGCCGGGGCACACAATTGATCTTGTAAAGCACGCAATCGAAACCGCTGGGTGGGAGTATTTACAAATAGAGGCGGACGAGACTTGCTTCGAGACACTCAACAGGGAGAGACCTGACCTCGTCCTAAATAGAGCAGAGGGTGTCAGGGGCGAGAGTAGAGAGAGCCAGATCCCTGCCTTCTGTGAGATGCTCGGCATTCCATACACGGGAGCAGGCATCATGGCGACGGCCATTTGCCTCGACAAACCCACTACGAAGAAGGTGCTCGAGTGGCATGGTATCAAGACTGCGCCATTCACTGTGCTCTTTGAGGAGAGCGACCCAGTTGACTCAAAGCTTAGATACCCTCTCATTCTCAAGCCCAGCCACGAGGGCAGCAGCATAGGCATAAACATAGACAACGTCGTTCACGACGAGAAGCAGCTCCGCAGAAAACTCAGTGAGATGCTGAATGTTTACAAGCAGGGCATCCTAGCCGAGGAGTTCATTGATGGTCGCGAGTTTAGTGTCGGGATAGTAGGCAATTTCATCGGTGAGGAGAAGCCTCGTGTCCTCCCAATCTTCGAGATGGATTTCAGCAAGTTCGCTCCCGAGCTTGGCACCGTCCTAGGCCAGAAGGCTAAGACAATCTATGACACATCAGCCAACTATATCTGTCCCACTAAGCTCCCAGAGAAGCTGATGAAGGAGATAGAGGAGACGACACTAAAGGCGGTGAAGGTTCTCCAGTGCTATGACTGGGGTCGCCTTGACTACAGGTACAATAGTCGTGGCGAGCTCTACTTCCTCGAAATTAATCCGCTACCAGGCATCGACTGCGACGCCTCGATTGACGATTTCAGCTTCTACCCCTTCATGTGGCTTAGGGGCAGCTGGAGCTTCGACGATATGATCCGTGAGGTAGTGGGCGCAGGTCTTAAGCGATACGGGATCAAATAGATTCATGATGAGCGAAGAGCCACCTTTTTTCGAGGAAGCATCAAAACTGGTCGAGGATAGGCTAAGTAATCTACTCGGGGAGTCCATCAAAATAAACGTTCACGTCTCCCTTGACAAAAATCTGATCGAAGAAATAATTAGTATAGAGTCCAGCATGTTCAGGGAAGAGCTTAGATACAGCTTCGAGGAGCTGATGGCTAGAAGTGAAAAGCCTGGTTTCGTCCTCATCAAGCTTATACGAGGTTGTGAGACTCTTGCCTTCTTCTTCGGGTATGAAGACCCGGATCTCCCAGGTAGTTACTATGGGGATACACTCGCGAGCCTCATTGAGGGTAAGGGAGTTGGGAGCAACCTCTTTGCACTCGTCCACATTTACTGCTACGAAAAGGGGTATAGCCACTTCACCTGCCACACCGAAGAGGTAGATGAAAAAGGGAGGAAGCTCAGGGACTGGTATATCGCCATGGAGATGAAGCATATTAACACAACCAATGAGTATGGTGACCAGATGAGGGTGACCCTATCAAAACCGCACATAAACTGGATGTACCATCGCTATATCCTTGGTGAGAAGCAGTATAGGCGAGTCCCAGATTGAGTCAGCCATCACATCATTAGGCAAGCTTTTAACTGAATCAATATCCTTCAGCTCCATGCTATACTTTTCATACGGTTCCTTCCTGGACTCAGAGACACTGATGAGACATTGCCCGAGGGCGGTTTACAGTGGGAAAGCCATGCTCCCAAACTGGGAGGTTCAGTTCAACTTCCTCAGCCGAACTTATAATGGAGGTGTTACTGGTATCGAGCCCGCAGTGGCTAAGCTAGTCAAAGGGGTACTCTATGAGGTTAGCGACGAGGAGATTCTCCACCTTGATTCGATAGAGGGAGTTCCTGAGGGCATCTACTACAGGCAGACAATCTATGTGGTCGATGAGTCGGGTAAGGCGGTGAAAGCGGCAACTTATAGAACCACTAACCCGAAAGGTCCCTTCAATCCAACTAAGAAGTATGTCGGGCTCATGATTAGTGGAGCAAAGGAACATGGTCTCGACCCCGAATATATTAATGAGTTAGAGTCTATCAAGACCGTCGATTAATTGATATTGTTAGATTATTTGTTTTTTAAAGTTTTATCTCACAACTAGATATTTGGTAATAAACGGATAATCAAAGATATGTGAGAAATAGACGTTAACCTTCTTTTCAGACAGTAATAGTTACCGGATTAATATGGCTATTTTCTAAAACATTTTCATATGTGTGATTTTTGTGACAACATATATAATTTTATACAAAATGAGGAGCTAAAGCTTATTTGCCAGTTAAAAAAAATTGGATTAAAGGCCTTTGTGATATAGGATCTTTCCATTTACTATCGTCATGTAGACCTTTGCGTCTCTGATGTTCTCCGCTTTTGTTTCAACTAAGTCACGATCAATTACCGTCACATCAGCAAGCTTCCCCGGCTCGATGCTACCCTTGAGGTCCTCCTCGAAACTGGCGTAGGCACCGTTCAGTGTGTAGCATTTTATTGCTTCGGTCAACTTGATCCGCGCATCCTTTATTCCGTGGTTGAGCGCGCTCCAGATACCATAAATAGGATGGAATGGCATCCCATCACTTCCGAAGGCTATGGTGATTCCTTCATCGATCATAATCCTATAGGGGTTGTTCAGGCGGTTTCTTTCCTCACCCAGCCGCTGCTCATACATGCTTCCAGGACCCGCCCATTCACCTACGAAATTGGGTTGCACTGCGGGAATGATACCGAGTTCCTTGATGCGCTCAATCTGTCCCGCCGTTAGAATCTCACAGTGTTCGATGCGGTGACGGTGATTCTTCCTAGGACTATCTTTGATCGCGGCCTGAATACTATTGATTACACACTCTATCGCGTAGTCACCAATTGCATGGATCGCGAGTTGATTTCCATGCCTATGCGCCATTTTCGCCTTTTCATCAAGCGTCTCCGGTGGCATGCTGAGGAGGCCCTTTGTCGTGGGCTCATCTGTGTATGGTTCGAAGAGAGCGGCTGTATGTGCTCCGAGGCTCCCATCCATCAGAAGCTTAGATGGTCCAATTTTGATCATGTCGTTCCCAAAACCAGTGCGTATACCTGTCTCGTAGCTCTGCTTCTGAATCGTCTGGTCGAGGAAGAGGTAAGCACGCACCTTCAAGTATCCCTTGGCTAGCGCCGTCTGGTAAGCCTTTATGGCGTTTTTTCCTAGTCCTGCGTCACCTATACTAGTGCAGCCTAAACTAAGGGCGTAATCGGAGGCGATTTTTATTCCTTCTACAGCAGTCTCTTCACTGACTGAAGGTATGCTTGACTCGATTAGTTGACTGCAGTCTCTGAGAATACCTGTTAGCTCACCATCCGAGCTTAGGTCAATATGCCCTCCCTCCGGCTGGGGCGTCTTCTTTGTAATACCAGCTATGTTGAGTGCCACTGTGTTTAAGGTTAGAAGATGACCACAGATACGAACAGCTATGATCGGGTGCGTTTTGCTAACAGCGTCAAGGTCCTTCTTCGTAGGGTACCTGTTTTCAGGCCACTTGGACTCGTCCCAACCCTTACCGAGTATCCACTCACCACTCTTGGTTGTCTTGGATTTCTCCTTCAGACGCTTCATGGCATCCTCGAGGGTAGAAGTGTCTCGAAGTTGGACGTCCCGAATCATCGAAATGCCCATATCGTAGAAGTGGCAGTGGCTATCGATGAATCCGGGCACTACAGTCATGCCAGTGACGTCGTAGACCTCAGCTCCCTTCGGGATATCGATTTTTCCCTTCTTTCCCGCGTATATGATATAGTCGCCTTGCATCAAAACGATGCTGTTTTTGATTGGTGGGTGGCCCGTTCCATCTATTAGTGTGCCGCCCATCAGAACTCTTGGACAAGGTTCCAGGGACAATACTGTCGTTGGACTCCTTGAGGATAGCGCGTGGGTTTTAGAATATAAATCATTGTGGGAAAACACATCAGTTTATCCCTCGAAGAATGGCACACATCTCTCAATGGCTAGAGTACATTTCTACCTTGCAGTCAGGTAACCGTTTAGCATCAGATTCAATGTCTGAACAATCGCTACTACGACGAAGTCCTTCGCTAGCACCTTACCTAGCGCCAGTAATCTATTGACTTCTCCAGAGCCCAGGATCATTCGGCTAAACCAGAGGCGCATAGAGACGAACGCAGTGAGCCCAAACAGAATAATGTAGAATATAAGAGGTAAACCGAACATTACACCAACGAGAAACATTAAAGGCACCAGGGCATAGCCCAGAGCTATTGTTAATAGAAGCCCTCGTCCAGGCCCTAGTACTATAGGAATGGTCCTAGCGCCATTTTCGAGGTCGGGGGTATAATCCGCCAAATCCTCCCATAAGCTGTTCACTGCCGTTGTAGTTCCTATTACTACCACAAGAACCAGAACACGAGTAAATGAAGCGCCAGCGAAGGCAGAAACGATCAGCACCGGAACTGCACCCACGGTAAAGTTCACTACCGGCTTCCAGAGAGTCTGTCTCAGCCTGAAAGGTGGCACTGAATAGAGCACACCAAAAAAATACCAACAACGACCCAAAAAACTACATAAAATGAAGTCGTCAGCGCCCCAAGTAAGGAGGAAAGGACACAAAGCCCCAGAGCCACAGGCAGCCCCAGCTCACCAATCTGTCTCGTAAACTCTGCACAAGATTTATGAGATAGGGCATCAAGTTCTTCATCGAAGACGTTGTTTAAGGCATCCACACCACTCCACCCGAGAAACACAATAACACCAAGATAGGAGACCTGATTCCACGCTACAGAGTCAAGCATAAGGAAAGCGACTCCGACTGCGATGGCGAAGACCATCACACCCCTCTCTGCGGAGATAAAGTTAGCAAACCCCCGCAATTCACGGAGCATATGCACTGATTCTACTCTACTCATTTAAAAACCATGGCTGAATATATGTCCTAGGCGTAAAGATGGATTCTAACCGACGGTGACGATTCCAGTCGTGTACTTCTTTATTGCTACCTCGTTTATCTCAAACCCGAGCCCGGGCCCTTTTGGAGATGCGATATAGCCCTTCTCGAGATTCACGGGCTCCTTTATCACATCCTCATCGAACCACTCCGGGTAACCAGAGAGCTCACACTTCTGGGTTATAGCCTTACCACACCCAGCTATGATGTGAGACGCTGCGGAAAGGCTCACACCCATCTCCAGGTCATCGTGCATCAGTGTCGGGATGTTCATGACTCTCGCCATGTCGAGAATCCTCTTCGCGTTGGTTATGCCGCCGGCTGGGCGATAGGTCTTGAGTCCCAATACACCGATAGCTCCCATATCGATGAGGGTCTTTACGTCTGCCATAGAGAACAGGGACTCGTGTGGCATGATGGGCGTATCGACAGACCCAGCCACCTTCGCGATGGAGGCAAAGTCCCACCATACTGTAGGCTGCTCAACAAGCTCAACGTCGAACTGTTCTATGTCTCTGATCATTTTGATAGCATCAGTAGTGTTGTAGCCCTGGTTACAGTCGACACGTAACGTCACTTCGGCACCAATCGCTTCCCTCATCGCCTTCACACACACAAAATCTCTCTTAGGCCCAATCTTGAGACGGATACCAGTGTAGCCCTCCTTGACTAGGCGCTTTCCCTCCGATGCCACTTTGGCGGGAGTGTCGATACCGATAAGGGCGACATTGGGTATCTTCGAGGGATTCGAGCCGCCTCCAAGGAGCTTATAAACGGGGGCATTGAGGCTCCTGCCCATTATATCCCAGAGGGCCATGTCTATCGCAGCCTTTGCCATGGGGTAGGTTGGGGCCCAGTAGTCCATCTTCTCCCATACTCCCTCTAGGTCGAAGGGGTCCAAACCGAGTATATTTGGGGCTATCCAACGCCGAATCATCTCTGTTACAACGCCCTGGTTTTCTGGTGACAGCGGGGGTAGTGGTGGACATTCACCTACTCCAATGACACCCTCGTCTGTGTGGATGCGTGTCAGGATAAACTCAAAGGGCGTCCCCTCTCCCAGTTTACCATATCTCGAAAGAGCTAACACCTTCTTCTTTTGCAGGTTAACCGGAATTATCTCAACCTTAGTTATCTTCAAGCAGGAAACACCGACCGGATCAATGTCGATTCACGAGTTGATGAGGTTTATCAGTGTTCTAGACTTAGAAAGTTAGAAACGAGAAGATCAGCCAATCGCTTCATATCAGGCTCGCGGGCTTCACAATCGCTTAAGACCTCCTCTCTTGTTTTACCTACAGTGTCGAGCTCTTCGGGGTAGGCTGAAGCCCATCTACTTGCTTCAATGTGGTTAATCTCAAGGTGAAAAATTATGCCTCTAATATTCTTACATGCGTAGGCCTGGATTGGGCAGGGATCTCCTTGTGCCAATAGTTTGCCACCGGATGGAACAAGGAACATTTCACTGTGCCAATGGAATACGGGTATCTCACGCGGGAATCCTTTGAATAGTTGGTCGGCTACTCCATCATCGGTTAGGGTAACCGTGTAAACTCCTACCTCCTTCTTCGGGCTTCTAATGACATTGGCCCCGAGTAACTTTGCGAGTATCTGTCCTCCACAGCAGACACCAAGCACTGGCTTACCGCTCTTAATTACCTCCGAGAGGTACTTCCACTCCTTTTTGAGGAATTGATGTTTACCGATATCGTTAGCAGAAATGGGTGTCGGGCCAACGATGAATGAAGAGTAGTTCTCGATCAGAGGAAACTCCTTTCCACTATCCATAGAGTAGGCTTTGATCACATCGACTTTCGAGTGTTCTCTGACGAACTCCTCGTAGAGTCCGAGGTTCTCCGTAACATCGTTTTGAATTATTAGTACACTGCTCGACTTCATGCATATTGATCGTTTCAAACGTTTAAAACGGGCTCGGGGGAGGGAACCGATATTTAGAAGAAGCACAGGAGTCTCAGGTATGGACCCACGAAATATTAGGCCTGCCTGGGCTGAGGTCAAGCTTGAGGCCCTTGCTCACAATATTCGAGAGGTCAGACGACTTATTCACAAGGACTCCATGATCCTTGCTGTAGTCAAGGCGGACGCCTATGGTCACGGGGCAGTAAAATCGTCCAAGATCTTACTCGAGAATGGCGCAGATATGTTTGGTGTAGCTAGACTTAACGAGGCCTTAGAACTTAGGAATGCGGGAATTGATGCACCTATCCTTAATCTCGGTTATACACCTGAGGACCAATATGAGAATCTCATCAGAAGGGACATAACCGCGACAATCTATACTCTCAATCAGGCTCTTTCCCTCGATAAGACTGCCGCTGAAATTGGTTCCAAAGCAGTTGTTCATATTAAAATCGACTCAGGAATGAACCGCATCGGGTTCCAGCCTAACAATGATACTATTAGGGCGATTACTAGGATCAGTTCACTACCTAACATAGAACTGGAGGGTATCTTCACACATTTCGCTGTCTCAGACGTAGTTGACAAGACATACACGCATAAGCAGTTTGAGCTGTTTATGTGGGTTCTAGATGAACTTAAAGCAAGAGGGGTCGAGCCACACATTAGGCACGTTTCAAACAGCGCCGCGATAATAGACCTCCCCGAGTACTCGCTGGACATGGTCCGACCTGGAATCATGCTCTACGGTTACGAGCCTAGTGAGGAGGTTGATCTTAGTCGAGTGAGTCTTAAACCTGCGATGGCGCTTAAGGCTAGTATTTCAAATGTCAAAGTCGTACCCGAGGGTATAGGAATCAGCTATGGACTCACTTACAAGACAAAGCGCCCAAGCATCATTGGTACAATCCCTATCGGCTACGCTGATGGCTATAGGAGAGCATTATCCAATAGAGGTTGGGTTGACTTCCATGGTGAGGTAGCTCCGATAGTTGGGCGTGTTTGTATGGACCAGTGCATGATTGATTTGACAGATGTCGATGGAGCAGAGATTGGTGAGGAGGTCACACTATTTGGAGGTGGATGCGCGCCAAGCGTTGAGGAGATGGCCAGAATGCTTGACACTATACCAGACGAAGTTATAAGTGCCATAGCCCGCCGTGTCCCCCGAGTATATCTCAAATCGGGTAAGATAATCGAGACACGAGACTATTTAGAAGGATAGAGTTAGTCCCATCTCCTGGTCTAACGTCTTTTATCTCTGCTTCTCTCCTCTACGAAGAGTTCAACACCAACGAAGCTGGCAGGGTCACCATGGGGTTTCACAGCTATGTATGGAGCCTCGGCGGGGCCGAAGAAATCGAAAACTACTCCAACTCGTTTTCTCTTTGAGTCGTAAACGAAGTCCCCAATGCTAGCCTCCTCTTTGGCCCTAATTATCATCTGCCCAGTACTCTTGGAGACATGCATAACGGTGCCTATGCTGTGTGGTTTTTGGCGTTCCTCTCTGTGGGGCACGCGTTAAGCGATGTATGGGAGACTTATATTCGTTGGGTGGCTCAGTTGCCGCGTGGTAGCTTAGAAGCGATGAGTCTTAGAACTTTGGCCTTAGACTCCTTCGTCTCTACCAATACATATCCAGTCTTGATCCATGGATAACGTGGGTGAGCCACTGAGGGTTGCAGCTCCGCTTTGAGTCCAGCTAAGATGGCTGCCTTAACAATATCCTCAGTCTTCGGCATCCTGATAGCCATGCCCTTGGGTACGCGGCGCCCACCACCCCAAGTAAGAGCCGAGTCAAAGTAGATAGGCCAAAGAACAATCATGGCCTTTGATCTCAATTAAAGTACACCATAATCCTCTTAGAGGGGTTTGTGTGAAAAAGGTTTACTCCTTGTGTATAACAGCGCTGAGGGCGCCGCTCTGACCGGGACGAGAGATGATTCTGGCTAGGCCTTTTTCGGTCCTTACGATTGTACCCTTTGTAATCACACCGCGGCGATTATAATCAGCGTTGGCTGGGTTGCTTATGACATCGAGTATCTCCAGTTTCTCCGTCTTCCCTGTCTCGGGGTTAGAGACATTGACAATGTTTGCGCGGACTATCTTTACCTTCTCGATACCAGCACGCCCGCTGACCTTCTTGAGTTTTTGCTCACCCTCGATGGTCTCGACGGGGTGCCTACCGACGTCGAATATCCTGTGAGCCCTGTAAGCTTTTTTCTTTCCGCCCGTCGGCTTCCTTTTCTTTAGAGTGTCATTCCAGACCATAGCTTGCTACTCCTTGTAGAGCTCGAGTTGCTATAGCCGTAAAAGAGGACGGGGTATAAAAAAGGTGTGGTTTTCGTCTACTCTACACCCTGATTTAGTCACTCTTTTGGATAGATATATCTCTCAACGCTCTACAATAGGCTGGGAACAAGGTTTGGCTGGCGATGAGTATGTGAAGCTCTCCCATGGTGCGGGGGGGACAGCGATGGACGCTCTCATCAAGGAGTTATTTATAGGAGGATTCACGAGGAGGCAAGCCCTAGGGGGCATTGCCCTTGACGCGCTCGACGATGGAGCATCCATCAAGGTGGGAGACAGAGAGGTAATACTCACAATCGATGGTCACACAGTTGACCCACTATTTTTCCCGGGTGGCGACCTAGGTAAGCTAGCTGTCTGTGGTGCAGTAAATGACACGGCTGTGATGGGAGCCGATCCCATCGCGATACTTGATTCAATAATCGTCGAGGAGGGCTTCCCGATGAAAGATCTGAAGCGGCTTGTCGCTTCCATGAACGAAGTTGCTGAGGAGGCTAAAGTCGCGGTAATCAGCGGTGACTTTAAGGTGATGCCGGTAGGCACTTTGGATGGCATTGTCATATCCACGGCGGGAGTAGGATTACTGCGCGGTCCTAGAGTACTCGACAGCCTCGCCAAAACCGGTGACAAGGTCATAATAACGGGCACTGTCGGGGACCATGGCATCGCCCTGATGAGTGTACGTGAAGGACTAAGTTTCAAAACGGAACTCATCTCCGATGTCGCGCCCATAACCGAGATAGTCAGTGCTGCTTTGCATGTTGGAGGAGTTCATGCCATGAAGGATGCCACAAGAGGTGGCCTGTCATCCGCCTTAAACGAGTTCGCTGAAAAGTCACACGTCAGTATTTGGCTAGAAGACGGCAAGGTCCCGGTTAAGAGAGCGGTGCGTACTGCGTCGGATATGCTCGGCCTCGATCCTTACGAGGTCACATGTGAGGGAAAAGCGGTCATCTGCGTCGCTCCTTATAATGCGGATGCCGTGTTAAGCGCCATAAAAGCCACTAAATATGGAGAAGATGCTGCCATAATCGGTGAGGTTAGAGAGGACCACCCAGGTATGGTTCTCATGAAGACCCTAGTCGGTGGCACTAGGATACTTAGAAAGCCGATTGGGGAGCCGATCCCGCGCGTCTGCTAATCTCCTGTAACTAGTTCGGGGTGTAGACTGCTGAAAAGTTCAATTATCTGTAGCTTATTTTTCTCTGGATCTTGGCTGAGGTCGAAATAGTCGGCGAAGAATGATGTTGTCTTTATTATTATTCCCCTCTCTGTACGTTCTCTGCTTATTAGGGCCATATCCTCTAGGAGTCGAAGTTGACTATAGATATGGACGCCACGGTAATCGAGGACTTGCGACTGCTCTATAGGCTGGTTATAGGCGATGTATCCGAGGGTCTTGAGGGGCCCGAGGGTGAGCAGTGGTCTATTGGTGAATTGAAATACCATCTTCTCATATTCCTGACTGAGTTGCATCACAACTCTGTTGCCAGGAAGGGACTTGACTTCTAATGCCCCACCACGCATTTTTAGTTTCTTTGCGAGCTCATCGACGTATCGTAGAACAATCTTCTCCGACCTGCTACCTATGGCCTGCATTAGATCTTCTATGCCCAATGGATGCCCAGCTGAGTATAACGCAGCTTCAAGTTCTGTCAGTTTAACCTGTCTCCTATCAGATGTTGTCATCAAAGAGTCTTCGTCCTCACTTTGATTGTGATTTCTGTTTCATCCTCGTCTTGGTCGAGATCTATATCCATTCTCTGTGCGAGGAAGAGAAGCATCATAAAGAGTCTAACTGACTCGAGCCAACTTTTCCCTCGGATCATCCTGCTCAGTCTTAGCTCAGCGTCAGTCGATATCTTCATTTTCTCAAGAAACTCGTCGCTACGCGCCTCAATCTCTAGGAGGTACTGCTCGAAGTCTAGGAAGTTAGGTACTGGGATTGGTAGAGTCGGTAACCTAGGTGCCTCACCATGGTTACTTTCCTCCTGGAGAGCACGTTCTAGGGCATTTATCAGGTCCTGCACTGATGTCGTGGTGAATTCGAACCGGAATGGGAGGGGAACAGGAGGGGGTAGATAGATGTCGCCCTGAACCTCCTGATGCATGGGGGGTTCCTCCATTGCAAGCAGGAGCTCAGCTTTCTTCAGGTAGATGTAGACGGAGCTATTTACTGCTGTCCCTGCGATCCTGTAATCTATTCCTACACGTTCCATTTCTTCGATTAGACTCGCGAGGAGCTGTACGAGGTTGATATCCCAAGGGCTAACTTTTTCAAGTTTATTCTCCTTGAAGAGGATGTCCCAGGGCTGACGGAGATAATACGGCTTTTCTTTTCTCTCAGTCAAGGCGCGGTCTCCTCTACCTTCTGGGGTCCCTTCATTGGAAGGGCTAAAACACGGCTCCTACCACCCTGAGCGAAGACACCATAGATCCTGTCGGCCTTATGGACCATCACATCTTTTAGGCTGACCATGAGGAACTGGGCCTCGAAGCTGTTGTCCTTGAGGAGCTCGGCGAGTCTGCTAATGTTATAGTCATCAAGGTGAGCGTCTATCTCATCGAAGAGGTAGAAGGGAGCTTTGAGGAACTTCTGTATAGCTAGCAGGTAAGCGATGGCTGCTACGGATCTCTCTCCGCCTGAAGCTCCGCTTCCAAGTCTCATGGGTTTACCGGGAAATTGGAGATAGAGGTCGACGCCACCGCTGAAGGGATCCTCAGGTTTCTGTAGCTCGAGTCTGCCATCGCCTCCACCAGTTACACGCCCGAATAAGGCATTGAAGTTCTCGCATACCTCGTTGAAAGCCGCCATAAAGTGTAGGGTTTTATCCTTCTCCACCTGCTCGATGAATTTGAGGATGCTCGCTTTCTCCTCCTCAAGTTCGTTGATCCTTGTACTCTGGTTCTTGTAGTTGTTCATATATTCGTTATAGTGTTCAAGGGCGAGTTGGTTAACAGCGCCGAGGCTGTTCTTTTCCTGCCTCACAAGCTGAAGGCGCCCATCGATTCGCTCGGGTTCGATCCCAGTGATATCTACTATATCTTCATATCCATTAGTGGCGAGCTCGTCTAGGCGCTGCTCACTTTGCAGTTTTAGGCGCTCTATGTCGAGGTTGAGCTGGTTCATTCTCTTGTCCTCAGCCTCGCGACGCCTTTCGAGGTCCTCCATTCTCTGATTGACCATTCTGAGTGTCTTCTGATGTTGGTCGAGGACTTTACTAGTCGCCTCTACTTCGGTGGAAACAGCGTCTAGGTCTCGTTCGACGGATTCTATCTCTTTGTTGACTTCGACTACACGCTGGTTGGATTGTATTTGCTCGTCTTCGAGAGCTTTGACCTCTTCGAGCATTCTTCGTCTCTGCTCTGAGGCTTCTGAGAGACGGAGGGCAAGTATGCGCTCTATATAGCTTCTTTGAACTGCGATCTCGTTCTGGATTTTGTTTAATTGCTCCTGCTGCTCGGAGATGAATTTTGATAATGAAGCATTTTTAATCTCAAGGTCTGTGAGGTCGCTGGGCTTGAACTCCTTTAGATGTGTTATCTCCTTCTTTGTATCCTCGATTTGTTGGAGTATACGTTGCTTCCTTTCATCGAGGGCGATGATGAGTCCTTCCTCACGTTCTGTCTCTGCCTTGAACTTTGTTATCGTCTCGTTGGCTTGTGTGATATTTTTCTGGAGGCGCTCGATCCTCTCATTCGTATCGACTACCTCGACATCAATCTTCGCCATCGTCTCCTTTGAGCCATCCATAAAGGAGTTGAATCCGCGAAGACTGCCCCCACTTGATTTTAGCTCAGCCATTCGAGTTTTGAGTTTTTGACGGAGGTCCTTGATTGTCTTCGATAGACTATCTATCGACTCCTCGGTTGGGATGAGTTTTGAGTAGTCGGGGGGTCTCCTATAGAATCCGCCCTTAATGCCTCCGCCTGGTTCGTAGACATCGCCTGAGACAGTTACGGCTCTGTGACCAGTGGCCACGACCTTGAGTGCAGCAGAGTCATCTTTGACTAGATATGTGTCTCCCCAAATTAGATGGATGACAGAGCTGTAAGTTTCATCATATCGAATGAGTTGGTTTAATGGGCCTATGACTCCATCCTCAATGATATCAGGAAGGATCTCCGGTTTACCTAGTTGATCAAGGGGGATGAACTTGGTCATCCCGAGTTTCGTTTTCTTGAGTCTCTCGACACAGTCGAGAACCGTAGTGACGTCGTCGACGACGACTGCATTTATCCACCCCTCTGCTGCCGAGTAGACAGCGCGTTGGTTTGGTAGGTCGACTTTTATTAGGCTGCGAAGTGGACCATGATAACCTGTTAGGGCTCCTGCTTCACCGATCTCTCTGATTCTCTCGAGTGAGCGCTCCTCGACGACTATATGTCTCCATAGGTCTCGCTTCGCCGAGAACTCAGTTATTGTGGATTCTGCTTCTTTAGCGAGGTTGTTAGCACTCTCGATTGTATTTCTTAGGTCACGTTGACGTTTTATCTGGTCCTCTATGTTGCTGAGCATCTCCTCGAGATGTCCTGCCTCCTGAGATTTTAGGGAGGCATACTCAGCGAGTTTCGCCTGTAGACTCTCAACTGTTTTACCGTATTCGAGTTTACGGCTTTCTATATCTATTATCTTGTCTCCGGATGTGTTGATGCTCGATCTGTGACTGTTAATCTCGATCTCCATCCCACTGAGGCTTTCCTGCATGGGGACTAGACTCTCAGTGAGCTCTTCGTTTCTCCGTTGATTCTCACCTGCAGATTCTCTTACATCGTTGATAGTCTGGCGATAGTCTTCGAGTTCTCGTCTATTGGTTCCGAGCTCCCCAATAAGTTGGGTCTCAGAGGACTGAAGTGATTCAAGGGAATTCCTCCGCTCGGTTATCTCCGCCTCTGTGGCCTTCGTCTCTCGCTCTTTCTGGGCGATGAGGTTATTTAGTTGGCTGTTGCGGGTCTCAATTTCTCTGAGGCGGTTACTGAGGCTTGTGCATAAGGTCTGCCGGCTTACAAGGTCAGACTTGAGCATGGGTAATCGCGTGTTACCGCGTTCGGATGCCTCACGGTTGAATTCTTCTATCCTGTTACGTGCGGCTTCTCTTTCCTCTCTGAGTTGAGTCTTCTCCTCATCAAGCTTTGAAGCCTCTTCCTCGCGCTCCCTCATCTGTGTCATGAGGACGCTGAGTTTCTCCTCGAGTTGTTTGATTTGGAAGCTGAGCTTAATAGCTGTAAGCTTTTTTTCTTCTCTAGTAAGATGGTTGAATCTTAAGGCGTCGTTCCTTTGTCGCTCCAACTCAGAGACACGTTTTTTGACCTCATCGATGCGTGCGGCGGAGACCTCGATCTTTCTCTCTGCTTCGGTTAGGCGTCCCTTTGCTTCCGCTTTCTTCTCATCGTATTCTTTGATTCCGATGAGGTCTTCGAGCGCGTCCATACGCTCGCTGGGAGACAAGTCACTCAGTCGAGTCGCAGTTCCTTGGAGGACTATATTGTATCCACCGGGTGTAATGCCAGCTAGGTGGAGGAGATCGAGAACTGCTTTACGGCTTGTGCGTTTTCCATTTAGGTAATAGTCGCTCTTTCCCTCTCTATCCACTTTTCTACCGATGCTGACCTGCCCTCTGTCTGAGGCGAGGCCACGGTCGTTGTTGTCGAAGTAGATAGTAACCTGGGAGATCTGGGGCTTGTTCTGGTCCTCCTCGCCAGCGCCATCGTAGATGAGTCCCGAAAAGTCTGTGACTCTCATTCTTTTTGAGGCGAGTTCACCGAGAACGAACTGGACCGCGTCTATGATGTTGCTCTTTCCGCTCCCATTGGGGCCGGTTATAACATTGAACCCGGGTTGAAAATTTAGCTTGATCTGGCCGCCGAATGATTTGAAGTTCTTGACCAGTATCTTGCTGATGTATACCGTGTTCAGTTCCCTCGTGTGGCTAGTTATTTCCTCATTTGACTAGGGCAACTACCCTCAGGCGATCGCTGGAATTACCATAATCCTGTAAATGATTCAAGTCTGATGTTCGGGATGGGCTTATTTGTGGCAGTATTATTACGTATTACTCGGGGATTATGGTAGATGTTCATCGTCTCCCGTGGGGTTGCTCTCATCAGTTGAGAACATCATACTCGTCGCTTTTTTAAACCTTCCCCACCAGAATTAATCTATGCCTAACAGGATCACAAAACTTGAAGATAAATTAGTCGAGAAGGGATTTGATGCCTACATTGTCGCGAGGCCTCAGAACATTCGGTATTATACGGGTAGTGTTGGGGGGAGTTTCCTTTTTGTTACCCCTGATTCGGATCCTATCCTGCTCGTGACTGTACTCGATGAGAATGTTGCTAGAGATCAGTCTAGGGACTGTCACATCGAGCTGTTTGCTCAGGAGGGTCTTCTTCATTGGTTCGCTGATTTACTTAGGGGGGAGCATTGTCGTTCTGTTGGATTTGATGATTTATCATTGTCCGTCGTCGAACGGGTTGGGATGAGGCTTCCTGAGATTGGCTTTAAGCAAGATCAGGATGTTGTTTGGGCTCAAAGAATTGTGAAAGATGCGGGGGAGGTGAAGCTTATGGGTGAGGCGGGAAGGCTTGCGGACGTTGCTATGGAGGCGTTATGGGGTAAGCTGGCTGTCGGGGTTACTGAACACCAGCTTGCTGCGGAGGCATCGTATGCGATGATGATGGGGGGTGCTGAGGCACATGCCTTTGAGTTCACGGTTGGCTCAGGACCGAGGTCGGCTTATCCTCATGCTTCGAGTACGGGGAGGAAGATCTCAGCGGGTGACCTCATAGTCGTGGACATTGGGGTCTCATACCAGGGGTATTGCTCGGATATTACGAGGACGTTCATGGCGGGTAAGCCTGAGGGGAAGAGGGCTGAGTTGTATGATACGGTTTTGAGATCCCACGACGCCTCTTTCGCTTCGATGAAGTCAGGTATCAGTTGTAGGGAGGTGGATGCAATCTCTCGGAGGGTCATCGAGAATGCTGGGTATGGGAGTAACTACACACACTCCCTTGGCCACGGGGTAGGCCTCGAGATACATGAGCCACCATCCGTGAGTCAGAGGAGTAATGAGACTCTTTTGGCTGGCAACGTAGTGTCAAATGAGCCTGGTATCTATTTACATGGTTTCGGTGGTGTTAGAATTGAGGATACGGTCTTTATAACCAGGAGTGGGCCTCGAAGACTCACCGACTTTCCAAGGGAAATCGATAAGGCTACGTTTTAGCTACTTTCCATAGCGCCTGTTCCGTAGCTGGTAGTTTCTGATTACCCTCTGGAGGTCTATCTCTCTGAATTCCGGCCAGTACACGTCCACGATGAAGAGCTCGCTGTATGCAGCTTGCCATAGTAGAAAGTTGCTGAGTCGAGACTCGTTTCCGGTTCTTATTATGAGGTCTGGCTCTTGTTGTGGGAGATCCTTCGTGTAGAGGTGCTTCTCGATGAGTTCTTCGTCTATCTCTTCTGGTTTGAGCTTTCCCTCTTTTACTAGCTCAGCTAATTCTCTCGTAGCGTCAACTATTTCGGCTCGTCCACCGTAGGCGAGTGCGATGCTGAGGTAGAATTTATCGTATCCCTTCGTCTGCTGCTCCACTTCAGCGATGAGTTTTTGAATGTTCTCGGGGAGGAGGTTTCGACGGCCTATCGCTGTGACTCGTACCTGGTATTTGTTTACGACATCTGAGGCTAGGACGTCTCGGAGCGCTTTTTCGTATACTTTCATCAGTTCCTCGACCTCCTTCTCGCTGCGTTTGAAGTTCTCGGTGGAGAAGGCGTAGAGTGTGACCGTGCTAATGTTGAGGTTGATGCACCACTCGAGGAAGGCTTTGACGTGCTCTCCACCCGCCCAGTGTCCCTCCCAGGGGTCCATGTTTTGTCCCCGAGCCCATCTCCGGTTCCCATCGAGGATAATGCCTATGTGGCGGGGCATCTCGGAGCTTTTGACCTGGCTCTTCAACCAACGCCCGTAGATTTTGTAGACGCCGAGCGAGGTGAGGAGGTCTTTGAGCATAACTCTTCAAGGTAGGGATGTGGTCCGACGATAAAACATTGACTGAGGTTTCTAACTAGGTGAAGGGTAAGCGTTTGTATCGTCGATAGAGCAAGTACACTAGGATTATCGTCGTGAGGACACTAGCGAAGGTGTAGAAGATTATGGGGGAGAGGACACTGAGTTGCTCTTCTGGGTTCTGTAGTATCTGGGCGGACTCGATGAGGATGAACCTTACCCATATGGACAAGTTTAGGCTGACTATGCTCTGGCCTAGGTGTTCATCTTTACTTAGGTAGTGATATACAGCACCACCTGTCAATGCGACCATGACACCCAGGATTATAAGGTCTATACCCTTCAGGAGGAACACAGATATGAAGATCGGGAGAACGCCCGCCCACCAAGCGAAGTTCCAAAGAGGCTCAATAGGTTTAGGGACTAGTATAGCTGCTGAGCTAGCTCCCTGGTAGGCACCGATGATGGCGACTAGGATACCGATGACTCTGGATACGAATACTATCTGTTCTTCAGGTGGTGGTAGCTTGGGTTTAATGGTGGTTAATCTGTCGTATATGCCGAAGCCTTTGAGCAATAATACGAATCCGACGACGAAGACTACGGCGAGACCGGCGTTCTGTAGTTGATTTGAGGCTATGAGGAAACCGAAGATTAGTAGTAAAACTCCGGGTACTCCGAGGGCGAAGCGGGAGTAATATGGGTCGTCGATTATCATCCTCAGGTATTTTCCGAATACAGCGTAGGTCTCTTCGATCCTCTGGCTATGCTTCACAACAACATGGCGGACGCTAATTATCGGTACCCTGGTCTGGATTATGGGTTTTAAGACGTCGTCAGCGAAGCCGTCGGTAACAAGGACTATCGCGGTGGCAGGAAAGCTACTCAATACGGTTTGTAGCTCCTCGACCATTCTCCTGTCGGCCTCCACTCCACCTGTTGAAGCACCTGCGACTGTGGCGACTTGAAATTCTTCATCGGGGTGCTTAGCGGTGAGTTCCTTGTAGAGTTTAACGGCGCCGAACATTGCATTAGAATCCGCTTCCTCGGGGTCAGCTATAGCGAGGTTCGCGGCGGCCTCCTTGTTTTGTTCAACACCGATTACTGGTGTCTCTACTGTGGCCTTCCTTCCAATGTCGTCGTCCTGATCGATGCAAAGGATCAGGGTCTTGGCCTTCACCGCCATACAGTCTCTCTCAACCGATTACGCATCGAGGATATATATGATTCTTCAATTTTTGTTAGGCGTTTAGACATCTAGGCCGAGGGATTCCTTTAGCCCCTTGTACCTGTTGCGGATTGTCACCTCGGTAACCCCGGCTGCGTCGGCGATTACCTTCTGTGTGCGTTTCTCGTTGTTGATGACGCAGGCTATGTAGAGGGCAGCTGCGGCGAGCCCCATCGGGTCTTTGCCTGCGGTTGTGCGTATCTTCTCGGCTTTGCGGAGTATGTCGACGGCAGTTTGCTGAGTCTTTTCACCTACGCCAACCTTTGCGGCTATCTTTGGGACCCTGAGCTGTGCGTCGGGTTTCGGCATCTGGATGCCTAGATCCTTGAGCATCAGTCGATAGCAGCGAGCTATGTCCTTCTTATCTATGGGACTCTGGTAAGTTATCTCCCTGAGTGTACGGGGAGTCTGTGTAATCCTACAGGCTGCGTACAGGGAAGCAGCGGCTATCGCGGATATGCTTCGCCCGCGGACGAGACCACTGTCCAATGCTTTATGGTATATTACAGCGGCTCGCTCCTTGATGTTTGCGGGTATGTGGAGTTTGTCGCAGAGTCGGTCTAATTCGGCCATTGCCTGCGCTAGGTTGCGATCGTTTGAGCTGTGAACCCGTGACCTTATCTGCCACTTTCTCAGTCGCAGCATCTGTAGTTTGGTGTTGAGGGGGATGCTTCTACCGTAGGCGTCCTTGCCGATTCTACCTATGACTGTTGTTAGGCCTTTATCGTGTACAGCGAAGCTGAGGGGAATACCTACCCTGCTTCTGCTCTCCTTTTCACCTGGTGTGAAGGCACGCCACTCGGGGCCATTGCTAATCATTGACTCTTTTAGGACTAGGCCGCACCCGCCGCATATTATTTCCCCTGAGTCCTCATCTTGGATCAGGTTCCCACTACCGCATTCGGGGCAGTGGTCTTCACCGTTTCGACGGTTTTTTTGGCGGGGGTTGATAGTCATCACTCCGTTTTTTTCTCCATTACAGTGGCTACGCTGTCTCGTAGTGTTAGAACTGATCACTTGGAGCATAGAAATTCTTATAAACTGATCATTTAATCTTTTTGCTTTCACTTTAAGTTACATAAAGAGGATTATCGATTTTATTTTGGGGCTCAGCTCATCTAATATCTCTATTTATCGGATTTTATTGCTTTGCTTGGATACAGCAGCTCTGATCTTATTTGTTAGTACATTGTAGTGGATGAGATCAGGTTCTTTGCGAACGTAGTCGTCGATGCATGCACTGAATAAGTCCTCGGTTATATCCTCGCTTTCTCTGCCAGAGTATAGTATGAATGGAATGTTAAGAAAGGATTTTATCTCCTTGCAGAGCTGGATCCCGCTCATTCCAGGTAGAATTAAATCTGAAACGACGCAATCGATCCGTTGTTCTCTGAGGATCTTTAGAGCCTCCTTCGGTGTCGAAGCGTTGACTATGTCGAAGCTTCGATTGGTTCGTTTTAGGTTATAAGTGGTCAGCTCGGTCTGGTTTGGATCGTCATCTATTAGCATGATACGTATTACTTCCTCGGTGGAATGGGGAGGCTTGTTCAATACGCGTCGGTGTAGACTCGATGTAATTGGACATTTATAGTTTAATAGGTGTGTAAATGGAATCTCTTAATTCATTTGAAATTATGTGCGCGACTGGAGTGTGAAGTTTAGTTTTTAAAATGTGTGTAATTGATATACATCTAATTGACGTTGGATTCGACGCATCTTGGGCATAGGAGAATGTCATGATACCCATGAGGGTAGCTCAACTGGTATCCATGTTGGGGGCAGTTGATGATATAGAAGGGAAGGCTCTTTTTCCAACCATCAAAACGAGCCCAGTCAATTAATACGGAACCACGTAATCTTAGCACTATAAATTGTAGCAGGCTTAGGCTCGAGATGATCTTTAGCATTGTTTCCGCGTTAATTTGGCTCAGACTAATAACGCTCATGAGACCGAGTCCGGCTAGAAGTTTGCTGTCTATTCGGTCCATGTTTACTGTTCACGTATCACTATTATGGGGGATATATTAATTTTTAGTAAATCGGGCACGTTAATATTGATTTAATGGATCACGTTCGGGATATCATCCCCACTTCGTATCGCGGGGGTCATCAGGTTATTTCTACACTTTCTGGAACTTGCCAGTGGGAGATATTCCGAGCGCGCTGTCGTCGATACGATTCAACACTCTACTACATGACAGATATAGATACGTCTGAAATTTGGTAGTCTTCACCTAATCTCATCATAGAATAATATTGTTTAATAAAAAATCTATTGTGCATCTTAATAAAATAAATACATATTAATCATAATTCATGAGCATAAAATTAAATTAAATAGATACACATCACTGATACACACTTATAATATTTTATTCATATCAATAATCCATAACTCTTTTTTATATTCGTTAGTAGTTCTTTTCAGTGCTACAATGGACAAAATAAAATATGCATTGATTATTATTGCCCTTTGCTTGGCGACTTCCGGCGTAGTCTTAACTTCGGGTGTATTGACTATGAGAAAAACTGTCACAGGCTTAGGTACTATTTCTACAATTACAGGAGGTGGCGGCGGAGGCTCGGTTGGAGGAACTAATTCTTCGATAAATATCAATCTTTACAGCGACTCCGCTTGTACGACACCGCTCACATCGATTTCTTGGGGAGCTTTAGCCCCTGGAGGAATAATGACTCAGACAATCTACATAAAGAACAGTGGAAATGTTCCTGTTACCCTAAGTATGGTCCCTGACGGCTGGTCACCGAACCAAGCAACAACCTATCTTTCAGTTACATGGAACAAGGAGAATTCTTCACTGGCAGTTGGCCAAATTGCTTCTGCTACGGTTACGTTAACCGTAAATTCGAATATCACGGGCATTACTAGTTTTTCTTGTAACATCAACATTGTGGCTACAGGATAATTCGCTTACAATATACGCAAGATAAAACTACCCACCGCTGCTCGCATATCTGATGATCATGCGCGCGCGTCGAAGACAGCGCGAGATAGTTTAAAATTGATTTCTTAATAGTTCGCGTTATCCAAAATGTGTGGATAGTTATTAGTTCTTTATATTAGAGTCTTCGTTTCATGGCCATTTATTATTTAGTAAAATTTATTATAATGATGTGTGATTTTTTTATAATATTTAGAAATAATTCATTTTAACTGAGTGTTTGCGTTTTTCATGACTACCTCGTGTCAATCAGCCTCAGCAGACTCCTCGTCGAATCATCCGACTCCCGCAGCCTGTGAATGAACCCATGCATCGCCTTCCTCCGCACCCTGAACCCATGCATCGCCTTCCTCCGCACCCACTCAACCACCCCCTCCAAGGACAAAAGACCACCAGTGACCGAATACCTCAGAAGCCTACGCCTCAAAACATCGAGGAGAGCACAGGCCAGAGAGACTAGGTGCGCGTGTATAAGCGCCGCTTCGCTCCCCCTGAACCTGTACTCCCCAAACCCCAATGCCTTAGCATCCTTATAAAAATCCTCCACCCGATGCCTCTCCAACGCATGCCCCAGCAGCTCACCGACTCCGCATCCCACCATGTCACTGCAGAGGAGATGAACATCATTGGATCCAACCTTCACGTTCACCAGGACCGAGACCTCTCCCACCTTCGGCATAGTCACCTCCACCTTACACGCTTGGTAGAGCTCCCCACCCACCTCCACGTCGTTGAAACACCCCGTACTGCACATCTCCTCGACGAGATCACGCAGGTGGATCCGCTTATCCTCAACGAAGGCTATTCTGTTGCCCTTGATCTCACCGATCCAGCTGTACCCGCGGGCACGGCACTCATCGATCAGATCCTGACAGGTGAACCACGAGTCCCAGAGACAGATGGTACGCCTCGCCCGCGGGACGTGGTCCCTGATCAGGTCGCATGCGAGCTGCACCCGGGTCCTGAACGGGACACCCTTCTCCATGCACCTCCTCTCGCTCCCGTAGAGCTTCAGGCCGTCCGTGACGGCGACTCCATTGTTTACGTATAGCGATGAGACGTAGTCGTGGCTCAGCACGGTTCCCATGGTTGAGCTGTGGTTGTAGCAGACCATCTCGGTTCGCTGGCTGTACTTCCTGCAGACCGTGTCGTCGATTATCTCGTACTCGATCTCAGGGTCCCGCTCAGCCTCGCTGAGGAGCAGTTCTCTGCCCTCCCTGGTTACGGCTTGGATGTCCCATTTTGATTCGGTGATGAATCTGTTCAGGCTGCTCTGGTCCTTCTTGTCGATGAAGAGCTCGTTTATGCTCTTGACGTCGTGTTCTCCCTCTCCTGCGACGATGAGCCCGAGGATGGTTCTGCAGAAGTTTCGGTACTGTGGTTTGGTGAAGTGCTTCTTGAATCTGGAGAGTAGGTGCCTTACTCTGTGTGGGATGCCTGCTATGAAGCCGAACACGGGTTGATGTAGGTGAATTTAAAAGATAAGCTTTGGACACGGTTATGCCTGAAAACGCAAACAGTCAGTTAATTT
>JBEKDF010000039.1:0-25614 GCA_050014495.1 Bathyarchaeia archaeon
CGGCTTATTCAGCTGCTCGAGGAAAAGAATGATCCTGAGAAGGCTCAACTTGCATTTCGTTGCCTTCACCGGCTCCTGGAGGAGAACCCGGGTCGACCCAAGTACCCGGAGTTCAGCTGGGAGTACCTATCATACTATGTATACAAGGGGGAGGAGCACATCTTAAACCGTCTCGAGGAGATGAAGAAGACGAAGCTCGTCGACTAGATTCATGCTAAGCCTATGCTCATGATATTGTGGACAAGCGTCCGTAAACCGAAATAGAATCCATTTAAATTCACGCAAATGAGACGAGAGAATCCCAATTGGTCCCAGATTGGTTATCCTTGGTAGGGAGGGGTCCATGGGAGGATGATCTTACCCGTCTTATCCATCTCCTCCCAGTACCCCCACTGCTCATCCACGGAGAGCTGCATATACTCAAGGGCCGCCTCGTTCTTCCATAGATGGGAGAACCTCCCCTGCTTCATGACGTACTCACTGATCCTCCTCCTAGTCGCCGGCTTCGAAGTGAGTCTGAAGTGCCCATTCTCATACTCCCAAAGAGCCCACATCCCCGTGCTGACAGCCATCTGCCCGATCTCAATCGTCTCCTCGGGTGGGAAGGCCCAACCCTTGGGGCAAGGTGCAAGCAACTGAACCAGCGAAGGCCTACCACTGGAGAGTGCTTTCCTTACCTTATTGACGAGATCAACAGGATTCGACACCGAGGCCGTGGCAACGTAGCCAATCGACGGGTGCACCGCGGCTATCAGGGCCATGTCCTTCTTAAGCCTCTCATTACCGATGGCCTTGACCTTCCCCGAGGGGGTGAAGGTGGTAGAGGAGCCGAATGGCGTCGTGCTTGACGCCTGAACACCAGTGTTCGCGTACGACTCATTATCGTAGAGGAGGTAGAGTAGGTGCGGATAATCATAGGTCAGACCCATGGATAGGCCACTCAGACCAATATCCGCGAACCCACCATCGCCACCGTAGACGACGACGTTCACATCCTCCACCTTACGCTTCCCCTTAAACATGAGGGCCCTGAGAGCAGCCGCCGTACCGATGCCCGCCGCTCCACCGGCCCCAAGCTGGGTGTGATACCACGGAACCGCGTATGGAGATGACAGGAACTGGTGCCCATTCGCCACATACATGCAACCAGTCGGACCAAGCACAATGGTCTTAGGACCAGCCGCCTTCAACACCAACCTGTAACCCAGTGCAGGGCCACACCCAGCGCAGGTCCTGTGACCCGAGACGTAGTAGTCCTCAGCGGGTATCTCCGTAAGCTTCCTGATCAACCTAGGTTCCCCACTCATACATCTTCACCCCTCACAGTTACCCACCTGACGGGCTTATCCACGCGACCCTTCCTCACAGACTCGATTAATGCCTGTATGGATTTCTCGAGCTCAGGGATAGTCATCTCCCTGCCCCCAGCGAATATGTAGTCCATGATCAGAGGCCTCTGCTCAGCCTCGTAGAAGGCGGCCCTGACATCATTGTATAGGACGCTCCCATTGCCCGGTGAACCGAAACTGTAGGAAAAGTCGACCACGCCAATACCCTTCACCCCATCGAGGGCCTTGACAAGTTCCTCCGTCGGGAAGGGCCTCAGATACTTCAATCGCAGCGACCCCACCTTTACCCCGGACTCCCTCATCCTCTCGACGACGTACTCGACGTTTCTGGAATACGCCCCCATCGAAAGGATGGCGTAGTCGGCGTCCTCCATCTGGGTCCCCTCGAAGAATGGAGGATACTCTCTCCCAATCGTGTCTCCCCAGGCCTTCCACGCCTCCGGGATGACGATGTTCTTCGCCCTCTTCATCGCTGCGTCGATGGACTTCCTCTGCTCGGGTCCGATCAGGGATGGGGCGATGTGCATCGCCTTACTCACCGACTCATAGGCCGGGTCGAGTGGGTGAAGAGGCTTGTAAGGCGGCAGGAACTTGGCCACCTGCTCCTTCGTCGGCGGTGTAACGGGTGAGGCGACGTGGGTGATGGCCGCGCCATCCAAAGCCACGAAGTGAGGCAGAAGAACCCTCGGGTCCTCAGCTATCCTATACGCGACGAGGGTCATCTCAAGAGCCTCCTGTGGATCCTTCGACCACTCCATGAGCCACCCGACGTCCCTGAACATGAAGGCATCATTCCACTCCATGCCGAAGTTCCCGGGATCATCTAGCGACCGACAGCCCACGATACCCACAACCGGTAATTGGCCAAGAGCTGTGACGACCGCGGCTTCAGCCCCGTAGACCAATCCGGTACCCGAGCTCCCCACGAAGGTCCTAGCCCCGACAGCGGAGGCGTGCTTCACGACCTCGAACTGGCTGTGCTCAGAGTCGCAAACCAGGTACTCCGCGTAGAAGTCCCCACCCGCTATCATCGTCGCGAGGGCATTCATGATGCCCGTGTAGGGCCTGATGGGATAGGCAGCGATCACATCGACGTCCGCAAGCTTCACGGCCTCTGCAACTGATCGAGCCCCAGTCCACACACGCCTCTTCTGAACAGCCTTCTGAACGGCGACCTGCGAAGATTTACTCATCATCAATCACCTCAGTAAGCGTACTCGATGAGCGCCTCCCGAATCGTCAGGAACTCCTCCTCATCCAGGCCCTCCAGAGCCTGTAACTCATGGGGCATCGAAATCGCCTTCGAGCCACACACCCTCGCGCAGATTCCACACCCCTTACAATACTCGTAGTTGACCTTGATCGGTTCATAGTCGATGGCGCCGTCGGGGCAGAAGACGTGGCATAGCTTACAATTAACACACTTCCCATAATCAATCACCGGCCTGAACGTCCTAGCGAAGCTCGTTTTGAAGCCGATGTTCCTCTCAGAGACCTTCGGCCCAAACTCGATGAGTGCCGGGGCAATCTGCTCCCAGCTCGGCATGGCTTCGATCCTCTGCTCGTATGTTGGGGCATTCGCGGCCCTCTCCTTGAGGCTCATGTAGGCCTCCCTGTCCCACCAACCCTTCGCCCCTTTGAACGGCTTCGCCTCACCTAAGCTGGATTTTAGCTTGTACTGTTCACAGTCCTGAGCCTTGAGCGTGACATCGAGGCTATCCGCCTCCTCGTAAGCGGACCTGACTGCATCAACTGAATCGGTCTTCCCCTCGGATTCAAGTGACTCAACCACGTCATCTATCGAGTATAGTGGTTCCATCGCCTTGGCGATTGCCCCTGTCATTCCCAGTGCGATGTTTTGACCGTATTTCTTGGCTCTTAGGGTGATGATCTTACCCTCCCAGTCCTGGGCGCAGCCGTACTTCCTCACAAGATTCAGGATCACACTCGGTTTTAGAGACGTGTTAACGACGAGCGATGCCTTTTTCTTAGCTCCATCCATGAGCAACGCCCTCTGAGACGTCGATTTAACGAGGAGAGACGAGTCCAACACCGCCACCGTGTCGAAGACGCTGCCCACTGGCTCGACCTCCTCTGGAAGGATCACCCTGATCCTCGGGTTACCGAAGACAGCATAGTAAATGAATGGCAGCTGAACCCTCTCCGGGCTATCATCGTACCTCATGTAGTAGAACGCCTCTCTCCCCGCGGCTACACCCGCTTGGGAGAGGGTTAACGCGATCTGGGAGGAGTGTGCAGTGTTAATGACTCCTCTACCGTGAATGGCAAGCCACGTCAATTCCTCCAGCTCAGGCGAAACCATATGACTTCGAAGAAGCTCACATCTCGTAGCTCTTAAGCTGTATCACGATTACTGGACCCTTAACGGGACCATCAAACCAGAAGACTAAACCTCCCCGAGGATTCCTGAAGGCTTGTACATAATTTGATTGAATAACCCCGGTATCACAACTATTCCCGGAGCCCAGCCAGATATGACTCACTTAACTAAAATCAGCTTCGGGGTAACCTCAGCCATAGTCACGAGCCTAGCCTTCATCGTGAGCCTAAGCGGAAACACCGAACCTCGGATGCCAATAATCGGCTCTCTGCTAGTCTTCGCAATAGCCGATAACATCTCCGACTCCCTAGGAATCCACATCTTCCAAGAATCAGACCTCAAGAAAACAGGCATAGTCAACACATCAACGGTCAGCAACTTCGTGACCAGATTCCTACTCATACTATCCTTCATCGCGGTCGTTTACCTGATACCTATACAACTCGCAGTGATCATCTCAGTTGTCTGGGGAATCTCGGTACTGATGGCTCTCACATACTTCATCGCCATCGAACGAGAAACCAAACCAGTACCCGCAATGCTACAGCACCTCGCCATAGCAGCCCTTGTGGTGGTCGCAAGCCTGCTGCTACGATCATGGATAGTCACATCCTTCAGCATGTCATAGATTAACGTGTCCCATTACTAAAATTCACGAAAAATCACCTATTCATCAGGCGATTTTTTCGTGTTCTCAGATGCTCTCCTCCAGCCCCACATCTTCAACGCAGTCGGGATCAGTGATACAAGCACAATGCCGATGATTGCGAAGGATAAATTCTGCTTGACGATGTCGAGACCCCCGAAGTAGAATCCTCCGAGGAGAAAGACCGAGACCCAGGCGACACCACCAACAATGTTGTAGAGGATGAAGCGCCTATACGACATACTCCCCATCCCCGCTAGGAAAGGCACGAAGGTTCGAACGAAGGGCACGAACCTCGCCAGTATGATTGCCTCTCCCCCATGCCTATCGAAGAAACTCTGCGCCTCATCGAGGTACTCCCTCCTAAGCACCCGTGAATCTTCGTGGAAGATCCTATGGCCGATGAAGTGGCCTATCGAGTAGTTCACCGTGTCACCAGCTATAGCCGCAGCCGTCAGCAAGAGGAACATCCCCTCGAGACTTAGAATGCCCTGGTTCGCCAATGTCCCCGCGACGAATATCATCGAGTCCCCGGGGAAAAAAGGCGTCACAACTAGACCAGTCTCACAAAATATGACCAGAAACATGAGGAGGTATGCCCATACCCCATATGTCTGGATGATGAGCACAATATACTTGTCAACGTGTAATACAAAGTCGATAAAGAACTCTATCGGCCCCAAGATGTCCTATTAATGATCTCGTTTCTATTATCTTCTCCGACTCGCTCGAGGACCTGTTCAGCGTCAAACCTCACATGCGCGCGCCTCAGCGTAGGTTCAAGTCGGTTAACGCTCAACCTATCCTCATTGGAGAGTGTGCCAAGGTCTAAATAATTTCTAAAAAATTTTGCCATTCTAAGCATGGACTCGACAACCTTGTGCATGCGCTGGTCCTGAGAAATGCATCAGTTCTGAAGACGCGATTCATAGGTCAATTCGAAATATCCGGCGAAGGCTGCAATTAGTCTCTACGCAGGGTACCGCTTCTCATAACTCACATCAAGTGATGACCGAAAGTGCACTGACTATAAATTTGGTTGGGAAAATGTGTAGTCTATGCCAGATTATACAGTCGGACGAGACGAAACAGCCAGCGTAGGACGCGTTGAGGGAGACCTGAAGGTCAGTCGCAACGCAACAATAAAAGCAGAAAAGGATGGAAAAGTCGTCGTAACTGGAGACGTCGTTTTCGATGGAGGAGCAATGATCGACTGCAGCCTCGAATGCAACTCGATCGAAGTGAGAGCTCGCGCCCACACAGGGGGTACGATCAAGGTCCATGGAGATCTCACAGTACACCAGGTTGCCGACGTAGCCGACTCTTTGGAGGTGGTGGGAATAGCAAATGCGGACGGCTTCGACGTAGGCGGTCATTTGACGGCCGAGTCAATTAATTCTAAGCGAATCCGTGTAGGAGGTCATCTCAAAGTCAAGAACTCCATAGAGGCAGAGATAGTTGATGTTGCCGGCCACCTTACAGTTTCAGGTAATGTCAAGCTTGTCGACCTCCACGTTGGTGGACATGCGGAGGTCGGCGGAGGCAGAATAAGTGGCACCATCCAGGTGAGGGGTAATTTCTCAGCGAGCTCAGGCCTCGACTACGGCGAGCTTCAGACCTACGGCCATGTGGTTCTTCCGGCTAACAGTAAGGGCGATAAAATGTCCGCATCAGGTAGAGTGGAATTCGGAGGGGATACATTTTGTAGAGTCCTTGACGTCAAGGGCGTGGTTAAGGTAGCCGGCAACTGTAACTCGGAAAGCATCGAGGTCGGCGGCAAGTTGAACGTCGCAGGTTCTCTAAGTGTCTCCAAGGATCTCAAGATCTTTGGGGTGACTGAAGTATTGGGGCAGGTCAAGTGTGAGAGCATCATCGTGGGTGGTAGGCTCAAAGCTGCTAGCATTTTAGTGGACGAAGAGGCTGATATCGACGGTGAGATTGAAAGTATGCGTGGCCTAAAAGCGAAGTCCATAATTGTGAGAAGAGGGTCGAGGGTAGTCGGCCCATTGGTTGGGAAACAGATCGAGATCGGTAAGTCAACCGGAGCATGGAGATTTCCAATGGGTGGTAGGCTAGCCTCGAGTGGGAGGAACACAAGCGTGGAGGATGTGCATGGAGGAACGATAAGGTTGGGGCCCGCCTCGCGAGCTAAACTCGTGTTTGCTGAGATTCTCGAGATGGATGATGGCAGCCACGCCGACCAGGTTACTTACACGAATGCTCTCAAGCTACATATGAACAACCTCCTGAACAAGCCAACGATGAAGACATCCGAGCTTCCCGATCCTCCGCTCTAGGATTAATGTAGGAGGTTAGTGGGTGTGGTGCGGAGTACAAAGAGGTCAAGAATGGAGCTTTACGCTGTGATTCTCGAGGTCATCACGCGCTATCCTGAGGGAGTAAGGATAACTAGGTTATCTTATGGGGTTGGTGTTCCGGTTGACAGATTAAAGTCTTTAATCGATGATCTCTGTTCGAATGGTCTTGTTAGAAAGTCAACGAGCGAAGACGACACAGTTTATGGGGCAACCTCGAGGGGTAAGGACTTTCTCGAAACGTATTGGAAGATGAATGGTTTCTTTGAGATATTTGGGGAGAAGCGTTGAATTTTCTTTCCTGTATTGTAGCAAGAGCATCTAATGTAAAATCAATGGGAGCCAAGTCCTCACTTAAAGACCTAGATTAATTGGTAAAAAAGGGGTCTCTACTTTGGCCTGATGTACTTAGCAGCCTCGATCCAAATCGTTGCGACGAAGGAAGCAGCCACCACCGTCGCCCAGTCAACCCAACCCAACGCAGTGACCCTGACCAGTCCCTGCAGGAAGGGCACATAGATGACTACCACTAGCAAGCCGATCGCCGCTATGGCCCAGAGAACCATCACCCTGTTCGAGAACAGACCCCTCTTGAGCAGGGGCTCCTTCTCGGACCTCCTCACGAATGCGAGGAAGATGTGGCTGATTATCCATGTTGAAAAGGCAACCGTCTGCGCGTAGACGAGGTCCCCACTCCTGTAGTAGGCCGTCAGGTAGCAGAAGCTCACAGCCACGAAGAGGCTGATGGCACTCGCGAAGATCCCCGTCAGCGTCCCCCTATCCAGGAACTTCGCTGATGGGTCCCTCGGGGGCCTCGTCATGAGATCCGACTCGAACCCCTCCGCCACGAAGCCACTTGACGCGGCTAAGTCCATGAACATCTCGAGCAATATGATCTGAATCGGCGCGAAGGGAAGAGGCACATTCAGAATAATGGGGAGGATGAAGATCAGGACAAGCGCCACCTTCACCGCCAGGTAGTACTTGACGCCCTTCCTCAGGTTGTCGAATATCTTCCTCCCCTCCCTAACCGCGCTTCCAATGCTAACGAAGTTGTCATCTGTGAGGACGATGTCCGCGGCCTCCTTCGCCGCGTCAGTCCCCCTGACACCCATAGCGATACCTATCGCGGCTTCTTTAAGCGCAGGCGCGTCGTTGACACCATCCCCCGTGACCGCGACCACCTGGCCATTCTCCTTGAACAGCTTCACGATCCTCAGCTTGTGCTCCGGTGTGATCCTCGCGAATACACTCGTGGTCTTCAGCGCCTCGCCGAGTTTGGCGTCATCCATCAAGGATATCTCGGGGCCGGTGAGTACAGAGGCGGAGTCTATCCCAACTTTAGCGGCAACAGCCTTAGCCGTCTCCGGGTGGTCCCCAGTGAGCATCACAACGCGGATTCCGGCCTCCTTGCACATCTTGATTACCTCAGGGACCTCCTTCCTCGGAGGGTCGATGAAGCTGAGTAGGCCAACGAATATCATTCCGCTCTCAGGTGGGGTATCAACCTCCTCATCCGACAGATCCTTGTAGACAACTGCGAGGGCTCGTTCACCCATCTGAGCTATCTTCTCAATAGCCTCATTGACTTGACCACGAACCGGGTTACTGAGAGAGACCGATCTTCCGCCCCTCAATATCTTTGATGACTTTGATAGTACGGCCTCAGGTGCGCCGCTCATGTAGACGCGTAGTTTATCACCTTCCCTATAGACGTAGGAGGCAGTCTTTGTCCTAGTGTCGAAGCTGAACTCGTTAACCAGACTCCTCTTAGCCAACTCCTCCATCGAGACCCCTGAACTAGTGGCTGAATCAACAATCGCTGCCCCCATGGGATTGAATCCCCTGAATCTCTCGCTAACGAGCGTCGTCTGACCGCGTGTCGCGAGGACACCCATCTCTAAGATACCCCGCTCCGAGGCGTCCCCCTTCGGCTCAATCAATTCATCCTGTGAGTAGATGTGGCCGAGCTTCATCACACTCTCAGTGATGGTGCCAGTCTTGTCCGTGGCGATGATCGTCACGCTCCCCAAAGTCTCCGAGGCCCTGAGGTGCTTGACCAAAGCACCACGTCTGCTTAAAGAATAGGTGCCTACCGCGAGGACCATCGTGATTATGATGGGAAGCTCCTCGGGAATTACAGCGAAGGAGAGTGAGAGCCCCGTCAAGATTAAAGTCTGCGGAGTCTGCAGAGCCCCATTCCTCAGATACTCGAGTACGGGGATCGAGATGCTGAAGAAGAGCGCTACCCAAACAAGTGTCTTAGACAGCTGCGCCATCGCCACCTGAAGAGGCGTCTCCTCCTCCTCAGCCTCCTCCGTAAGCGTCGCGATGTGGCCAAGCTCCGTGTTGCGCCCAGTCGTCGAGACGATTGCGACCCCCTCCCCCTGAACAATGAGTGTCCCAGCGAGGGCCATGTTGGAAAGATCGGTGATCTGTGTACCCTCTGGCATAACAATGTCGGCGGTCTTAGAGACCGGCATCGACTCGCCTGTGAGGCTAGACTCGTCGAGCTGTAACCCATATGATCTATACAGTCTCAAGTCAGCTGGGATCCTCTCCCCGACGCTGAGAGGAAGCACGTCACCGGGTACAAGCTCCGCTGACTCCACCTCGCCAACCTTTCCATCCCGAAGTACGAGGGGCCTAGGAGTCGTTAACTCCTTCAAAGATTCTATGCCCTGCTCAGCCTTCCACTCATTATAGACCTCACTCAGGACCAGCACCGCTATGACAGTGAATATCGTAGCGGCGTCGAGGATGTTACCCCAAATACTGTAGAGCACTCCAACACCGATCAGCAGAAGAATCATCGGCTCCCGAGCCTCCTCCTTTAGGGCCGCCCAGAAGGTCTCCTCCTCCTTACCCTCCAGAGTATTCTCACCGAACTTCTCCAGCCTCAGCTTAACCTCAGCAGTGGTGAGGCCCTTCTCCGGGTCGGTTCCAATCTCCTTAATGAACTCGTCAAACTCCTTCGACGCGGCCTTCGCCGTCTCCGATGCGTTACTCACATAACCACCTTGAATGCTGTGTTAGTGGTCACACTACTGCTAGACATATATTAGTTTCACACAGATTCTTAATATCCGTATTAAGAAATATATACCCAAATCAAAACATGAGCTGATATGGGCTCAGATCACCGCAAGATAATGTCCCTCGGAAAAACCTCAACAGTCATCTCCCTCCCAAGGAGGTGGCTCGAAATTAACGGCCTCGAAAAGGGATCCCTGGTAAACCTTAGCATCCAAAGTAATGGGTCCCTCCTAGTAACATCGATTCGGGAAGAGTCTGGAACCCTGAGAGAGATCCGACTAACAGTAGGACAAAGCGAGAGCGGCGAATCCGTCATCAGGAGAATCGTCGCATGCTTCCTCGACGGCTACAACAGGCTCATTCTCACATCAAACGTATTCTCAGCGGAGCAGCAGCGAGAGATCCGCAGCATAGTAAGCGTACTCTACATGATGGTGGAGGAATCGGAGGCAAGTAAAGTCGTGCTAAGGTCGCTCGTGGATGACTCCAAAACATCAATACTTTCATGCGTCGAAAGGATGCACGCGATCACAAGCTCGATGTGCCGAGACCTACTGAGAGCAGTTGAAAAGATGGAGCCAGAACTCGCGAAGTCGGTTGTTTCAATCGAGGGCGACGTCGACCAACTCGCTTTCCTCGTCTTCAGACTCATTCGTATAGCCGCGATGACTTCCTCATCAGCTGACTCACTTGGAATAGATCACCTTGATTGTTTAGACTATCAAACCCTGGTTCACAGGGTCGAGAGGATCGCCGACGATGTGGAAATCATAGCTGCCAACATCGCTAAGACACTCAGCTTAGATAACTCAGGTGATAGAGTCGTACCAAAATCCCTAGTCAGCCTGATCGGAGGCATATTCAACTCATATAATGAAGCTGTGGGCAGTTTCCTAGAAAGTGACCTTCAACATGTAAACGAGATAATTGAATACGAGGATCAGATAGACGCCGTCATCAAAGACCTCTACTCCGAATTCGCCGAGATGAGAAGGGCAGACGACTCGGGGAACTCACTCTTCATTTCGAGGGTAATCATCATCGATAGCCTACGAAAAATAGCCCACTACTCAGCTGACATAGCTGAACTAACAATAGACAGAGCATATAAACCAAAAACGACCCCGGCAAACCCCATTTAGCAACTAAATAAAATCTATTCGCTAAAGCTTCAGCTTGAATCACGCGTGATAATCAAATCATCATATTCCTCAGCTTGATATGATTAAATTCAGGATGGCTCCAGAGCGACTATCTGGAACCAAGATCGGCAAACAAAACAAGAGTATGGTATAGGCGCGCGCGTTGATCCTCAAATGGTTAAATGCTAGGGTTCCACCTTTAAAGGAGGATGAAATAATGGCGAAACACCATGGGATGTCACGAAAGGGAGATAAAAGCCGAGCAAAGAAGGCGAAGCGAAAGGGGAAAAGAGCGAAGAAGTAGATGACAGCCTTTCCCATATGTACCTATTCATTTGGCACTTAGATTCGGACAAATCAAAGTCGAGTATTGGTCTCTCATTACTGAATACCTATTGATACAGTAACTTGTGCCATTTACATCTCAAAAGAGAGCTATATCCTTCTCCTATAATGCTTCTAGTGTCTGGATTCACTTTGTCGTGCGTGCGCGATATTTATGGAATATTCATTCACGCGTGCGTGTCAGCTATATTCAGTTTGGATTCATGGGGATCAGAAGCCAGGCGAGTATGTAAGCAAGAACTCCTATGCCATAAAACAGTGAAAAAATGACCCAGATCACCCTAATGATGATGGGATCCAAGTTAAGATATTCACCGATCCCTCCACAGACACCCGCCAGCCACCTATTTTTTGATCGATACAGCTTCCTGGTGCTATCCAATTTTGATCCCTTTACCATTGTTAAGATTATTGTATTATAAAAACATAGGTGTCCGCGCTTCTGACAAGTACAGACGAGTTTAGAGTTTGCCAAAGTCTAACTTACCAATGCTAATATTTTTTTACCGATGAACGCGAGTGCACATTTGTGCTCACACACGGAGAATGTAGAGAGTAAATGGGGTTTACATGCCGCGCTAATATCTTCCCTTTAGGAGAACTACAGTGAGCGAAATCCACCCAAGACCTCGCCTCTACCTATATATTCTAACATCATTCACTATATCCTTCCTTCTTGCCCGCATAGTAACCTCGATCAAACCCGACCTCAGGCTGATCAGTAGCGGTTACCATATCCCCCACTTCTGGCTTGGCCTCGCTATGCTCGCTATAGGAGGCTGGATCGGTATAAACTACACAGGAGAAAGAATTGACAGACTATCAGCAATTATTTTCGGCGCTGGCGGCGGTCTAGTAGGGGACGAGGTGGGCCTCCTCCTCACCCTGGGAAACTACGATGCCACAATCACCTACACAATCGTCGTGGGCTTTCTCATACTAACATCTGGGTTAATTCTTGTTAACAGGTTCCGAACCGAAATAACGGAGGAAATAGCCCAAGCAGTAAAAAACAGGGTCTTCCTCTCCTTCACACTCGCTTTCACAATCATACTTGTTGGTTTCCTCCTCGAATCGACGAACCTACTCGTCACCGAGTTAGCCCTCGCACTGATTCTCTTATTGATAATACTCCTACTTCTCCACTTCCTACTATCTAGAATAATCACTTACCCTAAGATGACTAATTAAGAAGAAAATTGTAATAACTGCCTCGCATTTGTAGCGCAGTAGCAACCAATATCCACAAATTAGCAAATATAATTGCTAAAAGTGATAAAAATAGAGAAATATTCTACTTTAACTTTGTCTTCGAGAGCTGCTTACTCAGCACGTAGACAACCAGGGCGATGATGATGAAGTTGATCAGTGCACCGGCGAAGTCACCCAGCAGGAACATGATCGGACCCACGTAGAAGACCGTAGTCCTCCACGCACCACCCGGAATCAGCACGCTAATGATAGGCATAATCAAGTCATTTACAAGGGCTGATATGAGCGTCCCAGCCGCGCCGCCTATAATGAACGCAATAGCTAGCCCAACCACCCCATACTTGTTCAGAAAATCCATAAAATCCTCGCTGAAACTCTTCTTCACCGATGGTGGGGGCGGTGGCGCCGGTTTAGGCGTCAGTAATTCCTTGATCTCAGTTAATCGCTGTAAAATCATCTCATCGGTCTGCTTATTGGACATATTTTCACTCGCTTCTTTAATCATGCAGTAAATATTTAACATACACGGAAAAAAACAAAACAAAACATCAAGTATAAGTCGGCACTTATAAAAATCTTCATAAAAAATTTCATGTGGTACTAAAAAGGTAAAAATTCAGAGTACATTTATTAATTTAAAATAAGATAGCGACATTCCCTCCGGATCCTCTACAAGAAGAAATCAGTTTACATCTTCGAAATAGTTAGCTACCAGGGAGAGAGATGTCGGTCAACACAGGGCGTGTATTAAACGATAAATCGACCGACCCCAATTATGGCCTCGCACTAGACCACGCCCTACTCCTCCTAAACCCGAAGTCAAAGTACCCCGCAACGATTAGGTTCTGGAGAAACCCCTGCTCCGTGATACTGGGAAGAGGACAGACCCTAAGCGAAGAAGTTAACCAAACTTTTTGCAGGGAACACAAAATACCCATCGCGAGGAGAATAACCGGCGGTGGAACCGTCTATCACGACGAGGGAAACATCAACATAAGCCTCTTCATCCCAAAAAGCGCTCTCGAACAACCCAATGACGTAAAAAGAACAACTTCACTCTTCACGAACCTCTTAAAGGAAAGCATAGAGATGACCGGGATCAAAGAGATACATGTGGACGATTCCAATAACCTCCTCTACCAAGATCATAAAGTGTCCGGGGCAGCAGCCTACTTCACAAGGGAAACAATCCTTCACCACTCAACCCTACTGCTCTCAGTAGACCTCGAGAAACTTGAGGGGAGCCTAATACACAACATAGAACCACGTAGGGGTAGGAGTAAATACAAACCAACCACAAACCTCAAAGGTCTCCAATCTGAAAATTGGAAAAAAAAATACGTTAAACTATTAGGTGAAAAATTCAAATTAAATTTCCTACCTGGAAACTTAACACTGGAAGAAAGCGCCCTTGCTACCAAGCTGAGGAATACGATTTACATTAATCCTAATTGGATAAACAATGGAGAAAGGCCCATAGACCAAATGTCTGTTAACTAATGAACCTAATTAAGCCCCCGAAAAGGGTACAGTTTAAAAAAAAACATTACCAATTCTCTCTGAGGATCATCAAGATGCTGAGTGACGAGTTTAACCCACTTGAGGGAAAGATGCTGCAGATAATCGGAGCCGACGGAACCGTAGATAAGAGGCTCGAGCCAAGCCTCGATGGTGACCTACTCCAACGTGCCTACCAGACGATGATCCTCGCCCGAGCAGCCGACGAGAAAGCGGTGAGACTCCAGAGACAGGGGAAAATCGGTGCCTATCCACCAAGCCGCGGCCAAGAAGCGAGCCAAATTGGCCCAGCCCTAGCCCTCGGACCAAATGATTGGATCATACCGGGATTCCGGGAGCTAACCGCACTAATATGGAGGGGAGTACCCCTACTCAACCTCTTCCTCTACTGGTCTGGAAACGAGGAGGGTAACGCTTACCCCGAGGGGGTAAAAGTGACGCCGGGTGTAATACCCGTTGGAGACCAGATCCCCCACGCAGTCGGTGTATCATACGCCTCAAAGCTAAGAGGCGAGAAGGTCGTCACCATGACATACTTCGGCGACGGCGGCTCCTCAGAGGGAAGCTTCCATGAAGGTCTAAACCTAGCCGGAGTCCTGAAGACACCAACCATCTTCATCTGTCAGAATAACCAATACGCCATCTCCCTCCCCCGATCAAAGCAAACAGCGTCTAAGACAATAGCACAAAAGGCAATTGCATACGGATTCCCAGGAATAATGGTGGATGGCAACGATGTGCTCGCACTGTACGTAGCAGCGAAGGAAGCTGTAGACAGAGCCAGAGGAGGAGGAGGCCCAACACTCATCGAGTCCTACACCTACCGACTTGGAGATCACACAACCTCAGACGACGCGACAAGGTACCGTAACCAAGCTGAGTTGACGGAGTGGGAGGCAAAAGACCCATTGAATAGGTTCAGAGTCTACCTAGAAAACAAGGGGCTCTGGAATGAGGATAAGGAAAAAGCCTCAGTGGAAGAAGCCAAGAGTAGAGTAGATGAGGAATCTCAGAAAGCGCTAGACCATCCCCCACCCCAACTAGAAGACATATTCAAGTACACATACAGAGACTTGCCATCTGAGCTCCAGAATCAACTGAAGTTTTTCAAAAAAGACCTCGAACAAGGAGGCTCCAACTAATGACAACCATGAACATGGTCCAAGCCATCGGTAACGCGTTAGCTGTAGAGATGGCGAGAGACCCCTCAGTAGTGGTACTAGGAGAAGACGTCGGCATCGACGGCGGAGTCTTCAGGGCCACCGAGGGGCTATACGAAAAATTTGGGCCAACGAGAGTCATCGACACACCATTATCAGAAGCCTGCATAGTAGGGGCATCCATTGGGATGGCCATGAACGGCCTCAAGCCTGTAGCCGAGATCCAGTTCCTAGGCTTCTCCTACTATACCCTAGACCAAATGATTTGCCACGCTGCCCGCATAAGGAACCGTTCAAGAGGACACCTAGGGGTTCCCCTTGTTCTCAGGACACCCTATGGTGCCGGCGTAAAAGCCCTCGAGCATCACTCAGAGAGCACTGAGGCGCTCTACGCACAGATACCAGGATTAAAAGTAGTGGTGCCCGCAACCCCACGTGAGGCTAAGGGGCTACTCATCTCCGCCATCAGGGACCCCGACCCCGTGGTCTTCCTCGAGCCCACGCGAAACTATCGTCTCATAAAGGAGGACGTAGAGGAGGGAGACTTCACCATCCCCATCGGCCAAGCTAGAAAGGTGAAGGATGGTAAAGACGTCACAGTCATCGGCTGGGGTGCAATGATGCCTATCATACAGGATGCTGCATTGAAAGCCGAAGCCAACGGTACCTCCGTGGAGATAATCGACCTACGTACCATTTCCCCAATGGACACAGATACGGTGATTGACTCCGTCAAAAAAACAGGCAGAGCCGTAGTAGTCCACGAAGCACCCAAGACAGGTGGAATCGGAGCAGAGATATCAGCGAGGATAGGTGAAAACGCCTTGTTATCCCTGAAGGCCCCAGTCGAAAGGGTCACAGCTCCAGATGTGACGGTGCCACTACCTAAGGGGGAGCACTTCTACTACGTTGACGCTGATAGGATACACAGAGCAATTAGTAGGGTAATGACATTCTAAGGTGATATTGATGGTAACTGAGTTTAGATTACCTGATCTAGGAGAGGGTATAACCGAGGGAGAGGTTAGGAAGTGGCTCATCAAAGAGGGTGACTCAGTCAAGAGAGATCAGTCACTCGCCGAGGTCGAGACCGACAAGGCCGTTGTCGAGATGCCGTCTCCAGCCGAGGGAAAGATCCTCAAGATACATCACCCCGAGGGCGGGGTAGTCAAGGTCGGTGAGATCCTTGTCACGATCGGTGCTGAGGGAGAGACCGCTGGTATCCCCGAGGTAAGGAAACCATCGGTATCTGTTGTAGGAGAGCTACCTGAAGCCCCCGAGGAGAAATTATCCGAAGCTCCAATAATCAAACCGATCCAAGCAACTGAGCAAGAGAAAGCCATCCTCGCTCTCCCAGCTATACGCCGCCTAGCTGAGGAGCTTGGGGTAGACCTTGCCTCGATAAAAGGGTCAGGCCCAAATGGAAGAATAACTGAAGATGATGTACGAGGATCCAAGGAAACCCTCAAGGTATCTCGTCCTAGGATAGTTCCAAAGTTCGACGTTTATGGTTATGTAGAGAGAAAACCTATCCGAGGTATAAGGCGAACCACCGCGAAGAGGATGGTCGAGTCCTTAGCTAAGGCAGCTCAGGTTACTGCGATGGACCTTGTAGACATGACGGAACTCGTTGCACTACGAGAACGGGAGAAGGTGACCCTCAAGGATGCCAAGGGAATACACCTCACATACATGCCATTCATCATCAAAGCTGTAGTGGAGGCTCTCAAGGAAACCCCGATCATGAACTCCTCATACGACGAAGACTTAGAGGAAGTGATCATCAAGAAGTACTACAACTTAGGCTACGCTGTAGCCACCGAGGAAGGTTTACTTGTCCCAGTCGTCAAAGGAGCCGACCAGAAAAGCATAGTGGAGCTCGCCGAGGAAGTCGAGAGACTCACCGAGCTTTCCAACTCAAGGAAGATCGACTTAGGAGACTTGAAGGGTGGCACATTCACCATTACCAACTATGGTGTTTTCGGTGGAACCTATGGAACGCCCATAATAAACTACCCCGAGGTAGCGATTCTTGGAACAGGCAAGATAACCGACACGCCCCTAGTCATTGGAACAGAGATTAAGATAAGAAAAGTAATGTACATCAGTCTATCCTTCGACCACAGAGTCATGGATGGCGCAGACGCAGCTAAATTCCTCAACAGCCTAAAGAAGTACCTCGAAGATCCCGAACTCCTACTCATCTCGATGGAGAGCGCTGGGTAACTTCAGATTCAGCTCATCCACTCGCCCAGGTCTTAAGCTTCTCCAGGGACACCATCCCACATACCGCGTTGCCTGTTTTCTCGTTATAGAACGCTGGGACGCCGAGGTCCCCCCCACACGCCTTCTTTATTACTTCCCCGTAACCACGCATCACCTTTGCGTTATCCTCACTATGCCAAACCTCTAGCTCCGTTATTTTCTTCCCCGTTTCGGCCTCGAACTGTTCGACCACCGGGCGAAGCCGCTTACAGTGAACACACTCCTTTCCGCTGAACCAGATCAGACGATCAACTGAGCCACTCATTGTTCATCCCTCTTAACGTATAATCCACACCAACACTCACCGCGTTCGGCGTATGTCTGTTGTACTTGGAAGTTGCAGGGACAAATAAGCTTAAGATCTTGGATGAAATCCCCCTGTGCCAGCCTACAGGGGCAATATCTAAGTCCATGGGCTTTTTGATTCGATAAAACTCCTTCGGCAAGTCCTTCAACCATTTCCTTGTCCTCGACAAGTTTGTACTCGTCACTGATCTTCGCGAATCCCTTCCAAGCCTCAATTATGGCGCCAGTCGATGTAAGTGCCCCTCCTCTGTCGCCTATTATCTTAAGCGCTTCATCCCTGTCGACTTGTACAAAGGCTCCTCGGGCTCCACATGTGGGACATATGAGGGGTGGACCAGCTCCGTAATGAAGGTCGTTGCAGACGTGACACCTCCAGAGGCGTTTCACACTGATATCATACTCTTTCTTCAAGACACTCATATCAACAACTCCATTGTAATTGATCTTAATTCTCAGGTTAATTCTGAAAATCGTAATGGAAAAACCTACGTCTTTTCCTACTAAAAAAAGTGATAAGGAATGATTGATGTTCACGGATTCCCACAAGATAAACGAGAGATTCCTCTGAAATCTCCGGAGTGATTAGATGTTCGCCGACAGGTATGACGCCGGGACTCAACTTGGCTTGGCTCTATCTCGGTACCGAGGGCGTCCTGACGTAATAGTCATCGGAATCCCGAGAGGTGGAGTCATTGTGGCAAGTGAAGTAGCTAGACTCCTAGCCGCTCCACTCGAGGTAGTTATCATTAAGAAACTGGGATACCCTGGGAACCCTGAACTCGCCCTAGGAGCCGCGAGCCCAGATGCCTTCTTCCTCAACGAAGACCTAGCAAAATCTGTCCCGAAAACCTACATCGACGAGGAAGTCAAGGAGAAGCAGCGAGAAGCCCGTGAACGCGTATCCCTCCTGAAGGGTAGCCACAAACCAATCAATGTCACCGGTAAGACAGTAATAGTCGTGGATGATGGGGTCGCAACTGGCGCCTCAATGATGATGGCTATCAGGGTCATCAGAAACATGAAACCAGCATCGATAGTCGTCGCCGTCCCTGTGGCTCCGCCAGACACCGTCAAAGAGCTGAAGGAAGTTGCAGACGACGTAGTCGCGATCATGCAGCCATTTGACTTCTTCGCGATCGGTCAGTTTTACTCAGACTTTACACAGGTCTCGGATGAGGAGACGATAAATGCCCTAGAGGGAGGGCGAGGTTCACGGGCGACTCTGTAGCCATCACCTCCGGAAACATCAGGTTACTCGGAGAGTACAATGCGCCATCTGAGGCAACCGGGATGATACTCTTCGCACACGGAAGTGGAAGCGGCAGACTCAGCCCAAGAAACAACCAGGTAGCGAATCGCTTCAACCAAGCCGGTTACTCAACACTCCTCATAGATCTCCTCACAGAGGAGGAGGCGGCTAAGGACTCCTACACGATGGAGTATCGTTTCGACGTCCGACTACTAGCATCGAGACTCATACTAGCGGCTGAATGGCTCAAAACAAGATATCAACAGCCCCTCGGATACTATGGAGCAAGCACAGGGGCATCAGCCGCGCTCATCGCTGCAGCTGAAAGACCCGAGATGGTATCCGCAATAGTGTCAAGAGGAGGCAGACCGGACCTAGCTGGACCGAGCCTGCCCAATGTCAAGGCCCCAACTCTCCTCATAGTTGGTGGACTCGACGGTGAAGTACTCGAGTTAAACAAGGAGGCTCAGAGGCGGATGAAGGCGATAACAGATCTCGAGGTTGTGGAGGGTGCGACTCACCTCTTCGAGGAGCCTGGAAAGCTTGAGGAAGTTGCTAAACTCTCTATATTATGGTTCTCGAAGTACCTCAAGTAATTACTGAAGAACTTGATCTCTCTCATATGCTTTCAACCTCGCCCTAAAATCAGATACAATTATATCGCCTAACCCCAACGAGAAACCAACATGGCTAGAACAGAGAAAGAAATAATCGAGAGACTCGAAAAGATCGACACTCCAACAATAAGTAACGTCGTGGCCACCTATCCCCGCTCCGACAACTGCATGAAGCTCTACGATGCTTGGTATGGGGAATGGTACACCGACTCAACAATCCATTGCGTTTACCCCGAGATGGGGCCCAAGGTCGGCTACGTCGCGACAGTCGTGTTCTGTGAACGCTCAGAGAAATTCACTGGCATGGGCAGATGGGTTCTCCCCGAACACATCGACCAGACCAAGAAACCCATAGTCCTCGTGGCTGAGCAACAGTTCCCAAGAGAACTTGATAATAGAGTCGGCTTATTCGGAGAGATAATGACCACACAATACAAGGCCTTGGGGGTAATAGGCGTCATAACAAACGGCCCCATGAGAGACATAGACGCGATAAAACCCCTCAACTTCCAATACTACTCAACAGGGGTCACTCCCGGACATGGTGACTTCATAGTCAAGGCAGTAGGGGTACCAGTCAAAGTCGGTGGTATGACCGTTATGCCCGGGGACATGGTCCATATGGACATGCACGGGGCTGTCAAGTTCCCCGCTGATAAGATGGGGGAAGTCCTCGAGCGAGCGGAGAAACTACTCGAATCCGAGGGTGCTACAATGAAGATCTACAAGGATCCAGAGTTCAGCTTAAAGAAATGGAAGCAAACCATAGAAGGAAACAAGACCTATTGAGGTATGTGCGATGAAAGTACTATTCGTAGCAGGCCGCTGGGCCCAGGATATTCAAAACTCCAAGAGACTCAAGGAACTTAGAAAAATAGTCGACGTGGAGATATCCGAGATAGGAGACGAGAATACTCTCCTGAGCAAGATAAATGGTGTCGACGTCATCATAACAGGAGGCCCAATCACGGCCCCCGTGATCAATGCAGCTGATAAACTGAAAATGATCCAGACCACAAGCGTCGGTTACGAGTACATTGATGAAGCTGCTGCATCAGCTAATGGAGTAATAATCTGTAACGTGGCTGGCGTAAACGCGAACAGCGTCGTCGAGCTCGCTTTTGGTATGATCCTCGACATAGCCAGAAGAATAACGGCCCATAATCGCCTGATGCGTGACGGTGGCTGGGCCCGCGTCGACATCGAAAGACAGGTCGAGATCAGAAACAGCACCATCGGAATAATAGGACTAGGAGCCATCGGTAGCAGGATGGCCCAGTTCGCCAAACTAGCCTTCAACATGAATATTCTCACATACGACCCATACATAACGGAGGCGAGAGCCCAACAATTCAACGCTGAACTCGTCGACCTAGAAACCCTACTTAAGAAATCCGATATAGTCACAGTTCACGTCCCATTGAATGAGGAGACACGCCACATGATCGGCGAAAAGGAGCTGAGTCTACTCAAGCCCACAGCTATATTCGTCTCAACCGCGAGGGGGCCGGTAGTCGATGAAAAAGCCCTCATCAAGGTCCTACAAGGGAAGCGCATTAGTGGCGCTTGTCTCGATGTTTACGAGGTTGAACCTCTCCCAAAGGATAGTCCGTTAAGAACTCTTGACAACATTACACTAGTCCCACACATAGGCAGCACACCTGGAATTATGGTCCAGATGCGCGAAACAGCTGTTTGGAACGTCATCAGAGTTGCGAAAGGACAGTCACCAATGAACATCCAGACACTCAAACTCTACTATACAAGTCATAAATGGCAAAAATAGCATCTTCACAACCAAAAAATAACATGATAAATAACCCCTTCAATCCTAACCCTTATCCCCAACCCAAACACACATACCACTTTCTCTACAATCAAACATAAACAAACATGCATGCAATGTAGGGTCAGCTTGGGAAGATGATGTCTATTTCCGCGATCAGCCTCACCATCCAACCCTTGTTGGGAACACCCCAAACCAGTTCGAGAGGATACTCGTTACTGGGTAGAGCCTTTCCATCCATCTTTAGTGAGTAAGATATCATTAATCATCTTTACACTGGCTGAGGCTAAGTCGCGTGCGCGGGTAATCCTCCCTATTGTCTGCCCGTTGGGTCTGGATGAAAATGGTAGAACCTCATATCTATCCATCCTTGTAGACCTGCATTACTCCCCCATGGATGTCCTTATTCCGTTCGTAATTAGAATAAAGTTTGAAATCATGCTTGAGAAACTCATCGGTTATATAGGTACTGTGGGTTTCTAGAACAATCTTACCCTTAATTTCATCCAGATACGGAATCATCTTTATCTCATGACCCTCCATGTCGAACTTGCGTAAATCAAAGTCACTAAACAGGTCATGGGTTTCGAACCCACGTATCTCGTATGTCAATCTAGGTTCTAGTTCGCTATTATACTTGAGATATTTTTCACATTCTGGGTTTATCTCTATAACATGAACAGATTTAACTCCTCTATCCAGAAAACCCTTGGCATCTTCTCCACAACCACCTCCGACACTTAGAACCCTTAAACCCTTTACATCAAAAGCACGATAATAACCCCAAGAATCGACTTCGTTGAGATAGAGAACTCCATACTCAAGATCGAACCGCCAGCCGTCAATCTCCAGATAATCGCCCCTATACGCTTTAAGGAACTGGGGTATCTTCTTTAATCTAAGGTTTGAGCCATCGACAAAAACCCTTATCGGAACTTTGAGGGAAACTTTGAACGTTATTTTATCACACCTATACGTCGTGCGCGCTGGTCAATTTGTAAAGAATTATATATTTTATCCAGGGATAAATTCCAGTCAATGCCAATTGATTTTATTATTTCTCCCTTTAATGTCCCCCAATGTTTGGGTGCTGATATAATCTCGTTGAGATTCTTTGAAATATTCAAACCAAATCAAAATCTATATCTGATTTAATAAGTGTAATAGATTGTTAATCTGTTTCAAAAATTAACTATGAGAACACTTACATAGTTCTTACGAGAGCATTGAATTTAAAAAGATCAAATTAAAAATGCTGAAGGATATGGGGATAGAATGCGCACTTTTTAGAGAAAGCAGGAGAGTATAGGAGAGAGTAGGGAAGAGCGTGCGCGCACACACTAACCTATCCAGCAAGATGTTGGAGAAGTATAAGACTCGAGACGACGTACCCTAGGATGGCCCCACTGCATAGAAATGGAAGACCCGCCTGAGGTTTCCCCCTCGCTACGAAAATAGAGAGAACAATAAAGCCGATGAGTGTACCTATCATAACCGAGGCTGCTATCGGTAGGCCAGCAGCGCCTAGGGCCCCATAGACTGAAACTACTAAGCAACCAGGGATCACGAGGTCTCCCAACCCCATGTAAAAGGCATTCCGCTCTCCACCAGGCGGCGGGGCTTCTTTCTGAATCTTGATATCCCTGGACTCCTTGTAATCTAACCCTTTAGGCACAATCACCATGAGTGGAAGTCCAGAGTTCAAGATTGCCTCAGCGAGGGTTAGCATGTGGCCAGTCTTGTAAACAGCTATCGCATCGTAGATGGCTAAACCGATTAGGAGCACCGATACTAAGGGTGGGCTTAGACTTATCCCGAGCACCGTCGTCGAGACAGCGCCTAATAGTAGGGCCGCAGCGTCGATCATATACCACCTCTGCCATTTAACGAGTGCCACGATAAGAGCAAGAGAGCCAACCAACGAGATGACTGTGGCTAAGGGATCGTCTACTAAGAACAATACAAGCGAGTAGAGTGTCGAGAATATTGAGAACCATATAGTCCCAGTGAGTACCCATCTCACGAACTTCCCTCCTCGGAATCTCGCCAGTGCAAGAATAAGACCCGTAGTTATCAGCATCGTGACTACGAAGTATACGATGTCTAGGGGATCCCCCGAGTCTGTGTATGCGAAGAGTCCAGCATAGCTAAAGGGAGAGACGAGTAAGAGTGCCAAAAGGTCAACGACTAAAAACAGTCCACCCATGGCAAAGAAGGGTACCAGGCTCGATAACGAGACAACTCTGCGCGTAGCCACAAGCCCTAAACTGCAACCACTCCTTATTGACCTTACGGAGCAGATTCCCTCGTATGCGCCGGTATCATCGTGGAAAGCGTAAAGGATCACATCGATGCATTGAATACACGTAATTCTTTTGTATTCTACAAAAACTACATTAAACTATCCCTATTTAATAAAAAAAGTAATATTGTAATTAAATATTTTCAAATTATAAATTGATAACTTTCTAAATAAAAATAGTCTATTTAACGCGAAACATCCTCATCATCATATGTAATATTAATAAAGTAACATTCCTCAAACATCTTAGATGATTTCAAACTGCCACAATGATTTCTGCCTCTTCCAGCACGAGAATGGGTGCACAGAGTGCAGAGTATGCGCCTATTGTGGCACCTCAATAGATAACGCTGGACCAAACCCTATGTGGATGAATGCGTCCATCAACTCTTTACTCGACACCTACAAGACAACGGTCCCAACATGCATGAGCTGCAAGACCTCGAAGGAGTCTCTCAAACTAAAAGATTGGCTATCTAAGATAAAGCGAACCGACCCAGAACATTACGAGATGATCTTAAGATATCACAGTTCTCTCAATAACACGATTAGCCTCATCTTAAAGAGAAATAATTCAGATTCTAAATAAGTATAAACGATTTGTACATTGACGAATTGTAGATTTTTCCTTCATCTAGAAGTGTTAAACGGATATTCCTCGTTTTCTGACCCTTTTTTCTCATTAATTAATGACAGTCTCAGTCTGAAGCTAAAGACATAATAAAAAGGCGATTCTTAGTTTGTTGTGGAAAAATACGCGATCGTTTACCATGAGGGTATAGCTGAGTACGACTTCGGAGAGGAATACTCTCTAAGGGGAGACCGTTTCCCCCGTTACATCCATCTTCTAGACTCAGAAGGGGTACTAAGTAAACAAGGGATCGATCTATTAACCCCCGAGCCAGCAAGTGATAAAGATCTTGGCCTAGTCCACACTTCTGATTATATAAAGAAAGTCAAAGAGATCTCCGAAAAGCATGGCTACTTGTCTGATGACACACCGATCTCACCCTCCCTTGTAAAGGCAGTTAGGCTAATAGTCGGCGCAGCTCTAACGGCGGGAGATGCGGTAGTAAATAAGGGCTACACAATAGCACAAGGGGTGGGAGGTGGTCTACACCATGCAGGTAGTGACTACGGGGAAGCATGGTGTGTCTTCAACGACGTTGCCATTTGCGCCCGTGCGCTAACGGAACGACATGGCATGAATCGAGTCCTAATACTCGATACAGACGCTCACGCTGGGAACGGTACCATGGACATCTTTTACACAGACCCAACGGTTCTTTACCTCACAATACACCAGGACCCAATGACCCTCTATCCTAATACTGGATTTATCGAGCAGATCGGGGAAAGTAATGGAAAAGGCTACACAATCAACGTTCCCCTCCCTCGGAGAGCTGACGACGCGTGCATGGCACTCGTCTTAGAGCACGTCTTCAAACCAATTGTGCGTCAGTTTAAACCCCAGATAATAATCAGAAACGGTGGAGCAGACCCGCACTATCAAGATGAGTTGGCAGAGCTGGGACTGACATACAAGGGGCTCTGGTCCATAGGCAGGGCCGTTGCTGAAGTGGCTAAGGAGATGAACTGTGGAGTTGTGGACTTACTCTGCGGAGGCTACAGCCCAGGCCGCGAAGAAAATGGTCTATATGCCCTCTTCTCAGGTGAGCTTGGACTACCCCTAAACCAGGAGGAAGATAAACTTCCTCCGATTTACGACCCCTTCGTCCTCTCAAAGACAAAGGTTGTAATCAATCAACTAAGCGATTTGATTGCAGATTACTGGGAAATCAAAAAAACTGTATAAAATTATTCGCATGACTCGCCAAGGCGTGCGCTCCCGTCTATGGGATTCAGCTTCAGGAGTGTTGGTCTACCAAAAAAAGTAAACTAGCTACTCAACCGGTTCTAACGCCGAGGGTCACGTTTACGACCATCTCTGTGTCACCCCTAATTATCGTAATGGCGATCATATCACCCGGCCTCTTATTCCTCTTCATATATAGAATGAAGTCG
>JBEKDF010000040.1:0-24805 GCA_050014495.1 Bathyarchaeia archaeon
AGGAAATCCCTAACGGTCTCAATGTAGAGATCTCTCTCCTTTGATAATGCATCGTGTCCACTCTCTCTGAATATCGCCAACCTCGATCCTCTAATCCCGCGATGAATCGTCCTCGCACATACAGGTGTGACAAGGTCCCGTGCTCCAACAGTCACGAGCGTCGGAACGCGTATCTGCTTCAGCTCCCTCTTCACATCCCACGACGCAAGATTGCCGGTCACGGTGAAGGCCTCGGGTTCCCCCATCATGACCTTCAAGATCTTAACGTTGCTCGTCGTGATGGCTGATTCGTAAGGTGTCACTCGTAAGTCTGAATAGTGCCTCTGCATGAACTCTGCCACCGCCTCCTTGTACCTCGGGTCATCGAACATACCCTTCGGTTCACATTCTTCGATGGCCATGCGTTTCTCAGCCGGTAGCAAGGAGATAAGCCGGCGTAGCTCCGCGACCCACTCTGCTGTACTGGCGTACCCACTCGAGACGATGAGACTAAGGAATTCCCCTGGGTGGCTGAGGACAGTCTGAAGTGCAAGACAACCACCGTAGCTGTGTCCCCATAGATGAACCCGACCCAGGCGCAGACTTCCGCGGACCGCCTCAACTTCGTCAGAGGATTGCTCAATTGTGTAGTTTCGATATGAGCTGGGCTTCTCTGATTCTCCGCACCCAAGCTGGTCATACCATACAACTCGGTATCCCAATGGCGCAAGGTCCGCCATATTGATCCCCGTCCAGTGGTCCGAGCCGGGTCCGCCGTGTAAACAGAGGATGGTGCCCTTTGAGGGTCTCCCGATTGACACGTAATATATGCGATGGCCTTGAGTCATGACGAATCCATCTTGGAACATTAGGGCCATTCTAAAACACTATAGAATACTGGGGCCCTAATGGAATATATATCGCGTGCGTCGTCGCTACAATATATTAGGTTGTCTAAATCTGCTATTGAGAAGTAACCTGATTTGATGAGGAACTAACTAAATCATATCCACCAAAACGCACCGAGTCACCCCTCCCGACAGCCACCCTATTCAACTCATTCGACAGAAACTCGATCAAGCTGAAGTAGTTAGGCATATCCGCCCTCACCCTCCAATCCTTCACGATTGACTCATACTTCTGCCAGAACGCGGTAACGTTCGTCGGGAATATATCGTATATGAGGTCCGCGTCTATCCAACCCCTCTTGAGGAGCACCGCTATTCCCTCGAAGTAGTTCTCAACTGAGAGGATGTTCTTCTTGGGGAACGGGTACTTCCTGTAGTAGTCCTCTGGGTCCTTCCACTCTCTCGACATTATCTCGAAGTAGCGCTCCACGAAGTCTGGGTCGCGGAACTCCTCGTATATCTGTGTGAATAGCTGGGCTTGGCGTGTATCGAGTTCCCTGTCTCTTGTTTCCTGGGTCCGTCTATTGGAGTTGATGTAGCTTCTGACTCCTATGAATGCGGCCGTTAGTGTTCCAATCACCCCAACTACTTGAGCGACGTATGCGGTCGCTTGCAGAGTAACTAAGTCAACCATTAATCATCACTGGATTAGAGTCAGGTGGAAGTGAGGATAAGGCTATTGAGCCATTGGTCTCGGGGTCTCTGGGTGCTGCTTCTTCCATATCTCGTAAATGACGTTGTACAAATACTCCATGCCCTCAGCCATAGTTGGTCTATTCATATTTACCCTAATATCTATGAACATTGGCCCCAATTTCTGCCAGAACACGACCACATATGCGGACATGAGGTCCTCCACCAGCGTGGGGTCTATGAAGCCCCGCATCACGAAGACCCCTAGGCCCTCGAAGAAGCTGCCGACTATGTTCACCTTCTTCCAGATCTCTGGGTTATTGGGCCCGAACTTCGAGTTGAAGTCGCTCCAATCCCTGTACTCTAGGGCGATTATGGTATTCCACGCTTCCTGGAACTCGTATTCGCTCCACCTCTGGTAGAGGTTCATGAGGAGCTGGGCCTGTCGTGTGTCTAGTGTCTGCTTGCTGTTTCTCTGCATGACCCTCATGTTCATCACGTAGTAGGCTGCTGCCACTAGTACCCCTGTGGCCGCCACCATGTAGTAAGCAGCCTGAATCTCAGATAGATCCACCATAATTAATCACTGGTTAGAGTCGGGTGGAAGCGGGAATAAGATTATTGAGTGGACATTCACTCAACTGCCTCCTCCTCTGAGATGCCCAGGTTTTAAGTGGCTGAGTGAGCTCGCCGTGATGGTGATATAATGGACCTGGAGGAGGCGTCAAAGAAGGTCTTCGAGGATGCAATGAATCGGTTTGAGAATGATGCCATGAAGACACTATCAAACCAGGAGGACCGAGAGGCCCTAGCAGAGTTAATAGTTGAATGGAGACGGCTGGGTGAGAGAACGCTGTTAAAGTTGTCGATGAATCAGCCCTGGAATATGCCGTTGTATTTTGCATTGTCGGCTGCTGTTCTTAATCGTAGGGAGATCAACAGGCTCAGGAAGAGTCTGGTTACCAGCGGGAAAAACACGGCTTCATCCTCACCCTGAGCCTCATCCTATGGGGCGGCGATATTGGCGCATAAAGGTCGGGGGCGGAGCGAGGGTGAGGCTGTAAAGCCCCACGACAACTAAACCAGTATAGGCGCCACTACTTTATAGATTTCAACGTAGAGAAGTTTTATTCTCTACCGGCTTCTACACCTACAACCAATATTGGGAATGGCAGAATCTCCTTGAACGCCTCTATGTCCTGGGTCACATTGCTGTATCTCGGCTCTTTATAGGTGGGAACTATGAATACCAGAGAATCAAGCTGGCCTTGCTGATACGCCCATAGCGATCTAAAAAGACTCCTATGGATCGCATCAATCAACGACCTCTCAATCTCCACCCCCGTCTTAGAGCTATATGCATCCAATCTGTACCCCGCAACTGGGAACTTCGATACCTCGGTCTCCCAGCCAGATTTACGGAAAACCCCCTGTACAGCGTCATGATCCTCTGATGAGGAGAGGTCAGTCAGATTAGCCGCGTTTAGAATTACTTGAAGTTGTTTTTTCCTTTCAAGAAGCTCCGATGCGTTCTTGTAGCTGTAAATATGAGTATTTGAGTTAGGCCCAGACTTCATGGAGGGTGTAGTCTCCTGTTTTCTGATTGCTGTTGTACTATTGGTGAGACAGTATAGTCCTAATCCGATTCTTGTCAGTACCCGGTATTTATCGGGTATACTGGAAGAGGTGCTTTGAGGGACCATATCCGCCATCGTTGTCCCCACATCTTTCTACCTTTCTCCATATTTTTTCACTATTATTTTTTTGACTTCTGAGATAGAACCGGTACCTCCAAGTTCATTCAATGCCTCGATTATGGCGTCTTGGAGGGTGCCTCTGTCGGTGGATAAAGGTGACATGAGAGTAATTTCATGTTTCGGCGATATATATGGTCCTAAAGTATGCTCGCACGTGGCTTAGGACAGTAAATTAAAGTAGAATAATGCAAAACAGGGTGGATGGTTCAAGTTTCTTTGAAGTCCGATATGTCCCCGATGGCTTTGAATCCGTCGAACCCTTCTTCGATTAGGCTCTGGTCTTTAAGCTTTTGAATGATTTTCTTAACTTCTTCATGTGCGATGTCAGTCACGCGAGCAATCTTTGTGAGACTTTGATAATTGGAACCTTGACATGCACGCCAAATCCTAGCGGTCTTATCCTCGTCCCTATACTCATCGGGTCCCTGAAGCTAAATACATCTCCAATTGCCTGAAAATCCTTGTTGCCGTGAAAGGACTCATCGATGAGTCCCTGGTCCTTGAGCGCATAGATAATCTTCTCAACCTCAGCACGGTCGATGCCAGAGTCACGAGCGATCTTCGTTAGACTTAGGTGGCCGTAGCCTGAAGCAGCCTTCCAGACCCTTTCAACCTTGTTTATATCCGTTCTTTTTTCACCGTCTTCTATTTTGACTTATAACTATATGTCATTTTAGTGCATTCCACACTTGTATGCATCAGAACGAATATGAGATGTGACCTAAGTGAGGTTATGAGAGACTGTAGTAGAATAGACGATTTTCACCCAAATTCTCTGTAAAATCCTTCCTATTTCCTAAAATCTCCATTTTAGGCGCTATCCCCCGTTTAACGGGTGAATAGTTAAATGATGGCAAATAGATCAGTCGCCGTTCATTATATAATCTTACAGTTTGTTGTTTGGAACATAGCGGAGAGTTCCAATTGATCAATTACATATTCCGAAGCTGAGCATATTCTAAGTTATAGTTGAGTATCAGGTGGAAGTGAGGATAAGATATTCGACCTCTTTCACCTCGCCACCCGCACGCTAATGTGTCAAACAGTACACACGCTGAAAGCCTAAGCCGATGATTGCACATGCAACCCTCTGAACCAAATTGATTCAACTCGAATGATTGCAACTATAACCAAGATCGATCTATTTCTCTACGGGACACCCGATGTCAAAGCGAATTGATGAGGCGAAAGAAAAGAACTATGAAACGAGAGAGCACCTGCCCTACTGGATGAGTGAGCTACTCAAGATGTGCGACGAGGCTATGGAGAAGCAACCCCAACCATCTTCAACGAGAGACAACCCCACGAAATCTAAAAAGTAATAAAATAATTATTTTTTTACGGACATCTGCCAACGTTCACGGATTATAGTCATGTAGAGGTAGGGATGACTCGCTTCTCTGGATCATCTACTGAATATTTCTCTATTAGGATGAGCTTGACGCGCACAAACCTGTACCTGCGGCAATGGGAGGAGGCGGTCGGCACGCTGGAGAAGATCGACACCAACGAGCTGACACTGGACACCGGAGTCCTTGAACTACCCACGGAGACGCTCCAGAAAACCAGCCTCACGGAGCTGATCAGCAGAAGAGTCGCCGTCCTCAGAACAGACGACCCAGACCACCCATACCTGATCCGCGAAGAGAAGAACTAGAGCAACCCCAGCCTCGGGACAAGCGGGAGATACTCCTCCCTGAGCTCTGAGAACGGAATATGATCATATACATCCACCGCCTCTCTACGAGAATCTCCGCGAAGTTCCTTCAGAAACTCCCTACTCATACCCGCCCTGCGAAGCTCCGTCGTCAAGAAGTGCCTGAAGCAGTGCGGGCTAAAGTGGTCCTCAAGCCGTGCACTAGAGGGGTCACTCAACCCCACCCTCTCCGCGTTACCCGACACGACCTTATACACGATGTTACGCCCAATCCGCTTACCACGATCCCCGATGAACAGAGCAGTCTCCCCATTCGCTACGTAGTCCGCCCTAACCTTCAGCCACCTACCCAGCAACACCGCTGCCTCATCATCGAAGGGCACCTTGCGGTTGCTCCTCTTCCGCTTCGGCTTCAACTGGATCCCGCCTAGACGCCAGTCGATGTCGTCTATATCCATCGAGATCAGCTCACCCTTCCGGACACCCGTCTTCGCGAATATCGCCATAATCGTCTTTTCCTGTAGGTCCAACGTAGAGTTGATGAGGGTGGACGCCTCCTCGACGCTGATCAGCTTCCTGCCCTCGGGCTCCACCCTCTTCTTGTAGGTGTTCAGGTAATGCCTCTTGAAGGCGGGGACGAGGTTCGTCTGGGTGACTTCCTCCCAGATGAGGAAGTTGTAGAAGCCGCTCAGCGCCGTGTAGTAGTTACTGATGTTCTTGTCACTCAGCGGCTCACCATACCGGTTATGTCGTCGCTCCTTCAGGTAGTCGAGCAGAGCCTCAAGCTCATGCTTTCCCGCTAACGGCAGTGTTGAACCCAAGTTGCTGAGGAAGCTGGATATGATCCTGAGCCGCGACTCGTAGTTCTGCCAGCTCGACTTCGGGCTTCCTCTCCTCTGATAGTATTTGATGTAACGCTCGATAAGCTGCGCATCGCTAGGGAGAGGGTGACTCGACACGTTTGTCGTCTCTACTCTTTCCATGTCCAACCCTTCCCCGATGCTCTGATCAAGCCGTATTCGTGCAGGTTCTCGATCTGGCTGAGGATACCCTTCACGACCTCCGTATCACGGGCATTAACCCCTAGTTTGCCTAGAATCTCTGTGGAAGTGTGGAGTCCGGGTTCTCTGAGTACCTCCACGAGTCGTTTATCATAAGTCCGCTTGCCTTTGAAGCCCTCTTCGGTGAAGACCCTGCTACGATAAACTTGTAGGTCCTCTTCCAGTTTCTCCACTAAGAGTTCTAGGTGACCTATGCGCTTGTCCTTCTCATTGATCTCCTTCCGAAGTGTAGTGTTCTCCTCGATCAGTTTGGTTCTACTGTTGTAGTTTTCGTCTTGCTCTAAGCTGAGTGAGTTCTGGACGTGGTCTATGACGAATTTCGATATCGGTACCCCGGCTTCGCTTGAGAGTGTCTTCCACTTGTCCGTTAGTTGCTGTGTTGGTGGGTAGACGTAGATGGCTCTCTTCTTGAGTGACTCGTCTTTGACCAAGATTCTCTGGTTTTGTGTTCTGTTTCTGGGTATTTAGCAGTTACTAGTAAAATGGTGCAGGGGGTGGGGTTCGAACCCACGGAGGACTAACCATCAGGTCCTAAGCCTGACCCCTTTGGCCACTCGGGAACCCCTGCAGCACCCACAAATGTGATCGGGGGTAATTTAAAAGGTATCTGAGGTAGTCAACCCTTTGATATTTTGTTAAATTTAATAATTCTTCATTATTAAGCACGTGACGCAGCCCCTAAAAATCCAAAACCAAGCATCCAGGGGGAAAGAGATAAGGTTCCCTGGGGCTAATTCAAACGCGTGTGTACTATGGAAATCAAATGGTTAGGCCATGCGAGCTGGATGGTAAAGGCTGCGGGAAAGGTCATCTATATCGACCCTTATGAGGGGGAGTACATCCCTAAGGGTGAGCTTGTACTCGTGAGCCACTCCCATCAGGATCACTGTAAAGAAGATAAACTGAAGCAGGCTCTCGGTCCCTCAACGATCTTCATTGCTCCAGCTGACTGCAACAAGGCGGGAGTGAAACCCACAACCCTCAATCCTGGTGACATGATGAAGATCGGGGACGTAGAGGTCGAGGCCGTTTGGGCGTATAATATGAAGAGGTTCAGAAGTCCAGGAGTTCCCTTCCACCCTAAGGGATTTGGCGTCGGGTACATCATACGAGCTGAGGGAAAGACCATCTACCATACGGGGGATACTGAGTTCATCCCCGAGTTGAAGACTTTGAAGGGCATCGATGTTATGCTCTGCGCAACCGGCGGCACATACACGATGGATAACGACGAGGCCGCGGATCTCGTCCTCGCGATAAAGCCAAAGGTCGCTATACCCATGCATATTTGGGACACCGACCCGATGGTATTCAAGAAGAAGGTGGAGGCGGGCGGTGCCACCAAGGTCGTAATCCTCAAGCCCGGTGACATCTACAAACCTTAGTCTTTCTTCCCGCACGTGCTTAAAGGCCAAGTATCTTTAGTATCTCCCGCCTCCTCACTACGCGATAAGCGGGGTGGTAAGCCTCCCTGTACTGGGGGGTATGGTGCTGAGGCTGGGGGGCGTTCTTGTCTAGGCCCTTATTTATGGCATCGACCTCGTCATGTTCAAAGTTAAGCTGCCCTGACCAGACAAGCTCGGCGAAAGCGTCCCATACGTCTACGAAATGCGTGGGGTCCCCAGTGATCTCCGAGTTCCTCATAGCTTCCATCAGGTGGTTGAGGGAGTATCCCTCACGGATGTAGGGGCGGAGGTTCACCCGTATAACCGAGCCGTCGAGGGAGACACTCTCTATCAGGGGATCCCCCGGCTGGTCGTTTATGTCGACACCGGCCACCTCCTTCTGGAGATACTCCCAAGCGCCTGGTCCCATTATATGCCCGACGCCGAATACGCCTTGGTAGAGAAGCTTGTAAACGTCTTTCGCCCTCATCGCGGGTCTTGCACCTTTATGCAAAATGATGAGCTCAGCGACCTTCTTCCAAGAACCCATATCTTTGACCACTCTGAATCAGCTAATTAAGGGCGTCGAGGTTTTATCGCTTCATAGACAATACGTTAAAGCGTATGTCTCTAGAGGTTTTTGGGCAAAGGGTCCCACGGAGTTCTGCCGAGACGTTTCAAGCCAAAGTGGGTGAGTTCGCGGATGGCACCCCAATATCGCTGACGGTCCGAGTCGCTGTCGGAGCGAGGGGTGGACCTAGGGCAGCGTTGCTAGGGGTCCAGCACGGCGACGAGTACAGTGGGATGGAGATCAGCAATAGAGTATTCGACGGTTTGAACCCCAGTGAGTTCAGGGGGTCACTCATCTCCATCCCCGTCTCCAACCCTCTCGCCTTCAACGTGGCTGAGCGCGCATCCCCTCCTCCTATGGGGTACGAGAATCTGAATATGAACAGGGTCTGGCCCGGGGACCGGAATGGGCTTATGATGGAGCGGATAGCAGCAACAGTTTGGGACGAGGTAATCAAGGGATCCGATCTAGTCGTTGACCTCCACGAGGGGGGCCGAGCCTTCATGGCTAGATATATTCACGCCCGCGGGACCCCTGAGACAGAGAAACTCGTCGGGGAGCAAAATAAAAAGCTCTACAGACTCTTCGGACAGGGTGTGCCTGTCCTCGGAGGTGTCAACACCCATCCAAGCATGATGGGGAGTCTCAGTATACAGGCGGGACTCGTCGGGATACCCACTCTAAGCCCTGAACTGGGTGGCGGAGGCAGACTATGGGATGATCTGGTCTCGACAGGTGTGCAGGGCGTGAAGAATGTCCTTATCGGTATGGGAATGATGAATGAGAAGCCAATAGACTCCGACTCTAAGCAGCTGGTTAGTGACGGGAGCAGCTGGCCGAAGACCGAGCACGGCGGTGTGATGTATAACAGAATAGAACTCGGTACCGTTGTCGAAAAAGGAACCCTTCTAGGTGTACTCAAGGATACAGCAGGGCGTGTCTTAGAGGAGTGCAAAGCGCCCTACAAGTCCGTGATCTTCGACACTAGGTACCAGCCAACCATCTACCCAGGGGACTGGACCTATCATTGCGGGCGGCTAATCTAGCTTCTTCCTCTCCACGAGCTTGATAGCTCCCCTGGGGCAGGTGGAGACGCATAACCCGCAGCCAAAGCACCTTGTTCTGTCGTACTTCTTCTTAGACTCGACCATGCTCCGTGCGCCGAGGGCACATCTATCAGCGCACTTCCCGCAGTTAATGCACTTCGATTCGTCGTCTACTGCTATGAGCTTCGATGTGAGGACCTGAGTTGTTATCCCATGGCCAATTATGCCGCCCAATGTGTGGCAGCAACAGGTGCAGCAGCTGCATATTAGCTGGGGCTTCTCCTCTCCCTTGAAGACATAGGCCATGTGGACGAGTCCCGCCTCGTGGCTTCTTCTGAGCGCGTCGAGCGCCTCATCCACGTTGACCCTGCGGGTATGATTGTTCGGCCACTTCTCGGCGTAATCGTTACCCACGTTCACGGCTAAGCAGGTGTCAAGGGGTGAGTCGCAGTTGTGGTGGAGCGTACGGCACCCGCAGTCCTGGAGGAAGATGTTCTCCGAGTCCCTCAGGATCTTCTCCACCTCGCTTAGGTCGAGGACCCTATGCTCCGCTTCCATCTCCACGTTTACTGGTACTGCCACTGCGGAGGTCAGATCACCCGCGATGTCTCTAAGTTCCTTCTCACTGTAATAGCTCCGTTCGTCGGTTTTCTTCTTATGTGGCACGATTTCTAGGTGTGCCAGCCACTTATAAAAAAGGTCATCTGAAAACGATTATCTCTCGCGAGGTCTCCGTTCTTAGTATGGTTAAAATAGGAGTAATGATCTGCGACAGGAACCGAACATGCACCGGGAACAAGTGTTTCAAGTCCATTATCGAAAGAGACGGCGTCTTTTCCAAGTACCCCAAGGACGAGCCAATTGAGGTCGTTGGCTGGATGGCATGTGGGGGCTGCCCTGGGGAGCGCCTCGAGGCCGCACCAGCAGACATGAAGAAGTACGGCGCTGAAGTCATTCTACTCGCGAGTTGTTACTTGGCTGGATATCCTATCTGTCCCTACATTGAGGATCACAAGAAGTACATAGAGAATGTCGTCGGCCTACCAGTTTTAGTGGGGACACATCCGATGCCCGCAAACTACATCAAGGCACACACTAAGGCGGAGGACTGGAAGAGGGACAGCGCTGAGAAGTGGCTGACTGATATAACTGGCGACCAAGGTAAGGCAGATAAGTACGACTCCACGAATCCCAACTTCCTAAAGAGGTAACCCTCTTTACCAGCTACCCCTAAATTCTAACATCAAATCCGAGGATAGGGAGCTGGAGGGGATAAAGCGGCGAATGCTCGAGAGGATGATTAACCCGCTGTCGAAATTGAATACCCTTAGGAGTGGGGGTCGTGAACATCCTTACGGATGCGAACTTCGATCAAGCTGTGGTTGGCGTCACGCAGCCCCTCCTCGTAGACTTTTGGGCGGATTGGTGCATGCCCGCGCGCGTGCATCACGGGCTCCGTCTCCTAGCTCTGGGTCCTAGCTACCTTTACTGATGTGATTTTAAGCGCTTTCTGTATCTCCACTGGGGTAATCTCGAGTATGAAGCCACGCTGCCCGCCATTTATGTAGAACCTGGGCATCTGGAGGATGGTCCCCTCAGCGTATACGGGCATTTGACGCTTCGTGCCGAATGGGCTTATGCCTCCGACGAGGTACCCGGTGTGGCGCTGGGCGTCCTTCACTTCGCAAGGCTGTACAGCCTTAGCACTGATCTGACGTGCGAGGTCTTTGAGACTAACCTCCATGTCCCCGTGCTGGAGCACCACGATGGGCTCACCGTCTTCCCTCTGCATGATGAGCGTCTTCACGACGTCGTGGAGATCAACACCGAGGCCCTCAGCCGCTACATCGCTTCCCTTCCTCTGGTAGTCGTAGGTGTGCTTCGTGTAGGCCACCCCAAGACCGTCGAGGTAGGCTGTGGCGGGGGTGGACGGGAACCGCTTCGACATAGTCACAGATTTCCCTCTAAAGCCGTTTAGGGTTATCGGCGCCATATATAAAATACCCCATACCCAATGTAGAGGGTAATGGTCAGTATTGAAAAGATCAGGGCGGACTTCCCAGTCCTCAAGGAGTGGGTTTACCTCGACAACGCCTTCGTCGGACTCATGCCCCGGCAAGTTCGTGAGGGTTATATTCGCTGGGTGGACGAGTGGTTCGGCTTCGACATTGGGAAGAGAACGATCCTTGACGGGTGGTTGGAGAAGGCTGGTATCGTCAGGGGGATGATCGCGTCCTTCATCGGGGCATCCCCTAAGGAGATAGCGTACACTATGTGCACAGGCTCTGGCCTCAATATAGTTATCAATGGTACTGAGTGGGAGAAGGGGGACAACATCGTCTTCCCCGAATGGGAGCACAACCCGTTGGAGACATATATGACGAGACGCGCGGGTGTTAAGTCGAGGGTCTGGATGTCGAGGGACGGGAGATTCGACGTCTCTGACTTGGAGAAGCTCCTCGATGACAGGACCCGGCTCGTTCAGGTGAGCCAGGTTAGCTATGTTAATGGTTTCAGGGCGGATCTCGGGGAGGTCGCTAAGGTCGTCCACGAACACGGAGCAAAGCTACTTGTGGACGCCACACAGGCCGTCGGCGCTCTCAAAGTCGATTACAAGCGGGACGGGTCTGACTACGTCTCATTCGCCCCCTACAAGTACCTGATGGGCCCTGCAGGCCTCGCCTTCCTCTACATTGATGAGAAATCAATTCCTGAGCTCACCCCCGACCGGACGGGGTGGAAGAACCAGATCTGGGAGGGAGCCCACGCAGAGGAAAGAACCCCTGAGGACACTGCCGAGAAGTTTGAGTACGGTACAATAAATTTCCAGGGAGTCTACGCCATGGAGGAGTCGCTAAAGTACTTGAATCGTCTTGGCATGGACTACGTCGAGAAGAGGGTGCTCGACACTACTGGGTATCTGCACAGGCGGCTTGGCGAGCTTGGGAAGGAACTCTGGACGCCGGAGGGGAACGAGTCCCCCGTCGTCAGTTACAATCAGGTGGGCGCTGTCGAGCTCGTGGAGAGGTTGAAGAGGGGAAAGATCAAGGTCACCGGACGCGAGGCCCATGGTGGCCATATGAGGGTCTCAGCCCACTTTTACAACACACGAAGCGATGTCGACAAACTCATCGAGGCAACAAACTAGCCTAGACTACTTCTGAAGGCGAAGCGAAACTTCGCTTTCACGACTCAACTGGAAGTGAAAATACTTACACGCGTAAAAATAGTCTAAAAGACCTTTTAAGAATATCAAATCCCTCCTATTGGCAGGTTAATCAACGTTGATTGAGATTCGTTTCCACGGCAGGGGCGGGCAGGGCGCTGTGACTGCCGTAAAGATATTGGCAGCAGCAATATACCTCGAAGGAAAATATACGCAGGCAATTCCGATGTACGGCACAGAAAGGCGCGGCGCGCCCGTTGTCGCCTTCTGCCGCGTCGACGATACTCGCATCATGGAACGCGACCTTGTACACGAACCCGATATAGTCGTCGTCCTCGACCCCCTCCTAAGCAGAAGCGTAGATGTCACGGAGGGTCTCAAGCCAGGCGGCCTTGTACTCATCAACTACCCGGGCACTTACAAAGAGACGGGGCTCGCCGGCAACTTCAAGATTATAACCGTCGATGCCACAAAGATAGCGCTCGATGTCATAGGGAGACCTATTACGAACACAGCGATACTCGGCGCATTCGCGAAGGCGACGGGGCTCGTTAAGCTTGAGTCTCTAGAGGAGGCAATCAAAGGTGAGCTGCCGAGCAGAATCATAGCTACGAATGTCGAGACGATGCGGAGGGCCTACAAGGAGACCTCCGCTCAGGCCGACGCCTCAGGCCTCAAGCAGGCTAAGATAGTCAAGAAGGCGTCCACGGCTCCGCTCATCTCCTACTCCAGAGTTGTCTCAGACTGGAGGGTTTCGCACCCGGTTATCGATAAGGCGAAGTGTGTGGGGTGCAAGAGGTGTTGGGTTTACTGCCCAGAGATAGCGGTGAGTATAGTCGATGGGAAGGCTGAGATTAACTACGACTATTGTAAAGGTTGCGGTATCTGCTCCGAGGAGTGTCTCGTGGGAGCGATAAAGATGGAGAGGGAAGAGGTGCAATGAGATGAAGTCAGAAGTAATGGTCGGTAACAAGGCGGTCGCCTACGCGGTTAAGCTCGCCAGGGCAAACCTAATAGCAGCGTACCCAATCACACCCCAGACCACTATCGTTGAGTATCTATCTGATTTCGTGGCGAGCGGAGAGCTTCCCGCGGAGTTCGTGACGGTTGAGGGAGAGATCACAGCGCAGCTCGTCTGCCTCAGCGGCTCCATCGCGGGCGCAAGGGCCTTCACGGCCACCTCAGGGGAGGGACTGCTCTATATGTCCCACGCCCTCCACCACACAGCGCGCTACTGGGCACCAGTCGTCATGGCGGTCGTGAATAGGAGCGTCAGGACGATGCAACCCGACCACACAGACCTCCTCGCACAGAGGGAGACAGGCTGGATACAGCTCTACTGTGAGAACAACCAAGAGGTCCTCGACACAGGCATCATGGCGTACAAGATCGCCGAGGATGACCGTGTACGCCTCCCCGTCGCCTTCGCACTCGACGGCTATGTCCTCAGCTTCACTGCTGAGCCGGTCACAATTCCCGAGCAGGATAAGGTCGACAGCTTCCTCAAACCATTCAAGAGCAAGTACCCCGTCCTGCCGGAGACCTGGGACGCGGAGCTGGAGGAGTATAAGAAGCATTGGCAGCAGGGTAAGGGCATCAACGAGCCATTCACGCCCTTCACGGGCGACGAGAACTTCTCACACCTCACGATGATCAGCTGGGGAAAGGGCCATGACCTCCAGTGGAGGTGGAAGGCGCACCAGGAGGCGATGATGAGGGCGAAGAAGGTTATAAAAGGGGTTGACGAGGAGTACGGAAAGCTCTTCGGTAGGAACTACGGCGGGCTGCTCGAGGAGTACCGCTGCGATGACGCCGAGGCAGTCATCGTCGCCATGGGCACGCTCGCAAGCACATCACGCGTCGTCGTGGATAACCTGCGGAAGCAGGGCAAACACGTCGGCCTTGTCAAGCTCAAGTCCTACAGGCCATTCCCGGACGAGGAGTTCAGGGACATCGGGAAGAGAGTCAAAGCCATCGGAGTCATTGACCGCAACATCTCCCTAGGTGAGGGAGGCATCGTCTACGGTTCCGTGAGAAGCGCTGTCTATGACCTTGATGAGAGACCGAAGGTCCTCGGTTACTATGCTGGACTCGCGGGGAGGGAGGTCAGAGTAAGGGATATAGAGAAGGCAGCCGAGAAGACTCTGAAGGCAGCTAGTGGCGAAAATGTGGACTCCCCCGTCAGCTGGATAGGGGGTTGATTGTATGAGCAAGAAAATGAGCATACTGGATCTCCGCGAGGAGGAGGTCATGTGGCCAGGTAACCCCGCTTGTCAGGGTTGCGGTGGATCTATCGTTGGTAGGCTAATCTTCAAGGCTCTGGGCAGGAACTCAGCGCGCGTCGAGGTCGCCTCGTGCGCACCCGGCTTCATGAACATACGCGTGCCCAGCTTCTTCGGCCCAGCTTTCGAAGGCGCTGCAGCCTTCATGACGGGTCTCTCTCGGGGCTACAAGATCATCGGTCGCGAGGACATTGTGGTCGCGGGCCTCATCGGCGACGGTGGGACGGTGGATATTGGGTTCCAGGGCCTCTCTGGAGCTGCTGAGCGGAACGAGAACGTGATTTGGTTCACATATGACAACGAGGCATACATGAACACGGGCGGGCAGCGGAGCAGCGCCACACCCGAGTACGCACAGACTACGACGACACCAATCGCGAAGATGAGCAGGGGGAAAACATCGGAGAAGAAGAATGTCCCAATGATAATCGCCCTACACCATGTACCATATGTCTCAACAGCCTCGGTTGCCTACCCCGAGGATCTAACGGCGAAGATCGTCTACGCTAAGGAACTCAAAGGATTTAGGTACATGCATATATTCAGCCCCTGCCCAACGGGCTGGGGTACTGACCCAAAGGACACCATCAAGATCGCGAGACTATCCGTCGAATCGGGCCTCTGGCCCCTATACGAGATACTGGACGGGCGCCACATGAAGCTGACCTACAAGCCTAGGGAGCTGAAACCCGTCTCCGAGGTGCTCAAGATGCAGGGTAGGTTCAGGCATCTTAACGACGAGGAGATCTCGTCCATACAGGAGGCTACAACGGAGAACTGGTCGCGGCTTCTGTCGATAGATGGCAAGGACATCTTCTAGTCCCCGCCATCGATAGCTCTACTCCGAAGTGAACCATATTTCTCGTTTCGGGTAATAACCACAGAGTGATAGCGTAGGGGAGAGAAAGGCTCCTAGCCCCATCTGGAGACGAGGAACTGAACCACAATCAGAGTCGCGAACCAGAAGATGAGGTCCAACGCAAGAAACATCACGTCCACGGACCATCTATTAACAGGCCCAGCAATCGTGTCAAGTGTGTTAGTGCCCCATATCAGTGGCAGTCCATAATCGACCCTCATGAGATCGGGGACTGAGTAAGTTGAACCCCAAAGCATTGCGACAAGCGCCACAACGACAGCGACTACGCTCGCGACCAAAACAGTATTTTTCATTGATGATCTGGCGAAATGGGGCTAATTATAGCTATCGTGAGCCCTCCACAATAATGATACAACTATATAGTTATGTCGTTATGACCACTCTACGTCTAGCGATGTAGGGCTTAAAGCTGGTACCTGGGTTATGACGGCGATACTCAAGTGGGCTGGGGGGAAGAGGAGCCTGATACAGGCCATCCTCGCAACATTCCCGCCTGATTACGAGGAACGCCCGTATCACGAGCCCTTCATAGGTGGGGGCGCCGTATTCTTCACCGTCAAACCTAAGAGAGGAACCGTGAACGATGTCAACCCACGACTGATAAACTTCTACAAGATCGTGAGAGACGAGCCAAACAAGCTCATCGCAGAGGCGTCAACCTATAGATACGATAGGGATACCTACTATAAGCTAAGGGATAGGTTCAACGAGGGTAGACTCCCCCCGATAGAGGACGCCGCCCTCCTTCTCTACTTGAATAAGACGGGGTATAACGGTCTCTACAGGGTTAACAGCAGAGGCGTCTTCAATGTCCCCTTTGGTACATACAAGAACCCCACAATTGTCCCAAAGGAAGACATCTACTCCGCGAGCAAGGCACTGAGACGGGTGGAGATCAAGAACCAAGACTTTTCCTATCTCCTAGATTCCACCGATGAGGGAGATGTCGTCTACCTAGACCCTCCCTACGAGCCTCTCAGCAGGACATCCAACTTCAACACTTACAGCCCAAATGGCTTCCCCTGGGCTGAACAGATTAGACTAAGCAAGATGATCCGCGAACTCGATGCACGCGGCATCCTATTCGTCCTAAGTAACAGTGAACCGGTCAAGAAGCTCTATAAGGGCTTCAATACCACGACCGTGCACGCCAACCGCAGCATAAACATGAAGACCACCGGTAGAGGTCCGATAAAGGAGATCATAGTAACCAACATTAAAAAAAAGTAGGGTAATTTACCTAATCAGAAATAGTAACTCTTCCGATGAAGGTATCTTTAAATCACGTGTGTAAGAACAAAATAAACCGAAGACCTTCCACCACACCTCCACGATGAATTAAAATAGTTAAACCCGCTAAACAGTAAAAACAGCTAAAAAAGCGAAAATGTGGCGATGGCAATAGACCCCCTTTGTACATGCGCTAGGAAACAGACCCCCAACTATTATCAAGCCAAACGAGCAACAGCTACCGTGGATACTCTCCTTCTCGACGCCGGCAACCTATTCCTATTCCTAAGCGGCTTCCTCATGCTCTACACCGCATATAGGGACAGGAAAATCCTAAGGGGCTACAACCTCCCGGGAACAATCCTAATCGTCCTCGCCATAGGACTCGCCCTCGCCTACTACGCTCAGCAGGGCTACTGGCTCAGCTTCGCCCTAACTCTACCGAACTACACCTACTGGCTAATCGTCTGCACATCGATTATAAAACGGAGGTTCAGTCCCACACCCGCTCTAGAAGCCTGAATGCGTTCCCACCCATCACCTTACCAATCTCCCCATCACTGAAACCATTCGCCACCATCCATCGAGCGATGTTTGTAAACTCCGAAGGGTTCTCCAACCCCCTGACGTAACCTGGGTCAACCTCTCCCTTAGGCACCGGGAATTCCCCAACTTCGCTTGCCCCTGGTCGCTTGTAATGACCCATACGCCTTGGGAGCCACACACTGTAGAGCGCCTGATGATCACCATACAGTGAGTCGGGACCGCAACCGACGTGGTTAACCCCCATCACGTCAATACAATAGGAAAGGCACTCTCCATAACTGTCGATGCTCCCGATCGGATGCTTACGCGTCCTCAGACCCCTTCCCGCCCCACCGATGCCGAGCAGACCGTCGCTCTCCGCCAAAGCATGCAGGAACTCGTCACCGTTCGTATGCCCCTGAGCAATCGCCCCTGGACCACTATGGCTGTTATAGATAGGGTCTTTCGACGCTTCGATCGTCTCAAGTGCGGTCTGGTCATTCGTGTGACCAACATCGACCAGCATTCCAACCTTATTCATCCTTCTCACAGCGTCATAGCCAAAGTCCGTCAGCCCAGAGTCGAGCCTTGTTTCACCCATGCCTCCCCCGAGCATGTTCGATTCTGAGTAGCAGATGCCCATGCTCCTGACACCCAAGCCATAGAGAACATCCACTCGATCTACTTCATTCTCGATCGGAGTTGCTGACTCGAGGCAGAGGACTAGCGCTATCTTCCCATCTCCATGTGCCTCATTTATATCACCAACGCCCCTGCAGTGTGTAACTGTCCTCTGATGAGCGAGATCACAGAGCCTGATACCGATATCATGAACAACATCGTTCCACTTCCACCCGCTAAAGCTAGTTATGTAGCTCATCCCGTCCATCATATGATCGAAGACACAATCCACACCCGCCTTCGCGAGATCCTCGTATGCGGTGAACTGCCTCCCCAGCCCGTTGACCTCAGACAGCTGAGTCATGTTCTCAGGATAAAGAACCGGGTGTTCATGCAAGTCGACGATCGTGTTGGCCTCAATGAGTCTCTCGAACCTCTCCTCGTCTATCCTCGAAAGGGGAATCCGGTATTCAGGTACTCTCCCTACACCCTTTGTTAGATTGAATACCCTGAAGTCAAAACCAGCTTCAAGGTAACTATACGCTCTATAACCATCCCATTCCTTAGCCCCACCCAAAATAGATCACTACAAAATTCACTTAACTAATAAAAGACGATTCCGAGGCCAATTACAATTTATATCCCTCGCAGAAAGCAAAGTAGTATAGGAGAATTCTCAGTTGCCCATTACAAAGGTCGACGGAAACAGGAAGGAACACAAGGTATTCCTATATACCCTTAGCACCTGTGGCTGGTGCAAGAAAACGAAGGAGCTACTTAAGCAGAAGGGTGTAGCATACGAGTACCTCGATGTAGATAACATTAAGGCTGAAGAGCGCAAGGCCGCTATAGAGGACATCCAAAAACGTAACGCTCCTCTCGGCTTCCCAATCGTCATAATAGATGATACTAAACTCATCAGTGGATACCAACCCGACGAGATAATAGGGGCTCTAGGACTTTGAGTATAACTTTAGATAAAGTGAGGCAGCGAGCCGAGGCCGATGCAAAGATGCATGGCTACTACCTAACGCCTGACCCAAAGTTTCTCCAGGACCTTCTGGAGGGCCTTAAGACGAACGAGCAACGTTATGGTTATCCATCCTGCCCTTGTAGGCCCGCGACTGGCGTCTTCGAGCAAGACAGGGACATTATGTGCCCATGTGACTATCGCGATCCAGATGTCGCCGAATTTGGAGCTTGTTACTGTAGCCTTTACGTTAACAAAGAGATCTATGATACAGGTAAACCTACACCCATACCGGAACGTAGGCCACCGGAGAAGATGTTTCCAGAGTTGGCGGCAAAGCCCTTAATCGAACAAAAAGCCACCTCAGCAGCAATCCAAATGAACGAAAAAAAACTATGGTATTGCAAGCAGTGTGGTTACGTTGTATTCCGCGAGGAACCTCCTTACATCTGCCCCATTTGTAGGGCGAAAAAGGAATTTTTTACATTAATCAAGCTGGATGTTATTCAGAAAACAGGTTAGTTCACATACACAGGGCTAGATTAATTTTTGTTAAGGTCAATTCACTTGCGTCAGTGGTTCAGCGTGGCTTCCAACGGTCGATCTCAATCTTTATCGAGTTGAGGCTAAGTTGGATGTCCCAAACGAAGAGCACAAGTGAAATAACGAGAGCAAAGAGACTCGCAGAGAACTGAATCTCGATGATCTCCTCAAGCCCCGCCCCAAATGTAACCGTAATAAATATTGAAAAAATGATTGTGGCTACAAAGAAGATACTCAGAACCGAGAATGTAACTGCAGCTTGGAGCAGCCTCGCCCTCTTGTAAAGGATGTCGATCTCCTCAAGCAACACCACTTTTTGCATTCCGTCCACTTGCTTGATCTCACCAGTTAGCGCCCGAATCCTATCGATGGGGCGACCAAGCCTATTCGTCATGGATAAGACCAGGAGCCCGACTCCACTGATCAAGACACAGGGAGCAAGCGACGTCTGTAATACAATCAGAAGATCGGAGATGTTCACGCTTCACAAGGTGGAAAAGTGGGTGATATAAACTTGTTTCAAGGAATAGATGAAGTCTATAAGACTCAGAACATAAACGTGTAAGATGATTATTTACGAATTGATCTAAATCAGTAAAAACCTATAAATCAAATGTTATTCTCATGAAACGAATTTAACTTAAGCTGAAACATTTAGATCTATTTAAACTATTTATATACTTGAATGTACCCTTTATAAGGTAACGCCATGAGGTTCGTCCAACTTCGGTCCCTAAGGGACCTTATAATGCTCGTCGCATCTTCCCCCTCTAGCGGGGTAATCCAGCACCTAGTCAACGGTTCTTCACATCTCTACTTCCTGGTGGGAGGGACGTTACATGAGATGTTCCTTTATTTCGTCAAGGAGAAGGATCAAATCAGTGGTAATTTCATTACTTACAACAGTTATAGTGGAGAAATCGGTACGTCAGAAAAGGTGCAACATGAGCCAAATGTAAGCAGTTTCCCCGTTGTAGAGATAATAAATCAGGATCTGCTTCCAGCGGATCTATTGAGTAGACTGGATGGCCTCTAGCCATGGATGTTTGGTGAAGATCAATTGGCTGAGAAAGAACAGTTAGCTGTGAAAGAGCAATCAGCTCTGAAGAAAGACCTACACATAAGCATTGAGAATGTAGTCGCCTCAGCGACCCTCGACCAGAAGATCGACCTGCTCGCAATAATGAAGGTTTTTCGTAACGTCGAGTACCGTCCCAAGCAGTTCCCTGGCCTAGTCTTTAGGTTGAAGAGGCCGAAGACCGCGACGCTAATTTTCGGCTCAGGGAAGATGGTGTGCACAGGCGCTAAGTCGGAGAAGCAGGCGCGAAGCGCTGTGAAGAAGGTCGTTAGAGAGCTGAAGACCAATGGAATAATAATCCTTGGTAAGCCAAAGATCGTTATACAGAATATAGTCGCGTCGGCGAATCTTCATGGGAAGATAGACCTCGAGACCGCGGCCGACATCATGGACAACGTCATGTATGAGCCTGAGCAGTTCCCCGGTCTCATCTTTAGGATGGGTGACCCGAAGGTCGTCATGCTCCTCTTCGCAAGTGGCAAGCTCGTATGCACGGGGGCGAAGCATGAGGACATGGTACGAGAGGCAGTTGAGAAACTACACGGCATCCTAGAGGACTACGATCTCATATACTACGAGGAATAGTCGGGAGGACCCCCGCGTGTCCCATAAGAACAGCCTTGAACAGCGTGCTCTAAAGATTATCTTTGAAGCAGGGGAAGATGGTATAATGCAGAGCGATCTCTGGAAGGGACTCGGCGTAAGCAGTAGGGAGGGATCGAGGCTCGCCCTCCGCTTTGAAGAGAAAGGTTCAGTAGAGAGACGTAAGGTATTACACGAAGGAAGGTGGAGCTACAAGCTGTTTAGTAAGAAAGAGTTGGTCACTATGGACAGTATAGAGGGGTGCCCATGCATGATTTGCGTGGATATCGACAAATGCTTTGAGAGCGGCATCAGAGATCCCGTCAGCTGCCAAGAATTGACAACCTGGCTCACTCCCCGAAAGGCTGATTAGCAAGCCCCCCATGGGGCTATCTAAGTTGGACCAGAGGGTTAAGGAGATTATAAAATACGGCGTTGCCTTCGCCGTATTACTAATCGCTTTCTTCGGCGGTACCTACATCCTCAGGGGAGTACTCGGAACAGAGTACCCAATGATGGTGGTGGTCAGCCAGAGCATGGTTCCTACCCTAGGGGTTGGTGACTATATTCTCGTGGCAAAGATACCGAATGTGAACCAGATCACGGCTGCTCCTCCTCCAGATGGGGAAATTATCGTCTTTTTGAAACCGGGAAGTAATGATGAATACATCGTACATAGAGCGATCAGTAGAATCGACTCGAATGGCTCTGTCAGTTACGTAACAAAGGGGGATAACAACTTCTCCGCAGATGGAACACCTGTGCCCTCCACGAATGTTATGGGTGAGGTGGTTGGTCATATTCCAATGATTGGGTACTTCAGTCTCTTCATTAAGACAATGAGGGGCTTCTCATTAGTCATTGGATTCATGGCGCTTGCCTTCTTCATTGATTATATCATGCCGGCGAAGAGGCCAGCGGTTGGCAAATTCCCGGTTTTATCCCTTGCGCCCCTGTTAGTGGGTCCAGTGATCGTGGCCAGCTTGTGGTTTATCCAGAGTAACACTGCGCACCTAGCCCTCGACAGCCTCTCGATAGCCACCTGGTATTTGGCATGTTTATTGATTCCCCTAGCATTCCACGATGACGATACGGGGGTCATGGTCTGGCTCTATGACTTGGTTTTAATCATGATCCCCATCGCATGCGACGTGACGTGGTGGACGGATTACATCACACCTAGCAATTGGTGGTATAGTACGGGGAGCACTGTACCAATTAACTGGTTCCTGATGCAGGAGCAACCTGCATTCGATGTAGTCTTCAACTCTATTCTGAGGTCACTTTTGCCAGGTGTAGTGATCTTCATAGTCATTATGTATGCAAAACGGAAGGGTTGGGAACCCTTCGATTCATGGCATAGGAAACTGAGGAATGCTCCACCCGAAGCGCCACCAGTAGATATTGATACCCTCGCCCAGGAGCCAGTACCATCGACGATTACCCCAGACGCAACTGATGAGCATGAGCCTCCAAATATGTAGGGTCATTGAAAATTTCAACATAGTAGCTTGAGTATGTCAGCCCTTATGATTATCCCTTTTGCGCACGCATCGACGAAGCTAAGAAGAAATTTAAGGAATAGGAGCTGTCGAGTACAAAGATTTGATTTTGTTATTTTGACCCAGTCTCGCATACTCAGTAAACACATCAATATTTCAAAAAGGCATCGAAAAACTAGCAGTAAGGGCTATAACGTTGACCCATTTCATCTATCCTGATCCAACTTGGAGAATGTAAAGGTCGTTTCTTATGGTATAGGCGTTATCGGTCAAAAGCTGGCGACACACCTCTTGGAGAAGGAGGGTGTGGAGATCGTTGGCGCTATCGACATTAACCCCAAGATTGTAGGCAAAGATCTCGGCGAGGTCATGGGGAGGAAAAAGCTCGGCGTCAAGATCAGCGACGATGTCGATATGGTCCTCGAGGCGACTAAGCCAGATATTGTCACCCATACGACTATGAGTTATCTGAAGCAGACCTACACTCAGTTTGAGGGTATACTAAAGCATGACGTGGACGTCGTTTCTACCTGCGAGGAGTTGAGCTACCCCTACGCGACTCTAGAGGGAAAGAAGTACGCTGAGAAGCTTGACAAGGTGGCTAAGAAGGGTAAATCGACTATCCTCGGGACAGGAGTCAATCCGGGTTTCGTGATGGATACTCTTCCAACGTTCCTCACAGCTGTTTGCCAAAAGGTGGATGATATCTACATTGCACGCCAAATGGACGCAGCTACTCGTCGTATACCCTTCCAGACAAAGATTGGCGCAGGCCTCAAGGTGGATGACTTCAAGAATAAGATCGCGAGCCATGAGATCACAGGCCACGTTGGCCTCGAACAAAGCATACAGATGATCGCAGATGCATTGGGTTGGGAGCTAGACGAAATAAAGGTCGAGACCCCTAACCCTGTTGTTCTTAAGAAGGATGTGGCGAGTGAGGCGATAAAGGTACCCAAAGGCTTCAACGCGGGTTCAATGCAGATGGCTTATGGCATCGTGAAAGGAAAGAAACTGATAACTATGGACTTCAAGGCTTACATTGGTGCTCCTGAGGAGTTTGACTCTGTTACGATTAAGGGCGTTCCGCCAATTAACGAGAAAATCAGTCCTTGTACCCATGGCGACTATGCGACAATCGCGATTACAGCCAATATGATCCCGCTAGTTATTAATGCTGAGCCGGGTTTCAAAACGATGATTGACCTCCCAGTGCCCCATGCCACGCCAAAACATATGAGAAAATATATCAAATAAAACTCTCCCCTAGATTCCTCTGAAGGGTTTTTCAGTCCCATTGTTTGAAATAGTGGCTTAACGTTTTTTCAGCGTCTTCCTGATAAGATCATCGCTGGTGATTCATTAGTGAGGAAGTATTCGAGTAGTGAATTAACAACTTTCTTACTCGGTTTTCTCCCATTTGAAGCGCATATTCGCACTCTTCTTGGTAGCCGCTTCAACGGCGTTCATGAGTGCAGTACGGAGCTTACCGTCTTCTATCTCATAGATGCCGTCGATGGTGGTTCCACCGGGTGTTGTTACCATCTCTGCTATCTCGGTCGGCTTCATTGTACCATCGAGAACGAGCTTTGCGGCTCCCAGAACGGACTGAGCAGCTCCACGTAGGCTCAGCTCCCTGGGGAGCCCAACCTTAAGGCCCGCGAACATCATTGCGTCGATGACTATGGCGACGAAGGCTGGGCCACTGCCTGTGAGGCCGGTGACAGCATCCATGTACTTCTCTTCTACCTCTGTGCTCGTCCCCATGGTATCTAGCAGTGCTTTCACGATCGTTTTATCTTCTGAACTTACTTTTGGGTCGCATGTATAGGCAGTGAAGCTCTCGCCGGCGAGGGCGGCGATGTTGGGCATACTACGGACGTACCTTGCCTCTGGAACGGCGTCGCTGTAGTACTCCAGTGGTATGATTGCGGCTGTGCTGATCACAAGTTTACCTGCGATTTCCTTCTCTATTTCCTTCAAGATGAGGGCAACGTCAGTTGGTTTTACGCAGAGGAAGACTATGTCAGCCTTTTTTGCTGCCGCCTTGTTGTCTGTTGTGACTTCGGCGCCGAGCTCCTTCAGCTTCTTGAGTGCCTCGAGGCTTCGGCGTGTCGCAATGACTTTGCCAACTTCATCGGACTCCTGGAGGCACTTGACTATGGCACCTCCGATGACGCCTGCACCTATTACAGCAACCGTTCCGACCATTACTAATACGCCAACAAACCGTGAACGGAGCTAACTATTAAGAATTGGCTCAATTTATCAAATGTTACGTGAGCGTGCAATGCCAAAGGTATTGTCGGTATTGATCACAATACCAATCCTGAACCAAATATCTTAGCCATTATCATAATGATGCATTGCCGAGTGCGCGCTGCCTTGTCCCGAAATTACCCCGATATTGGTTTTAAATGGTCTTAATT
>JBEKDF010000041.1:0-22452 GCA_050014495.1 Bathyarchaeia archaeon
GGCGACCTTAACAACCTATACTTCGACGCGACGTCGAGTGTCTATATTCTGATAGGTTTCCTCGCCGTCTCCTCGGTGACGGCGGGGTTTCTGCTTGTTGACTCAAAGAGGCTGCAGATCGCTTTGGGGGTTGGGCTTTATGTCAGCGCTTTATTTGTGCTGAGTAGTGTGTACCCGGGAACGGCTGCGACGCCTATTCAGGGATTTCTGCTTGCTGCGGGGGTCTCCTATGTTGTCGTCGTGGTCGCCGCCACTTTACTTCCGAAGTTGTTGGGTGGGGTCGGTGGGGATGATAAGGTAAATCTGAGTAGCGTCCTCATTCCCGTGGTCAGTATAGCGAAGAGGAGCCTGAAGAGGAGGAGGCTCAGGTTCATTTTGACACTTGTCTCGCTCACGGTTCTGGTGATGAGTTTCGTCGCCCTCACATCCCTCTCGCAGGGGTATGGCCTAATGATTACGAAGTCAAGCGGGATTGGGGGCTACCAGGGACTCCTTCTACGGGCTTCGACTTGGACGGAGGCTGACCCGACCTTCATCATGTCTGAAAGCTCGGAGGCGAGTTGGCTATTAAAGCAGCCGGAGGTGAGGGGGATCTCTGTAAAGGTTGAGAATGTCCCCCAGCAGAGAGCGATTGCATCAATCGCTGGGAATAGGATCTACTCAATAATAGGAGTGAATGCGGCTAACGAGACACAGATTATACCCCTCGCGGCAAAGCTTGCGCAGGGGGTGCTACCCGGCCCGGGTGGCGTGGCGTTGAGTATCACCCTCGCCCAGGAGGCGGGGCTTAAGCTCGGTGATAAGGTGAAGCTTAGGGATGAGACACTCACCCTCGTCGGGTTATTTGATGACTCTGCCTTATCGGGGCTCATCGACCTAGATGGGACTGGTTATATACCTGACAAGTTTGTGAACATTGGTCCGTCGGAGGAAGCGCCGCTCTGGGAGAGGCAATCGACGCTTCCCTCGGAGGCTGCCTTCGTTGACGCCTCGACGGCGAGCCTCTTCCCTGAACTTGGGGTGACGAGGATTGCCCTGAGGGTAGACTCGGTGGAACAGGATGTCTTCGCGGAGAAGTTGGCTCTGGATAGGGGTTACAAGACGTGGTCGGTATCCCCCTCGGGGATCGTATACGCTGCACTCGGAAGCTACTTGGAGGGGGAGGGACTCCCATTCATCATTCCTTGGGCGATTGTCGTCCTAAACGTGGTCGTGACGATGCTGAACTCGCTGTTTGAGAGGAGGCGGGAGATAAACATCCTCAGCTCGGTGGGGCTTAACCCGGCTGAGATAGCGTCGATATTTGTCGCTGAGGCATCGATCATGGGCTTCATTGCGGGTGGTCTCGGTTACCTCATGGGACTTGCCTTCTATAGGCTCATGCCTATGCTTGGCCTCGCCCTTGAGGTCCACCAGAAGGTGTCCGCGGTCTGGGTTCTTGCCGCCATCGGTATCTCTATATCAGCAGTTCTTGTGGGGGCCTTCGTCGCACTGAGGAGCAGCATGGTTATCACCCCGAGTCTTACTCGAAAGTGGAAGCTCGATGAGGCTTTGGGTGGATTCAACAAGCCATGGGTGGCTCCCGTTCCAATCAAGCTTGATGCGGTTGAGGTGGATGGCTTCGTGGAGTACCTTGGGTTGAGGCTCCGGGCATTAGAGGATAACCAGGTTCGGAGGATAGGGCAGTTGAAGGTCGAGTCTAGGGGGGATGTAAGAGTAGTGTCCTTCATCTATACGGCTTATCAGTCGCCTACAGATAACTTCTATTCGAGGAACTCTCTCTTCGTGGAGCCTGAGGAGGGCTCTTTTAAGGTGAGGCTTGAGTCGATGGGGTCTCAGGACTCTGCATATGAGACTGGTTCCTTGATTCGCCAGATAGCGATGGAGTGGAGTAACAAGCCACGCTGATTTTATCATTGGTCTGATGAAGATAACGTTTCGCGTGGGGGGTTCAAGGTTCTTTTTCCGTTTTCTGGGTGATGTTAATTGGGATTGTGCCTCTTTCTATCTTCTCAACCTTGCCATCCCTCATCCAGACTACGCGGTCGGAGGCCTTGATCATCTTGAGGTCGTGGGTGGCGGCGACTAGTGTGAGGCCTCGGGTCTTGTTGAGGCCGTGGAGGAGGTCTATGATCTCGGTACCGGTGTTGAGGTCTAGGTTGCCGGTGGGCTCGTCTGCGAGGATTATGGCGGGGTCGTTGGCTAGGGCGCGTGCGATGGCTACGCGCTGCTGCTGCCCTGCGCTGAGTTGCATTGGTTTGTGGTTGAGTCTCTCGCCGAGGCCGACGCTCTCTAGGAGCTTCCGCGCCTTTCTTATCCCTTCATCGTGGGGTGTCCCCGCGAAGACTGTGGGGAGGGCGACGTTTTCCAGTGCTGTGAGGATGGATATGAGGTTGAAGCTTTGGAAGATGTATCCTATGCGTCGGCATCGGAGCCACGCGAGTTCGTAGGCGTCTAGCTTGCTTATATCGACGCTGTCTATGAGGACGCTTCCTCCGGTTGGGCGGTCTAGGCCTCCTATCATGTTGAAGAGGGTTGTCTTGCCGGAGCCGCTGGGGCCGATTAGGCTCACGTATTCCCCCCTCCCGATGGAGAGGTCTACGCCGTCGAGGGCCTTCACAGTCTCTCCGCCAACATCGTAGTGTCTCTTTAGTCCGTTGAGTTCGATCACTGTGTCATAGATCATATCTGAGTGCCTCCACTGGGTCAAGCTTCGATGCCCTGTATGCGGGGTAAATTGTTGCTGTGGTGCTTAGGGCGACTGCTAGGGCTAGGGATGATGCGAATAGTGTCAAGTTTTGTGCTGCGGGGACTTTGAGTATTATGTCGTAACCCGCTGAGAAGCCGGTGCTGAGGATTGCTGCGATGAGGCCGATGGCGTATCCGATTACTCCGCCGACAAGCCCCTGGAGGAGTGCCTCGATTAGGAAGAGTAGTACTATGTGTCTGTCTAGTGCGCCGAGGCACTTCATCGTGCCTATCTCCTTCACCCTCTCCTGGACGCTGATTAGCATCGCGTTGGTTATTCCGACGACGCTGACGGTGAGGGCTATGGCTACGAGCCAGTAGTAAGTCGCCTCGACGCTTACGTTTGCGCCTCCGAGGCTCTCATAGGTCCTGTAGATGGTGTCGGTGAGGAGTAGGCTTGCGTAGAAGCTTAGACCGAGGGCTATTGAGGCGATGTTGAGGGCGCTGCGGTCGAGGCGTCGGAGAAGCTGGATGTTGCCTAGTCTTAGGGCCTCGGCGTATCCGAGGTGAACCCGCTTATCCCCCGCTTTCATCTCCTATGGATCGCCCCGCTGGAGGTATAAATGGTGCGGGGGCTAGTTGAGCGTGCGCGCATCACCTGCCTTAGACGACCAGTTTATTTGATATATCTTCGTCTGCGCGCGCGCATGTTCAGGGGAACCGCTAGAAGTCTCCTACAATCCAAATATCCTGATAAGGTCCAAGACCTTAAACTGGACCTAATTAAAGTAGCCAATGAGTCCGATCCCGAGGTCATATCTCGGATTAGCGATGAACTTAGGGGTTTGTCTTGATCGTCCATACAATATTATCCTAACCTAGTCTCTAAAGCGTCTATTTCGTCACAGTCCATAGAAGTTGCACCAGTGTCCATGGAGTCTCAATTAATCCAACCTGTTCAAGGGTCTTTCATGATATTTCCTCCGGGTCCAAGTCTATAATCCCCCTATGCACCTCTTCCAGTAGTCCGAAGCATACCATACAGATCAACCACTTGACCACATTCCTGTATGTGGGCTCTATAGTGGGAGCTCTCTAGGAAATTCTAGAGTGTAGGAGGGGAGAGGGTAACTTTGGACACTTGGACGAATCTTGTACTAATGGACGGAAATGAGACTCGAAAGAAACATCGGACCCGTTGAAGAATATCTCTTTGTAGTTGGAAACATTTGGACAAAAAGGGACTCATACCAGACGTGTGCGCAAATATTTAGCCGAGTGACCCGCGCATGTCAATCAACAAAATTGATCAGTCAACGTTAAAATAATCTAGAGTAAACTATATTGTAAAATGAAAATTAAAAAAGAAAAAATTTAAGGATTTTACAGGCAAATTCTCTTGATGATTTCCCTGAACATGTTTGTGCCGCGGTCTATTTGCTCCAGGGTAATGAATTCGTCAGGGGCGTGTGCTTGAGCGATGTCTCCTGGTCCGCAGATGAGGGTGGGTATTCCAGCTTTTGTGTAGCTGACTGCCTCAGTGTAGTATGGTTCGCCTTCTGGTTTGGTTCCTAGTATATCCATTAGTAGTTTGACTACTTCGCTGTTCTCAGGTACGTCTAGGGCAACGTTAGTCATCAACCCAACTAGCTCAGCTTCAAATGTGGGATCATCAGCCTTCAGGTATTTGATTATCTGATCGAGCCATCCCTTGAAGGTCTCCACGTTGTCTTGGCCTGGGATGAGTCTGGCGTTCAGTGTTACATCGCAGTTCGGAGGTATGATGTTTGATTTCAATCCTCCACTAATGAGGGTTGGTTTGATTGTGCTGTGGCCTAGTAGAGGATAGTCATCTAGGGTCAACATTTTTTGGAGTCTCTTTATCTCCTGTATGAAGTCTGAGGCGTGGAGTATTGCGTTGTTGCCCCATTCGGGGCGGCTGCTGTGGGCCGCTTTTCCCTTGAAGCTGACGACGCATCCCCCTGCTCCTTTGTGGGCTCTAACTATTCTCATCACACTTGGTTCAGGTATAACTCCGAATCTAGCGTCTTTGGTCGTGACTAGTTTATCCGCGATCACGTTGTCCACGAACCAGCCTCCTGTGTCTTCGCCAGATGTGAAGACGAGTGTTAGTTGCTTTTTGAAGTTGTTTTTTACATTCTCAGTTACTGCCTGAAGGATACATGCGTCAGGGCCCTTCATGTCGCATGCACCTCTGCCATAGAGTTTACCATTCTTCACCTTCGGCTCGAATGGAGCCGTCTCCTTCCATAGTTGAGGGTCTCCTGCGAGAACAACGTCTATGTGGCCAGATAAAACGACTCCAGGATCCTTTCCTTCACCGATTTTGGCTATTAAATTAGCTCTATTGGGGGCGACTTCCTGGAGCTGGGTACTTACACCTAGATCCTCTAAATAGTCTTTTATCCACTTCGCCAATGGTAATTCCTTTGTCGGTGGGCCAGAGGTGTCGAACTTCATCATTTCTTTGGCGATTTCGGCTGCAGGCATGTCACTTTAGCTCCGTGCTTCTAGATTCTTTGACTAGCCACGATGAGATTAGGCACACTATGATTCCAATTTCGAGCCAAGCAGTGACCGAGAGGGGGTTTCCGGTTTGTGACACAAGGAACGTCGCTATGAAGGGCGTGAAGCCTCCGAAGATGCCGACCGCGAGTTGGTATGTGAATGATACCCCCGTGTAGCCGACATCTGTGGGGAAGAATTCAGCCATACATGAGGCGTATTGGCCATTCATCATAGAGAACAGTGAGTAGGCGATTATTAGCGAGAGGACGACGTAGTAGAAGTTGCCTGAGGACATCAGCCATAGCGCGCGCGCAGAGAAGATAAGGGCTCCGAAGGCCCAGGTCCAGATGCATGTCGAGTAGGGTATCTTGCCGAACGTGTATGCGTAGGTCATTCCATACGTTCCAATAGTATAAGTTAGGATGGTCGCACCCATTACTAGGCCTAGTGAGAGCAGTACCTGACGTGGGTAATTCATGCATAGGTTTACGACTGGGATTCCTTTTGGCTTCGTGGCACTCGGCTGTGCCTTTTTCGTTGGCTCAGTCACGCCGAATCTGATTCCAAGTGCAACGAGCGCTATGGCGACACCCACGAAGAAGGCGTATCTCCAACCATATGCAGAGAAATCAGCAGGCGCCATAACTGTGGCCAAAATGCCGACGACGGCGCTGCCTAGGGGGAGTCCCTGAGCCATTTGTGCGATGGATACGTAGAAGCCCCTTTTCTTGGCTGGTGCGTTCTCGGCGGTGATGCTAATACCTCCGCCAAATTCTCCACCCAACGCTAAGCCCTGAACCATCCTTATGATGACAAGTATAACGGTTGACCAGATGCCAATCTGTGCATAAGTTGGCATCAGACCCATTGCACCGGAGGTGGCAGCCATCATCAAGATGGTTATGATCAGTGTGTCCTTGCGACCGAGGCCCCTGTCGCTTAATGCTCCAAAGATTATTCCACCTAATGGCCTAAAGAGGAAGCCAACGGCATAGATTGCGAAGAGGTAGAGAAGCGACGGTATTGGGTCTTTCGATGGGAAGAATGTTGGACCGATGATGACCGCCAGGGTACCCATCAGCCCAAAATCGAAGAACTCTAGTCCTGTGCCGATCGCAGCAGCAATGGCTGTGTACAATGCAACTCTTTCTGCCTTTTTATCTGTAGCTGGAGTCGCGCGCGCAATGATACTTGGGCTGGTCTCAGTTATCCAGCTGATACGAGAGAGGGATAAGCGTTAATTTCAACCACCCCCTTTCACTCTGGAGTGCCCCATTGTCGGAGAAGATAATAGGTATACTCGGTGGAATGGGCCCTGAGACTACTGCAGATCTCTACATGAGGATAATTAGGGCCACCCCAGCTAAGAGGGATCAGGACCACCCGCGCGTCATCATTTATAGCAACTCGAAAGTCCCCGACAGAACCGCGGCCATATTGGGAACGGGACCGAGCCCGCTGCCAGAGCTTATACGAGCGGGGAAGAGGCTTGAGGAGGCAGGCGCTGACTTCATAATAATCCCATGCAATACCGCCCACTACTTCATTGACCCACTCCAGAAGGAGCTGAGAATTCCTATTCTCAACATGATAAAGCTTGCTGCAGAACGGGGAAATAACCTCTATCCAAGAATTAAGAAGGTTGGAATCCTAGCGACAGATGGGACGCTGAAGAGTGACCTGTATACCTACGCCTACGGAAAAGTTGGGGTTGAGATCCTTCAACCAACACCGGAAAAGCAAGTTGAGGTAATGAAGGCGATTTATCTATGCATAAAGGCGGGTAACCTAATTGACGGGGGCCTCCTGCTTCGAAACGTAGCGAACGACCTCATAGCCAGGGGGGCAGAGATGATAATCTGTGGCTGCACGGAGGTAAGCCTCGTCCTAAAGGAGGAGGACCTAACTGTGCCGATTCTCGATCCGCTTCAGATCCTCGCCGAAGCCGCTGTATCAGAGGCGCTCTCTAAGGAGCATGGTTGACTGATGGGGAAGAGAAGCGAAGTAATGGAGTCGCGTGAGGTTATCATTCCATACGCAAGGGCGATGCTAACTACTGCCTCCGCTAAATTCGAGTTCTACTATCCGAAGGGGATCAGGTGGAGTTGCAAGCGTTGTGGGGCCTGCTGCCGCGACGCATCACATCGTCCAAGGAGGATACTGCTCCTACCATCAGACATAACGAGGCTGGAGGGAGTGGGGGAGAAAGACTTCATGGAGAGGGTAAAAGGTGAAGAGCCTTATATAGCTGAGATGAAGAAGATGGGCGGTGCCTGTGTCAAGCTGACAGAAAAGGGTTGCATGGTCTACCCCAGCCGTGCACTCCTGTGCAGGATGTATCCGTTTTGGGTCGAAAGGGAGGGGAGAAGCCTTGAGGTGATGGTTGATACGAGATGTCTAGGATTTGGTCACGGCCCGGAGCTAAAGGAAGACTACTTCAGGGACCACCTCACAATCGCTCTCAAAGAACGGGGAGATTGAGCCAACCACTTTAATATTTCATCAACTAATCGAGAAAGCCATGGGCGAACCCGAAATCAGGGTAATGACACACAACGACCTCGACTTAGTAATGAGACTACAAGAGATGGTTGGCTGGGGTAACACAAGAGCCGACGCAGAGCGGAGCCTATACTATGAGCCTGGAGGCTGCTTCGTCGCGAGCCAAAACAGCTTAGATGTGGGGATCGTTAACAGCTTTCTCTACGGGGATAGTGGGTTTATCGGGAATCTTATCGTAGTACCCGAGGCGAGAGGGAGCGGAGTAGGTGCCGCGCTTATGAGGCACGCCATGGAGAGACTCACATCTGAGGGGGCAAAGGCGATCCGTCTCGATGGCGTCCAGAAAGCCATCTCTCTCTACGAGCGTCTCGGTTTCAAGGGAGAGTACTGGTCCCTCAGATTAGAAGGGAACGCTTCGAAGGCCCCCCACCACGGCGTCGAGCCCATGATGAAGGAGGATCTCGAGCAGGTCACCAGACTCGACAGACGATTCTTTGGCCAGGACAGGGGGCAGAAACTGAGGAGGGTCCAACACGACTTCCCCGACCTCTGTTTTAAGGCGTCCAAGGGGGGTGAGGTGAGGGGTTTCATTATGGCGAAGGTTGGGACATCTAACGTCCGAGTGGGACCCTGGATATGCGACCCAGCCTTCAGCGACATGGCAGAGCCACTTCTAAACGCATTACTCTCTAAGGTCGAGGGGCGAAAGATCTGGATCGGGGTCCCCGAGTTCAACAAGGCTTCAATTAAGATCTTGGAGGGAAAGAGTTACCAAAGGATGCCCCCGAGCCTGAGAATGTGCTATGGAGTATGTAAGAAGGTAGAAGATGTCTCGGGTATATTCGGGGTTGGGGCTCCTGACAAAGGCTAACTGGCACGATGGAAGATTATCTTCTCACCCACTTCGAGCGGGGGCTCGTCCACCGTCGGTGCCCTGATCAGTATATTCATGTGGTTGGGCATATGGTTCATGTCGTAGCCTACGAGCTCACCAATCTTACTATCAGCGACGACGACATCATCTCCGGTGACGATTAGACCCCCACTGGTTATCTCGAAGAATGCTACCGCACTAACTTTATCCGCTCCACCTCCTGGCACTGCGGCCTTCTCATCGGTTATCATGAGCTCATGAATTTCATGCTTAAGGACCGCCCTGCTCTTGGTATCAAGGAGTTTTAGGCCACGATCCTTGAAGCTTACGTGGAGAAGAGCTATTATCTCTCCTTCGACGGGGCGGCGGTCGCCGTAGAGGTCGGGGGTGATCTTCTTTGGGTCGTAGGGGAGCTTGGACATCTCCTCTACTCCTTTATCCAGATACCCTTGCGTTCCTCAGGATTCTTAGAGTCAACGCCCATATACCAATGAACACTATCATGACTCGTAGAAGCACTCATTGTATTACCTTTATTGTCCATGGCGAGGCAGTTCATCCCACCCTTTTCGTGGAGCTCGTTTATATCCTTCATACCACGGGCGCAGGCCTCGCGGATGTTCATACCATTTTCCATATAGGTGAGTACGGTTCGGGCGAGGCTGAGGCGTATGGCGAGTTCGCCACGTCCTGTGCATGCTACTGCCCCGAAGCGGTTGTCACAATAGTTTCCAGCACCAATTATGGGGCTGTCCCCGAGGCGCCCAGGGAACTTGAAGGCGGTACCGCTTGTGCTTACTCCGCTACATATGTCCCCGTTTTTATCCATGGCCATTACGTTTACGGTACCGTACTGCTTATCCGTGAGCTTATCATACCAATCACGAAGACCGAAGTCAACATCGTAGTTTATGTACCAAGGAGTCTGCCCCTCCTTGGGCTGATCAGAGTACCTCTTGAGGAAGCTCTGATAGGTGGCCTTCGACTGTTTCGTGAGCAGGTTTTGCTTTTTGAATCCCATGGTCTTCGCGAAGAGCTCAGCGCCACTACCCACAAGCATGACGTGAGGGGTTTTCTCCATCACCATCCGAGCGATACTTATGACGTGCATGTACCCCTTCACAGCGCCTACCGCACCCGTCCTTAGTGTCTTTCCATCCATGATACTGGCGTCGAGTTCAACATCTCCCATAAGGTTGGGTATCCCACCATAACCCACACTGTCATCCTTTGGATTTGCTTCCACGAGTTTTATCGAAGCTTCGACAGCGTCGATCGCCGAGCCATTGTTATGCAACACTTCGGCACCAGCATGGAGGAACTCGCCAGCGTTCATAGTCCCAATGATAAAGGGTTTGACTTTTGTCATGGTTTGATGGACGCTCTAGGTGTATAAAAAACAGATAGAGGCGCCCTAGCGAGTTAATTCTTGTAAAAATCACAGAAAAATGCAGACCATATCGACTCAACTAGTCTTTTATCCCAGTGGTTTCGTGTTTTCAATACTTTTGCATTTATAACATCTCGATAAAATTATTGACAGAAGTTTAACAAGTCGTTATGAAAGCTGAAACGACAAAGATTGATGATAGGTAAATCGCCTTTATTGTTTTTATGCGCACGCGTTAGGGTCTTAAGTATTTCACCCGTCTCTCTGAGCATCTCAGACTCCTAGAAGCCTTAAAAAACGCCCTCGAGCGTTATCTGGTGAATCGTCATGAGCACTGGAGTGTGGGCGGAGAAATATAGACCCAAGACCTTGGACGAGATGGTCGATAGAGATGAGATCGTCTCAAGGTTCAAAAGCTTCGTCAAAGACAAGAACCTCCCCCACCTCCTCCTCGTCGGGCCCGCTGGCGTGGGCAAGACAACGAGCATCCTCTGCTTGGCTCGTGATCTCTACGGGGCAGGCTATCAGAACTATATCCTTGAGTTGAATGCTAGCGACGAACGCGGCATTGATGTCATCAGGGAGAAAGTAAAGAACTTCGCCCGTACCGCTGCAATCGCTAGTGAGGTCTCGTTCAAGATTCTCATACTCGACGAGGCTGACAGCCTCACAACAGCTGCACAACATGCTCTCCGCCGTACGATGGAGGTCTACACACGTACTTGCCGCTTCTGCCTCATAGGTAACTACTCCGAGAACATCATAGACCCTATACAGAGCAGATGCAGCGTATTCAGGTTCAGTCCCCTAGCCGAGCAGGATGTGAAGAGCTACATTACTACCATTGCGAAGAAAGAGGGTGTGAAGATGATCCCCGAAGGGCTCGACGCCGTCTTCGAGGCAAGCCAAGGTGACATGCGTAAGGCTACGAATCTTCTCCAAGCTGCCGCTGCGACGCAGGGCGAGGTAGATGACATAGCTATCTACAGTGTCCTCGGAAGGGTGAGCCCACAGCGTGTCCGAGATATGATCAACCTTGGCATTAAGGGGGAGTTTCTCGAGGCACGTGAGATACTTCGTAGCCTACTCATAGATGAGGGGCTAGCTGCAGAGGATATAATCAGGATGGTTTACTCCGAACTTATGCGGATGCAGATGCCCGAGAAGTGGAAAGTCAAGATAAGTGACACAATCGGGGAGGTAGACTTCCGCCTCACACAAGGTGCGCGCCCCGAGATACAGCTAAGCACCCTAATAGCTAAATTAGCACTGGCCAGTGAAGAAATTGAGCGTCGATAGGTTACCTTGGGCGGTCAGGTTCAGACCACGCATCATCACCGATATAGCTGACAACAGGGAAGCAGTCAACGACCTTAAGTTATGGCTTCGTGGCTGGGAGAAGGGTATCCCAAAGGAACGCGCGGTCTTCCTCTATGGACCTCCCGGCACTGGGAAAACTAGCAGCGTATATGTACTCGCTGAGGAGCTTAACTTCGACCTTCTCGAGGTAAACGCTAGCGATTATCGGACACGGACCCGTATGGAAGAACTCATAGGCCGAGCTGCTACACAGAACATCACTATCTTCGGTAAGAGACGCCTAATCCTATTCGATGAAATGGAGGGCATCAGTGGCCACGAGGATCTAGGGGGTATCGCGGCAATTACGGACATCATCAAGACGACACGTGCCCCAATAATTCTCATCGCCACCGCTATCGCGGAGAATAACGAAGAGAAGTTCCGTCCTCTACGCGACAAGGCCATCGCAATAGAATTCAAGCCAGTCCCTACAATGGATGTCTACACAAAGCTCGAAAGGATAGTGAAAGAACTCGAACTCGATGCTTCCCCCGAAGCGCTAGAGACCCTAGCCATCCACAGCGAGGGCGACCTACGCTCAGCAATAAACGACCTAGAGACAATAGCCAGAGGAAAGGGGACGATCACGACCGAGGATGTAGAGGGCCTCGGACACAGGGACAAACAGGAGTACACTCCCACTATAGTGAGAAACATCTTCGCCGCCAAGACCCTCCAAGATGCACGGAAAGCGATAGGCCAAGCATATGTAGATCACGAGGAGCTCTTCGACTGGCTCTACGAAAACCTCCCTCTCATCCTCGATGACAAGGTCGATCTTAATAACGGGCTCGAGGCACTCTCACGCGCAGACATCTTTGAAAAAAGGGCACGTAATAGCAGTTACAGGCTCCAGAAGTACATGTTCAATGAAATGACGGGGGGCGTCGCCTTTAGTAGGGGGCGAAGCGAGGGACTTGGACTTCGTCGCCAGATCATGATGGCTACTTCAAAACTTGGATACCCACAGAGCGCCTTCGTCCTCCAAGAGACAGCGGGAGGAATGCTGTTGAAGCCTGTCAAATACATGGGCGATGACTGGAAGCGCGTCAACGACGCCATGAGAGCGATCGGGGCAACCTGGGTGCGGGGAGGTAACGGGTGGGCTATTCCCTACCTCCGCCCCCCGCAACTCAAATGGAGGTACATACGCACTTACTACAGCCGCAGGAAGCTCCAAGCAGTCGCCGCGAAGGTAGCTTCGAAGTGTCACATCTCCATCAATGAAGCCATCTCAGAGGTGATCCCACTCCTCCGACTCATGTACAAGGACAAGACAACAGAGGAAGCTACGACAGCGTGGCTTGGACTAGAGGACGACGAGGTCGACTGGCTCAAAGGCTAGAAGATATCTGATGACACTATGCTCCAGTTTCTGATGCTTGTCAACTCGACGCCGCCACGAAACAGCTTGCTTTCAAATTCTTCTATCCCAGAGATATTTTTCATTATGAGTGTATAGAAGTGGTCAGGCACGAAACCCAGTAGCTGAACCGCATTGCTCATCAAGGAACCCATCGCTTCCGTCAAATAGATTTCATCAATTGGTTCGCCAACGTGCAGTACTTGATTGATGAGTGCAGATGCAACGCGTGGCCTGTTGAGAATTGGAGAATAGTCCTCAAGGAAGAGAGTGTTGGAGACATTACCTCGTTCAAGACTCACGGCTGCGTATCCGGTATCGTCTCCATCTTTGATGCTGTAAAACATACTCCGCCTAATTGGATGACTGTACCTCCATCTCAAGTATTCAGTTGTTCTATAGTAGTGGAGTTTAGAAGTGATCTTTGCCCAATCCTCGTAGAGATTGTGAAAATCGTCGAGGCTGCATGGTTTTATCTCAACTTCGTCATTTCCCTCGATACTACACTTGTTGAGATCCGATAACTTAACGCGAAGGGAATTGAAATCTCCGGTGATTGTGGATCCCACCTTCTGCGCAGCTCCCGCCGATCCCGCGAAGTTGAACCCCATGAGCATCTTAGGCCCTCTCCCAGCGAGTTCACCGAACGCAAATTGAAGTGTCTTCTGGAAGAGACCCATCCTTCTATGCTCTGGATTCACGAAACCGTCACAACCCTGCACAACTGAGAATATGTCTTCCCCTCGCCTTACCCGGAGGGGAAGGAAACTATTGAAGGCGACAGGTTCACCGGCGTACTCCACAACCGCTATCGAAACGAAACCGAGGTTGAATGGAGTGTTAACCATCTTCCACCTGAACCTAGCCTCGTCGTACTCATCATAGAGGGACTCATTAAGTCCACGTATGTAGGCTTCGAGGTCACTCTCCTCGAACCACCTGACCCTATACTGTCCTGACAACGGATCATAGCCACTCTTTGACTGGATAAATCCTGCCACCTAGTCAAAGACGTTATACAGCCAAGTTTCGCACGCGAATTTCCTTGGACTTCCCAGACTGAAGCCCACAATCCACCTAAACTCTTTTTTCCCTAGTCCCTTCACTATGAAAAGAAATGGCCGAAGCCCCAAAGCTCGATCTAAATTTACCATATGTCACACCTGATCTCCCTGGGATCGGTGGGGTCATCAGGTCGAGGCCAGAGCTCTTTTCAGTTGTCGAGATACCGGCTTATGAGCCTCTTGGATACGGGGATCACATATATCTAAGTATAACTAAACGAAAAATGACTACGAGGGATACACAGATTGCAATCGCAAGTCTGCTCGGTCTCAGGCGGGAGGACGTCGGCCACGCTGGACTGAAGGATAAAAACGCCGTCTCAACCCAGACATTTAGCCTCCTAATGCCGATCGATAATCCCATGGAAGTTGCCAAGATTGTCGAGTCAAGCCTTGGTGTCGTGGTGAATTGGGCAAAAAGACACCCAAAGAAGCTTAGGTCGGGCCACCTCAAAGGTAACACGTTCTCGATTACTGTTACTGAACCTGAAGTGCCGCAGGAGACCGCTCTGAGAATGGTTGGGGAAATCCAGATGACGATCGCCCGACTTGGAATACCCAATTACTTCGGTACCCAAAGGATAGGAAAGGATGGGAGAAACGTCATCGACGGCTATAACCTCATCAAAGAAAAATATAGGGAGCGGAACAGATGGCTGCGCAGATTCCTCGTCTCAAGCTACCTCAGCCACCTCTGTAACCGCTACCTAGCTAGGAGGCTAACTGAAGGTAACTTCGCGAGGCTCCTCAGCGGCGACTTGGCTAAGAAGCACGATACAGGTGGCGTCTTCACAGTCGAGGATTCTCAGTTGGAGCAGCCACGTTTCGAGAGAGGCGAAATCAGTTTCACGGCTCCGATCTATGGTTATAAGATGAGAGAGACAAAGTATGAGTCAAAAATGCTTGAGGACTCAATCTTCGCGGAAGCGGACGTTACATTAGATGAACTTCAAAAGGTTGGGGCGGATGGGACAAGACGCCTGGGGAGGTTACTACCCGATATCACTGTAAGCGAACACCCGGAGGGTGTGACTCTCTCCTTTGGCCTCCCTGCGGGTGGCTACGCCACCGTTGTTTTACGTGAGTTTATGAAGAACGATATCAAAACCAACGAGATCGAAGTTGAAGAACCCGACGAGGAGAATTTGGAGCTATAAGCTCTAACGAGATTTAACATCTATAGTTCTGAGGAGCTCCTCGATCATTTCCTCATCCGTCTCTGAGTTCATGCTACGCTTATACTCCCTCAGTCGCCCAAGAGTCTCTTCGGAAATACCACCACAGTTCCTGGATGCGTGGTCTAACCACTCCCTATACTTCACATGCTCCCTGTCGATTTCCTCAATTGAGAGGTCAATGAGTCGAAGGTGTGTCTCAATCTCTTTCAAGCTTCTTGGATCCTTAACGGGGAGGCCTGAGATACCATCTTTGAGTGTGTCGAGGACCTTTCGGAGTTTTCCATGATGTTTTTCCATCATTTCGTCTAGTTCGCGGAGCTCAGCCGCCAATGTACCGTTCTGAGGCATTCAGCACGCCCAAAATGCCATATTATCCCAGCTGATAAAGGATTAATGGAGTGATGAACGAGTTTTAGAGTTCCTTGGACAAGTTTCTAGGCCTTCCACCACTTGAACTCAAGATACTCCACATCATTACAGCTCGGTATCGCTGCGATGAAGGTCTTCCTCACAGTTGAGGCTAGGCGTCCAGCCTTGACAACATCGAGGGCTGTCATCTGATCTTCCCTCGACATTACTTGTATTATATATGGGGCGTGGTCTATTCCTGGGCCATGTTCATACACTGCGAAGTCGCAACCGTATTTTAAACCAGGTGTCACCACGAATCCCTTCTCTCTAAGATCGTGATATACCCTATATTTCGCATCGAAGCCCTCTAGTTTCTCCCTCGCGACCTTTCTAAGACTAGCGAAAGTCATCTTATGATTATTCAAGAGGACAAATACCTTCTTTTTTTCTAGGAGATAGATACCCTCAATCAAGTCCAGGATTAGTGGCTCTTCGAAGTCCTCCCTTGGCTTCGGGTTTCCCAAGGGTTTCCCATAGAAGTCGGTGTTGAAGAGGTTTCTGCTGTCCTCAGTAGACCACACGACAAGGCGCCCATCAGCGAGGAGCTCGACTTCTACAGGCGCCGTCAATTCTTGCTTCACCTAGAGTGCCAAGATGCGGACTAAATCACTTGCATCATGGACCTTGTCACCTAGACGCTCAAGCTCGCGTGCCACATCCCTCATGATTAGAATGGAGGCCAATTCGCCTTTGCCCGTGACTATATCCAAATCTAATTTGATATAAAGTAGGTCGAGCTTCTTCTCTATCTCGTCGATGTCTCTTGCGAAGTTCGTGGCTTTCTCGCTATTGAAGCCGAGGCTCATTATACTATCCCTCAGCTTAACGAGGGCGTCGAAACCTAGGTCAGACATGGTCCCCATACTTTCCGCTTGAGTGTCATTCAATTTCCAACCTCTGGCCTCGACCTCGACGAGCCTCATAGTGTTGACCTCAATGGAGTCCATCATCCCAGAGAAGCTACTAGAGAGGCGCAGGAAATCGTCCCTACTAACAAGTATTCCTCCAATCTCTCCCAGCTCTTTGATTGTGGAGGTCTTAACCCTGTTTGAATCCTCTATTATCTTTTGAATATCTGCAAGCGGGTCACTGCTTCCCATTGGCTTTCCCTTTGTCAAACGGTCGAAGGTAATTAGGGACTTGCGATAGGCTTCGACCACGAGGCGAGCATTATCCTGACAGAGCATCAATAAGTTACGAAGTGTCCTGTCTTCACTCTCTATAGGGAATACCATGGAAAATACACCCTTAAACTGTCCACTATACTTAATAGCGGCTGCTGTTTAAAATTGTGATGCCTAGTAGTTTGGGGAAACTCTTATAATAATTACTTAAATTCCATTTTCTACACTTGAAAAATATAAAAAGAGTGAAATGGGTCCAAATATTTATTTCTTTTTCTTGTCTTTGTCGCTGAGCCACCACTCTAAGTAATCATCATGTCTCTGGCGCGTCTTCTCATCGTCAGTCATCTCGCGCTCATACTTCTTATCCATCGCATCGCTTAACTGAGCCTCATTTAGTGTGACGCCACAGCTAGAACAACTATAATGTTTGAGTTTCCGGTCCCAATTCAACTTTCCTCCACAGTCTGGGCAATATGGTGACATTCTCCGGTATCTCCAACCTCGTTACGCTTGTCTCAAGCGTATTTCGTCCCAGTATTTAGTGGGCTATGGTTTAAACCCTTCTCAGATCTGATTATGTTTATAGAACGCTTGGGATTGAGAGTCACATATGCTTGTTAGGGTCAGGTTACTCGGGTCACTGAGGCCACCCGGAATACCTAAGGAGATAGAAGTAGAAATACCAGCTGACTCGAAAATTGCTTCATTAATTGAAGAACTCTCCCGATTGTACCCTGAAATTGCCTCCTCACTCATTAACTCATCCACGGTTAATTTAATAATGCTCGAGGGAATCGAAGTAGGAAACTTAGAGGGATTAGATACTTTCCTAGATCAAAACGCGACAGTAATTATTGTTCCTGTCACACATGGAGGCTGAGCTGTGAAACCACTAATCTGCACAAAGTGTCATGAACGGCCATCGATTTATCACAGGGCCTACAGTGGAGAGAGGCTATGCTCAACATGCTTCAAGGCGAGCCTTAGGGAACGGGTACAAGGGGCGATAAATAGATTCAATATGCTCGATCACTGGAGCAGAGTCGCTGTCGGCGTCAGCGGTGGTAAGGATAGTCTCACACTCCTTCACATACTAAAAAGGATCGAGAATGAGACTCATGGCTCCGAGATCATTGCTATCACCATAGACGAGGGAATAAAGGGGTATAGGGACGAATCCTTAGGAATAGTCGAGCGCAGCTGCAAGAAGATAGGCGTCGAATGGCTAAGCATAAGCTTCGACGACTTATTTGGATATACTATGGATGAGATAGCCTCATCGGAAAGGAGGTTGGGTGCGTGCAGCTTCTGTGGGGTCCTCAGGCGCCGCGCACTCAATGAGGCAGCGAAGAGTGTCAATGCGGACAGGCTCGCTACCGGTCACACTCTCGACGACATGGCGCAGTCTGCTCTTCTCAATCTCCTCCGAGGAGATACAGGCAAGATGGCGAGTCTACACCCCGGTGGCTTTAGAAACCCCGGATTTGTCAGGCGCATCAAGCCCCTCTGCGAGGTTCCCGAGAAAGAGACTACCCTATACTCATTCCTTGAGGACTTCGAATTACAATCAATCTCTTGCCCATACGCAGGTGAGGCGATGAGAGGAGACGCCCGCGCCTTCCTCGGTAACATGGAGACCAGACGCCCTGGCACACTCTTCACCACATATCAAACCGCCCTCAAACTAATGCCTGAGGCAAAAACAGCGGAAATTATGAAAACATGCAGAATATGCGGCGAACCCTCTTCAGGGGATACCTGCAGAGTCTGTCAACTCCTAGAGGAAACAAAACTGTAATAAAATAGATTTATTAAATCAATATCAGTCCAAACTCATCAAAGCTCATACTGAGCCAGAGATCCTAAAAACTGTACACCACATATATACACCCAAAGGGTGAAAACGTGACCAGCATACTCATCAAGAACGCCTTCGTGGCCACGATGGACAATGAGAGACATGTCTACTCTCAGGGAGAGGTCCTCATCGAAGACGACTATATTGCGGAAGTTGGCAAGAAGGTAAAGCCACCCAGGAGCCCTGAGTATATTCTCGATGCATCAAACAAAGTAGTTATGCCGGGATTCATCAACGCCCATACGCATCTTCAGCAATACTTCCGAGGAGTCTATGAATTAATGGGAGATTTCTTCGAAACGAACTTGCCTCTCGAAGGATACCGCCGCGAGGAGCAGATGGACACTCTTGGAGCTTCAAGCTGTGCAGAGCTTATCTATGGCGGCTGTACGACGAGCGTTCTCATTTACACTTACCCGGACGGTTGGGCGAAAGCTGTCAATCAAGCGGGTAACCGCTGTTTAATCGCTGGAGATATAGAGCATGTCGACCTCGAGAAACTCAAAGGTGGAGTCTTCGAGTACCTCCCCGAGAAGCGCGACAAAGCAATCAGGCGCGCCACCGACCTCTACGAGAATTGGCACGGCAAGGCAGAAGGTAGGATAACAATCATGATGTGTCCCAAGGCCCCCGACATGGCTGAGCCCGAGGTTTACCAAAAATGCAAGGACTTCGCTGACAAACACAATCTGCGCATGACCACTCACCTCAGCCAAAGTATGCGCGAGTATCGGCAGGTTATGAAGCTCTATGGCAAGACCCCACCCCAACACCTCTATGATCTCGGCGTCATGGATGAGAAGTTAAGTGGAGCACATCTCACATACGCAACCGAAAAAGACATAGAACTCGTACAGAAAACTGGTATGGCGATCCTACATTGCCACGCAGTGGAGAACCCCCTAAACAATTGGATCGATCGCGGCATACCAGTAGGTTTCGGAACAGACGACTACTTTCATAATATGAACGACTTACTACGAGAGATACATCAAGGACAAATGACCCGCTCAAGACTCGTGGGAGGCGCAGAAGGCATGATTAATGACAGCCGCAGAACAGCCCGACCGACCTTCTATGAGCTACTTGAACGAGCAACTATAGGCGGAGCGAAAGCACTAAAAATTGAGGAACATGTTGGTAGCATCGAACCAGGCAAGAAAGCAGACATTATCACGATTAACATGCTAAATCCATACCTGACCCCAACCCGTGAGCCCCTAACTAGCATCTTCCTTTACGCCAACCCAGGAGACATCGACAATGTCATTTGTGACGGCAAGTGGCTCAAAAAGGACGGTGACATGCAGACAATTGACCTAAACAAAGCCCTGACCTCCGCACAAAAGACCTGTGACTCGATCATCACCAAGTTCTTTGAGGAGCACCCAGCCCAGCAGAAAATTTGGCAGGACAAGATTCCGTACTAAAAGAAGAAGTTCACACGCTGTAGACTACCTTCCCGCCGACAATAGTTGTAAGAACCTTCACTTCTTTGATCTCATCACTGGGGATCGAAAGTATGTCCCGGTCCAAAACGATAAGGTCAGCAAGCTTCCCAGCTTCGATGCTACCCTTCATATCCTCCTCCTTGGAGAGGTAGGCTCCATTCAGAGTGTAAACTCTGATCGCGTCCAATACACTGATGGCCTCCTCAGGACCAACGACCTGACCGCTGCTCGTTTTCCTCGTCACAGCCGAATAAATCTGCGTCCACGGGCTATAGAAGGTAACCGGGCAGTCACTGTTCCCACCCGCGATAATCCCCATCTCCTTCATCGTTTTATGTGGATGAAGCCACCGCGACCTCTTAGGACCAAAGTTTTCAGCATATTGATCCCCGAGACCGTACATGTATCCAATACTGCTAGATGGGACGACGCCTAGCTTCTTTATTCTCCTCAGTTGCTTTGGCGTACAGCAACTATTATGCTCGATGCGGTGGCGCATATCCTTTACAGGCTTCGCCTTCTGAGCCTTCTCGAAGCAGTCGAGAGCTATGTCAATACCCCTGTCACCAATGCTATGGATGCTCACACGTAACCCAGCCTCATGGGCAGCAAGTACAATCCTCTCCATATCCTCAGGACTCGTCGTCATCAAACCGAGTCCCTTAGGGCCCCTATTTTGTGGCGTATATACACCAGCTGTCCCTCCCGCGCCTGACCCATCTCCCATAATCTTCAAGGACATGATGCGCAGCCACTCGTCCCCGAATCCACTTTCTATACCAAGCGAAGACATTGCACTTAACATATCTTCAGTGCCTGCATGCCATGGTCTCAAACTCACCATAAGGCTCACGCGAACCTTCCTAACACCTTCTGCTAGTAATTCTTGATACCCACGTATACCAAGCATCTGTCCACTCGCGTCGTGAGTTGATGTAATGCCCCACTCCGTGAACTGATCCCAGAGCTGCCCAAGTCCCTTTTTAACCTGTTCGACGGTGTACTCGGGGACCTTGTCTGAGACGAGCTTCGTTGCAGTCTCATAGAGTAACCCATTAGCCTCCCCATCGGTGTCACGGTCAATCTTACCACCAGCAGGGTCAGGTGTACTCCTCGTTATCCCAGCGATATCTAGGGCCCTCGAGTTTACAACTGCCTGGTGACCTGTGTCAGAGACGATATAAACAGGGTTATCTGGGGCAGCCTCATCTAGCTCTTTCCTAGTGATCTGCCTCCTCTCAACGAGCTTAGAATCATTATAACCACTCCCACGCACCCACTTCCCCAGGCCTAAAGACTTTGCTTTCTTGGCCACCGCGGATTGAATATCCATAATTCCTTTAATCTCCTCGCCACGGCAGTTGATCTCGAGGAAGTTCATCGCCGCGTTATGAGGGTGAGTATGAGAATCGATTATGCCGGGAAGAACTAATTTCCCCTTCAGATCAATGATCTTCGCACCCTTAGCGGCAAGCTTCTTCAATTCAATGCTCTTACCCACAGCTATGATCCGGTCGCCCCTGATGGCGACGGCTTCAACTATCGAGTCTTTAGGGTCAACAGTAATGATTTTACCGTTTAAAAGTAGCAAATCTGCTCCCAATAAATCCACCAAGCCCATGAAAGTCACAGCAGGAAGAAGATACTAACGGGATAAAAGACCATTCTCTGAATTGGTAAGATTCTATAAGCAGGAAAAAGATAATTCTTTGATCAATATGGCAAAAGACCCAATCTGCGGTATGATGGTAGACGAGAAGGTTGCGAAATGGATCAGCGAGTATAATGGGAAAAAGTACTATTTCTGCAACGAGAACTGCAAAACAACCTTCGACAAAAATCCTAAGCGTTTTGCAAAGTGAAGTTCGTTTAGGCTATTTTTTAGCGATCTCTTCGATCGCGGCTAATAATTTCTCGACCTCCTCCTTGGTGTTATATAGGTAGGAAGAAGCACGGACATTGCCCTCGTTGAGGTTAAATAACTCCTTCATGAGGGGTAGTGCGCAGTGATGCCCCGAACGGACCGCAATATCAAAATCGTTATCGAGTGTTAGGGCTACATCGACCGGATTCAGGTCTCTAATATTAAAGGTCACTAAACCAACTCTTTTCTTCGGATCCGTTGGACCGTACATAGTGACACCATCAATTTCAGATAATCCTTCAACCATCTTCTCTGCGAGAACGTGATCCCACTGGGTAATGTTCTCCATACCTACCCTGTTCAGATATCTACACGCCTCCCCGAGGCCGATCACCTGGGCTATAGCTGGTGTACCAGCCTCGAAACGGAGTGGAGGTTCTGTCAGGGTATAGCTGTCTATGTTAACGTCGGCTATGGTGCCCCCTCCGATGCAGAGCGGTTCAGTCGTGTATAATTCCTCTTCACCTATGTAGAGACCGCCTACACCTGTTGGTCCCAACATCTTATGACCCGAAAATGCGAGGAAGTCAATTTTATCTCTCTTAACGTCTGTCTTTATATGAGGGACACTCTGGGCACCGTCGACCAACATCTTAGCGCCATGCATGTGGGCGATCTCAGCAATCTCCTTCACAGGAACTATGACACCTAGAACATTACTGACGCCGGTTACAGCGACTATCCTCGTTTTGTCATCTATAATCTTCTCGAAGTCGTTCAGATCGAAGATG
>JBEKDF010000042.1:0-22352 GCA_050014495.1 Bathyarchaeia archaeon
GAGTTCGCAGACGTCGGTCTTGCTGAGCTCCGGGGTTCCACCGCTAAGTAGCGTCGTGAGGACCCTGGCTATGTCGCTGGTCTCGGGTGGGCAGCCAGGTATTCTATAATCTACCTTCACGTAGTCTCCGATCGCCTGCTGCTTCGGAAGGAGCTTATCAATTGATGGCAACTCAGAGGGAATGGTTCCCTTCTGCTCCGAGTAGATCTTTTTCAGCAACTCTTGCCCCTCCTTGAGGTTCGCGAGCCCGGGTACACCTCCAAAGCAGGCGCAGGAGCCGAGGGTGATCAGTATGCTTGATCTCTCTCGGATCTTCTTAGTCGTCTCGACCTCATGCTCTGTTCGAACCCCGCCTTCGATTATAGCTACATCAATCTTTTCCGGGATCTCTTTCACATCCATAAGAGTCGGCGCGTAGACAAGTTCGTTAGCTTTAAGGATGCCAAGAAGTGCCTCGTGGAGCCCTATGATTGCAATCTGGCATCCTGTATCACCCGAAAGCCCAAGAAGCAAAATCTTCACCATGTTAATACCCACCTGGCATCTGCCTGGAACCCAAAGTACGGCAAAGGGAATCAGTAATTATTCTAATGACTACATATATTGTTTATGTTAGTAAAGAGAATAATAATTGTATGTAAAAATTCCCAATGAAAATGGAGGAGTGAAAATAAATATTATTTTGAGTGCAGTAAATAGATACTGGAATATGCAAAATATATGAAAGCGGGATTTCTTAAAAGAACTCCTTTCCATCCTTGGCGACGAGGCGGGTCCAGTAGGAGGTTACATCGTCCTGGATCTCCTTTATCTCGTCCTCCGTGATGTGGCGGAACCTGCCCTGCATCTTAAGGACGTCCTTCACCGGCTTGAGTTCCTTCGGCTTGTATGTTATACGGAACTTCTCGCCATCGATGACCTCGTATAAGGGCCATAGACCGCTCAGCACCATCTCCTTACCGATCTTCACCGCCACCTGGGGTTCGAACCTCCAACCCGTTGGACAGGGGGCTGAGACCTGGATGAAGCGGAAGCCCTTGATGCTCTTCGCGTACTCGAGCTTTCCGATGAAGTCCTCGGGGTAGGCGATACTCGCTGTGGCCATGTAGGGTACTCTGTGGAGAGCCACCATTGCGGCGACGTTCTTCCTTCGCTCCTTCTTACCCCGGCTAAATTCGCCAACGGGGGTCGTCGTCGTCTCAGCGTACTTCGTCGTAGCGCTACTGCGCTGGCCACCTGTGTTCATGTATGCCTCGTTGTCGTAGCATATCCAGAGGACGTTCTCGTTACGCTCCGCAGCGCCTGAGAGTCCCTGGAAGCCTATGTCTGTCGTGCCACCATCACCGACTATCGCGGTGACGATGGCGTCCTCGCGCTCGAGCCTCTTGAAGGCCCTGCTGAGGCCTGTTGACATAGCGCCAGCACCCTCGAAGACCTCGCCGTATAGGCTTGGCTGGTCGAGGTTACCGAAGGCTGGGCCACAGCAGGCGACCTCTTGGCGGACCATCTTGTCCTTCAGGACCTTGCCGACGATCCTCGCGACAGAAGCGCCGGTGCATCCCTGGCAGGCCTGGTTCGCTGGCTGAATGTACTCCTTCTCGTCTAACTTAACGAGCGGAACTGGTTTGCTCATTTCATAATCCTCCTTAGACCCACTCCACTAAGGGAGAGACCTTCATGCCGCTCGCGGCTTTAAGGGTCTTCTCACCTATCTTTATTATGTCCTGTACACGGACCTCCTTCCCGTTTAAGCCGGCGTGGAACTGGAGGGTCCTTGGCCTCTCCTCGACCTCGTACATGGCGTTTCTGATCTCTCCAAAAGCCCAGCCTCCAGAGCCAATGCTTATGTTGCGATCGATGATACCCATGGCTTTGACCTTAGGGCCGATGCGTTGGAACTCCTCGGCTGGGAATGGTTTGAAGGTCTTGAGCCTAACTAAGCCGACCTTCTTCCCCTCAGATTGGAGTTTGTCGATGGCTACGCGTGCCGTACTCGCGATGGTGCCGGCTGCAATTATGACAGCGTCAACATCCTTCGTCTTGTACTCTTCAACAAGGCCGTTACCGTAGCCACGGCCAAACATCTTCTTGAACTCTGTGTTGACCTCCTTGATGACTTTCTTAGCATTCTCCATCGCCTGCTGGTCCTCGATGAAGGTGGTCTGCACATCTTGCCCTATGCTCCACTGTTGCATCTGGAAATCCCGGTTCTCCTTACCCTGATCGGGGAGGAGAGGGATCATCGTCTTGTACGGTGGTAAGAACGCGTCTACCTTCGCTTCATCCGGGATGTCAATTGGTTCATCGGTGTAGCTGAGTATGTAGCCATCGCCTGCGAAGAGGCATGGTAGGCGGACTCGCTCATCCTCGGCGATCTTGTAGGCCATTAAGCCAGTATCCAAGACCTCTTGGCCACTATCGCACTCCATCATCATCCAGCCTGTCTCACGTTGAGCCATCATATCAGTCTGGTCGGGGTCCATTCCCTTTATTCCCCTGTGCATCACCGCCATTACAACTGGTATCCTGTTATTTCTCGTGGCGATCATCGGATGATGCATGTAGAGGAGACCTGGACCTGCGGTCGCTGTGAAGGCGCGTACGCCTGCTGCACCCGCCGAGAAAGCGGATGCCTGAGCGGTAAGCTCACCTTCGGTTGTGACGAACTCGGCATCGATCTCCCCGTTGGCCACCATATCGGCTATGTATTGAACGATGGTTGTCTGGGGGGTGATGGGGAAGGCTGAGATGAATTTCGCCCGGGCGAGTCTGACCGCATGGGCTACTGCCTTGTTACCAACCATAACCTCAAACTTTTGTGGCATACTCCATTTTCCTCCTTAGATGGTCTCCTGGACCCAATCGATTGCCTTTGTTGGGCACTCCTCTTGGCAGATGCCACAACCTTTGCAGTACTGGTAGTTGACGACTGCTTTATTGTTCTCCATTCCGATAGCGACCTCTGGGCAGAGGATATAACAGCGGCGGCACCCGACACATTTAGCATCGTTGAAGACTGGACGGTATAGCCTCCAGCTTGAGACGTCGCTTTCACCAGCCTTTCGTGCGCGGCTTTGAACAGTAACATCTTTCATCTTGACCTTGGAAACGTCGACTGCCGGTGTCGCGGCTTCATAGGCATTCTGCATCGCCTTGATGTTCATTTCGCCAATGCGTCCACTCCACTGGTGGTGGGCGGCCTCCTCGAGGCTGGCAAGTTTGACCATACCGGTGACCTTGGCGAATGCGCCAAGGATGGCAGTATTTGTAATGGGCCTGCCAATAGTCTCCATCGCGACCTTTGTCGCATCGACCGTGGCGACCTTGAATGGGCCGCCAATACCCGTCTGATCTCCAGCATGTGGGTGGTTAACTAAGACGAGGCCACCCTTCTTGAGTCCCTGCGTAACAGGAACCGTCTTGGCGAGGAGTGGATCTAATACGACGACTATATCTGGCTCGTGGACAAGGTCGCGCTCATAGATCCGACTATCGCTTACCCTGAGGAATGATTGGACCGGCGCTCCGCGCCTCTCTGTGCCGTACATGGGGATACCCAAAGTGTACTTACCCTCGTAGTACAGCGCTGTTGAGAGGAGCCTTACTCCGGTGACGGCGCCCTGGCCGCCCCTACCATGGAATCTGATCTCCATCAACGTGGTTAACTCCCTTGAAGGATTCCTTCAACATCTTTTATCGCAGCATATAACCATTCTGCAATAACGGTGAGGTAATTCTATTTGAAGAAGCAATTATTATGATTGTTCAGAGAAGCAAACCGAAAATGTTTGCTTAGAGCAGAATAACTCATGAGAACCCTCATCGTCTATGTCTCCTACCACCATAGGAACACTGAGAAGATTGCTAAAGCCATCGGGGAAGTACTTGATGCCGAGCTGATTAGCCTAGAATCGGCCAAATTAAAGCCAATCAGCGACTTCGATCTGATTGGATTTGCATCGGGAAACTACTTTGGCAGGTTTGACAAGAGACTTATTGCATACATTAATGGTCTCCCAGAGAAAAGTGGTAGGTCCGCTTTCATATTCAGTACCCACGGCTCCGACGCAAATATGAAAGCTCATGAAGAACTGAGAAGGCATCTAGAAGAAAAAGGTTTGAAGGTCGTGGGAGAGTGGCATTGCCGAGCCTTCGACACATTCGGTCCACTCAGACTATTAGGTGGAATAAACAAGGGAAGACCCAACGATGAAGACATCAAAGACGCGAAGAAATTTGCAGAGGGTCTAAGAACAAAGTAATATGGAGGTATCTAACAACTAACTGATCATTATAGAAAATAATCAATTGAGGATTGATTGAATTGGTTGAAAAAATTGATGTGAAGGAGAAGGCGATGAGAATTGGGTTCAGCGCCGTGGGCATCCTGTCCCTGGAACAGTTGAGCAAGCTCCCAGTTGGTGATGTAGAAGGCGTACATATGCTCGTTCCCGCCAGGGAGGAGTTGCAATCTGTGAAATCGGTAATAATTCTTGGATACAACATCTGGGATCCAATCTTCAATGTTCACACTCTTGACCCGCGTTGGAGGGGGATAGGACTCCACGACCCAGGAGAGAAGTTCGAATTTCATCAATTATACTCTGAGGTCGTTGGGAGAAAGGCGTGGCAGCTTACGGAATGGTTAAGGGAATATGGATATGAGGCAGTCCTGGCTAGCGGGCTGCCCCTTAAGCCTGCAGCACAGCTCGCGGGGCTCGGTATACAGGGGAAGAACACGATATTAATATCGGATATGTACGGCCCCAATTTGAGGCTCGGAGCGGTCCTAACATCAGCTGACCTTGAGCCGGATGAGCCCTTTATGCTTGACCTATGTGGCAACTGTACACGCTGTATACGAGCATGCCCCACCGGTGCACTGAAGCCTCATGAGGTCAATATAAAAAGGTGTATGGTCTACGGTCTTGAAAGCCCAGAGTCGAGTGATGTAGATGCTGAAGTCAGGGCTATGACGGATAAACTGACCATCAGACCCACAACGAGGAGCTTCATCGAATGTACGCGGTGCCTCGATGCATGTCCCATTGGAAGGGATATTAATAGTGGCAAGCCTACTCAGGCTTAAATCAAGGGCTGTCGAATATTTACTGACCTGAATGAAGCTTGTTGTATACGGTCCACAAAAGAGACTTGGTGCTTGGTTGGAAGATGGCATCATTGTTGACCTCAATTACGCCTACACCGCATTGCTTGAAAGCAAGGGTGAGGAGAGAGCCTGCGCTAAGGCTTATGCTAATGTTCCCTCATATCTCCTCGCATTCATCGAGGAGGGCGAGGCTGGACTAAAGGCCGCTGCGAAGGCTATTGCCTATGCTAAAAAGGCGAAGGTCTCAGCGAAAGGTGAGCAGCTCCTATTCAAAGACTGCGACGTGAAGTTTCATGCCCCTCTACCGAGCACGGACTCAAGGATAGCCATGGCTGGCGCTAACTTCTACGACCATAGCACTGACGTCTCCAAGATGTTCGGCCAACCCACCTCCATCGAGGAGATCAGGAAGCAGGTTAAGGATGGAAAATACAACGCTTGGGGTTTCTGGAAGCAAGCACGTAATGTCGTAGACCCTGATGAGTGTATCCCCTACCCAGCCCGCACTCAACGTCTCGACTACGAGGTCGAAGTCGCAGCGGTACTGGGGAAGAAAGGAAAAGACATCGAGGAGGATAAGGGCGAGGATTACATTTACGGCTACACCATAGTCAACGACCTCAGCATACGCGACGGAGGCAGGATGGCTGGTCCTGATGGATTCTTTTTTGGGAAGAACTTCGATGGATGCGCCCCCATGGGTCCCTGCATCGTCACGAAGGACGAGATTGGAGACGTTTACAAGCTCAAGCTCAAGCAGACAGTGAACGGTAAGATCCGCCAGAATGGCTCTATGGAGAGCATGATCAGAAAGTACCCATGGTGGATCACCTGGATCAGTAGGGACATGTATCTCTACCCCGGTGACATCGTCTGTGGCGGTACATGCTCCGGGACAGCCCTTGACACCAGTCCCGTTGTCGAGGGCAAGACAAAACCTGACAACTTCCTCAAGGTGGGTGATGTCCTCGAAGCTGAAGTCCCAGGCATTGGGAAGCTCCATACAACCATTGTTGCTAAGAAGTGACCCTTTTATCTCTCAGCCGCCTTTTTTCATGAGTTGTCCTACGCAGCGGTTGACATCGGCGCTACGAATATTAGAGTGGCGATTGGCGATGAGAGGGGGATAAAGAGTAAGTGCTCCGAGGCCACAGACAGGTTGAATGGCCCAAAGGGGGTCATAAATCAGATCGCTAGGATGATCAGAGGATTAGACGCTGAGCCATTGGCCATCGGCGTGGGCTCCATAGGACCACTTGACACAAAGATGGGAGCAATAGGCGCGACACCGAACTTCACCTTTAAGCACATCCCTGTCGTCGTCCCCCTTAAAGCCGAATTCGGCATCCCAGTCCAGATAATGAACGACTGCAACGCTGCAGTGATAGGAGAGCATATTTTCGGGGCTGGGAGGGAAATTGACAACCTCTTCTATGTTACCCTGAGCACAGGATTGGGCGGCGGCGCTATTGTGGATGGGAACCCGCTGAATGGGAAGGATGGAAATGCACCTGAGATAGGCCACTTAACCCTCGATCCAAACTCGGAGCTCATCTGTGGGTGCGGGTGTCGTGGTCATTGGGAAGCATATTGTAGCGGGGCGAACATACCCAACTATGCGAGGATCCTTCTCAAGGACAGGGACCTGGATGGGGGTCTCCTGATGAGGATGGTTAGGGGTGACCTCGGAAAGCTCACATCTAAGATGATATTCGAGGCAGCAGGTAAAGGGGACAGGGACGCGGTGTTTGTGGTCGATGAGGTTGGGAATATGAATGCTGTCGGTTTCGCAAACATCGTAAACGCCTTCGATCCGGAACTGATTACCATAGGTGGATCAGTTGCGATAAACAATCCCGATTTGATTATCGAGCCCATCAAGAGAGGCATTGAAAGGCACCTCATTAACAGGAAGCCTGATATTAGGCTCACGTCACTGGGGGCGGATGTTGTGCTTTACGGTGGCCTCGCAATCGCATTGAAGCTTGGCGATCGTAAGCTGTGATAGTGGCTATGGCATCTGTTTCACTATTACTATACTGTCGGCATCGTTTTTATACTGAATAAGGTCGCCCTTATAGAAGTACAGAGTAATCTCAAAATTGGGCTCTCTTGTGACGACGCATTCATAATTCCTTAAACCGATGTTAACAAACTGATGGGCCGTGTCGACACCGTACTCGAGTTGTTGGACATCACCTCCTTGCGGGATGAAGGCGTTTATGTGATATTTGCCCCCCTCAGTGGCTGTGAAACTCTTAGCGAGGAGCTCCCAGTGGGCTGGGTTGTTGTTGTCAACGAGGACAGTGTTTGAGGAAAGGGGGACGGAGATCGTCTGGTTTTTCCCCTGATTATTGCTTATTATATCAACTTGATCACTAACGAAAACGCATTGGAGGGTAGACTTTGTTCCGTTTGAACCGAAGTCTATGTTGTAGCCAACGTGTGTGACCTCCGAGAGGAATTGGTAGGTAGTGTTTACTGTGAGATGGTTGAACTGGTAGTCGATATCAACTGCGGTGTTGAGTGTGTAGAGAGTGGAGCCTCCAGAAGTCTGGTTGCTGAGAGTGTAAGTGAATGTGCCAATGAGGGCGCCATCTTTATAGTAGTTGAATCGCTGGGGTGTACCGATTAGGAGGTTCGTGTAGCCTGTGGGAGCATAGTCTATAAATGGGTTGTAGTAGTCGTTGTAAAGTTCCAAGGCGATGGCTCCCACTATGATTAGGACGCCGAGGATTAGGATGTCTCGGTTGTTCAAGGGTGTCACTTAATTGGGCGAGGGCTTAATAAAAAGGGGTTTGGGCTAGGATGAGTAAGCCTCGCTGGTTTGGCGCAGCTTATAGAGTGCAGCTTCTATTCTTCCCCTCTTTTTGGAGAGTTCTATTCTTTGCTTCTTTGCATCCTCGCCATGCTCCTTTAGCATCCTTTTAACCTCGGCAGGGCTTGGGCTACCGAGGCTGACCCTGCGGATTAGGCTCTGCATCGGGTCGGTGGCCTTGTCGATGAAGGCACGATTTACCTTAACGTCCTTTTTGTAGAGCTTAATAGCGCTCGCCTCGACGTCCTCGGGCTTGAGCTTGTCGAGAGTGTCCCCGCGACTTATGCTAAGGTTGACGAGGTCAGCAGCTATCTTATAGGACTCCCGGAAGCTGAGGCTAGTCTCGTTTGATAGGGTCTCAGCGAGCTCAACGGCCATAGCGAAGTTGCCTGGAACCTGCCTGTAGAGCTTCTCTGGCTTGATCTTCATGGTGGTAATGGCCCCGGTCAAGATCTCAAGGCAGATCTGTGTATTCTCGACGGTGCGCCAGAGGGTTAATTTAGTCTCCTGGAGGTCCTGGACGTAGCCAGTTGGGAGGCCCTTCTCCATGGTGAGTAACTCCATGAGTGCTCCGTATGCCTCGCCGGTCTTGCCACGGAGGAGTTCGATAGTGCTCGGGTTCTTCTTCTGTGGCATTATGCTACTGCTGGAGGTATATTCGTCAGTGAGCTCTATATAGCCAAACTCAATGGTGCTCCACTCGAGTATGTCAGCGGCGATTCTACTTAAATCGCCCATGATTATAGCGCAGACAGCGGCGGTCTCCATGGCCCAGTCCCTGCTGCTTGTTGCGTCGATGGAGTTCTCCTGTATAGCATCAAATCCGAGGAGTTCAGTTGTGCGTTTACGGTTGATGTTTATACTAGTCCCCCCAACGGGGCCGGAACCAAGGGGATTTGTGTTGACCCTAGCATAGAGTTCCGTAAGGCGCTGTTGGTCGCGTAAGAGGATATCTGCGTAGGCGCTTAAGTAAGCGCCCATTGTGCCTATCTGACCATGTTGGCCGTGGGTGTAGACTATCATGACGGCATCAGCGTTCTCCTTACCGCGATTCTGGAGAGCATCGACGAGGTTAAGGGCGGCCTCGGATATGTTGAGGATGTCCTCGCGTAGCCTGAGTTTTATGTCGGTGACGACCTGGTCATTTCGGCTACGACCGGTGTGAATCATGCCTCCAGCCTCGATGCCGATCTGCTTGATGATTGTTGTTTCGATGTACTCGTGGACGTCCTCGAACTCAGGGCCAATAATTATTTCGCCTTTGCGCCACTTCTGGCGGATCTCCCCAATGGCGGTTAGGATTAGCTTGAGCTCCTTGCTGGGAATGATCCCCTGTTCGTGTAGCATAATATCGTGGGCTGTAGTACAATTGATATCATCTTCGAATATTCGGAGGTCCTCGTTGACAGAGGTATGGAATATGGCGGTCTTCTTATCGAACTCCTTAGAGAGGCGGGATCTGAATAGACTGCCTTGGTTTACGGATTTAGGCATTGGTAGCCCTTAGGGTGGTTTGTTTATATCCATTGCGACGCGGGTGTTACGTTTTAGAAATGTTTTGTCACGTATGTGTCGAATGAGTAGCGTGATATCTAATATTAAATAGGATAAAGGAAGATTTTTGTTAGATTTGAGTTAATGTGGGTGTAGTGTGTATACTAATTAGTGTAGAATGTGGCTTCGAGCATGGCACATAGCGTATGGTAGATAGGCAGATGCAGCTCTTGGGCACCATTAGAAGTGTCAGCAGGAGCCAAGACCACAGCTTCGCCAAGGGTCTTCAGGGTTCCGCCTGTTTGCCCGGTTAGGACTATAGTCTTTGAGCCCATTGCCTTCGCGACTTTTGCAGCATTCACAACACTTGGCGAATCGCCAGATGTGCTGATTGCGATGAGGATATCACCAGCGCTAAGATAGGCGTAGACTTGCTGGGCGAAGATCATGTCTGGGGAGACATCGTTAGCGATGGCTGTAATGAGGGAAGTCTGGCTGGCAAGGGAGATCGTGGGTAGAGCGCGTTGTAGGTGATCAGCGAGGTACTGATCGTCAGGGAAGGCCGAGATCAGTTTTCCACGATCTTCCTCACCGATTGGCCTTCTCCTGAGGAACCCCTTCATCAACTCCCCGACGATGTGCTCAGAGTCCGCGGCACTACCACCGTTGCCGCATACAAGGACCTTCCCGCCAAAACTGAAACACTCTTCCAAAATATGATAAGCCTTCTCGATGTCATCTTTGATTGGTAACAGCTTAGGATAGTTGACAAATAGTTCTTCGAATATTACTTTTGTATCACTATTCATCGTATTTCGCCTCCATGGCCACTGACAATGCAGCGTAGTCCTCTATCTTATCACCGAGGGAAGATGGGACGATTCGGCAGGAGTTCAGGGAGTGACTCAAGCTTTCACGCTTTATGACCACCTCGGCAGCTGGCCAGAGTAAGTGTGTGCTCTTAGCGAAGATGCCTCCGATTACTATGATCTCAGGGTTAAGGACGTCAATTATCATGGAAATCCCCTTTCCAAGGTACTCCCCACTTTTCACATATATTTCCCGGGCAAGAGGGTCGCCCTCGTCGGCTGCTTCCGCTATTGATTTTGCTGTGATTAATGGGAGCTGCTCCATACCTGTGCAGAAACCGACCTTCTGGCCCATTTGGAATCTTTCGAGTACCATCATTCGGGCGAGCTGCGCTAAGCCTCCTCCGCTACAGAACCCCTCAAATGAGCCTGCTTTACCATAACCAACAGGGCCGTTGGTAGAGAGGCGTACGTGGCCAACCTCTCCCGCCATGTTGTTAGCTCCGCTATAGAGTTTGCCGCCAAGAATGAGGCCAGCGCCCATCCCTGTGCCAAATGTGAGGAAGACGATGTCCCTACAACCTCTTGCTGCACCATATCTCCACTCAGCGATAGCGCAGGCGTTCGCGTCGTTTTGCAGACGAACCTCGATGCCAAACCTATCTTCTATCCTCTTAACAATAGGCACATTATCCCAGCCAATGAGGTTTGGCGGAGACTTGATTATTCCTAGTCTACTGTCGAGAGGTCCACCGCAGATGACTCCAACGGCATTTATTGAACCTATGAGTGTCGAGTGTTTGTCTAGGAGTTCCTCGATCAAAAACAGTATCTTATCTACTGTGTATTTTGAACCCTTCTCATGGTCGGTGGGGAATGTGATCTTATCTATTATTGTGATGGTTTCTTCCCCCATTCTTTGCCCAAGAACGATGGCTGACTTAGTCCCACCAATATTGACTCCTAAGAGGCTCGACATTGCGTTCCTTTATACTATTCATCATTATGCTTTTCCCATTTCTCCTAAAGAATCAATAAGATATGTCATGTAACAGGGAAAAAGGTAGAAGTAGAAGATACTACGCTTTCCCGACGTTGTGCTTCTCATAGAGTTTTTTCAGTTTCGCATCTAGCTCCTTGGCGCGCTCCTCATGTTCAAGCGGCTTTATCTCGGGGCAGTCATAACCCACGACCTCCCGCATCAGTTTGACATTTTCGTTGACGAAGACGACTGTGCCATCTTCCTTGACCCTCTCGATGCCATCTATCTTTGCGCCGTCCTCATTAATTTTCACAGCATCTTTGAGGGTTATGCCAGGGAGGGCCACCTTCGCACCGGATGCATCGAGGAAGCATGGATAGCCACCGGGGAGCCCGTTGGGTGCGGGGAGGCATTGGATGATCTCGCCAGTGTTATAGTATATGGCTAGTGTGATCTTTAGGAAGCTGCTGGCAGTCTTCATCTGGTCGACTAGAGGACCTGAAAAGCTGGGCATGTTGGCATAGCCATATTTATCGTATAGCTTGGCGATAGACTTGACGGGGTACTTATCGCTCACGTCTTGCCCCGCTGCGATTATCTTATACCAGCTTGGGCCATCCATCTTCGCTGTGTAAAAGGTGCCATGATGACCGACAGCAAGGACCTGAACGTCCCTAACAGGTACCTTCATTTCCGCTGCCACAATCTTGCGGAGTCTACTAGCGCCTAGGTCCATATTCCCTCCACCGCAGACCGGTGGCAGGCTAAGCTTCCCAAGAATCACATTGGTAAGGTCGGGGTAAGCCCCATTCACAACCTTCGTCTCGATGCCGCTTTTCTTCACAGCGTGCATCAGCTTATGAGTTAAGGTGAAGTGAAAAGGTATCCATGGACCTATAGGACTAATCTTCTTATAGACCTCACTAGGGAGGAGGCGAGTCACCCACCATGCACCCAAGCTTGCTAGGCTACAGATTACAGTTGGACGCTCCTCCTTGAGTAGTTCTGCTGTCTGGTCTATGTCGAAGAGATTGATCTTGTGGAAGCTGAGCTCTGGGTAGAGCCCGAAGTTGTGGGCTACATGTAGGCACTCGTCCACTTCATACTTTCCTTTAGCCTCGTTGTAGTCTGCACCGACCACACTAATCTTGTCAGTCATGCTCGCAATCTGGTACATCATGTCATGGGCGACGCTGCCCGCTGAGCCGATAAGGAGAATCTTACCCACCATTAAGGTCAGGGTAAGTGTTTAGGGGTTTGTGTATAAACGATTTAGGGGGGTACGATTACGCGCGCGCAGACGAATTCGTCTCAAATGGAGGTTATCAGTATAGATCGTTTCTAATTGGAAAAGATATATGTACAGAGTTGTGTCTCACGAGCACTGACACTTCGAGTGGTGTAGGGAGATAGATGGGTATATGTTAAATCACTAAAGATATCATCGAGAGTACGATTAATCGTTGGATTGCCTATATGCACATTGACACACTGGATGAGGAACGTCTCCTAAAGGCTGTTGAGATATTAGCTGAAAGAGACTTGGACCTCGCTGCCATCGTGTGGCGCTACGGCGCTCCACCTATGTGGTCAAGGCCACCAGGATTTTCAACCCTCATCAGGATAATTCTCGAGCAGCAAGTCTCACTCTCATCGGCTCGCGCTGCCTATAACCGCCTTGAGGAGGTGACGGGCGAGATCACACCCACTAGTTTCTTAAAACTCAACGACGCTGACCTAAAGGCTGTTGGTTTCAGCCGTCAGAAGACGCATTATGGGCGTCTACTAGCTGAGGCGTTGCTCAGTGGCTCCTTCGATCTTAGGGGGCTTAATGACCTCCCCGATGAGGATGCGCGTGCACTGCTCATGAAGCTGAAGGGTATTGGTCGGTGGAGCGCCGACATATATCTGCTTATGGCACTTTTGCGTCCTGACATTTGGCCCCATAACGACCTCGCCCTAATTGAGGCAGTGACGAGGATCAAAGGGTTGGACAAACTGCCAACACGCGCCGAATGGAATGAGATCGGAGAGATGTGGCGCCCATGGAGGAGCGTCGCTGCACGTATAATGTGGTTAGACTACCTCGGTGGCAAAACTTGATCACTTGATACGTTCGTTTTGGTAGACGCCACTGTAACCCTTTTCCACTTCGTCGGTTGAGTAGAAGACGAGTTGGGCTACTCTGGCGTCTTGTTTCAGCCTGATTCCATGGGGGTTATGGACGACGAGTAGGCTACTACTCCTCCCTTGATAACCAGGGTCCCATACTGCGGTTTCTATCGCCGCTGCGTTTCTTAGGATAGTGCTCCTGCTTCGAGCGAGGGCAACGATGTTCAGCGGCATTTTAACAGCCTCGTTGTAGACAATCATATAGCAGCCTTGGGGTAAAGTATACCATCCATCTGCATTAGGATTGAGCTTCATCGTTGAGGCTAACTTTCGCTCCCTATTATCAAAGTCAATGGCACCAGCCCCCCAGTAAGCGTGGACCTCCTTGAGACTCAGGTCGAAGCCCGCTGGTTGAAGTTGTTTCTCGAGGTCAACATAGTGTGTGATGAGCTGCTGTGTCTCAATGAGTTTCTTGATTGCCTTGGAGTTAAGCACATATTCTGGCTGTCAGTTCGGCAGTAAAATTGTTGCGCTCCTCAGGATTGCTTCACCCGGTGGTATGCCCCTCTCAGTAAAGCGATCTGCCCAGCGCGCGCAGACCATTTAAAACCAATATCTAAACAACCTAGCGTGCATCATTTGTTCGAAGCCGGTTTCGAATCAATCCCTCTTCTGTTCTAATGATTAGTCGTATATGGGCAATAGGCGCTCCATTATTTCGATGACAAGGCTCAAGGCCCTAATATTAGCAACTACTCTCATTCTTCTATCAGTAGCCCTCTTCGCTGGTCTAGACTCAATGTCCAATAAGGTAAACACTGAGAACACATACAACACATTAACGACCTCAGTCTCCGACACAAGCCTCGGATACAACTAAAACCACACCATTCAACTCACCCTAAACACAACAATCACAAACCATGGACCACTCAGCATATCCTTCAGGAAACTCAACTCAACAATCCGACTAGCTGACAAGCCAGTCCTCGTAGCAAGTCTCGGTGAAGTAACTCTGAGAGCTGGAGAATCACTATCCCTCAACGGCACAGAGAGCGTGCTGAACGTCCCAGATCAGGACGAGTCACTCTACAGGGCACTGAAGGCGAGAAACCTCCGCATAGAAGTTGACTTCAGCGGGATTGCAGATGTGGGTGAGGCGACCCGTATAATTACTGTCCGTGGGAATGCGACGACTGGCTTCCTACACGGACCGGGTGAAGGCATACTGGAACCGGCTGACTTCCCCATCAAAGGAAGCCTTAACTCGCGAGACGTTCCTCGGGCCAGCCAAACCTACGTGAGCCTAGCTGGGACTCTGGGTTCGACGCGCGCGCGGTCTAATGTACCAAGTCGAGAAGATGGTGAATGGCTCATGGGCGCCTGTCGAGGATCACACTATATGGGCGATGGTGGCGATTAGTATGTTTGCGGGGTCTGAGTGGAGTCAGAGCGTGTACACAACGGGTCTTGACTCGGGGCTCTACCGGGTCTCGAAGGAGATCGAGTACGATGGCCAGAGGCAGGTGTTCTACGCCGAGTTTACTGTAGTCAGGTCTCTGATGTTAGCCAATGGGCAGGCGACTAGTTTTGAACCTGAAACTTCCCCTTTAGACCCAACGGAGATCGTGGCGATCCCATCAAAGGTCAATATTGTTCCACCCTTCAACTACTATACTAGAAACCAAACTGAGGCACTTCTCTTCAAATAAATGGTGATATCCACTTTACATCCTTCTTCATTAAAACTAAATTGCTGCGCGCGCGACGCAGTTAAGAAGCGGGGCTTGTGAACACCGCCTCATAGTAGAAGCCGGTGTTGGTGGTAACCCTAATCACATAAGATGTTGAGGACGTCCAAGCGTAACCTACTGGACCCACCAACGTGTGACCCCCATAAGGAATCGTCCTACTGATAACCGACGAAGAGAGCACCGTCACCGCTGAACCAGCCTGATTTACCCTGATGGAGACTGACGCAAGCACGGCGTCAACGCTCCCCGTGTTCCTCACATCCAATGTAAACGACGAGCTGTCCCAGGTAACGGAGTCGATCCTGACCTGGGTCTGAGTCTGACCGCCGATCGCCTGGATCAGTTCCTGCAGCCTCGTGACGTTTGCCTTGAGCTGCTGAAGAATGCCCTCCTGGCTCTGGATGAGTGTGCTCTGTTCCTGAAGCTGCGTGGCCTGAGCCTGTAGCTGCGCATTTTTAGCCTGGATCTCCGTGTCCTCCGCCTGTAGCTGCGTATCTTTGGCCTGGATGAGTGCGTCCTTCGCCGTTATCTCCGCGTCTTGGCTCTGGGTTCTGAGCTGATAGGCTGCGACCTCGTTTTGGAGAGTCGTTGAGGCGATTAGGTAGCCGCCGACTAGTCCTCCGATTAGGCAGATGGCTGCAATGAGGATGATTTTCGAGTCCATGGAACTAGGTTGTGGGAGGGGAGTTAAGTTTTATGACGAATTTTTGTATCTCACTGGCGAGTTGTAGTTGAGGCAGTGCGTGCGCGCAAAGGTTTGTGAAAACGCCTTGATTGATATAATAGAACGAATAGAAGCTCCAAAAAGCGATGTATCCAAAGGAAATAGGTTTACTAAGTGTGAAAGAAAAGATGTGGCGGGCCCGGTGGGATTTGAACCAAAATGGGTTCAGGTCCCAATGTTAGAGAAAAGAGTTCAGGTTAAGGAAACTTATAGATAAAATTCTACTTAAGATGATACATGGGAACACGTATATTTTCAGAGAGATACCAATCCGTAGAGGAAGTTGAATCTAAAATTCACCTTGTTAGTCACAATATGGACCTGCTTGATGATCCTGTTTGGCTTTAACGCCTTTATCGTAGCAGGGTACATATCAGCCCCGCCTATACTCGTTATCTTCTATGTCTTCCTCTTCGTCGGCTTCTACACTTTCTGCGTCCTCCTCATGTATAAGCGGCTGGTTGAGAAGGTGAAAACCCGTTACCCCCTCGCTTACCCTGGTGAACCTGATGAGTATCTTCCCGGTTTCAGCATACCGCGACCCATAATCGAGGACGTTCGTGAGCATCCAGAGTACTTCGAGAAGAAAGATGAAAAGTGAAGTGCTTTCATGGCAACGACCAGACCAGCCTGGGCCTTGTGGCTTAACGGAGCGAGTATATACTGTGTACGTGGTGAAGGTGCCAACAATAAAATCAAACACCTTTTCCACAGTTTCAACTGAACAAGCGCCTCTGTTCTAATCAGTGGTATTAAACCAGACCAAGGAACGAAGTTACTCAATGTTCAGCCCCAGTCAAGCGACAGCCACCATCGCCGCATTAATCATCACATTGGCCTGCTTCACAACAATCTCATACCCAACACTAACTCAAACACCCAGCATTACGATCGAATACCCTCTCACTTACAGCCTAACGACCGACCACGAAACCTATCACGCCCCAGACATGATCGACGCGTACTTCACCGTCACAAACAGAAACCCTTACCCGATGAACTTCACAGGCTTCGGAGAGGTCACATGGTCCTCCAGATACGTGGGCGAAGCTTGGACGACCTACACCTTCGAGGGCGACTGGGCCTTCTCACCAATAATCCCAGCGAACACCACGGTTACTCTGACATCGTGGAGCTTCTCAGCCGCTAAAGCTGGTGACTTTGAGATGATGTTCACAGCATCACATATGCACGCTTACGACGTTGACAAGATAGTGAAAGTGGTTGATAGAGTGTTTCACGTTGATAACCTCGACCTCTGGAACGGCACTCCGGATGTGAAGGCTGCGCCGCTTGAGAAGAACCTATTTGGCCCCATTTATCACTGGCCCGCGTCTCAGGATCTCATCACGGTCTGGTCGGAGGAGGTGGACAGGGCTGAGGGTGAGCTCGCTGCGAGGGGTGTGGATGTGTGGAATCTCGGTGTGTCGAGGAACGGGACATTAGTGGTTGGTATGAGGAAGGTTGATGAGAGGAATGTTGGTATCCTGTTGGAGGTTCTCTTCGATAAGGTCCCTCCTGGTATTTTGGTCATTAGGGAGACTGGGCCCCCTGTGGGGATCCCGACTTAGCGAACATAAGTACCGCCTCATCACGTCTCCTAGAGTCTGGTCCTCACCTCCTTACCCTTAGTTATGATGGCAAGCTGAGGTGGGTAAACCGAGACTAGAACAATGGCCAAATCACCTATGATACCCATCACGGTGAGTAACAGACCGTACCCTTCATTCATATTAACACTCGAGAAGGATATGAAACGATAAAATACACCGAATAAGCCATAGAGGAGAAAAAACCCCCTGAGATACAGTGGAGCCGAAACTTCAACCTGATCTGCTTGACGAAGCCTTAGGTAGATGTCTAATAGGAATATCGCGAAGACTAAGTTCATGCTCGTCTCGAATATGATCACCGCTTGCTCGTACCAGACCCTTGTAAAAATGGTCTGTAATGATGCGTCCATACTGGGCTGAATTAGGGAGGTCCAGAGCCATTCGAATCCTAACCACAGGTAGTTGGCCGCGAAGAGTAGGAACATCCACTTCGATAGTATGTTTTTATTTGTTATTACGCGCTTGGCGAGGTATCCGCATAGAACAAGTAGTATGAGGATGTAGCTGTCAGCAATGATCGCGGAAATCATGTTTGGTGGCCAGCTAACCCAGAGGACGAGTCGAGTCCAACTCAATCCACCCTGAAGCCAAAACACGAGGTCAACCAGTGGGAGGGCGACTCTGCCAATCGCACCAATTATCACCGTCACAATTAGCTCTAACCCATGCCGCTTCACGACTCTGCCGGTGATGAGATAGTCAGTGATGAGGATGACGAGAGATAATCCGAAGGGGAAGACCATGACCGTTTGGAAGAAGGAACGCGCAATGTTCGGGTCTCCCAACAGATCAAGTCGTCCCGGGATGTTTTGTGTAAGGTAGATGAATCCCTGAAACAGTGATCCGAAGCTCCAGACGAGCAGCATCGTTACGAATCCTATTTTGCCGCTTGTCTGGAGTCTGACGATGGGGATGAGGCTTGTTAATGGTAAGAAGAGCCTGGGACACCAACCGAGGTATTTATTGGCCAGGGCTCTGAAGGTCATGGTCTCAGCCCCGAGATTTGGTGATGAGCAATCCTTTTCCGACATCAAACCTGTAGAGATAAAAAGAAGCCAAGAGGAACATAACCGACTGCAACAGGAAGATTGCGTCAAGATGGTTGTAGGTGAATCCCATTATGTTATACGGGACCTGAGTCGGGTTCAGGAAAGTGGCTACGCTAAACTTCGTGTCCAACGCCAAGCTCTGACGCCACTCCGCATCGAATAGGTTCCAGACATACTCAACCAGCGGCACCACGAAGTAAAGGGAGAGCAGCAGAAACGTCCATTTGACCAGTATTGATCTATCCTTGAGTAGCCGGAATGAGACGTATAGGAAGAGCGTCGCCGAGGTCAATGTTAGAGCGGCTGAGCTGAGTGTACTAGTCAGGGTGAACATCTGATTGTTCAGGCCGTAAACGCCGAACAGCAGTGAAATTATGCTTTGACTCCCCCATAGGCTTAGGATTAGAGATGCCTCGAGTTTATGCCGCCTCAAGAGGCCGCCGTTGATGAAGAAATCAAATATTAAGGTGATGATGGTGAGTCCTGCGGCGATGTTTAGAAGATTTGAAATGATGATGAAGTAGCCGTAGGAGTATAGAAGATCAGGTGTCAAGTATTGTGGGATCAGTAGTATCGCCGCGAGTATTGCGAGTAGTCCAGTCGTTCCCATCAAGGTAGAGAAGACCATCTTACCGCTGATTGGTAAGTCGGCAAACGGGGCACTTTGAATGGGGACCTCCTCAAAGTGCGGGCACCAACCCCTGTACTTGTCTAGGAGACCGCGCAGCGTCATTGTCTCAGCTCCGGTAACAGCTTCGAGAAGATGACGTGTGCCAGCTTCGATGGGGGTAGCTTCCTCTGCTCCGCCTCCAGCTCGACTCCCCTCTCCTTCGCCTCGTCGAGCAGCCTCTCCCCACAGCGCCTAACATATCCACATACATCACAGTTGGGCTCCTCGAAGTGCCAAGTCTGGACTCCATGCTTCCTCGAGAAGGTGACGATCACCTTGCTGGAGTCTAGAGGCATGCTACCTAGGAGAATACCATTCTTAGGGTCAATTCGAATGATCTCGATCGAGCTCGCCTCAGCTGTATGCGTGAGGGCGTTCTCAACCTTACCCAGCGACACTTTTAATGCGTCGTAGACCGCCTGCCGCGTGAAGCCGAACCTCTCACCAATCTCCGCCCTCGACTCGCCTCGCCTGTTCATGTCCCATATGTCTAGTTGGCGGGCGGTCAAGTAGGCTGAGGATAACATATATATCTAAATCAAGATAACATGTAAAGTATAAGAGCTTTACGTATCATCTTTCAGGTAATAACACTATGGCACTTTGATGCGATAAATGATCATCAGAATCAGGAACCCAACTGTGGATAATATTATCCCAAGAACGACCTGGGTGTTCGCCGACTGTCTATCGTATAACACACGAGAACCCCTATAAACCAGGAAAATACCACCAAAAGTCATCCCATACAATAAAAACGTCAGAACAAACTCCGTTGAGGTCTGCTCAGATGCGTAAGGAGAAATGGAGGTCGGACCTCCGGACTGATCCGCGACCAACCCGGGTGGATGGTTGATGACCTCGTATGTCCCACCGCATACAATGAAGAGCACGAAGATGACCAGGATAAATGGACCATATTCACGGAGTGATTCAAACGAGATCGACTTACGTTTCTCGTGGGACTTACCCTTCCTCTTAGACATTCATACAACGCTCGTATACTGGGCTAACTTCGATACTGTTGGAAAAAAGTGATTCAATCACTTAAAATGGCTTCTGGTACAAACACTTACAGGGTTAGATTCGATGCAAAGTCAACGATATATACGGATTTGGTGAAATAGTTACTGTATGGTTGATAGGAGGATTATAACTGGAATCCTCGCAGCACTGTTATTAGCCTCGACATTATCCGTCATCACAATTGGCAAAAACATCTCCCTGAGTGTCACCGGGCAGGTGTATGATGGGAGGTATAGTCTCCATTATCCACTCTTCGTAACCCCGATCGTCAATGCTTCTCAGCTTCATGATGAAGGAGCGGCTAATCAGTCAGCTAGGATGGATATTCTCCTCTTCGTCGAGAGTAACCCCGGTTCTCATTTTAGGCTGATCTGCTCCTCGCTTGGTCTGTGTGTGGGGGTTGTGCAGTATCACGTTCGTAGGCTTGAGGAGCTGGGGCTTGTCTCCTCGAGGCGTTTTGGGAGGTATAGGAGGTATTTCTCGTCTGGTGTGTTTGATGACTCGGTTATGGGTGTGATTTCTATGCTCAGGATCGGGACAGTCAGAGATATTGTTGAGGTACTTTTGGAGGCTGGTTCCGTGCGTCATGTTGTTTTGGCTGATCGTGTTGATGTTTCCTCTCAGGCGTTAACGTGGTACATGAAGAGGTTGGGCGAGGCTGGACTAGTTTCTTCTAGGATGGATGAGAATGGTTTGTGGTATACCGTAAACTTCGTGAATAGGGACGAAATTATCCGATGCTTAAAGATTCTACGTAAGTGAACAGGTATATAGCGTTCTCAAGGTATTCCACCAAAACCGGATTTAATCACCCATGTACCCGACTGCCTTGAACAGTAATACGTCACTACGCTTTCCAATGATGCTAGCATCGTTTGTGCCGACTCTGTAAGTCCCGACAAAAGTCAACGAAACCTCAGCACTGCTCGGGCCAGTCTCAACGATCTTGTCGAAGAACGTGTAATTCACGTGCTTAACCGTACTCGATGCATCGATCTCATCCTGAGTCAAAACCTGTATAACCACACCTTTGATACCACGAGGGACATCAACCCCTGCGAGGTTCGGCGTCGATAACAGGATCAGACCACCCTCCGGGAGGCTGACTCCCCTGCTTACTCCCTGAAGCAACTGATCCACGTGGTCGCTGAGTGCCAACTCAACCAACGCCTGCCTGTCGGCTAACCCTAAAGGCCTACTCACCGTGAACTCCGCGTAGAACACCTGCCTCTGGCCATCGTACTCGATCTCCTTCGAGACTCGGTAGAGCCCCGAGTCAAGCCCCGTAACATTGACACTCTGATTCCAGGCAGACCCCGCAGACGCACTAATCAACAGCATTGCCCACCAGGTGTGATCCTCCACAGGAGTCCACGTCTCATTAACCATCTTCTCGAGATGATACATGAGACCGTACTCGATGCTCCACGGACCCGGGTTGAATATCCTGAGAGCTATCGCGCCCTCATCCGTCACGTTAGATGGCTGAACGCTCAGAGACGGTTTAGGCTCGTACAGGTTGTTACTCGAGTCAATCACAGTGTAGTCAGACTTGATGCCGACGATTGGGGCTCCGCTATTATATCCGAGCCCGACGCCGTGTCCCAGTCCCCTCGGGACGCTGAGGGTAACGTTGAGTACAGTCGGCTCGTTGACAGTCACGAACACAGGGATGAGGGCTTGGATAGACGTAATTATACCATCACGCCGGAAGGTGAGGAGGCTCTACGTAAGGGGATGGATCGCTGGAGCCAAGTCATGGAATATGTTGAACTCTTTGGCGAGAGGCACAGGGCTGATGTAATTGTTAAACTGGGGGAGTCAATGAGAGAAGCCTCATTCAATGTTTCAGACGCTCTTCCCACTTTAGAGTCGATGGAGATTGAGTTGCCTGAACAGTTAATGTTCAAATTCCTTTACGCACCGGAAGGCGATGAAATGGAGATCGAGATCGAGGTAGAGTGGCCAAATAAGCAGAAGACATGAAGTTACGAAGATGATGTTTCTAGTACATTTCTTTGGTCCTCTCCTCGGGGGGCTTGATGTCCTTGAAGAAGAGGTACATCGTTGCAGCGGAGGCAAACTGGAAGAAGCCCGCACCGTAGAAGGGGAAGGATAGGCTCACGAACTCGTAGAGATACCCAGCAATGGCCGGTGCACCTGCAGATGTGAACCTGCTGACCACCTGAAT
>JBEKDF010000043.1:0-20020 GCA_050014495.1 Bathyarchaeia archaeon
TGGCCGAGGCCGTGATACATGTCTCCCTGAGCCTCATCTCGATGCTCGCGGTGGCGGTGACCGCGGTTAGGATCGGTGTGCCCCGTCTGGTGAGGTGTATCAAGCGGTTCGTTGAGTGAGTCTCCGGTTCGGGGGGGAGGAGAGGGCTTGCCTAGGGCTGCTCATCCCTCTGCTCGCGGTTTTCCTGCTTTAGCCGGTTAACGTGGTTGATTCGTTGATGGATCGGGTGGGTTATCCCGGTTTTAGGGTGCTTGAGGCGTTAAAAGCATCGTAAATTGGCTAATTTCTAAACAACCAAGCGCGCGATCTGTTGACACTGGTCTACTCAACAACGCGCGCGAATCATGCTGCATGTGCGAAGTTTAGTGTTTACCCACGCGCGCTGCTTTATATCCCACCCTAACTTCTAATTGCGCATGCGCAGAATATCGGGTGATTCATAATATCAACAAGAACCATTATTTACATAGGTATCCTTATCGTGATAATCGCAATAGCTGGAGGAGCATACTACTTTAATACCCGCGCACCAGCGCTGCTGACTTACACTCTTACCATAGAACCTCCCGCAGGAAACGGCACAACCAACCCGCATACGGGCGCTGAGACGCATAACCAGAGTGATAAGGTTCAGATCTCTGAGGTCCCAAGATCGGGTTGGAGCTTTGATCACTGGATAGTAGACGGATCATGGAGCGGAACCGCCGACAACATAACTATTACCATGAACTCCGCGCATACGGTCATGGCTGTATTCATTAAGGTGAAGCCTGTTATTACAAAATACAATCTAACTATGCTAGCGCCAGTTGGGTCTGGCACGACTAGCCTCGGTGTTGGATCTCACTCATATGATGGGGGAACATTAGTCAACGTTACCGCGACTCCAGCTTCTAGCTGGGTATTCGATCACTGGGTGATTGATGGTGCACCAAGTGGCAGCACTAACCCGGACAGGTTGTCGATGATTGCAAACCACACTCTCCAAGCCGTGTTTGCGCAGTCTCAACCTTAGAATACAGTAAAAATCACGATCTACGGTGGTGAGTTAACTTCATCGACTGGAAATACCTACTATGGATTCTCGCTTACGAGGGGTAACCTAACTTCGCCGGGTCCAACACTGAATGTCACCCTTGGATACACTGTCACAGTCAATTTCACTAACATTGGAACGCTGCCCCACACCTGGGTGCTTAAGGCGGGTAATGATCCCACTTCAGCGACTCTCTTCAATGCGCGCGCGCCCTGTACCAGAACGTCTTAATATCGCGGTCACATTTTTAAGAGCGAATTTAAGTAAAATGCTTACCGATCCATAATAGACGTGAACAGGTCACGGATCTGACGGCCAATGTCCTTTGAGGTTTTATATAGTATAAACGGAGTCATTTCCCTGGTCTTTATATTTTATATATTACGTCAATATCTTTTTTCAATCGTAACTTTAAGAAATAACGACTTAGATAACTTCACTGATTATATACCTAATCGTACTGTCTCCATTTTAATTCCTGCAAGAAATGAGGAGAGAGTAATAGATCAAACATTAGAATTCATGAGCAAACTAGACTATCCATTAGATAAAATGGAAATCCTAGTATTAAATGACGCCTCAACCGATGGCACCTCAAAAATTGCTCATGAATGGGCAGATAGATACCCATTTATTCGTATCGTTGATAGAAAAATTGGCGGTCTGGGAAAAGGTGACGTCCTAAACCAAGGATTAAGAGAATCAAAAAACGATATAATACTAGTTTTTGATGCTGATTACACTCCTGCGCCTGATACCGTTAAGAGATTGGTACGATGGTTTGAAGATCCTAAGATAGGGCTAGTTCAGGGGAGAATATACGTAGTGAATAAAGATACTAACATACTCACGAAGATGATTAACACAGAGAGATGTGCGGGTTTCTTATGCGATCTTTTTGCACGAGACAAGCTTAAAATTTCAAACCAGTATGGGGGCACCGCGGGTGGCTTTAGGAGAGAGCTCATCAGCAAAGTCGGTGAATGGGATGTCAACACCTATTGCGAAGATACTGACCTTACATGCAGAGCATTAATTGCAGGCTACAAGATAAAATATGATGTATCCGTTAATTGCGGCGAGGAAGCTCCGGATAGTCTAAAAGCATACTATAAGCAGCGTTACCGCTGGATACGCGGCCACACTATTTGTGGGCTGAAGTATACGCAAGGATTACTAACCTCACCCTTTTTATCGATGAGAGAAAAAATAGACTCCTTCTTTTGGATAAACATTAACCTAATTCCGATCCTGATAATAATTGGACAAATTCTTGGGGTTACCCAATACTTCCTCTCTCCTGTTGTTCAAACACCACAGCCTTACTCAATGGCGATGATTTTTATCTCAGGCGGCGCAACAGTTGCAATGGTTTTTGCTAGCCTATATCAAATAAAACAGATGCGTTATCTGAAATTTGCGATATTAATGGTTCTAAACAGCTTTATAATGTCTTTCATTATATCTATCAAAGTATATTTAGACATTTTATTTAACAGTCCCTTTAAATGGAATAAAACTGAACGGAGTATAATTATTCGGTCAACTACCCACCCCTAAAGAGGGTGGGCTTGCGGTTCAAGCTCCAGCACCCGCTGGCAGACCGCAATAGGCTGGTCGACATCAGCCCTCCACAGAATGTTACGGGCAGCATTCAAATCAGCGTTAGACTCATACCCACAGGCCCTACAGATGATGCGCGCGCACTTTGGCCCCAAACCCAAACCCGGGTCCAAACCCTGGGCCCCAAAAATAATCCAATAAACCCTTATTTTTAATACTTAACTCATCGCGCGCAGCTTCAACAAGTCTGGGACTTCTCCGACGTTGCGCGCGCAAATCAAGTCCTATTAACTAACTCTCGATATTTATTCAGGATTACAGCATTGATTCTATATTTTGCACCAAGCTTTCCACTGCCAATTCGAAGCAATATTCCATTTAAATATAATGCCCTTGAAGTACGTGATGGATAGATTTCCCAGACAAGAAATTCTTGATCTCATCTCGATAAAAGAAAAACATATTTTCCTGGCTCTTCTCCAGCATTTCCTTATCTACTTGTTCTTTTTCCTTCTCAGATAGATCACACCAGCCCCTCATGACAGCTTCCTCTTCCCTTACTAATTCATACCTGCAACGAACATTACCATGCGAATCAATGTGATAGAGAGCCAAGAAGGATATAATGCTAAAGAGTAGAACATCTGCTCACGCTCTATTGAGGAGACAAGATTTGTTTCCTTCCCCATCTACGAACTCTAGATAAGGAACCTTTTCGAGAAGCCTCATAAACACTGAACATGAACCACTAGCCATGAGCGAGGATGATACATACTCAACGATCTTCACAGCCCTAAAGCATCCTATAAGAAGAAAGATACTGCGCATCCTCAACCAGCAACCGACGACATACACGGAGATCCTGAACCAGCTAAACATCGAAAACGGATTGCTCAACTACCACCTCGACAACATGAAGGACCTCATCACCAAGGGCGAGGATGGAAAGTATAGCCTCTCGGATTTCGGTGGAGCCGCGATCAGTGTAACCGAGAAGGTTGAGGGTCCAGTAAAGAGTAGAAGTAACTTGTTAAGTGCTAATCAGATGATTAGAATAATCCTGATTCTCATAGTCGCGATCGCTTCCCTCTCAGTTTTGGGTTTCCTCCTCTACAATAAAAATACCATGCTTCTCAACCAGAACACTATGCTTCTGAATCAGATCGAAACAGCAAATGTGGTCTTAGGATCATCGTTTGGAGCGTCAATATCTAGGGTACAGGCAATCACAATCGCCCTACGGAATGGTGGCTGGAACAGCACAGGCCTGAAGGGAATGAAGGTCGATTCGAACCTTGCATATTGTTCTCCTGTTGATGGTAATCTTCACTTTGTTAATAGTACAGTCACTGACTTTTCGCCAAAGAGCGCTACCGGAGTGATGTATCGATACTTTTGGCTGGTTACTGTTGATCAATCTGTATGGTGCGGCTATATTCGTCCCACCGGATATTATGAGGTTGACGCCGTGACGGGTGAGATAATACCTCTCTTCAACTGGTGATTTATCGAGAACCGCTAAGAGAGGCGCACGCATTCTTACCCCATGAAGCCACGAGTCTCGGGCTGGTCTGGTCGGTGCGCTATCCCATTCTAGTTGATTACCCAGCGCACGAAGTTGTTTTCTAACTTTTGACTATTGTGTTTAGAAACCAGATTGAACCTGCAACTATGATTAACAGGATAATGATGACCCATTGGAGGTCTATTTGAGATGGAATTCCTGAGGACCCTGATTGCGTCTGCGCCGCTCCAGCCGCTTCCTCGGCGGCTCTCGCAGCCTCAACAGAAGTATCAGGGCTAGTGGGACCCCCACCGGTAGATATAGATGAGAGTGGATACACGGAAATCTCGCGAGTCAACTGCTTTACGCCGCCCTACCAGACCGTGATTGAGTAGTTACCCGCTTCCCCCAAAACGAAGTTGAAGGTGAACCAGTTCGAGTCTCTGCTATATGAGACGATGCTCTCGTAGGAGGACTCCACACCTCCAATCTGGGCTGTGATTACAGCTGTGGCACTGTATACACCCGTCTGATTGGACCTAATTGGTCCCACCCTCATCGTGATGGGCTCTCCTGCGATGAATATGTCATCGCGGAAGTTTACGTAACTTAGGGATAGTTGAGGTTGAACACTTGGTTCGGTTGCATTCGAAACTGGTTTGGAGGCTGTGAGTGCTGGAAACGAACCGGTTTGGGCAGCCGTTGTTGAATTAGATGCTGGAGCTAGCTGAGCGTGAGCAGGGAGAGAAAAAGAGGTCACAGCGCATACTGTGACGATGAATATGATGATGGTGATGATGATTAATCGCCTCAACGTATTTTCATCACTTTCTAATCTCATTATGTAACCTTTAACTCTATGTATATAATTTCTATTTATTGTAAACAGAGTAAGTTATTATGTATACAATATTAATGGAAACATGCTTGCGTTTACTTTTCACACGCATTCTTTATGCGCGCGCATCCTCGCTCCGTTAAGCAATAAGGCTCAGGCTGGTCGTAGCGCATGCTTCCATGATCAATCGATAATCATAATTCCTCAAACATACAGACATAGTCATGAATGGAGACTACGCGACCAAAGCAACGGCGATAATCACATGCATCATCACCATCATCGGATTCATCATACTCTCCACAACCACCAACATTCAGAACCCCCAAACCCCAACAACAAGATCCGCCACGCCTTCCCTGACATTACTAGGTGCCGGGGCGCACTGGGCCGCAAACGGGGGTAATCGTACACTATATGTGAATTGGATCGACTACTCCCTAGCCCACCCGGGACACCCAACAGAGTTTAACCCGCCGCCAAACGCGACCAAGATAGTATCTTCAGTGATAAGCGCGTTGAATGATACCGGCCTGATAGTGAACCGTTCAGCAGAGATACCCAGCGACCTCTCCAGGTATAGCGTCGTGGTCATCGACTGCTACTGGGTGGGTAATCCCTCTGATTCACAAATATTGCGCAATTACATTTTCAATGGTGGAGGTGTGGTGTTGATTAGCGGGACACCGCCCTACTTCGTTAAAAATGATAAGACTTTGCACCCACTGCAGAACGATTTATCTGAGATAGCGGATTGGTTGGGTGCATCCTCCTACTACAATGTTGAGGGACAAGCGCAGATTACAGTCAACAATCCACTTGGCACTTCTCTTCACCTCAACCAGATGGTCTTCTCGGGGCCGTGGTCTCAGGCGGCGATATTTGATCTACGGCCAGGTGCGACGCCGGTAGCGGTCTAGGCGGAGGGAGGAATCTTTGCCTATACCTATCAATATGGCAGTGGAAGAGTGTACTACCAAGCTTCTCATGACTTCGAATCAAATTCTTAGCTTGGGACATAATTGCATATGTCTACGCGTGCATCTGCTTTTCTCTGGTCTCTTGTCTTTTTTAGGAAAAGGTGGTTTAAGTCAAGAATGCTTCTCTATTTAATTGTTCGTGGAGTTCATCATTCTGGTACCCTTGACTTCGAGGTTGGTATGGGGAATCTAGCGATGAAGCTCTACCCGATCTATTACTTGTGTTGGTGGGGAAACTATTCATCACGCTGCCTATTCAGAGGATCTTCGTCGTTGTGGATAACTCGGTATCCGAGGAGGATGTTTACATGATCCTCGGCTCAGGTAGTTTAGGGCCGGCTATTATGTTTAAGCAGCCAGGTATGACAATTGCTTAGATCGCCCTCACTCACATAGCCCAATCTGTGCAGCCCTACGTTGCGATCTATCTGGGTAACCTGGCGCTAGACATCGCTCTGGCAATATGCGTAATCGAAGTTTATTTGATCGAAAAAAGATGAACTAGTTACCCATGCGCGCGCTCTTTATTTGATCATGCTCACGTCGAGGACGACGGATGACTTGACGCCGCCGGACGCCTTGAAGGCGAAGGTGTAGAAGCCGCTCCTGGGCACATTGAAGAGTTGCTCGTAGCTCTGAAGCCCCGACTCGCGGATGATGTAGTCGCTCGGCTTCGCGAGCTCGAAGTCGGTGACGACTGAGACATCAGGGTTGTAGGTAAATGTGTAGAGACCAAACTCTACAGGCTTAGTAGCGTTGTAGCTGATCTTTATGGTGGTGCCCATCTTCACGTAGGAGCTGTAGAACCGCTCAACGTTGCCATAGTACGACTCCCCATTCGCTGTGTAGTTGTCGAATCCGAGGTTAAACTTGACTGGGAAATACTCAATCGTGTCGTTTTCTAACCCCTGGTTATTGTATCCGCTCACGATGTCTGAGGACTGCTTCGCGTATAGTGGATAGGGTCCGACGATCTCGGCTGAGTTGACGTGGAATAGATCAACGATTACTCCGTTGAGGCTGATTTGGAATGGGAATCCGGTGACCCGGATGGTGGAGTTCCCCACGTAGGCGTTGTTCAGGTCGGTGAGCGTCACGTTGCCGAGCATCTTGTAGCCCTCAACTGGCACCGAGATGAACTCGCTTGGTGTTCCGAGGTGGAGGAGGAGCGACTTGGTGGAGTTCTCCAGCTTAAGCGTCATCACACTTTCTTTTGATATGGGTGATGTTGAGGAGCCGAGCCTCCCGGTGATTGTCGTCGTTCTGTTGATTGTTGGTGGGAATTGGAAGTCTTGCTTGACCTCATCTAGCTGTTTGTCCTCTATCATGGCTGCGGTTTGATCTGGGTAGCTTAGGCTACTACCATTCACGGTTCGGCACCTGAAGGCGACTATCGCCGTCTCCGGCTGCGCTACATCGAAGCTGAAAGTATATTTCCCCGTAGACCGGACCGTGTATGAACTCTTGTAAGAGTACAAGTTGTTGTAGCTTAGGACTGTTCCCGAATCTGATGCGAAGCCGAAGATAACCTGTTCTGTGGAGTTGTATCCAAATTCAATGACCGTGCCCTCGCTGAGCGTCGCCTCGAAACTGATCGAGTGATCGGTCCAAGTGCTATTATACCAAGTTCTACCGACTACGAAGCTCCTCGGGGGAGACTCCAGGTAGAAGGTCTCCCAGCCCATGCCTCCGAAGGCGCCGCTGCTGCCGCCCGATTCTTTAAAGAGAACCCCAGTTGGATCCCTGCTCACCTTCCAGGTGTTGAATGTGACGTTTGCTTCGGGTGAGTTTATGGTGAATGCGAAGTCGTAGGTGCCACTCCTCAGGGCTATCAGGCCGCTTCTCATATGCGTGGTGTTATCCGAGTACCAAGTGTAGGGTGGCTGCCCCTGGGCGACGTAGTAGATGCTGAATCCAACCTGTTGGGTGGAGTTGAACTCGAATCCGATTGCATCTCCCTCGTTTAGGATTACTCTATAGTTGTGTATCCGGGTGCCATTCAGGGATTTTCCTCCCTCAACGATGAATCTCTGAGGCTGGCTAGCATTACCCAGGTCCTGTACAGTTTGGTTCGTGACTGTGGCGTTGACCGTGGGCTCGACGTAGATAAAGTTAAGCTGGTTTGTACCCAGGAAGCCGATCTCCATGTCGAAGTGGGGAATCTGAGACCCATTTTGAGGCGATAGAAAATCAGCAGGGTAAGGGACAGAAGTGTGGATCTCGAGTAGGAAGAACGCGGATCCGCCGGTCTTCAAGATCGCGGACGTAGCGTTCGCTGTCACGCTGAAACCCATCGGTACGCTAGTTACATTCAATGACACCGGAAGCGAGGCGTTGTAGTAGGGCCTAGCTATCACCCTCAACACAACTGATGTAGATTCACCTGGTTTCACCCTTATTGGGGTGCTCGGGTCCCACGCGTTTGGGTGAAGTGACATCAGGTAATCGGGACCAACCGCCGTGACTCCGCCGCCGGTGCTTTCGAGGCTGAGCATGAGTTCCCCGGTCTGCGCGTCCACGACGTATCTCCCCGATCCTACATAATCTCCGGGAAGAGGTACGAGGTCTGTCTCGTATTCGATGAGCCAGTATGGTCTGACTTCTCCAACCGGTGTCGGTGAGACATATATTCGGTCGTGCATAGTTAACGGGTCCGAGTTCACTGTCTTTAGGTAGTTTGTCCAGTTTAGCGAAATATATTCTAGGTCGGCGCTTGCGGGTGAGGCGCTGCCACCTGGGATGCCATTGATTATTCTGGGATCGGTTTTATCGCTTTCTTTTAGTATCTCGATCGCCTGCGCCTCTGACACGTTTATCGATTGCGCTGGTTGGGTCTGTGATGCTGATTGGGTCTTTGCCACCGTGAGGAAGGCTGTGGTTGCGAGTATGATGGAGATCAGCACCGTTAGGGTGATGGTTGATGTTTTAGGCATTAGTGATTACTGAGGGGCACCGGCGACTTAATGCTAGTGTTTAGAACAGGGTACACGATACCTGAGTGGGCGGTAGAAGGCAACGATTCGGGCTCACATACAAGTTTTCTCGGGGAGATTCAGGGCTAGGAACCAAGAATCTCAGGATTCTAGGTTTGACAATACTAGTATACCGTCAGCGCTTATCCCCAGGTCGTCCAAGGCCCACCTGGGGAAGACGAACACCTGCCCAGCATCATCGGGTGCCCGAACTGTAGCGGTGATGTTCACCGTCTCCCCTGTCCTCAGTGGCAAAGATCCAACTGGCTCGTAAGTTAGAACGTCTCTGAGCCTGTCCGCCATGTTCGACTGCACCTGATAGGGATCCCGGTACTGCGGGTCGATGATGAGCTTAGCATAAGGAGTATTCACATTGTATGAGATGAACGTCGCCGACACCGTGAAGGTGAGGTTGCCACCCCCCAAGATCTGTATCTGCTCCGGCAAATCAGGATACACAAGCTTCACGTAGCCATCAATACCCTGAGCAGCTGCCTTCGCAGCAGTGTCTACCTGAGACTCACTTAGCCCCAAGCCGCCTCGACCGTTCGTCGAATACACTTGGCCGGTGACCGGGTCAACCATGGCGTACATGTACATCCGCGTCCTGGCCCAGGGTGGATCGATATACGATGTGACCTGCCAGACGTACTTGTCAGTGTAGGGTGATTGAGGGTTGACATCGTATCCGAAGGCACCAACTATCTCCGCTGCCAACCCATAGGGGCTATCGAATAGACCAGCGTTGAGGGCGAGGCGCTTCGCTTCAGCCGCCGTGATGTTGTATGGCTGCAGGTTACCCTCCACGGGAATTTCACCGGATTGCATTATGTACTCCGGATGGAACTCGAAGATGATTTTTTCATCCTTAGAGTAATTCCCCACCTCTATGCGGTAGCTGTATGTGACTCTGGTCGCGTTTGGCTGATTGGCTGGATTTGACTCGACGGTGGGGTCGTGGAAGTACTTGTTGAAGTAGTCGACCCCGACTCTGTCTATGATGATGGTGGAGGCCCTTACAAGCGGGTTCTTCTCAAGGGTGGTCAGGGTCGAGTTGAGTCGACTCGAAGACGCTACGGAGGTGTTAAGTGCTGATTGCAGGTAGCTCTTCTCGATGCTCTGAGTGCTGTATCTTCCGGATAAGTCGAGGTACCTGTTGTTGAGCTCAATGAGCCCCAAGCCGGATACGACGAGGGCGACTACTAGGACCGCTGCGAGCACCTTCATGATGGGCGAGGTGAAGGTTGATTTAACTACCTTACTCGGCTCCTCCACGCCTCTAATCAGGCCAGCCGTGGCCCTTCCGAAGTCGGATAACGTGTACTTCTCCTCGCCATTCTTGGTGATGAGTGAGCTCAGGGCCTCTAGGTGGTAGTTGAGGAGCCCGTTGTCTATGTTGAGGTCCCTCTGGATCTCCGTGTAGGTCGATGGCTTCTCGCCTATCATTCGTAGGATTCTTCGCCTTATGGGATGCTGTATTGCCTTGAAGATGGTGTTGTAGGTGTCCTCCTCGAAGCCCATGGTCGGTCGATTGTACCTTACCCGGGCTTTAAAAAAGGGTTTTCGAGAAATCTTTTTCTCCTAAACTGTGCTATCAATTGAGTGTCGGGAGAAGAACTATTCTCTACGACGCGCTAAGTCATAACAACTGTTCTATTCTCTAGCATTATATCCGTCTAGGGTAGTAATGGATTAACAACAATAATGGTGGGAAAGACTCATGAAACTTGTATACATCCTAATTATCATGCATGCGCGCGCGTAGTATGGCAGTCAATGCATAAAAGTGAAGCATTATGATGAAATCACAATTAGCCCTGTTGACGGCACTACTCTTCTTGGCCCTAACCCTCCCCACATCAAACGCCTCCTTAACCCGCTTAACCTACGATCAGATACAGTCACAGTCAGACCTCATCGTACTCGGAAAAGTGACAGGCTCAACAAGCCACACCGACTCGGGGAACGACACGGGTAACGTCCCCTACCTTATCAGACACGTGCAGGTGCAACAGTGCTACAAGGGAGGCGGGCCCCCGAGCATCGACGTGAAGGAGCTGGGGGGCGATCTGGGCAACGGGAACTCGATATGGGTCGAGGACCAGCCGGAGCTATCCGTCGGCACGACGTACGTCTTATTCCTCAAGGCTGACGGGTATGGCAACTACTACGTCTACGGGGGACCCGAAGGAGGCCTCGCCGTAGTAGATGGGGTTGCAAGCAACTCCATGTATACCCTTCAGGTCTCCGACTCCGGACTCATACCAGTCCCCGCATCCAACGTAAGCGTGACCGGATTCCACAATGAAACTTACCCGATAACCAACGGTCCAACAACCCTTGAGATCAAGGTCGGGGGAGGTACCAAGTTCGGATACTGGACTTTCCACGTCACATTCGACGGCGTTTCAGGCAAAGCCAAGGGATATGTCTCCGAGGACACGGTCAGTGATTTCGTGTACGGCTATGGTTCTTACGTCTCCTTCAGCCATAACTTCACGGTGCCCGGCGTCTACAGTGTCATCGTCGATGGAGTCAGCTGTGGTCAGCTGGAGGTGAAGCCGGGTGGTTCTCAGATGCATTTGACCTGGGCTGAGTTCTCCTCCGAGCCCCTCTTCGTCGATGAGCCGATAACTCTGCGTGTGGGGTCCATCCCATCGAACGTGACTGGGGAATATAGAGCCGTGGCGGTGGTAACCCCGAGGCTTGATGAGGCTGATCCCTACCTCGAGAGCTACGCCTCGTACAGTAGGGACTCACCCTGGTTCACCTTCAACTTCCTCATGAGGGAACCCGGTAAATACACCGTGACGATTTGGCAGAACGGCGTCAAGCAGCTGGCGAGGAAATTTATGGTTGTTAACTCGACATCGACTGGTGGTGGGCCTTTGAAGCCCGATTCCGCAGCCTCTCTCGCGGCTGAGCTCGCTGCGGGTAGGACGGCGAATACATCTACGCCTTATGTTTCTGATGTCGGAACACTTCCCGATTCTGCTACCCGGAATAATTGGTATCCTTTGGAGGTCCTTCTGCTGCTCATGGTGGTTGCCGCCTCAGGGTTCCTCCTCTATAGAATAAGAGGGAAATAAGACCACTAGCTACGCTCCCAAGAAATGAGTTTGTTCACATTACCCGCCTGGGACGTAGATGTTGGCGTATTCATCCTCGCCAGCCAGAGTGAACTTAACCCTGACCGCGTAGGACCCTTTGCTAGACGTCGTCTCCAACGGGATAAAGGGGCCCATAGCGTAGAAAGCAAGCCCAATGTTGAAGCGAACGGCTGCGGAGCCACCAGTCCTAAGAACCAGAGAGGTGACGTTCTGGGACACGTAGTAACCAACCGGAACCTCAACCACCGTTACGGAAACTGGCAGGGAAGCATCGTAGGAAGACTTCGCATCTATCCTAATATCGACATGAGCCACATCGGAGGGATCCTTAATGACCAAGGGATTCCTTGGGTCTGAGCCGTTGCTGATCGATGAGACGCCGAAGTATGGGGTAAATATCGTTGAAAATCCGTGGAACTGCTCCATGGCAGCCATGAGCTCCCCCGTATCCGCGTCGACGATGTATCTACCGGATCCAAGGTTGATTACATTAGGCTGACCATAATCCATGATCCAGTATGGCTTGTCTTCGCCGACTTGGGTCGGGGAGATGTATAGGTGGTTGAAGTTCCCGGCGTTTCGTAGGTACTCGTCCCAGTTGAGTGATATGTACTGAAGCTCAGCGCTCTCAAGGTGCTCGTCGCTTCTGCCAACCATATATGGATCCGCCTTTGAACTCGTCTCAACGATTTTCATTGCCTGCTCCTTCGATATCTTCACGTCGCTGCTCGGCATTTTCATGGTTAATGCTGCGAATGTTGTGACTGCTAGTATGCATGATACGATGGCTACTAGCTGCGTTTGTCTGGGGGGCGTCAATTAGATTACCAACTACAGGTACAATCAAAATGTTATTTAGACCTTAGTCTCAGGATTTACAACTGTAGAAAAAGCAAAATCTAATAGATTGAAACTTCCGTAATCGTGCGCAATATTTAAGAAATATAAAATCAGTCTTCAAAGTTTAATGTCTTGTCCTTACTACATCCAGGTAGAGTGCTACGCAGATGCACTCAACAACGATCTCAAACCCTCCAATATCCCAAAGAACCTCAGCCCTCTCTGTAAAACTGATGACGAGTGGCAAAACTGTGAACGATACAATAAGTCAGAGCTGGGCAAAGACCCGGATGAACCATAAAACCCTGGGGTGTTACACACGCATAGAATACAAAGGAAATCGGGGCTCGTATGCATTCACTATGGAAAAGCGTAAAAATCATCCAGATTGCTAACTCATTCGACGCCAATGATCAAGAAGAGGATCCTTATCACAGCCTTGGTCATAGTATTAGTCTCCCTACCTCTCGCTTTCCTACTACCCCCATACATGCGGTCGCAAGCTCAGACACAAGCCTACGCCGCATCGGACCAGAAAGCCGCAAACGCCGACCCCGAGATCGTGAATGCCAACACCCGCTTCGCGGTCTCGATGATCCAGCAACTAGCCAAGGAGGATCCTGGGAGCAACATATTGATCTCTCCACTCAGCGTCTCCACCGCCCTAACCATGGCGTACAACGGCGCCGGAGGAACGACGAAGGAGTCGATGGCTAGAACTCTTGGGGTAGAGAATATGAGCCTCAGCAGATTGGATAACGGATACCTTAACCTGCTTCAGAGCCTCCAATCCGTCGACGACACGATCCAACTCAGCATAGCCGACTCGATGCTGGTGAAAGACGTGTTCGCGCCTAAGGTAAAGCAGAGTTTCACCGACAACGTCACGAATTACTTCATGGGTGAGGTCTCCATCCGCCCATTCGACTCCACCACGGTGACCTACATAAATAACTGGGTGAGCGAGAAGACGAATGGCGTGGTCCAGAAGATGCTGGACGCGATCGACCCGAAAGACGTAGTGATCCTGCTGAATACCATCTACTTCAAGGGAGCCTGGTCAAACATGTTCAACCCATCCTGGACACGCCCCGGCGTCTTCAAGCTGAGCGACGGATCAACGGCCACCGTCAGCTACATGAACAAGGAAGCGAGTTACGGGTACCTCAACGACAGCGAGGCCCAAGCCATCAGACTACCCTACGGTAGGGGCAAGGTCGCGATGTATGTCTTTGTGCCCCGCTCATCGTTGGACTCCTTCCTTGATGGTTTGACTCGGGGGAGGCTCGACGGCTACTTCACACGCTTCCAGCAGAAGGATCTGGAGCTTAGTATGCCAAGGTTCAACGTGACTTATGGGACGAGGAGCCTGAATGACGCGTTGAAGAGTCTCGGTATGGGTGTGGCCTTCGATTGGATGAATGCGGACTTCAGCGGTATCGCGTCGGGGCCGCCGAATCTGGCCATAAGTCAGGTTGATCATAAGGCTTACGTCGGCGTCGGTGAGGGGGGGACGGTGGCCGCCGCGGCTACGTCGGTTGAGATTATTCAGACGGCCTCTAGGCCTGGGTTTGTGGTGGATAGGCCGTTTCTGTTCGTCATCAGGGACGACCGCTCCGGGTCGATACTCTTCATAGGAGAGATAGAGAATCCCCTGCAGACGACCTCTCCGTAATGTACTTTGTTGGGGATAGGATGCTTCTCCAAAAAGATACTCGCCGCCAGTTACGCGAATGGGCAATCCTCTTCGAGGATTATCCTGGGCTTGGTAAGACTCTGCTGGCCAAGGCATTCGCGAAGGCGACTGGATGTGAATTTAGTCGTGTAGAACGAGGAAAGGAACACTAAGCCTGTGAGTCTCACCCTCAATGGTGACCTGTCGCTCCTCCCAAATGGGCTTCATCGGCTCCGGTGGGAAAACGATTATCACTGGGCTGATCACGCGCTCCTCACTCTTAATGGACTCGTTCTAATCACTAGCATTAAACATAGGTCAATTGATAGAATGAACCATGCTCTTTAGTTCCAAAACCACGATCACAGCCTTGATCTCAGTCATCCTCGCGACCTCCGCCTTCATTTTAGTGGCTACAAATCAACAAGCATTCGGGGCAAAGATAAACGAGGAACAGGCAATCAACATACTCAAATCAAGCAATAAAACTAATCACAGAATACTAAACGGCACCGTCACGACCCTAACCACCGACTTACAATACGTCGCACTCAACTGGACAAGTTACCTGAATAACACTGGAGCTGAACCCCATAGCCAAATATATGTCCCAGCCACCCCAGTAGGCGAATCCAGACCATACTGGTTCATTCACATTGAGTCTAGTTGGTACTACGGTTGGAGCAGTGGTTCTGGTACATACATCGTTGATGCGCAGAGTGGGGAGGTGATGCTCTCACTCGAAAGTATCGGTGGCGGAGTCTCGGCTGTTGGTCCAGATTACCTGATCTCCTTCAACCCTCCTGCATATGATCCTGGCCCTCCACTTAGTGTTAAGCCTGGTGTGCTAACTCCAATCACGTTGACTTTGACTGCCCCATCGTACTACAATGCGTCGCTTCCCGTTTCGATTAGGGTAACTGATGTTCCGTTGGGCTATAGCATTGGGCCGAAGAACGCGACAGCTATCTTGACCACCGGCGGTTCAGTTTCCTTCGCTTTATTGGTTTTCCAACCGGTTCCGCATCCCGCTGACTTTTTGCCGCCGCCGACTGATCCTTATCCTCACTTTAACGTTGAGATCAGCTTCCTTAGTCACACCGACTCTCATCCAATTTACATCGTTTCATCAAACAGGTAACAGCGACTCATTTCGCCAACCCCAAACCAATCCGCGCGCGCTTAAGGCCCTCGTCCTCGTTGGCGCGCGCTTAACGAGTGTCTCCTTCTCCTCCAGGGCTTCGAATGTGATTTGTGCGCGCCGGCTTGTCCCGAAATTCATCCAGGCTAGAATAAGCTTATTTTGATAGTTGAGGGTCTCGTCCTCTTGATGGTCTGTCCAACCGTAGGAGGTGAGTTCACTTAGGACAAGATGAACACGAGACCCTCGAAACACTCTTCAAAAACATCGACTTAAGCATTGCTGAACAGCAACTACTCGGCTGCTACCACACAGCCGGCCCCGGCAGGCCACCGAGGAACCCCCTAGGCATACTCAGAGCCCTCCTAGTCATGCGATTGAAGGGAATCCGCAGCCTACGGGAGATGACCAGGATCCTCGACGTAGACAGACGCCTCAGAAAGCTCTGCCTCATCAAACCCAGCGAGAGGGGATACACGAGGTCAGTAATCAGCCGCTTCACCCACAGGGTCGGAGCCGACCGGATTCAGCTCATCATAGAGGAGAAGGTTGTGCGGCTCCTAAGGAGGGCTAAAGTGGAGGAGGTGGACGTCATCTTAGACGCCAGCTTCGTCAAGGCTTGGAGCAAAAGGCACCCCGACGACGGTAGGATAGGCTTCTCAGACTCTGACGCGAAGGTCGGGAGGAACGGTCGAGGCTACGACCTCGGCTACAAGCTCCACGTCTCCGTGGATCAGAGGAGGATCCTGCCTCTGGCCGAGGTGATCGCTCCCGCCAACGAGAACGAGAAGAGGCACGCGCCGTCCCTGGTCGAGAGGACCCGGATGGTCCTAGGGAGGGCCGATGCTAGGCTCAGGAGCCTGATCGCGGACAGCCAGTACAGCAGCGCCAAGGTGAGAGGCCTGGTGGAGACTGCTGTGATCCCTTATACGGCAAGCCAGATGCGTGGCGTGGATGTGCTGAGGGTGGATCGGAGGTTCAGGACACATGGCCCCGAGGTAGAGGTGGTTGAGTACCGTAGGCGGCCGGCGGTGGAGGCTTCGTTTGCCTTCATGAAGACCCAGTTCGGGTTGACTGTGAATAAGGTGAGGGGTCTGCTGGGTGTGTCGGTGTACGCTCTTCTTAGTGTGCTGTGCTGTGTGCTGAACAGGGAGGCGGCGGAGAACCTGGGTAGGCCGGAGAAGGCCATCTCGCCGACGTTCTTCAACGTCTAAGGGTTCGCGTCTACGGTCGGCGTATGGGCCGTGGTTAGTGGGTGCTGGGCTTGTCTGTGTCGTTTTTCAGTCGTTTTGCTGGTGGTGTGTTTTGTCTTTGGGGCTTTTTCGGTGTTGGGTCGTCGTTGGGGTTGATTGTTGGGGTTTTGTTGGTGATTGCTGTTCTAAAGTATTTGATTTAGGGACGAGCCAGCGCGCATTCTTTGGATTGGCTATATTCTATTATTCAAGAAGACGCGCCTACGCTAAATACTAAATAAATACGGGCTGGTGCCCCTCTCCATCTTTTTTCATAGTCACATACTCAAACACGAGTGGAGAAGATTTCTTACCTAAATACTTGGATAGTCTAGGTAATTTTCCTTTTCAAGAACCCCTTTATAGGCACACGAAACAAGCCTAATCCGATCCAACTTGAGCGAAGAGGATGACACATACTCAACCATGTTCACTGCGCTCAAACATCCAATTCGGAGGAAGATACTACGAATCGTCAGCCAGTCACCAGTCACCTACACAACGATACTGAACCAGCTTGGAATCGACAACGGTCTACTAAACTACCACCTCGAAAACATGAGAGCCCTTCTTGCCAAGGATGATGAAGAGCGATACCATCTATCGGAATTCGGGAAAGCGTCCATCAACTTAATTCAAAGGGTTGAGGAGATCCCCGCAGCTCAGAAGCCCATGGTTCTTGGGTTGAATACAAAACAGGTGACATCGGTCCTGCTGATTTTGATAATCGGGCTAGCATCTGTCTCCACGCTACTGGGAGTGAGCTATAACGACCATCAACAATTGGGCAATGTGCTTGCCCAGACCCGCTCCCAACTCGACTTAACCAATCAGCGATTGCAAAACATCTCCTACCTCCAGACACTCACAAACATCACCAAGTCACCGACCGCGATTGTGCCATCATACTTCATGACATTCAACTACGATGAAGGACCACCTCTGGTATGGGATCAGCAAACGTCCATCATCGTCTACTATGTGCCCGTCGATGGCTCGGTTACTCGCCTCGAACTCATTGTACCCTCTTCAAACAGATACACCCTCGAGCTAACCCTCCAGGATGGTAACGCCTGGAAGAATGAGACCTGGGTGAGGCTAGGAACCGTCGACCAGGTGTACGGCAAGAACCAGAACGCGTCGTTAGGTTCGAGGGTCGTCTGGCAGGCACCTATAGAGTGGTCGATGAACGTCTCCGATTCAGGAGTCTACGTGACGCCTCCTCTGAGTAGAGGCTGGCATACGTTGAGCATGTTTGGTCCGATAACCCTCCTCGACAAGCTTGTGGCAAGGGGGGAAGACGACTACTACAGGTATCCGATGTTTCACGGCTCTGTAGAGGATCCTTCAGCTTCTGTAAAGATGTATAGCTACAGCGTCGCCATCACCGCTTACGTTCAGAAGAATAACGATCCCATCTTCTTCGCTGTGGAAAACCGGAGGTATTAGGCATGTGGGATTATGAGGACGGGCTACTCGACTACCACCTGGAAAATATGAGGGAACTCATCTCCAAGGGCGAAGATGGCAAGTACAGTCTCTCAGAGTTTGAAAGAGCCGCATTGAGCGTAACTAGGAGGGTCGAGGAACCAGTTCAAAGAAAGACTGGTGTAAGCGTGTGGACCCTGCTGGGGGTAATAATGATCCTAGTCGTAGCGATGGCTACGTTGTCCGGGTTCTACATTATCCTGTTCAACAATTACCAGTCACAGAGCGCAGTGCTCACCGAGACTAGTGCAGCCCTCGAATCCGTGAACACTCGACTTAACAGGATTGCACCGCTTGGCGAGTTGATGAACGTCTCCCAGCCAGCGACGTGGACGACCTTCGGTATACAGATTGTGAAAGGGTTCCCCATGTCATACAAGTACCAGAACATCTCATCGAACACGTCTCTTAGCGACACTACGACCTCCATCATAACATTCTATGTACCGGAAAATGGTTCCACTATACACTTCGATTTGGTGGTGGTGGACCCCGTTAACGTGTATGATCTTCACCCGACGCTTCAGAGGGGAAACGCGTGGAGAAATGACACAAGGGTCAGTGCCGGAACAGTTGGGAAATACTTCAACCTGACTAATCCTAGTACTCCGAATCTGCAGTTGACGGTATGGCAGTCACCCATTCTCTGGTCTATTACGACAAACGGTGACGGGGTCTACGAGTCCCCGAAGCTGTCTAAGGGTTGGTATACCTTCAGCATGTTTGGTCCGGTAATCGCGTATGGCTCCGCTTCGGATATGGGTATGACTCAGGTTCGTACACTCTACGAGTTTTATCCTCGTTATCCCGGTAACGAGGAGTATGGGCTGATGAGCTTTAGGGCAGATGCCAGCTTCTCTATACTGCGAAATGGGGAAGCGACCTTCTTCGCAGTTTCAACCGATCACTAAATCGAAAAATCGCGTAATTTGATAAGATAGTGAAGGTGAATTAGTAGTCACTCAAACAAGAGTGGTCGCAGTGAAACAACATACCTTCATCTTCTCGCTTCTTATCATAATTCTTCTATCAGTGACACTAATCGGAGCCATAGACCAAAAACCCAGAAATTACACTGCACCTTCACCTAAAACCGAAAATGGTCCACCGTTTACCAGCGTGGAGGCGATACAAGCCGACATCGACTGGTACAAGACGACCTTCGGAGAAGACCTTTCAGGGCAAAACCTGACGGCGACGCTGTACCTTACCAGATCATTTCACGTATACGGTACCAATGGAAGCAGCTTCGAGATGCTGAAGGAGGCGATGCTCATCGGAGGAGGATACGCCCCGTGGACGGAGTATAACACTACGGACCCGGGAACGTACTCGTATCCGCCTGTCTACGGTGATATGACGTATCGATTCGTTTGGGAGGTGAAGGTGAGGGGTTCAAACAGCCTACCCCCGGACGGCTACGCTTTCGTCGATGCCTACACCGGGAAGATAATCCCAATGACATTACTGTAATCCATACCTCTATTTCTGGGAGCGTACAGGCTGGACCAATCAACAATGCGCGCAAGGCTGTTTAGAAATTAAATAATACATCGCATAACTCTTCCTTGAGTGTAGGTTGAACGTTGAGCGTGTGCTTGACTCACTCGACCTAGACTGGATACGCATACTTCTATGGAA
>JBEKDF010000044.1:0-19982 GCA_050014495.1 Bathyarchaeia archaeon
GGGCTACGGCCAGTTCAGTGCACCGACCGGGGTGGCGGTCGACAACAACGGTGACATATACGTGGCTGACTGGGGTAACGACCGTGTCCAGAAGTTCACCTTGGAGGGCGTCTTCCTCACGGCGTGGGGGAGCGCTGGTACTGGTCCCGGCCAGTTCAACGCTCTCTGGGGAGTAGCCATCGGTGGCAACGGCGATGTCTATGTGGCCGACACGGAGAACAACCGTATACAGGAGTTCACCTCGGACGGAGTATTCCTCACCGCATGGGGGGTCGAAGGCATGGATATAGGACAGTTCAGAGGCCCATGCGGCGTCGCCGTTGCTGCCAACGGCGACGTTTATGTGGCTGACTCACTGAACGACCGTACCCAGGTTTTCACCCCGGAAGGAGTCTTCGTCACCATGTGGGGCAGCGGGGGCGCAGGGGATGGTCAGTTCAATGGCCTGTGTGGTGTCGCCGTCGATGGCGGAGACGTCTACGTGGCCGAGACGGGTAACAGCCGTATACAGGAGTTTACCGCGAGCGGCATATTCCAGACAAAGTTGGGTGGCCAAGGTACGGGTAACGGCCAGTTCAACTGGCCTGAAGCGGTTGCCTTCGGCGACAACGGTAACATCTACGTCGCGGACACGGAGAATAACCGGGTCCAGGTATTTATCTGGGATGGCTTGTTCCGAACGAAGTGGGGCGGCCTGGGCACTGGCGACGGCCAACTCAACGGTCCAAGGGGCCTAGCAGTCGACGGCAACGGCGATGTCTATGTGGCCGACACGGAGAACAACCGTATACAGGAGTTCACGTCGAGGGGTGTCTTGCTTGCCCAGTGGGGCGGTGCGGGCTCGGGGGAGGGCCAGTTCAGCGCGCCCAGGGGTATGGCCTTCGATAGGTTCGGCGATCTATACGTGGCAGATATGGGTAACGACCGCATCCAGAAGTTCACATCAAACGGCGTATTCCTCACTCAGTGGGGGAGTGGGGGCACAGGTCCCGGCCAGTTCAGTTGGCCTGAGGGGGTGGCCGTTGACGGTGTCGGGGACATATACGTGGCTGACACGTTGAATAACCGTGTCCAGGAGTTCACCTCGGAGGGCGTCTTCCTCAGGGGATGGGGTAGTCAGGGTAAAGGCAACGGGCAGTTCAATGCTCCGTGTGGAGTGGCCGTCGATGGCTTCGGGAACGTGTACGTGGCGGATACGGGGAATAACCGCATTCAGAAGTTTACCTCGGTTGGTGTTTTCCTCACGGTCTGGGGTGGCCTCGGCTCTGGTGATGGCCAGTTCAGCTCCCCATGGGGCGTGGCCGTCGACAGCAGAGGCAACGTCTACGTGGCTGACACGGGGAATAACCGCATCCAGAAGTTCGTAATCTCGTAGTAACGATCTTATATTGCCCCGCCATCCCCTGGAGATGTCCCCCGTAAACCCCCTCTTTTTAATGTTTATCCAGCCAATTAGTCACAATTGGGATCAGAGTGAAATGAGGAAGGCTAAGTCTATACAAACTAGGTGGTCACTTATCTGGGATGTATTTATCCAGAGTCTCAGGTAAGGAGTATGTGGGGTCGTGCTCCTTCATGACCCTCAGCATCTCGTTTGAGAGGAACTCGTAGTCCTTCAGATAGTCCTTACCCCAGTACCTCCTCCTAACCTCCTCGATAATTGGTTTATACTTAACCCACGAAAAGAGGAAACCATGTAGCCCCGCGTCGTAACAATCCTCTGCGCTGAGGACCCCGTTCCGGAGCATGCCACCAACGGCGTTCATGCTGAGCCACATCCCAAATCTCTTGGCTGCAGATTCCGGGTTGTTCTCTGAGCCGTATTTCCTCTCGAAGTCTCCGTAGTCACTCCACTCGTACCTCAGGAGTTCCATAATATTCTTCATGAAGCCTTCGTCGAATGTTCTCGTGATTATGCTATCAACTAGCCCTATCCGCCGGGTCTCGAGGTTCTGCTGCTATGCCTTTAGGGCGAGCTCCTGCGTCCTCATGTTTATCCTCAGTGTGAAGATGTAGTAGACCACTGCAACCGTCACGCTTACAGCGGTTACCAATATTCCAATCGTCTGTGCATCAACCATAGAATCACTGATTAGAGTCAGGTGGAAGTGAGGATAAGGCTATTGAGAGGAACCCTGCTTTCCAGTCTCTATACACGCTCAAGCTTGAAAATAGCGGGCCTCAACCCATCCGGACAAGATACAACCATGACTCCCTTATCCTCATAGAACTCGGAGTCACCGTGAGACCTCAGCTGTATAATCCATGGGTAAAGTACGTTCCAGGCATAGGAGCAGAACTTATCAGGCATGTGAGGAGTCTTCTCCGCGCCAAATATGGCGCGCGCGACTGGCAACCCTCTACAATAATCCACGACTACTACAGATACACTTCCACACCTTCAGGCACTGGAAGGCAACCACCCTCTACCACCAGACCAAGGATCTTCTATACGTTCAGAGGTTCCTTGGCCACCGAAGCATCTCAAACACGATGCTCTACATCCAGATCGAGGAAGCACTATTCGGAGGCGAATCGGATCAGTACGTCTGCAAGGTCGCTAGAACAATCGAAGAGGCGTTGCCCCTCCTCGAGCAGGGCTTCACCGAGGCGAGCGACTTCGAAGGTGTCAAGATCTACAGGAAGCCGAAGAACATGGTGCACTAAGCTGCAATGGTGGTACCTAAGAGTGTAAAAGTGGGCCCGAAGAGATTCGAACTCTTGATCTTCTGATTATCAGTCAGACGCCTTAGCCTAACTAGGCCACGGGCCCGGCAACCTTTCTGGATGCATCGCCATGTTAAATATTTAACTCTCCCCCATTTAGGGACCTACATGGAGTCACTCACCCTCCACTTCCTTGGGACCGGCGGGGGCCGCCATACTATGTGTACACAAAGAAGAAGGACCGCTGGTATAAGATTGGAGTATGGGAAAACCCATATACATGTTGATCCAGGCCCCGGTGCTCTCGTTCATAGTATTTATGCAGGGCTCAGCCCGATGCGCCTCGACGGCATTGTAGTCACTCACTGCCACCCCGACCACTACACGGATGCCGAGGTCCTCGTCGAAGCCATGACTGGGGGAACAACGAAAAAGCGAGGAGTACTTGCAGCGGCGAGGAGCGTCCTCAGAGGGAGTAGGGATCTAGATCAGAGTGTAAGTCGATATCACCAAAGCCTCGTGGGAAGGGTTGAGGAACTCGTTCCTGGCTCACGATTTGAGATCGGAAATATCAACTTTGAGGCACTCAGAGCGATACACGGGGATGGTGATGCCGTGTGCATCAAATTTGACGTTCCAGGGATTGGGTCATTTGGCTATACGAGTGATACGGAGGTTTACCCTGGCCTGGGCGAGGCCCTTAAGGGATGTCATCTACTTGTCCTCGGCACAATGTGGCCCAAAGGGAGTCCTTTAGTGGGTCACATGTGTACCGACGATGCTCTAAGGGTCATCGAGGAGGCGAGGCCCAGCTGTGCAGTCACCACACACTTCGGATTGAAGATCCTAAACAAGGACCCCGTTAAGGAGGCCTCTTGGCTAGAAGAGGAGTCGGGGGTCCCAGTTGTCGCGGCAGTTGACGGTATGACGGTTACTATCAATGACTCAATCACTGTTACAGGCCCTAGGAAGGTGGATGAGCCTAGGATCATCAAAGTTTAGGGGTAGGTTTATCCGGGTAACCGCTTAACCGTTCTGCACTTTGATCGTTGAGGATCGTAGGGGGCTGCTCAGGCTCTTCTATATCTCGGTGTTCCTAGTGGCCACAGCTATCGGGACACCTATGATGCTCGCCCCAGTCCAGGCGGAGGGGTTGGGTGCTACCCTCCTCGACATCGGTATCATGGGTACTGCCGCTGCAGTGGTGTATACTGCGATGACTCTGATTGCGGGGGCTCTTCTGGACAGGTTTGAGAAGGTGCGCCTCTTCCTCGTGTTCAACATCTTCACGGCGGCGTGCCTGGTCTACCTCGCTTTGGCCACGGACTTCAGGCAGGTCTTCATCGGCAGGGTCCTCCTCGGCTTCGCAGGAGGCGCTTTTTGGGCAGCTGCGGGTGCGTTGACTGCGGATATGGCTCCACCGGAGCTTCTCTCACATGCCATTGGGAGGTATAATCTCAGCTGGATACTTGGCTTCGTCCTCGGTCCCTTCCTTGGTGGATGGGTCGCTGATTCCTACGGGTACTCCTCACTCTGGTGGCTGCTCACTGTCGTGATGGCCACTGCACTCGTGGTGAATGGCCTCCTTGTGTCGAGGATCAGCCTCGAGTCTGAGTCGGGTGTGATCAAATTTGACTTCTCTGCGGTTTCCCAGCTCAGATGGGCGTACCTGACCATGATCCCTTATGCGCTTGGACTTGGAATATACTTCTATATTCTTCCTGGTTATATGGCGGAGAAGGGGCTCACTGCTACTGCGATAGGTTTCCTACTAGCTTCAGACAGCGCTGTTAAAGGGGTCGGTTTCTACTACTCTGAGAAGATCGTGGGCGTCGGTGTGAGGAGAGGGATGCTAGTTGCTACCGTTGCCCTAGCGGTCAGCCTCGCCGGAGTCGCCTACGCCTCAAGCTGGTTCGAATTCCTTTGGCCCCTTATCCTCTTCGGTGCCGCGAACGGCGTCATAGAGCCCCTAATCCTCGACTTCATCGCACATGGTTCCCCCAGAGGTAGCTTAGGTGCCACAATGAGCTTTTACGAGTTCATGTATGGTGCTTTTACATGTGTGAGTCCTATAGCGGTAGGGTACATCAGCCAGCTCTACCCGCTCTCAACAACTTACATCGGGCTTGGTCTCATCACATTACTTATCATTCCCTCATCCTCAAAGCTGAAGAACCGAAAAAAGGGTTAGAGAAATACACCTACATGCTAAATAACTTCCAAACTCCTATTCCAAAGGACTGATGAAAATGGTTAATGTACCTGTAGAAGCAAAAGCTGTTTTCGATAAGCAACGTGTGATTCCACTCGCAACCGTCGACAAGTCTGGGAAGCCAAACGTTGTCATGGTCGCCTTCTGGTGGTGGATAGACGATGAGAACATCGCTGTAGTCGAGAACTTCCTACAGAAGACGCATGAGAACCTCGCCGCCACGAAATGGGGCTGCATGGTAGCCTATGATATGGCGATACACAAGAGCTACCAAATCAAATGCAAAGCAGAACTAGTTACCTCAGGACCCCTATTCGATGAGGGAAAAAAGAGGGTCGAGGAATACAGGAAGCAGGCCCCTGTGGAGCTCCCAGCCAGGGCTGTGTGGAAGCTCAAAGTGGAGGAACTATATTTCACCGCACCCGGCCCAACTGCTGGGAAACGTCTCGCTTAGGCAATTTCTTCTAAATATTTTTATTAATCATCCGCTTCAGGTAGTTTGGATGATACGAGGGCTGTCAATGGGGTATTGTTTTGTCCTCGCCCCAGATGGGGTTTGAAAACTCAGATATTCCAAATAGCACTCGGCTCCATGCGGACAAGGTTTTAAGGCTCCACCACGTTTCTGAGCCTATTCAGCCGCGTCCGGAAGACGGTGAATTACATGAAACAGCTGCCTAACAAGATCGACTTCCTCCAGATGGAGGAGAAGTGGGAGAAGCTCTGGGAGGAATATGGTACATACAGATACGACTGGGATGATGACGTCCGCCCCAGGTACAGCATAGACACCCCTCCACCCTACCCAAGCGGGGACTTCCACATGGGGAATGTCCTGAATTGGACCTACTTTGACATGAGGGCCCGCTACAAGAGGATGCGGGGCTTCAATGTTCACTTCCCCCAGGGATGGGACTGCCACGGTATGCCCACTGAGGTCGCTGTGGAGAAGAACAAGAAGATCCGACGCAGCGATGTTCCCCCAGACGTCTTCCGGAAGATGTGCGAGGAGTGGGTCGAGCAGTACATAGGAAGAATGAAGGCGAGCATCGTCCGCCTCGGGACAAGCGTCGATTGGAAGTTAGAGTATCGCACAATGGACCCCGACTACATAAGGAAGGTACAGCTCAGTTTCCTTATCCTCTACGGGAAGGGCCTCATCTACAAAGGAGAGCACCCCATTAATTATTGCCCCAGGTGTGAGACCGCTATAGCCGATGCGGAGGTGGAGCGACTAAAGAGGACAGGCAAGATCTACAGCCTTGTCTTCGGTGTCCCAGGTGGGGAGCTAGTCATCGCGACTACCCGCCCAGAGTATGTGGCTGCCTGCGTTGCAATAGGGGTAAACCCTGACGACAAGAGATACAGCCACCTTATTGGCGAGGAGGCCATCACCCCACTCTACAACAAGAAAGTTCCGATAATAGCGAAGGATGATGTCGACACGACGTTTGGCACTGGCGCTATGATGATCTGCACCTATGGGGACAAGACAGATGTCATCGATGTGGCCCGCTTCAAACTTCCCGTGATAAACCTCCTCGATAAGAGGGGGCTCCTAAACGAGAACGCTGGTAAGTATACCGGTATGACCATTAATGAGGGTAGGAAAGCGATCGTTGAGGACCTGCGCTCCGCAGGCTTACTCCGAGAGGAAAAGCCCGTTGAACAAGAGGTGGGCACATGTTGGCGCTGCGATACCCCTATCGAAGTTGTGAATGCCAAGCAGTGGTTTATGCGCACCACTGCGTTCAGCGAACAGATAATAGAGCAGGCGAAGAAGATCACCTGGTACCCCGATTTCATGAGGTATAGGCTCATAGACTGGACTAAGAGCCTCGACTGGGATTGGGTACTCAGTAGGCAACGTGTCTTCGCAACCCCGGTTCCAGTGTGGTACTGTAAGCAATGTGGCGAAATCCATCTAGCGGAGCCCGAAGAGTTACCAGTCGACACCAAGGTTACCCAGCCCCGTGACAAATGCAACAAGTGTGGTGGCTCCGAATTCACACCTGACTACGACGTTATGGACACCTGGTTCGACAGCAGCATGACGTGCGCCATCCACGCTGGTTGGCCTGACAGACCTGACTGGCACAAGCTCTTCCCTGCTAGCTTACATCCAAGTGGGCAGGACATAATCAGGACCTGGGCCTACTACCTGATGGTGCGCCACCTCGCCCTCTTCGGGGAGACCGCGTACAACTCCGTCCTCATCAACGGGATGGTTCTAGGAGGCGATGGCAGGAAGATGAGTAAGAGCCTAGGCAACTTCGTCAATACCCCCGAGGTCTTTGGTAAATACGGGAGCGACGCTGCTCGGCAGTGGGCCGCTGCTGGTGGAGGCACTGGCACGGATATACCCTTCAGGTGGGAGGATGTCGAATACGGTCGGAGATTCCAGACAAAGCTCTGGAACGCCTGCAGGTTCAGCGCGATGAGGCTCGAGGACTACGACCCCACATTGAAGGCGGAGCCCGAACTCATGGATCGCTGGATACTCTCCAAGCTGGAGAAAACAGTTAAGGCTGCGACGGATGCGATGGAGAATTGCGAGTGGATGAACGCCATAGAGGCAGCTCGAAACTTCACTTGGCACGTCTTCTGCGACGACTATCTGGAGGCTGCGAAGTATAGGCTATATGGGGAGGGTGCCCCGAAGCTCGCGGCGCAGCGAACACTATACTACACCATTAAGAGGATGCTACAGCTCCTAGCCCCAGTCATCCCACACCTCACGGATGAGGTCTACAACACAATGTACGCGGAGGAGCCGAGAGACAGCATCCACACGAGCATATGGCCAGAGCATGACCCATCCCTCATTGACTTGGAGGCTGAGCGTGCGGGAGACGTCGTCGCTGCCATAATGGGAGAGGTAAGAAAGCAGAAGAATAAGGTAGGCGTCCCCCTGAACAAGCCAGTGAAGAGGCTCGCTCTCCATTCATCAGATGAGAGAACCATAGCCGATGCCCGCCTAGGGGAGAAGGACATACGTGAGACTTTGAAGGTCGAGGAGATAACCTATGCCTCAGGCTCTGGGGAGGCGGAAGTCGAGGGACACGTTGGGCTCAGCCTCACCCTCACAATTTAGTCCTATTTAACTCCTTTAACCCTGTTCTAAACTTTAGAACTAGTGTACTAAACTGTGGGATTATACTAAACACATGCATTGTAGTACACAGTGAAATGACATGGGATACATCCCGACTCTAGTAGCGATTTTCCTGGCGGCGCTCATCGTGCCAACCAGCATCTACTCCATACAGAACCCCAATCAGGGAAGCAACATTCTCAAGCCCGAAGACATCGCCCTCAAATACGTCAAGTACGGCCCAACATTCAGCTTCGATGGCATAGCAACCACCCTCAATGTCACAGATGTGTCCATAAACAAGAGTAACCCGCCACAGTACGTCGTGACGGTTGGCTTCCAGTGCCTCCACGGAGGATACGGCGACAGGGCTGGTCAGATGCTCACTAAGGCGATAACCCCCCATGTGATGGTTGTAAACGTGGCTGATGGAGAGGTCACGGAGGCGGTGGTCGATGGTTCCTGGGACGAACTCAGCGGGAAGCCAATCCAGGTAGCCTCTAGCAAGGATGTGGTTGAGCGAATCGCCCTCGACTGGCTCGTGAACGCGCCCACTTTCAAGTTCGACGGCGTCGCGGGCTCTGCTAAGGTAGTCGACTCGTGGCTCGCTATGACATTTCGTGCCCCCGGCTTCTGGAGGGTCACGATCGAGTTCGACTGTTTATATGCCGGGTACGGTGACAGGACGAGCCTAATGCTCACCCAGGTCATAACACACCACACAGTCGACATCACCGTCACGGAGGGAAAGGTCACGGCCGCTGTTGTCGACGATAAGTGGGATGAGTTCAAACAGGTTGACTTGACGCCGCCGTCAGTTATACTCTCTCCTGAGGAGGCTAGGGACATTGCCATCAAATACGTCATCCAGAAGTTCAGCGTCGAGGGCACATCCCCAAACGACTGGGTCGTGGAGGACCTCACGCCCAAGGGACTCTTAGGCTCCCAGAAGACCCGCTACACGTCGGGTGACTGGGTTGTCACCGTAGAGTATGCAGTTGTATGGAAGCCCAGTTATAACGTGACAGTCGATAATGGCTCCGAAATCTCATGGATGGGTAGCGTGGACCAGAGTGGCTCACTACAGACTGCTAAGTCCACCGGCCCAAATGTCCCTCAAATCTTCTACACCCCAGAGATAGCTCGTACTATGTGTATAGGGTACTTAGTCGCCAACCATCCCGAAGTTAAGGTCCAGCAACCAAGTGAGTGGACTGAGACGAACCTGGTGCCCCAGGGTATCGTCGGCATAACGAAGGTACAATATACGAGCGGAGGGGGGACTGTAACAGTTAAAGCTCCAGTGGTCTGGAAACCTACATACACCGTCTCAATAAACTACGCAGGTCCCGAGGGCTCCTTCACATGGGATGGAATACTCCCGCAAGGTGGACCCGTCAGCGAGACCTCCTTCAGTAAATAAAATCCTAGATTTTTGTTAATCTATGCTCCAATAGATCTGATAAAGGGGAAAAAAATTTCCTTTACCTGGTCATATTCCTCTTGAAGAGTGGGATCGCGATGGCAGTGAAGACTATACCGAATGCTGCGAGCACGGCGATCTCGCTCGATATGGCGGGGATGCCTGCCCCAAGGACTAGGACCTTCCTCAGGGCGGTGGTCGCGTAGGATAGTGGGATCAGTTTGGAGATGTCCTGCATGTACCATGGCATCTGCTGGGTCGGGAAGAAGACTCCGCTGAGGAACATCATTGGGAACATTATCGTCATCATCATCATCGTCGCTGTCTCCTGGTCTTTCGCGAAGCTGGTTATCACGATACCTATGCCTACGAAACTGAAGACGTCGAGTAGAAGTAGGCCGAAGATGAGAGGTATGCTGCCCTGTATGGTCACCCCAAATAACGTCACAGCCATGATGAGGATTAGGGTACCTTGCAGCAGGCCCCTCATGGTTTGGGCGAGGGTTTTTCCGAGTATTATTGAGAGACGATTAATTGGCGCTACCATCATGCCGTCTAGTGTACCGATCTCCCTCTCGTGACTGATGGCGGCGGGAAGACCCGTCATTACACTCATCATGACGTTCATGGCCATGATACCGGGTGCCATGAACTCGAAGTAGCTGAAGTTCCCTGGGACTGCTCCCTGGGTATTAACGGTGAGGGGTTGTATGATGGCGATGGGGTTCTTTATTGTCGGGATGAGTGCCTCGATCTTCTGTTCTGCAAAAGCTGCCCCTATTTGATGGAATATGGCCGTCATTGCGCCCTGGAGGAGTGCGGACATCTGGGGGTTTGACTGATCGGTCACGATTATTATCGTTCCTTGCCGCCCCGAGTTGAGGGTGGATGTAAAGTTTGCCGGTATTACTATTCCGCCTTCTACCTCGCCACGCTGGATCATCCCTCTGACATCGTCTATTGATGATACCTGAGTGATTGTGAAGTTGTCCATCCGGTTTAGGTATGTAACGAGTAACCCACTTGTGGTGAGTTGACCCTTTTGGAGGCCGTATGCCTGGTCCTCGTTTGCGACGGCGAGGGTGACCTTTCCCAGGCTCTGGTTGGAGGGGAAGATGAAGCCCACCATACCCATCATGAATATGGGCATGATGATCAGCATCGCCAACCCGAGTCTATTCCTGAAAAGTTCCGTGAGGTCCTTCCTCGCGACGAGGTAGACGTGATACATCGTATTTCTAGATGTCATTTTTTAATCACCTTACACGAGCGCGCGCCCCTCTACCCATGAATCCGCGTCTCTGGACGGCGATCTTCTGAGTCGCTGAGTCACGCACTTCGTGTCCTGTTATCTGGAGGAATACATCCTCGAGGGAGGGTTCTCGGCTGCTCACCGATGTGATCTTGCCATTCTGTGCCCTTATGGAATCGATGATCGTGTCGAAGGCGTCCGCACCGATGGCTTGGACCATGATGTGTGTCGGGTCTTCTTGAGAGACGCCATTTACACAGCTCAGGGACTTTAATGCTGATAGGATTGTAGTGTCGAAGTTGGGGATAACAAACTCTAGCACTGTAGCATCGCCTCCGGAGATGAGCTTTTTAAGATTCGGGGACGTGTCGAGGGCCACGATCTTCCCATGGTCCACGATGCCTATGTGTTTGCAGAGCAGGTCTGCTTCGACCATCATGTGAGTGGTTAAGATAACGGTCATCCCGTTCTCCTGGTTGATCTTTTTGATGAATTCCCTGATCTCGACAGTGGTCTGTGGATCTAGTCCGAGTGTTGGCTCGTCGAGGAAGAGTACCTTCGGTTGGTTTAAGAGAGCCCTGATTATGTTCACCCTCTGCCTCATGCCTGTGGAGAAGGTACCTACCTGGACGTCCTTCCACTTAGTCATCTGGACTAGCTCGAGGAGCTCTACGATGCTCTTCTTCATCTGGTCCTCCGGAACCCCGTAGAGTTTCCCGAAGAACTCTAGATTCTCCTTCGCTGTGAGACGCTCATACATTATCAACTTCTCAGATACGAGTCCGATGAGGGTCCTGACCTTTGAGTCTTCCTTAATTATGTCGTATCCGCCGATGAGAGCCGTTCCAGAGGTGGGTCTAGATAGTGTTGCGAGCATCCTGATAAGTGTCGACTTACCAGCCCCGTTTGGGCCAAGGAGACCGAATATCTCTCCCTCCTCCACGTTGAAGGAGATGTGATCCACGGCGGTGAAGTCGCCAAATTTCTTTACTATATCTTCCACTTGGATTTCGCTCATTCGCAATCAGACTCCTTGCTCATTTTAATGGCTCGGAAGATCGCACCGTGGTTGACCATGAGTCTCGCCGCTCCATTATGCATTGATGTCTTCCCTCGTCCCTAATCGTACTTACCTGAATCCATCCAACTTTCATGGATTTCTAGTTACCCCATTCCGAGCAGGTGTCGGAGCCATCCCCAGAAGTCATTCCCTATGGTTGCAGCGGGCTTCGTGACGGTTACAGAGTAGCTGAGCATCTGTTGCTGGGGTCTGTTGAGGTTGTCGAGGTAGCTGACCCTGATCTTAACGTTGGCGTTTCCGAGGGTCGCGTTAGATAGGATGTTGAACTTCAACGTGAATAGTATCGGACTATCTGGGTATATTGCGCCGATGTAATAGCTGCTCTCTGGAATGACGGTGACTGTTGAGTCGCCGACCACATCGATGGTGGTGAACTGCACCTTGCTGGTGCCCTTGAGGAGTAGACTCGAGTCGATCTTTGCTTGGGTGCCCTGATCAGCACTCACCTGCGTCGGGTTCATTATTGCGAAGTTAACGACCTGACCGACCTGCACTGTGAGGGTCTCCACCGTCGCCCTCTGGACTCCTTTGGAGTCAGTGTATGCTAGGGCGATTGTGGCTGGTATCTGGGCAGCGGGAGCAGCGCCATCGACCAAGACTGTACAGCTCACTGTCTGGGAGTCACCTGGGTTCATTTCACCGAGGCTTATAGTCGTCGGAGTTAAGGGGCGTAGGAGACCTGTGGCGTCGAGTGTGATGGTTGCCTTGGTGTTTAAGGCTGAAGCATCCGCGCAGTCGACCCTCGCTTGTAGTGTGAATCTTTGCCCGGGGATGGCTGTTGTGGTGTTGAGGTTTGTAACTGTGAGGACGGGGACGTTGTTGATCATCGGTGCCGTGACTTCGAGTGGAAGGGCGGCTGCTTGCTTGAAGCTATCATTGGAGGGATCAGAGTAGAACATCGAGGCGGCTAGTGCGTAGGGACCGAGGGGTGTACTCTCGAGGGCGTAGACACGCGTCGTGAAGCTCGTTGTACTACCAGCCTTTATCATGGTCGTGTTGTAGTTTAATGGGCCCTCGATGGATAGGAAGGGCGAAGCCGTTGAGAGTGTCAATGCGACGCCTTCTACATCCGTAGCCGCGATGTTGCTCATTGTCAGTGTTACAACGTTTAGCTCACCAACGTTGAGCTTCTTCGGGGAGGCCGTTACCTCGATCATCGGCAGGAAGAGTTTATCGATGACGATGGTGATCGGGATTGGTACCGTGACTATTCCGCGGCCCGCCCTGAGGTAAGTGAGCTGCATGGTCAGGGTGTATGCGCCTAGGCCGACACTCTGGTCAATCATCACTGTGGCGTTGTAGGAAGTCGATTTCCCTTGAGATAGTACATTGATGACCTTCTGGGACCCTGTCAAGATGGAAATCCCGGGGGTTGTGGAGGTTATGAATGCCTCCACCTCGCTGGCATCGAAGTTGCCACCGTTGTGTATGGTTATGCCTATTACGCCGTGTGTCCCTGCTGAGAAGGTTGTGTTTGTTACGTTGACCTCGAGGTGAGGTATTATATCGTCTGCGTAGGCGTATGCGATCTGCCCCGCCATGAGACAGATTAGAAGACCAACTATCATGGTGCTCCTCTTTCCGTTCATTCAATCACTTCGTTTTTGATCCTTTTTTTGTCTAGTTGGGCGCTGTTTCCGTTGGGAGGGCCCAACTTTGGGCATTCCTTGCAGGCGCCCGTAGGTAGACTCCTACCTAGTTACCAGCCTACTGCCCCATAGTTACTTATAAACGTTTTAACCGCCTCCCAGTGGGATTGGGCCTTCAAATTGTCTGTGGGAAATGATAAATCCCGATTGAAGTAATGAGATATCGGGTTGGGTTTATTGGCTAAAATATCAAGCGAGAAGCGTACTGCACTCGACTGGGTAGAAGCTAACGAGAAGATGATCTCGGGGTTCGATAAGAGGATCTGGGGCTTCGCTGAGCCGGCTTGGAGGGAGTACAAGTCCTCGGCAGCTTATTGTAAGCTGCTGGAGGAGGAAGGGTTCAAGGTCAAGAAGGGGACCGGAGGTATGCCCACGGCATTCCTAGCGACCTTCGGTGAGGGAAAGCCTGTGCTCGCGACGTATGTGGAATACGACGCCGTCCCCGGGACATCCCAGAAGCCTGTGCCACATCAAGAACCTAGGGACGGGTTAAATAGGTGGGCGGCTGGGCACACGGATCCCCACTCAGCCCTCGGAACTACAGCCCTGGCTGGGATCCTAGCGGCTAAGGAGGCGATGGTGAAGCACAGCCTCAAGGGGACGTTGAAGATATTTGGGGAGCCGGCGGAGAAGGTCTGCGGCTCGAAACCTGTCCACGCCGCTTGGGGCTACTTTGATGATCACGATGCTGCCATCTGCTACCACCCATCGGGAGTTAACACTGCTCTGCTCGAGACTCAGATGGGGGCATACTGGAGTGTCGTGTTCACATTCGAGTGCTTGGAGCCAGAGAAGTGGTTCAAGCCTGTGGGCCCCATGAAGGTGGGGGGCCACGCCGGAGGTCGATGCCCGGCTGCCCTCGACGCCATCTGCCTCATGTACACGACGACGAAGTACACGAAGGAGGCGATGCTCCCACATGGTGCCTATTGGACACTTAACGAGTACGTCATGGTAGCTGGGCAGTGTACCTCGGATAATCTGCCGCCTAGGATTGGGCAGATCCAGTACGCGTGGAGGACCCCAACGCTCGGGATGGCTCAGCAGATATTTGATGTGTTGGAGAATAACGCGAAGCATGTCGCTGAGATCGCATTCTGTAAGCTGACGACTAGGTGGGTGACGAAGACCAGGGTTGGTCTCCCCAACAATGCTATGACGGAGATCACGTATGTGAACCACGAGGTCGTGGGGCCGCCAAAGTATGGGGAGGAAGCGAAGAGGTTCGGGCGCGAGATCCAGAAGAACCTTGGTTTAGAGCCAATGGAGGATCCATTCAATGATGCGTGCCAGAGGTTGATTACTCCCAAGGATTATGAGGCCGAGCAGAGGGCGACTCTGGAGCCCTGGCAGATGCACTTCGGCGCCGACGACTACGTTGACTACACGTGGCACTCACCATCTGTGAGGATGTTCACCGCGAAGGCCATCTTGAGGGCACCGAAGCCTGGGTACGTGTATCCCCAGTGGGCGTCGAACGCTATGGCGGGGTACCCGGAGACGATCGACCCCATGATCTTTGCGGGTGGTAAGGTGATAGGTGCCACGCTTGTTGACCTTCTAACGAATCCAGGTGAACTCGCGAGGTGTAGGAGGGAGTTTGAGGAGAGGACTGGTGGGGGCATCGGTGGTTCGAAGTGGGTCGGTCCTCTCCTCCCAAGGGACTTTAAGGCACCCGTAGACATGAGGTGGCCCGAGTACGTGTCGACGGCGCGTGGGGATGAGTGGTGGATACCAACCCCGACTTCTTAATCCAAAGCTATTATTAGCCTCGTGCCTTCGGGTTCTCTGATCAAGTTGCTTGAGAAGACCGTCCCTCTGAGTGAAGCGGAGAACGAGGTCAAGGTGGTGACGCAGCGCGTCGCCCTCCTCCACCTATCATATGCGCGTACACTCGTGGATGAGTTTGGTTGGGAAGAAGGCAAGAGGCTGATTCTGAAGTCAATTAAGAGGTACGGTGTGAATGTGGCCAACTGGACAGCCGCAGGACACCAGGGACTCCCACGGTTTGGCTTCTGGGAGCGACGTGAGGGAAAACCCGAGCTCTGCGAGCTGGGGAAGGTGATGATCGAACTGGGTGAGCCCGAGCTTGGGGCCCTCTATTGCCTAATTGACCCGGCGAAGACGATGGCCGCGGACCCCACACAGAAGATGATACATACTAGATGCATGATCCTCGGCGACGACGAATGCAGATTCGCCACAGTCCCGACGACGGAGGCGGAAAGGGTAGACCTCGAGAAGGATTGCGACTGGGCGTACGTGGACCCACTCATCGACGATTACCTGAAGAGGAGGCACACTAGTAAGTCCGATAGTTCGTGACAGCGGCGATGCCGCCAAAGCTGCGGATGAGCATATCACCCTCCTCCGTGTTGCCGGAGATGAGCTCCGACCTCGCATGAGCCGCCTCCGCCATCTCGATCAGAGCCTCGATGAGGTCTTTCTTCTCTAGAACCTCGACGTCTCCACCGCACTTTTGACACTTTATGGTGGAGAGGTTCGCCTCGAAGTCACTGGACTTGTCGTTGTCCACGACCCTGTTCTCGACGTGGTCGCATGCCTTGCACTTGAGCCTGTAGAGGGTTCGGCGCACATCCTCACTTATGAGGAGGAGCTCGACGTTCTGGCCTTTGAGGGCCTGGAATATGTCTTGCTCGCCATAGGTGCCGAGGCCGTCGTCCTCGCCTAGGTGCTTGAGGAACTCCTGGACATTCTTCCGCTCCTCGTAGTAGCGGGCGTCTTTCATGATCTCTCTACTGCGGTTAACGAGCTCCTTTATGCCCTCAGGACCAGTGTAGCCAGTGTCTATTGTTGCCAGGATCTTGTCCTTGAGCTCGTAGTGGAGGTAGTTGCCGTTTAGGAAATCCTCCTTTGTGGGTCCGGGGCCACCGACTATTATCCCCTTGAGTCCTGGGACGTTGCGGTAGTGCTCGGTGATGTAGCCGCCGAGGCGAATGAACCACTCGTTCAGGTACATGTCGCGGAGACGCTCGTAACGCCGGCTTGATTGGCCGCCTGCACGGGTCTTTCCCTGAACGCCGCTTGTGTACTGTTTGATTATCTCAGTTCGGTTACCCTTTAGGAAGCCGAAGGCGGCCTCCTTAGAGTCCAAGACCACCAGGCCGTAGATTTCCTTGGAGCTTAACATGTTGAATAGGGGCTCGAGCAGGAATTGGTGTTCGCAGCGGTAGTAGTAGATGGTGATGGGCTCAGGGGGGACGATGACGAATGTCTGCATGTCCCCGACTCCCAGCTGGTTACTGGCTATGTTGCCAGCGAAGATGGCTAGACCGGTTGGGGGTATGGATTTGAAGAGTTTGAGGCGCTCCATGACCTTGGTGAGAGCGTCTTGAACATTCTTTCTCGTGGTCTTGCTCTTGATGTTGACTGCGGTGCCCCACTCGTTGCGGAGGTCGTTCATGACCTCTGAGATGGCTTTACCGGGTGGTACGTAGACGCTAACGAGCTCGGTGCCACGTCCCTGTAGGTTCTCCAGTTGCTCCAGCATTCGCTGGGCTCGTAGCCTGTCTAGGGGCGCGTTTCCACTCATGTTTCGTCTACCTTTGACGCCTTCAATAAGAGATAACGCAATATATACGTTGCTTTTTAGGGGCGAACGACTGTGCCGTGGTGGGCGCCTGTGACGGCGCGTATTATCTCCTCGGGGTCGGTGCCGTCGACGAAGATGAGAGGGATACCAAGTTTAGCGGCGAGCCTCACGGCTTTGAGATCGAAGAGGCCGTACTCGCCTGGGCTCTGGCGGGTGTTGGCCCTGATTATATTTTCAAGCTGCGGGTATGTGAGGGTGTCTAGTTTCTTCGCGTCTTGGTTCGTCTTCGGGTTCTTGTCGTAGACCCCCGCGACGTCCGTAGCGTTGATTATGAGGTCGGCATTTATGGCCTCGGCGAAGATGGCTGCTCGATAGTCGGTGCTGCTCCCGGGTTTGTAACCTCCGCCAACGAGTATCTTGTCTCCGAAGTGACGCTTGATGTCGGTTGACCGTTGATGTATATGTGGGTCTGCAGCGTCTCCTAGGGCGGCGATGAGGAGGAGGGCGTTCACGTGAGTGGCGAGGATGCCGAGGCTGTCCTGTATGTCACAGTTGGCGTCGAGCTCCTTTGCAATTGTGATGAACTGGCGGGCGGGGCGGCCGCCACCGCAGGTCACGACTACGGTGTGGCCAGCCTCCCAGAGGCGTTTAACGACCTCTGCGTAGCGTCTATAGGAGGCTGCATCCATGTTCCTGGTGAGTAGGCTTCCACCGAGACTTATGGAGACCTTCATCAGGGTTCACTCCTCGTTTGTTCTATATGGATAAAATGATTGTCTTTGAATGAAATGTGAAGTTTAGGTGGGGACCTTCCCTGCCCCGGGGAGCTCGGGGAAGGTATCCTTCATCCTCGACTCGGCGACGCTCGCTGCCTCCTCCAGTATCTTGGAGCTGTCCTCATTTGCTGACTGGAAGTTTAGGGTCAGGCCCGATGTTGCGCCCGCATCCATCACTATTCCGCTGAGGATGTTGCTGATGTCACCCATCTCCTTGGCTATCTGGGGGTTAACGGCTGCCATGCCCACCATGACGTCGCGCATGACACCGATCACTGGTAGGAGAGTGTAGGCGAGGTCACCCATTTCGCTGATTGCCTCGATGCGCATCACTATCTGGTCTAGGGCGAGCTTAGCATTTAGGATCGTCTTCTGCATCTTGCGGAGCTCCGCGAGCTCCCCTGCGTAGATATTGGCGTGGGGGGTGTCGTGCTTCTGATAGGCATCGACTACCTTGGCGAAGAGGGCTTTGTCCCTCTCGGCCATGCGCTGGGACTCTCGGTCCAGTTTGAGGACTTGGGCCTGTACGAGCTTCGATGCGTAATCCATCCTGGGCTTGAGGGCACCGGGTGGGTTTATAGTCTCCCGGAGCGCCTTGCCGAGGGGTTGGGAGTTCCCCCTATCCCACTGCTTGTCGAATGACATCTGGTATTACCTCTGATGTGTAAGGCGCGTGTCGCCGGATAGGTGTTCAGTTTCCAATATGACCATCCGAGTCATCTTTATTGTTTGGATGGGTGTTTGTTTGCATTCTTCGAGTAATTTTCGGACGGGAGTTTGTACGTTTGTTATAAGATGTGTTCAAATCTATTATGTGAAGAATGGTCATTTTGCGCTGGTTAGTATAATTAGCTTTGTTCAGCTTCTATAATGCGGGTTAAGTTGTTAGCTTCTTTTTTCGAATAAGTTTTAAGTTGTGTGTTTGGTATCGTTGGTGGGGCGGGGGTTCCCAAGTGGCCAAAGGGGCGGGACTCAAGATCCCCTAGCTCAGGCTTTCGAGGGTTCGAATCCCTCCCCCCGCACCTAACTTCAGGTTTGGTTCGTCAGGATATTTTTCTTAAGGGTAACATGAGGAAGGACGAGCTTGATGCGGGTCAGGGTGAAAAGCACTGTGCGAGTGCACTGAGACGATTAGAATCATCGACTGATGTCAGGGAACCCGACAGGGTTGACTTCAGGCGGTTCATAAACCACATCCAAGCCGAAGGAGTCGGCAAGCACCGGGTCATAAAATACATCAACCACCTCACAGTGCTATCCAGAATAGCGTCCAAACCGCTCCGCGGGAACACGAGGGAGGATGTTGAGGAGCTGGTCGGCAGGATCAACTCAGCCGACTACATGGACCACACCAAGCACGACTACAAGGTTGTCATCAAGAAGTACTACCAGTGGCTCAGGGGTTGCGAGGATGGGGAGTATCCACCGGAAGTAAAGTGGATAAAGACTTCCTTCAGGAAGGGGCGGCTGGTTCCGGAGGCACTCCTCACCACCGAGGAACTCATGAGGCTGGTGGATGCGGCGGAGAGCCCGAGGGATAAGGCACTTCTTCTGACGGACTACGAATCGGGCTGTCGAAAAGGTGAGATACTTGACATGAGAATCAGAAACGTCACATTCGACCAATACGGAGCCACACTTATGGTCGATGGAAAGACCGGACCGAGAAGGGTGAGAATAATTGCGGCGGTGCCAGCTCTCTCGCAATGGTTGAACATACACCCTTTGAGGGATGACGTGAACGCTCCGCTGTGGGTTAACATGGGGACCGTCGGTAGGTACGAGCCCATGATGTATTACAGTGCGAGGGCTATGCTCGGGAGGCTTGTGGATAGAACCGGAATCGGAAAGAGGGTTTATAGTCACCTTCTGAGGCATACGAGGGCGACGGAACTATCTAATATCCTCACTGATGCACAGATGAAGGAGCACCTGGGCTGGGTTCAGGGATCGGATATGCCCTCGGTTTATGTTCACCTCTCGGGCAAGAACATCGATGGACCACTGCTCAGGGCAAGTGGCATAGTCATGAAAGAGAACGAAGCTCCCAAAATGAATTTGACAAGCGAGACCTGCCCGAGATGCAAACAGAGGATACTTTCAGCGGGTCAGTTTTGTCCAAGCTGTGGGATGGTTCTTGACCTCAAGGCTGCGCGCGCGCTGGCTTGTCCCGAAATTCATCAGGGCTAATATAAGCTTATTTTGATAGTTGGGGTCTCGTCCCCCAATGGTCTGCCTAACCCTAGGAGGTGAGTTCACTTAGGACAAGATGAAC
>JBEKDF010000045.1:0-19838 GCA_050014495.1 Bathyarchaeia archaeon
TCACCATGCGGGGAAACGACTTCTCCACCACCTTCCCCTCCACGATGACGTTGTTTAAACCGTCCCTGAGAGAGGATATGGGCATAATCGCATCAGCATCACCCAAACGCTTCTCATACCACCTTCCTTTAGCACCAGGATCCGTAAGATCCCAGCCAACCTGTTTGAACCCGAGCCCCTCAAAGAAACTTTGAGTTCTTATACTCCACTCAGGTGCGCCAAGAGTCCATAATGAGACATCCAGATACTTGTCCATGACAAGTTCCATCGCCTTGGAGCCGATTCCCCTCCTATGATGATCTGGATCGATGAAGATCCTCTCCACGACTCCATGCTTTCCACTTATATTCGCCACGATCCCCCCAACCAGCTCATCCCCAAGCAAAACAATGTGGCAGCTGAGGAGCCTGAGGGATCTAGTGTAAAACACCGGAGAATCATAGCCCTGCGGTCCGCCGGGTCCTGGCGACCCAAAGTCGACATTGGAGTCGAACGCCCTCTTCGACATCTCCGCGAGGCGTTCCGAATATTCCTCTGATGCCTCAGCGATGGTAACGATCTTGGTAGAATCCAAAATTATAACACCTAGCCAAAAAGCGCTTCCAGTGATACCTTACTTTGTTGACTGAGATTTAAACTTAAGAATGTGATTCAGATCGCCGTTTTATGCGCTTTGACAGCGCGCCTGAGCACAAATAATGGTCTTCACCGGAAATAAACCCCTAAGATCTATCACGATATGTACTTGTTACAGAGAAGACTAACATGCTCAAGTGTTAACTCGAGCCTCATCTCAACTCCTATCTTCGGGTTTCTCCTTGTTACCTGAAAGCCAAACCTCTCCCAATACTCTCTGAGCTTACGACCAGACTCATCCAAATCTTCAGTTATCATCTTCTCAGAGCGGTAGCCGTTTACTATGCAATAGAGTGCCTCGAGGGCAGTGAGTATCGAGGCAACACCTCTTCTTTCAATGAGAGTTGCGGCGCTATCTGAGAAGTATGCGCCTTCTTCTGGGTCGTCGTAACCAAACACGAAGGCTATGGGTCTCTCATTGAGGTAAATTATAAAACAGGTGAACCCCCGTTTCTTTGATCGAATCGTGAGCTCCCTTTCACTGTACCTCAGCTCGCTCCTGAAGCGCTCGTCCTCTATTTGGCTTATAATTTTGAGTATATCTTTATTCATCTCATGGTAGACAGCGACTCTACACATTCCATCTAGGGTGCCACTTAACTTCACTTCAGCCTTACAGAGATATTCAGCAAAAGAAGGCGCCCACGAATCCATTTCCCCGTCTAATCTTCTCTATTACTTTTTATACCTTCCCTTTCCCTCAAATCAATTAGGATTCTCGAGGAAACTACGCACAACATTTAAGGGAATTATTACAAAGTTCGAATCAACTATCCGCCTAGTAGCGCTGGGTGAATCACCCCCCTTATTGACCTCATTAAAGTATGACTCGAACTCGCTCAGCTTAGTGAAGTTAACATTGTTGATCTGGGTGATGAATAGATACTCCTCCCCCGTTTCCTCCTTTACCCTCTTCTGTAGGAGTAGGCTGGAGGGAGGATGTTCAACCTGGACTATCATGATTCGATGATTTACGACGTGCCCTAAATATCCTATCCTACCAGTAAAAGCTAACTCGTTAGTCTTAAGAGCGGTTAGACGAATAGCACCCTACGGTGCCAAGGGAACTCGGCGAGGCTGACGGGTTGAAGCTCGGCAAAAGAGATGTTATGATAATATTCATCATCTCGGCATTCTTCTTTCTCATCGCTGCCTTTAACTTAGGCCAACTAAACATACCCTCCACTAACTGGCAGGTTCAGCCTGATTCTGTGACGATGAACTTTGACAGTAACAGAACAATCTCCACCGTCTATTTGCTTGTAAACACGGATTCTAACGTAACCGCCAGCTTCTCGACCCCTCGAGGTGCAGATTGGACTGCTAAAGCCTACATGAACAATTACGGATATTACAAGTGGATAGAGGTCCCGTTAAATGTGAAGACGGACCGCCTGAGAATACGCTTCTACACCTCAGCTGGTGATTTGTTCGAAGTAGTTGCCGTCGACTCCAACCAGGAGCAGGTGGGGATAAGGAGCATTAAATCCGATTCGGGTGATGCCTCAGTGTTGAGACTCGTGGACGAGCAGAGTCTCTTCGAGAATCCCCCGTCGTTTCGATCCGAGTCTTTCTTCGATGAAGACCTCTTTGTCCGTGCTGCAAAGGAGTACCTCAGTTTAAAGGAACCAGTTTCTGAGGAGACCCATCCCCCCCTTGGGAAGCTCATTATCGCAGCTAGCATAGACGCCTTCTCATTCAATCCGTTCTCGTGGAGGATAATGGGTGTCGTCTTCGCGACTATGATGATTCCAGTAATCTACGCCTTAGGTCTCGCTCTCTTCAAGACACGCGCAGCTGCCACCATTGCAGCTTCATTACTATCTTTGGATTTCATGCATTTCTCAATGAGTCGAGTGGGTACAGTTGATACTTACCTCGTATTCTTCATCCTCCTATCGACCCTGTTCTTCTATCTTAACTATGAGAAGATGTCCCGTGGATCGGGTCCAGACTTCCGATTCATCCTAATGGGGGTGATCTTTTTTAGCCTCGCGTTCTCCGTCAAGTGGATAGCCGTCTTCAGTCTTCTGGGGGAGGCAATATTGTTCCTAACAATCTGGATGTTAGGTCCCTCACAATCGGAGAGCTTGACTGAGCGCCTAAACTCTCTTATTAAGCCCCTATTGGTTATCACTGTAATTATCCTCATTGTTGGTGGCGGCATTTACCTCGCATCATTCATACCATACGCGCTCATTGGGCACAGCCTATACGACATCTACAATGCACAATGGTCGATGCTCGCCTATCACACTGAGATGAGCGCTTATACTCACCAAAACTCATCAAATTGGTGGCAGTGGCCGACGATACTGGTTCCGCTCTGGCTCTACATTAAGGAACTCCCCGGAGGAATGATCTCAATCATCTCAGCGATGGGTAACCCAGTCGTTTGGTGGACCGGATTAATCGCAGTGATAAGCGCAACCGTAGACGGGGCCAAGAGAAAGTGGCCCTACCTATTCCTAGGCATACTCTATTTCTCACAGCTCCTACCCTATGCTCTAATTTCGCGTTATCTCTTCATCTATCACTACTATGCCGAGGTCCCAATTCTGTGCCTCGCGATCGCTGGCCTAGTCCACGAAATGTGGTATAAGCCCCAGCAAAAAAAATATGTAATAATACTCATAGTGGCGACATGCATAATGTTCGCCATCTTCTATCCAGTAATCTCTGGTTATCCCATCCCGCAGTGGTACGACAGCTACCTCCGTTGGTTCAGAGGATGGACATTCTGAGGCGATCAAAGTGTACCATCCTGAACTTGAAGTGAGTCTAGTGTTCCCAGCCTACAACGAGGCTGGAGGCATTGAGCGGGCCGTGGACGTAGCACTCAAGGAGCTCCTTAAGGAAAAGTCCTCATTTGAAATTATTATCGCTGAGGACGGGAGCAGCGATGGCACCGACGTCGTGGCTAAGCGTTTAGAAGCTACACATCAAGAGGTACGTCACATTCATAGAGCTGAGCGCCTCGGACGAGGCAGCGCACTGAACAGGGCCTTTAAGGAGTGCCGAGGCACGATCCTCGTATACATGGATGTCGATTTAGCCTCTGACATCACACAACTCTGGGCACTCATCGACTCAATCCGCGACGGAGCAGACATAGCGACGGGATCCCGTTTGCTCCCAAGTAGTAGAGTACAGAGATCAGCGCGTCGAAGCCTCGCATCGTGGTTTTACAACTTCCTAGTTAGGACTTTGTTCAATATTCCCATCCACGACTACCAGTGCGGTTTCAAGGCATTCAACAGGCGAAGGTTGATGGAGTACATAGACGAGGTCGAGGACACACATTGGTTCTGGGACACCGAGGTCATTATCAGGGGGGTACGCCATGGTCTAAAGGTTGAAGAAATACCCATCAATTGGTCTGAAGGCCAAGGCACAAAAGTAAACCTCATCAGAGACTCCTGGAGGATGGGGTCTAAGGCCATCCACCTCTGGTGGAAAATGCGCAATACCTAACGTGGCCACCTCCTGTTATTAACGCCGAGCGCATTTTGTGTATTCGACTCTTATGTCGAGGAAGAATCTCTTCAACTCCGCCACAGTGGAGTCGATGCTCAGCGTGCCCAACCTCAAGTGGCACACAAACCCCCCCGATGTAATCCCGATGTGGATAGCTGCACCCGACTTCCCAATAGCACCGGAGATTAAGAAAGCACTTCACGACGCCGTAGAGGCTGAAGACGTTTTCTATAACACTGACACCGCCGCTAAGGTCGCCATGGCCGAGAAGATCACCAGATTCAACAAGATACACGTAATCCCCGACGACGTGATGGTCATACAGGGTGTTGACCCGAGCCTCTGGCTCGCAGTAAAGCACGCCTGCAAGTCTGGGGACGAAGTAATCATCACGGATCCCATGTACTCTCCATTCAAAGGAAGCCTCGACGCCGCAGGCGCCAAACCCATCCTCTGGGAACTAGATGAGAACGATGGCTACAAGTTCAATATCGAGAAACTGAAACAACTCGTCACAAAGAAGACGAGACTCATCGGAGTCTGCAACCCACATAACCCAACAGGGCGCGTCATGACAAAGGAAGAGCTCAAAGGCATAGCTGACATCGCAGTTGATAAGAAGATCAACGTCATGTCAGATGAGCTCTGGGAGGACATCATCTTCGACGACCGAAAACATATCAGCATAGCCTCTCTCAGCCCCGAGATCGAGGACCTTACACTTACAAGCTGGGGATTCAGCAAGACCTTTGGCATAGCCGGGCTACAACTTGGCTACATGACTACCACCAACAAGGAGGCCATGGCAGACATGAAGAAGCAGGCTACCGGGATACAGCGCGGCTCATCGACCCTAGCTAAGGCTATCGCCCCCATCATGCTCGACTCTACTCTTGACTGGTGGCGTAATGATATGATGAAGCACATCACAAAGATCAGGAATCTGTGCGCCATCCGCATGAACAAAATGAACGGTGTCACATTCCCTGACCTCGAGGGGACATATGTTCCATTCCCACGCTTCGACCTTGGGTTAACGAGCAAAGACCTTGCCGACCGCCTCCAGAAAGATTGGAAGATAGGCCTATCCGCCGGCATCGCCTTTGGCGCTAAGGGGGAGAGCCACCTCAGAATGTGCATTGCCACAAGCGAATCAATTATGAAGGAAGCCCTCGACAGAATCGAGGCCGCTACCGAGAAACTCGGCTAGGATACTCACTATTTTTGCCCAAAGCTCGTTTCTGTAAATCATGATCCACTAATCATCAAGAATGTATCTCAGGCAATCCCGAAGATTAGGACGATACGAATCGAGCCAAAGAGAGGGTTTCGATTCAAGGCTGGACAATTCTTAGACTTCTATGTGGACCTCTTTGGTGAAAGGAGAGCGCGTTGTGGTAATTTCTTTTGAAGACAGGTTAACCTCTTATTCTCTTGCCTCGCCCATTCAGAGGCAAGGGTCGATCAGACTTGGATAAACGCCGCCTAAACCTCATGAAAGTCGCACTCGGTCAGGTTCCCCCTGACACCGTAATTGAGAATGGTGTATTAGTCGACGTTGCTACAAGGAGGCTCGTAGACGGCATCTACATTTCGATCAGCGAAGAAAGGATCGCCTCAATATCGAGGGAAAAGCCAAAAACAGATTCAAAAACGAAGATCATAGACGCAAACGGTGCCTACCTGGCCCCAGGACTAGTTGACGCTCACTACCACATTGAAAGTAGCAGGCTGAGCCCACGGCGCCACGCTCAAATTACCCTACCCCATGGAACAACCACACTATTCGAGGGGAGCCACGAGATCTGCAATCCCCTCGGCCTCGATGGAATAAGATACCTCCTTGAAGAAGCGGAAGGACTCCCCCAGAAGATATTCATCGGGTTAAGCTCTGCAACCCCTCCCACCCCTTATGAAACCACCGGCTCATACATCGGAGGTAAAGAAGCGGAGGAGGCTCTGAGGCTGAGGGGGGTTTCAGGCATCGATGAGGTTATGGACTATACTGCCCTATTCGGTGGGGAGGAACGACTCCACAGTGTCATAGAGGCGGGGCTTTCCTCGGGTAAGGTCGTCGAGGGACACGGTGTACCATCACCACCACAAGCCGATGCCTTATTCGCTACAGGTGTATCATCAACTCATTTCTCTGGAGACAGTGCGAAGGCGATTGCTCTCCTAGAGAGAGGCTGCTTCCTTGAGCTAAAGCCCAGAGACAGTAGACAGGCGATACATGAGCTCGTTACCACTAACATTGATTGGCAAATGGTAGGAATGTGCGTAGACGACCGCCCTGCAGAGAGTATAAACCAACTTGGCCACCTCGACTATGAACTTAGGATCTGCATCGAGGAGGGCCTCGATCCAATCACCGCCATCCAAATCGCGACTCTGAACAACGCCCGTCACTGGAGAAAGGAGCATGAGGTTGGCATAGTCGCCCCCGGGAGACGCGCAGATATAATCTTCCTCACCGATCTCGAGAGTTTCAAGATCGATAGAGTCATGGCAGACGGTGAAATCGTGGCGGAAAAAGGCAAACTCACCGTAAACATCCCGATAATGCCTGCCCCCGATTACGTGCTCAACACAATCAGACTTCAGAAACATCTTACATCAAAGGACTTTGAAGTTAGATCACCTAACAACCAATCCAAGGTCAAGGCAGCGGTACTCCGCCCCTTCTACTTCAGCGTCGATCTCCTCCCGATAACAAGGGAACTCCAAGTAGAAGACGGCCTAGTCCAGAGAGATCTAAGCCACGAAGTAAACAAGGTTGCCATAATCCGACGCGACGGGGGTGGTCTCGGTATAAGTTTTTGGGAGCTAGGATATCAATATGGAGCCATCGCTATGAGTGTGCTACACGACTCCCACAATATCAGCGTAATTGGCGCCAATGACGCCGATATGGCGAGAGCCGTAAACCGCGTCGCAGAAATGGGAGGAGGTATAGTCGTCGTTAAGAGTGGCATTATCAAGGCTGATGTCCCTCTCCCAATAGCAGGACTGATGACTGACAAGCCACTCTCCGAGGTTGTTGCTGGACTAGACAAAGTCAACGAGGAGGCCGCTAAATTAGTCCCTGGAAAGCTTCTCGGACCCAACCCTGTCGACACCCAAACATTCATTTTCCTTACATGTTTCCCCTGGAGCATCGTCCTAACCGACAAGGGCCTCGTCAACGTTAGAACAGGCCAGTGGCTCCCACCGGTTTGGTAGACCACAAACCAATTCACATACAGCCGCGATACAGACATTGATACTATGCTATCTAAGGAAGAAACACTAAAACTAGCGAAGTCTTATGCCGAACAGAAATTCCTCTGCTCAGAGGCGTGTCTAATGGCCCTAACCAAGTGTCAGGGGGTAGAAAGTCCCCTCATCCCGAGAATTGCCACAGGCTTTGGAGCAGGAGTCGGCAGGAGCGGAGAGATTTGCGGTGCCGTTACAGGGGCAGTCATGGGTCTCAGTATCCTATATGGCAGGGACAAGGTAGAGCCAATGAAGGACCGCCGCCCCTATTGGTATTCTACAGAGCTGCTCAAGCGATTCAAACACGAGAATGGCAGCCTCAGATGCCCAGCATTACTTGGCCTTGACATAGCCAAACCCGCTGACTACGAGGAATATGATAAGAGAGATCTCTGGAAGAACAATTGCACGAATTATATTCTCTCAGCAACCGGTATCGCTTGGGATATAATCGAGGAAAACAAATAGGTTCAAACTCACATGTCCTCTTTGGATCTCCTTTTCGTAATTTCCCCCAACCCATATTATATAATTCAATGAAAAATATATCGAAAAGTTAAATCAAAAGCTAAATTAATCTTTAGCAATAGACTATTTTTCCTAGATTAGAAACCTTGAAACCCTACTTTCTCCTTATTATATCGCTATGAATAGAGAAAGGGAAAGCCATGTCGTTCCCGCCATCGTTGCGGTCATAGGTGTCATAGCCTTCGCGGTTCTCGTCTATGTGTTGCTTTCAGGAGTGGACTGGCTGATTAACCGAATACTCGGATCAGGTGTGGGGACGACCATTTAATAGCCGTTTTAAGCCCAAACATGAACACTGATTCATGAGACTAGAAAATCAGGTTGCCCTCATTTTTGGGGGAGGAAGAGGACTAGGGAAGGCAACAGCTTTACTATTCGCCGCTGAGGGAGCGGACATTTCTGTCGTTGCACGTACAAAGAAAGAGATAGATTCCGTAGCTCGGAAGGTGAAGAGACTCGGCAGACGAGCTATCGCAATCAAAGCCGATGCTACAAAACCTAACGAGGTAGATGAAGCCGTCGAAAAAACAATCGAGGCCTATGGCAAAATAGACATCCTCCTCAACAGCCAAGGAGACTGGCTCATCAAACCCACCCTTAAGACAACCGAGCAGGATTGGAACCACATAATAGATACAAATCTAAAATCCGTCTACCTAACCTGCAAAGCCGTTCTCCCGCATATGATAGCCAAAAAAAGTGGGCATATCTTCAACATTGGCTCTGCATCAGGACTTTGGTATCCTGGGGGCGGAATCATAACAATATACAAAGCATCAAAGATGGGACTTACTGGCTTTAGTAAGGCCCTCGCAGAAGAGCAGGCTCCAAATGGGATAGGCGTCCACCTCATTGCGCCGCACCCCATGGACACGCCTATGCGCTGGGAATCAACCCCATCTGCCGATAAACCTGCGTTAATACGTCCGGAGGTCGTCGCGGACCTTATGGCGACAATAGCTAGCCACCCCGATCTACGCATTAGCGAGGCAATAGTCCCAGAGATCAACCTACCCTACACGAGTAGCTATAAACAGGCTAAATGACCCCATGATTCATATTTGGTGGATCCATTTCCTCTTTTGAGTTCGGGCTTGAATGAGGTATGTGCTTCAAGTTAAGTCCGCAGGGCTCATGGATCTAATTCATTCTTGCTCGGAGTTTAACCTGGAAAAAATAGAATAAGAATACTCATTAATCTGCTTCGAGCTGCTCGATTACGTGGAGGAGAGCCCTCGCCATTACTGCGTTCTCCCAGTTCTCCGTTTCGGAGACCATCTGAAGACCAAGCTTGACCGCTTCAACGCCACTCTCCGGTGGAGCCACAGGGTCAACGATTATGTAGTTCTGTGCTATGAAACTCACCCTTACCTCTACTAACATCCCAGGTTCGAGGTCGTTAAAGATCGGGTTCTCGCGGTTAAACAAAATGACGCGTCCATCCCGCATCCGACTAATCAGACTATCCGCCTTGCCCTTTAATACAAGGACCGTAAATTGGTCCCCGAGGCTAACTTCTGTTTTGGTTTCACTGTTAGACAAATTCAAATCCCGTATCTAATCAAAACCACTCTTTTAATTAAAGATACTGCTCTTATTGTGAATTCTGATGCTAAACCACCCCTTTTAAAGGGTCCATTAGAGTTGCGTTTACAATATAAAACGGGAACCTAAAACAATCTCCCTGTATCACTGTTTAATTAATTTTTGAAAATGAGGGGCGTCAAGAAAGTCTCTTTCTAATATGCTTATCCCCTTTTTAATTCTCTCAATTTCACCCTATTTTATATTTCTTCGTTCGTCAGCCCTCTAACTCGCTTAAAAACCACCACTAAGTAACACGAATCACCTTCAGCCTCATCAAGGCCTAAGAAAATGTAGACCTTATTTCGAAAACATAACGTTTTTATCTATACACAGTGGTATGGCTGTTGGCGCGTAAGCGTCTTCCGCCCATAGTCGGCGGCTTCGATCCGACAGAGGCGTTTGGCCTCAGGATGAAGGATCGGCTCCAGTGGCGGAAACAGGTATGACGACCTGAGCAAAGGGGTCACACCCCTTCGGGTCGGATATGGGTCGGGTAGGTACGAAAACTCCTCCGCATTCCTGTGTTAACAGACTTGCGGAATTCATTCCGATTGATCCCGTCGGACCCCACTGCTATCGAGATGGGACTAAGCCATGCTAGTCGCGCGCGTCCAACTATGAGGACGAGCGGCAGACCGCTCAGTAACACGTAGCTAACCTACCCTCGGGTCGCGGATACCCCCGGGAAACTGGGGCTAATCCACGATAGGTGTGGAGGCCTGGAATGGTTCCACGCCCAAAGGCACGGCAGTCATGTTTGTCGTGTGCCCGAGGATGGGGCTGCGGCTGATCAGGCTGTTGGCGAGGTAACGGCTCACCAAACCTTTGACCAGTACGGGCCATGAAAGTGGTAGCCCGGAGATGGGCACTGAGACAGGGGCCCAGGCCCTACGGGGCGCAGCAGGCGCGAAAACTCCACAATGTACGGAAGTACGATGGGGTTATCTCGAGTGCAGTCCGATAAGGGCTGCTTTTCCATAGAGTAATATCCTGTGGGAATAAGAGGGGGGCAAGACTGGTGTCAGCCGCCGCGGTAACACCAGCCCCTCGAGTGGTGGGGACTATTATTTGGCCTAAAGCGTCCGTAGCTGGCTGTATCCGTCCCCCGTTAAATCCAGCGTCCTAAGCGTTGGACCGCGGGTGATACCATACAGCTAGAGGGTGGGATAGGTGAGCGGTATTTCTGGGGTAGGGGCGAAATCCTTTGATCCCAGGAGGACCACCAGTGGCGAAGGCTGCTTACTAGAACACGCCTGACGGTCAGGGACGAAAGCTGGGGCAGCGAACCGGATTAGATACCCGGGTAGTCCCAGCTGTAAACGATGCTAGCTAGGTGTTGGGTCGGCCACGCGCCGCCCCAGTGCCGCAGGGAAGCCGTTAAGCTAGCCGCCTGGGGAGTACGGCCGCAAGGCTGAAACTTAAAGGAATTGGCGGGGGAGCACCACCAGGCGTGAAGCCTGCGGTTTAATTGGAGTCAACGCCGGAAATCTTACCGGGATCGACAGCAGAGTGAAGGCCAGATTGAAGGTCTTGCTAGACGAGCTGAGAGGAGGTGCATGGCCGTCGCCAGTTCGTGCCGTGAGGTGTCCTCTTAAGTGAGGTAACGAACGAGACCCGTGCCCCATGTTGCCATCAGGATCTAAAAGATCGCTGGGCACTCTTGGGGGACCGCTGCCGACAAGGCTGAGGAAGGTGCGGGCAACGGCAGGTCAGTATGCCCCGAATATCCCGGGCCACACGCGGGCTGCAATGGTAGGGACAGAGGGCTGCAACATCGAGAGATGGAGCCAATCCCTAAACCCTACCTCAGTTGGGATCGAGGGCTGCAACCCGCCCTCGTGAACATGGAATGCCTAGTAACCGCGCGTCATCATCGCGCAGTGAATACGTCCCTGCTCCTTGCACACACTGCCCGTCGAACCACCCGAATGAGTTTCGGGTGAGGCGTGATCGTATGTTGGTCGCGTCGAACCTGGGGCTCGTAAGGAGGGTTAAGTCGTAACAAGGTGGCCGTAGGGGAACCTGCGGCCGGATCACCTCCTAAGACAGAACGACGCAGTGAATGCGGAGGAAGTAACTACCCGACCCAGATCAATCTCACAATATGCGGCTCCCGAGCACAGCTTGAGGGGCTAAGGGCGAGCCACGGGGGGATGGAATCCCTCGAAAGAGGCTATGAAGCCGTGCACAGGTTCCGACTCCAGCTGTGGGACCGGGTCATGCTGATATACTACGCTACGTGGTGAATGGTTTGGCTTGGGTGCCGAAGAAGGGCGCGGCAAGCTGCGATAATCCTCGGGTAGACGCAGGCAGTCCGAGATCCGAGGGTACCCGAATGGGACTTCCCATCGTCTTCGGACGGTGCTCCGTGAGGAGCGGGAACCCCCTGAACCGAAACATCCTATTAAGGGGAGGAAAAGAAACCAACTGGGATCTCCTGACTAGCAGCGAGCGAAAAGGAGAGAGCCTAAACTGAATTCTCCAGCGACGAGCTGGCGAAGATGTGGTGTATGGGGCAAGGTTGTTCCTAGTCGACGAAGTAGAAGTGTTCTGGAAAGCTCCGCCATAGAGGGTGATAGCCCCCTATACGAAAGTCGAAAGGAATTGCTTTGCTTCCGGAGTAGCACGCCTTGGGATTGGCGTGTGAAACTGGGAGACATCAGCTTCCAAGGCTAAATACAACCCAAGACCGATAGCGCACTAGTACGGTGACGGAAAAATGAAAAGTCCCCCGAGAGGGGCGTCAAAAGAGCCTGAACCCACGTAGTTATTGACGATTGAGGCCCGTAAGGTAATCCACACAAAGGAGGCCGGGGTAACCCGGCGTTACGTGTGTGGATAATCCGGGGTCTCATGCTTCGTTTAGAATCACGAGCCGGGGAGTTTACCGTAGTGGCAAGCCTAAGGGCGTGACGCCCGTAAGCGCAGGGAAACCGATGTGCGAGCAGCCGTAAGGCAAGTCGCTGGGTCTGAAAGGGCCCGGAGTCACGACGGTCAGACTAGAAAGCAGATGATCTATGCCAGGGCAAGGTGAAGTCAGGCGAAAGCCTGATGGAAGCCTGCAAGGGTGCTAACGTGCAAATTGCTCCCCTGACCTTGGTATAGGGGCAAAAGACCAATCTAATCTGCTGATAGCTAGTTCCCTTCGAAGTATGTCGCAGCATAGTCTCCAGGGAGGCATCTGGCGGGGTAGAGCACCAATCGGAAAACACGGAGGGGAAACCCTTCACTTTCCTTTTGAACTCCGAATACGCCAGAGCCGTGGAACTGGGGAGACGGAACGCACGGGTTAAGCTCGTGCTTCGTGAGGGGAGCAACCCGGACTGGGGTTAAGGCCCCTAAGTGCTGGCTAAGTGACAAACTAAAGAGCGTCGCAAGCCTAAGACAGCGGGGAGGTAGGCTCAGAAGCAGCCACCCTTCAAAGAAATCGTAACAGATCACCCGCCGAGGCTTGGGGCCTCCAAGATGGACGGGTCTTAAGCCAGCCGCCGATACCCTAGAGGTACGCGTAAGCGTATTCTGGTAGAAGGGCGTCCCGATTGGGCAGAAGCAGGGCCGTGAGGTCCTGTGGACCGGTCGGGAGTGAGTATCCCGGTGGTAGTAACAGCATAGTCGAGTGGGAATCTCGATCGCCGAAAGAGCAAGGGTTTCCCGGCAACGCGTCGTCAGCCGGGAGTTAGTCGATCCTAAGGCCAGCTTTAACATGCCTGGTCGAAGGGGAAACAGGTTAACACTCCTGTACTACGATGGTACATGTGGCGACACTAGGTCCGCAGCGTGACGCTTCGGGGTAAGTGGAGCAGAACTGTCATTCTGTCTAACTATCCAATTCTGGGGAGTACCGTAATGGTGAGAACCAGAAGAAAATAGGAATGGCCTCCCGTTTAGGGGGGTTCTGCTGATCCCTGGAGCCCATGAAAAGCGCTGCGGAAAGGATCCATCGTAATCGTACCCAGAACCAACACCGGTGCTCAGGGTGAGTAGCCCAAGGCGTGTCGGGTAACTCTACGCGAGGGAACTCGGCAAATTAGCCCCGTATCTTTGGTATAAGGGGTGCCTACGGCATTCTCGCAAGAGGGTGCGGTAGGTCGCAGTGACTAGGGGGTTCCGGCTGTTTAATAAAAACATAGGTAGCCGCTAGCCCGTAAGGGTGTGTACGGCTATTGAATCCTGTCCAGTGGTGGTACCTCAAACTTGATTTCAACCGAGCTAAGGGCCGCTAAACGACGGGAGTAACTCTGACTCTCTCAAGGTAGCCAAATGCCTTGTCGTGTAAGTTACGACGTGCATGAATGGATCCACGAGGACCCCGCTGTCCCCGCGTATAACCCGGTGAACCCACCTGCTGGACGAACAGTCCAGCGTCTCCCAGTGGGACAAGAAGACCCCGTAGAGCTTTACTGCAGTCAGTCGCTGGGGTGAGGTTACGTTTGCAGAGCGTATGTGGGAGCCTATGAATACGGATCTCTGGGTCCGTAGGAGGCAACAATGGAACACCACACATTCGCGACCTCCCCCCTTACCGAGGCCATGTAGCCCGGAACAACAGCTGATGGGCAGTTCGGCTGGGGCGGCACCCCCTTGAAAAGGAATCGAGGGGGCCCAAAGGCTAGCTCAGGAGGGACAGAAACCCTCCGTAGAGGGTAAAGCCAAAAGCTAGCCTGACCGGAATCATCCACAATAAGTGTTCCGGAGGCGAAAGCCGGGCTTAACGAGCTATCGTGTCCTTGCAGATGAGGGCCGGTAGTGCCAGAAAAGTTACCTCGGGGATAACAGGCTTGTCGCGGGCGAGAGTTCGCATCGACCTCGCGGTTCGGTACCTCGATGTCGGCTCTTCCTATCCTGGCCTTGCATAAGGGGCCAAGGGTGAGGCTGCTCGCCTATCAAAAGGGATCGTGAGCTGGGTTTAGACCGTCGCGAGACAGGTCGGTTTTTATCTACTGGGAGTGCAGGATGTCTGAGGGGAAAGGGCCTTCAGTACGAGAGGAACGAGGCGCTGGAGCCAATAGTTTACCGGTTGTCTGATAAGGCATGCCGGGCAGCCACGCTCCTGCGGATAAGGGCTGAAAGCATCTAAGTCCGAAGCCGCTCCCAAAAATAGACATCCGTCCGGGACGAAAGTCCTGGTGAAGGGCACCCGTAAAAGACGGGTTTGATGGAGAGGCGGTGTACGTGCCAAGACTTCGGTCGAGACACTCAGCCGGCCTCCCCCAACAGCCCGAAATATCAGCAATAAAACACCTGATCCTACAGGAGATATCGGAACCTATCCACGGCTTCTCTAACTTCTAGAAGCAATACTACTCTAGTGGATACTAGGGTTGGTTCGTTTTCAATGGATACATTCTATAAGAGAATGCTTCATAGTAGTTTTCGGAGTCGGAGCCAATTTCCACTCTTTTACGCAATTTTATCCTTAATCGTATTCATAACTGAATTATAGCATATGGGCAACTAGTATCTTCATCTGTGGGTGAGGTTTATGGTGCATGGAGAGGATCCTATTCATCTCCTCATGGGCAATGAGGCTGTTGCACGCGGGGTTCTTGAGGCTGGAGTAAAGTTCGCTATAGGCTACCCCGGAACACCCTCTACCGAAGTCATTGAGACACTGATAATGGGCTCCGAGGAAAACGGGGTCCGCGCCGAGTGGGCGGTTAATGAGAAAGTCGCCTTCGATATCGCAACAGGTGTGAGTCTAGGCGGCTCTCGATGCCTTGTTACCATGAAGAGTGCCGGGCTTAACGTCGCCTCGGATTCAATAATGTCTGTGGCTTATGGGGATGTAATCGGGGGGCTCGTCATTTACGTAGCTGACGACCCTGGTGCCCACGCTGGGATGGAGGAGCAGGACAGCAGAATGTTCACCTGGTCCTGTCCTCTCCCTATGTTCGATGTATCTGACCCCCAGAGCAGTAAGGATATGATTGTCTCCGCCTTCGACCTATCTGAGAGATATAAGATACCCGTCTTCGTTAGGTCGACTTCGAGGGTCGCTCACGGGAAGGCTCCAGTTAAAATAGGCGAGATCAGGGAGGTTGAGCCTAAGCTCCACCTTAAGAAGGATATAAGCCGATTCACACGAGCTTCGCCTCTATGGGTGAAGAGTCAGCATAGGATACTAATCGAGCGAATTGAAAATGTGAGGGTTGAGTTCGAGTCATCCCCGCTTAATGAGATCGACCTGAAACCGGATTCGAGGCTTGGCGTCATTGCCGTGGGAGCCGTGTGGGGCTACCTCCAGGATGTATTATCCAATGGAGGTCATAGGGTGTCTACGCTGAAGATTGGGACGGTGAATCCCCTTCCCTCGAATATCATCCGAAGGATGCTGATGCACGTCGACTCCGTACTTGTGTTGGAGGAGCTTGAACCATTTGTTGAGCTCCAGGTAAAGGCTTTAGCCTCGGATATTGGGGGCGGGATACGTGTGTTGGGGAAGTTGGACGGTGTCCTTCCGAGGATAGGCGAGTACGATAACGAGCTCGTTCAGAGTGCGTTGGATAATCTTATGGATGGGGTCCAAGCTGTAAGCGATTCGGGCCTCGACTCCATTCGGAGGGAGGCGAGGGAGCTAGCGCCGATACGGAGTCTTCCCTTCTGCGCAGGCTGCCCACATAGGGGTACCTACACCGCGTTGACGAACGCCATTAATGAGCTTGGTTTAAAGAAGGACGATGTGATCGTCACGGGAGACATTGGCTGCACGATCCTGGGAATGTACCCGCCTTGGAGCAGCTGCTGGACGGAGGTCAGTATGGGCGCCTCCATCGGTAACGCTGTTGGATTTAAGTACGCGGGGATTAAGACGCCGGTTATTGCTACCATAGGAGATTCAACCTTCTTCCATGCCGGTATACCTCCAACTGTGAACGCTGGCTGGAGGGGGACGCCTCTAGTTATCGCAGTTTTAGACAACCAAGTAACAGGCATGACAGGCCACCAGGCATCACCCGCATCCACAAGCTCATCGAAGGGAACTCCAACTATAACTGTTAAGATAGAGGAAATGCTCAGGGCCTCAGGGATCGACAATGTGACCGTCGTGGATCCTTACGACCTGAGAGCGAGTACGGATGCCTTTAAGGCGGCAATAAGCAGCGGCGGCCCCTCGGGGATAGTCTTAAGGAGGGTCTGCTCACTAGTCGCTGGTCGACAGGGAGCCCTTGGCCTACCTCGTATGGTCAACTCGGAGATGTGCTCGGGTTGCCTAGTCTGCATCCGCACTCTTAGCTGCCCCGCAATGAACATCCAATCGGAAAAGATGACAATCGACAATACCTCCTGCACGGGCTGCGGGCTATGTTCACAGGTTTGTCCCTTTCACGCGATTGAGGAGGGTGAGTAAGATGGAACATAACATCCTAATAACAAGCATCGGGGGTCAGGGAGGCATAGCCTTAGCACGAGTTCTCTCCCAAGCGGCACTTGACCAGGGGCTAAATGTCAGAGTCGGGGAGACCCTTGGTATGGCGCAACGCGGGGGCTCCGTACAGAGCCATATTAGAATAGGTGAGGAGGTCCATGGCTTCATTATCCCGAGAGGTAGGTGTGACGTCCTACTAAGCCTCGAGCCTTCAGAGTCATTAAGGGAGCCAGAGTATCTCAGCTCGGGGACGAAAATCATCCTTAACACTACACCTGTCTACCCGATACCCGTTCTCCTAAAGGAAGCCTCCTACCCAGAGCTAAACAAGGTCACCTCTGCACTTGAGCGGATAGGGTGTACGATCTTTAGAATAGATGCCCGTAGACTCGCTCTCAGCGTGAACGCGCCAACGAGCCTAAACATCGTAATCCTGGGTGCTTACGCTGCCCTCGGAGAAGGTGTCCTTAACATGGAATCCATACGGAAGGCTATGAGAGAATCCCTATCTAGGAAGTTTCTTGATGCCAACAATAGGGCATTCGAGAAAGGTTGTGAGGCCATGAAGAAGATGTTATCATAGGCCTAAATTGCTGTTTCTTCCTTAAACACCGATACAAGGGGCAAGATAATAGACAAGCTTCCCCTTATGTAACTCGAAATCCATCTTGATGGGCATGTCAGTGCTCAACTCTATTGTTGCAACCTCGCTGCTATTCCCAGCGGCATTCGCTATCTCATTAAGGTAGCTGAGAGTGAAGGTCGCGCTACTGTCCTCCTCGGCCTTTAGGTCGATGAGGTCATCACTCCCCTTCTCCCACTCGCTGTGGGCACTACCCATGTCGCCGTTAGCACTAATCTTAAGCATCTCTCCCTCGACAGCGACCTTCACATGCTCGCTAACGAGGTTCGCATCCCTTATCGCGTTTCTTAGGCTATTTGTGATGAGACGCGCTTTCGCCTTGAAGAATATCTTTGGCTGGGGGACCTCCTCGTCGATTGGTTCTAGAATCGGCATCTCAAAACGCCTGCTATGGCCACCACGCTTGCAAAGAATTACAAGTCGAGCCTTCTCCTCGTCGAGGCGTATCCATGTCTCTTCATCCTTGTCGACGCGGTCGAGGAACTTTAGAAACTCCTTTATGTTAATGCTGAGATGGGGCTCACCCTCACACTTGTAAATATCGAAGAAGTCTGCGGGAAGCTCGAAATCGACCATAGCGACGTGGCTGGGGTCCATGGCTAGGAGCTTAACCTGGGCCTCGTTCATCACAAAGGTGCCCTCCTCGACAATGACACTTAGAGCCTTGATCAGGTTGCGGAATGGGTCAATACTGGAAACCTCTACCTCGAACAAATCACTGTCTCCTTAGATGGAATTAGTTGTCTTAGCCTACGACCAGAGGGATAAAAGGATATTCACCCTCCTAGAAACCCCCTAATGAAATAGTAAAAATCATATTGATTGGATTCGACGCTAAAGATACATGTATAGGGGTTTGGTTAGCTGTAGTCGCGCCACGTGTATCCGCACTTCGTGCACCTATAGAATTGGGTGCTTGACTCATCTATGCCTCTTGTCTGTACCATCCACCAGTATGCTTTGTCATTTCCGCACTTGGGACACTCCGCCTTTACCTGAGGCGTCGTGCGGAGGTTCTGCTCCTTTTTACCGATGACTACTATCTTATCCTGATTTTTTGTCTCTCGCTCAATCTTCATCTCCACAGTCATCGGTTGCTCGGTACCGCAATTGGGGCAGATGTAGCACCTTTTCTTATGGTCGACGGTGCACATTGTCCCGCACTCTGAGCAGAATTTCGTTTTTACTCCTCCGTTACAAGCCCTTTACCCGGAGGGGTTGTATTAATACCTTATGCATTTAGTCCTCTGGTAGCGCAGATAGTGTTAACGCCGCTAATCTAAGAGCCTCTGGGGTGACTCCATGGCGTGTTGTTTTCCTGAGAACACCCTCAGCGGACCAGCGGCTGAGGCCAACCGAGGAAAATGACAACTCCTCTTCATCACTTCTCCAGATGAATTTTTTTCCTATCGAGTTGCCCAGGAAAATAACAGGCCTCTCCGTCTTCGTGCTTAACTCTTCAGTGGAGACACTTATATCCAATGGGAGATTCTCCTTGCTCAGTAGGATGATGCGAACTTGCCCGTAATGGGGTGAAGAAGTAAGCATCTCCACAATAGGATCCGTGATGTCTTTTTCTACGGAGCGTATCCTCATAACACCATCGAGCCAAAGGCTTCCCCTATAGACTATTCCGATGATGTTGTAGCCACCCGAACTGCGCCTTGCAGCCACACCTAGGACCCTGATTTCCTTTTTGATCTGGCGTAGCCTCTCGGGGGTCATATCATGCTCGTGAAAAGAATATGATTGTTACTTCTTAAGGTTGGAGATGCTCTGGTTTAGTCCTTCGTCGAACTCTTTGAGCTTAGCCTCGGCATTATCTGCCGCTTTCTTAAGTATCTCCTTCACATTCGCCTTCTTCCCCTTGAACCTGATAAAGAGCCTGCTCCTATCCATGAGGGGGTGGGGACGTGTGTAACCCGCCATCTCAACGGCGGGATCCTCAAGAAGGCTAGTCTGCAGCAGATTGAGCAATGTATGGCTCTCTCCTCCGAATTCTACCTCGACATAACCTTCCTCTTCCTTGATTATATTGAGCTTCATGACGATATGTCCTCCTTCCCGTAACTCCTAGCGATCTGTCTACGCTCGACACGCTTACAGTTAGGACACATTAGGCGTCCCTTCTGGTTCTCGAGGATTCCTCCGCACCTACCGCAGTAAGCATAGATGACACCATACTCGGGGGCTCCCATGCTGAGTTGGATGATTCTGTTCTTCGTATTGGCGACGACCGCGCGTACAATATCGCCACTCCTAAGAGCCTGCTCCAAGTTCCTCCCAAACTCTCGAGCGACGTCGCTTATGTGGATAACTCCAGTATAAGTGGGTTCTATCTTCTTA
>JBEKDF010000046.1:0-18973 GCA_050014495.1 Bathyarchaeia archaeon
ACTCGATGAATATGGGGAGATAAACAGGCTTCATACCCAGAGATCAATTGAGGAAGAGAAAGTCTCCATAGCTGAGGAGAAGGAGGCTGAGTCGAGGAGGAGGAAAGAGGCGCTCGATAATCAGGCTCTAATTCAGAAGACATATATCGATATTGTCAAGCTGCTCGTTGCTGACTACTCGTACGATTATGACAGTATAAAGAACCTTCACGAGTTGGCTAAGAAGTATGGTAACCCTCTACAGGTGATGGGGGCTGTGAATGTATACGGAGACATTGCCAATCTGAAGAAGGAAGCAGAAACCCAATCGATTGATGTAGTTACCAAAGGGCATGAGCTTGAGGTAGTTAAAGGAAAGATCAAGGAAGCCGACGCTGAGTTTAGGAAGCTCACAGAATTGAACGCGGAGGCGAACCAGGTTCTGGGTAAGATCAAGGCTAATGAAGAGCAGAGTATGCGGCTTCAGACCATTTCCCGATTATTGCAAGAACCCCGGAAGACGCGCTGTACTGTAGATGAGATCTCGAGGATCACAATCGCGCTGTTAAGTGGAGTGGCTGAGTGTTCAAGGGCTAACCAGGATTACCCCGACTCGTTCATGAAGATTGTAAAGGGTGATATAGAACTCACAATAACCGATCTGAATCTCTACATGAGAGTGCATTAATGATCAATGGCGATCAGTTGCTGGGTAATTTGTACCAAATTCTGGAGGAGAGCCAAGGTTATAAAAACGTGGATGCAGCTGTCGATTTCGTAGCGAATAGGGGAAAGAGACTCTCCGTAATCGATAGGATTCAGCGAATTGAGAGCAGACTTGGTGACCAGTGGAATAAACAAGTATTAACACCCATTGAACAAACTCAGCTCATCGTACATTCAAAGTATTCAACTGGTAAAACTATCCAGAATATCGAGGACTTTGTTCTCTTAGATTTTGATCTTTTATTTGATGGACCTAAAGCTTTGGACAAGTCGGATTCACTTTATGATCGCTACCTGTATTATGAAGAGTTTGGAGCCCGAGTAAAAGTCCTAAAGGAACATATTCTTTTAGGTAAATTGGATGACTTCATTGCGATCAGCCCCGAAGATCTAATTCATAAGGTGATGGGCTTCAAGGGGGAGTTACTTAGTCTCATTGGGATAGATCCCCTGAGTGGTGAAACATATAGACGATTCACAGAGACGCATGAGTCGATTTCCCCAAATTTAACTGGATCTGGAGTTGTGGCTGAGGCTCTTGATAAGAGTATCAAGGTTGTAATGAAAGGTTTAGAGGAACAGAGAGCTATCGCGCAGGTTAGGAAAGGTATGGAGAATCAGGGTGATAGTATAGAAGTCCCCCTTAGCAAGCACCAAAATGTAGATGTCGTGGAGGGAGTACCAAACGGGACCTATATCAATAAAAGCCTAGAAAAAACCTCTACTTTGAAAAAAACTCGAATATTGAAAATTTATAAACATTCAAATGTAGATAATACTTCCATAGAGAACAACTCCAATAAAGATGAGAAAGAAAAGAGTGAAAAATGACTTACTTGTTGTATTTATTAAGCGTTCAGAAATATATGTGTGCGCGAAGTTATTCTGAAGAGTGGCAACAGCATCTCGACGGGGGCACTCGCGAGCTTCGGGTTCTGGGATATCGACGTTATGATCATGACCGTTCGCGGTCGCCCAGTGGCGATGCTCTGGAGCTTCGACGACGACTCATACGTTCAAACCAGAATAGCCCAGTATCAGGCGAGCCTCGATGGGAGGGCCTACGGCATCGCGAAGAGCTTTATAACATCGAAGCTTGAGAGCCAGAATATCATTTTAAGGAAATACGGTTTGGAGCCTCATTTGGATAAATTTAAAGAAATAATCGATGGGAGCGAGGCGAGGAGCCTCGAATTGTTGAGGCGTAGATTAACGGGTATCGAGGGGAAGCACACCCAGCGATATTATAAGCAAATATTCAGCCTCTTCCCCAACAGGATCAGGCCCGAGAAGTGGGAGGGCTTTATGGCTTACGACGGCATGAATAACCTCTTCAATTTGGCGTATGAAATTTTAGCTTGGAAGGTTCACAGGGCCCTCGTGAAGACGAAGCTTGAGCCCTATCTAGGTTTTTGTCACTCGAACGAGATGGCGAAACTCTCTTTAGTCTTGATTTTCAGGAATTGTATCGATACCTAATCGACGACTTCGTAATTCAGTTCAGCCAAAGGATCAGTAAGAAGGATTTCAAAATGAAGGCTGAGTCTGCTAGCCACGGGAAGAAGGGCAAACGTGAATATCTTAACGAGCCTGAGACTAAATTTACTAAGTGAGTTGAATGATTTCTTTGAGACTAGGGTTGAGGTTAAGCGGATTAGGAACGGTGAGCATCAAACTCTTGAGACCCTGATCAACGAGGAGACCCTACTATTCGCGAAGTACCTCCGAGGGGAAAACAAGACGTGGATACCAAGGGTTGCTTACTTCAATTAATTGAGCATTTTACTTACCAACAAAAGCCTTGCGCGCATTGAGATTCAGGAGGCAAAGCACCTTCAAACAACATGTGATAGGTTTTGATTTGTTTCAGTGGGATTATTGGATAGTTCCCCAAGGATTATCACGAGGACGTGCGACTGCAAAAAATATCGACTTACCACCACTCAGCAACCTGAAAGTAGCGTCCGCTCTGAAACTATCCCCCGAAAACTGGTAGCGATTACCAAACGAAGGCTGACCAATAATATACCCACTCTGGAGAAATGTGAATGCCCCAAACAAGTTGAAAGTATACCAACCCCTACCCAGAGGAGAAGACTCAAACACCCCGTTACCCATCGTCTTCAGAGACCACACAACAGGTGACTCCCAGACAAACTCCGAGTCATCGGGTCTTGTGACATTGAACACACTCTTAACTGTTCCAATCTTGACCCAGGTCTCGTTCCTCCATGCTATACCCCTCTGAGCCGTGGGTTCAAACTCGTAGCCATTATATGGGCTGTTTGTTAGCTCCAAGTGTATCACTGAGCCGTCGACGGGGACGTAGAAGACGATTAAACTCGTTCCCTCATCCTGTGAGATTGATTCGGTTATCTTCTGATAGTTCCAGTCCAGTTTTGTTAATTTCACAATTTGGATGCCTGATGGGAAATCTGTTGGAGGTGTTAGGGATACGTTTGCGAGTTCAGCGAGTGTGGAGAGGCTCGTAAGCTTGGCGTTCGCGCGCGCGTAGACTCCACCCGCCTTCTTAATGTCCTCAGGAACTCCATCATGCCGGAAAGACGTTAAGCGTCTCCCATCCACTGGGCCGGCGGAGGCGAGTAGCCAGGGGCCGTGGCAGATGGAGGAGATGGGTTTATCGGATTTGGAGAAGGGCTTCGCGATGGCCTGAGCCCTGATGTCTCTTCTGACCATCGAGGGGGCGCCATTTTGGGGCCCTCCGGGGATCACTAACAGATCATAGTTACCCGGCTTTACATCGTCAAATGTTTAATGGTTGACGTTCAGACAATTGGTGTAGTCGTTACCGCGCGCGTCCTTAACCAACCCCAGATAGGGTAAGTTCACCTGCGCGCGGGGAGCAGAGCCTTTTAATCCTCTCGCATAGTCACGCGTGAGCACACAAGAGAAAGGTGTTATTTATAGTTAAAACGGTTAGGAGATGTTCTTCCTGTAAAGGATGGGTGACCCACAGTAGAGGCAAAGATTTGTCCGGGGAACAAGCTTTCGACAAGCCTTACAGACGACTAGTGCGGAATCCTCACTCGCTGTTTCTCGGTCCTGAATATCCATGGTGTCTTGAGCCAAATTTTTCTCGTACCTGAAATCACCTGCATATGTTATAAGCGAACCTTAGCACTCGATGGGAGAGGGGCAGCTGAAAGTGACCCAGCATATTTATTTTCTAATCTAAGAAGTTATCAACATGGTTCCCAAGCCCATCTACTCTCCAGTCACAGGTCGACGTATGAGTGTTGCCTGCTTCATGTCCGGATCCGGGACTAACGCGAGGAAAATAATAGAGCGGAGTCAGATGCTCGACGCGTTGTATTACGTGGATTTAATATTCACGGACGTCAAAGACACTGCCTTGGATAAGAGTGGGCTTAAAGCCTGTAATGCCTTAGACATCGCAAAGGAATACGGGATAGACTACAATTGCATAGACATCATGGACTTTTATCTCTCTCGTGGTCATTCATCTAAGAAAGATCTTAGCCTTCGGTCAGAATTTGACAGACTTGTGGTTTCAGCTATCGAGAAGTCCAACATCGATATCATCGCATTAGCTGGCTACATGAGCATAACGACTAGGCCTCTTCTCGATCGCTATGATGGCAGGATAATTAACGTCCACCCAGCTGACCTGAGTTTGACCTTGAATGGAGAGAGGAAGTATGTGGGTGTGCATACCATTAGAGATGCCATTCTAGCGGGGGAGAAGGAGATCCGTTCTACTACGCACGTGGTCAGAGAGAAGGTCGATAACGGGGAGCTGCTAGTCATCTCCAAACCCGTTCCTGTAATACTTCCAACTGGGGTTACATTAGATCAGCTTAGGGAGGACAGAGAGCTACTAAATGTGGTTGTCGAGGAGCATCAGGATCGCCTCAAGAGGGAGGGGGACTGGGTGGTTTACCCTTTAACTGTTCAGATGATCGCAGGGGGTAGGTTTTCCTTCGAAAACGGGATGATACATCTCGACAGTAAACCAGTGCCTGATGGGTTACGCCTTTAGGAAGTGATTGGCTTCACAATGGCTTTGTTCAACCTTATCACGTCCGCTGTTTTTATCTCGAGAAGTCTATCCCTACTTCCGCCTCCACAGTAGAATGTATCAAACTTCCCGAGCTCTTCATCGAGGACCACTCTCAAGACTGTCTTGTAGCCTAGGCTTGGTGTTCCACCTGGTGGGTACCCGCTTATTGGCTCCGATTGATCAAAAGGCATGAGGCGAACGTTCTTTACCCCCAATGCCTTGGCGGCCTCCTTGAGGTTGACCCTTCTATCACCGGGGACGATGAGGACCACGTGTTCGCCAGTGTCTGTTACGGAGACTAGGTTCTTCGTTATCCTGTGAAGATCTATTCCAGTTACTTGGGATGCGTCGGCTGTGTGGACAGTCTCCTGTTTCTCAATGAATCTGTGCCAAATTCGGTTTTCCTCTAGATAGGATTCTAATGACATCACCTTTTGATTATGTTGAGGCCCTTCATCAGTCCTTCGGATATCCTCTCCTGACTGAGCCGAAGATGGACCCCTCGAATCTTCAACGCGAACTCGATCCGTGACGGTTTCGTCTAAAAGGAGGCTAATTGAAGCCATAATATTATAACTGATACTCTTTCATAAACTTAATCTAAAAAGTATTGAGTGGATAGAAGAGTCTCTAATCGTTGCAGTAACTGTATGAGACTATTATATGGAACGAGATGTCCTGTGCAGGTGTCCCCGGATCAATTCTCACACCGAAAGCGGGGATCTTAGTGGAGCCTTTTGCAACAGGGATCTGATAGGTTATTCCTTTAGTGAGATCTGAGCGACTCAGGTCGACCTTCGAAGAGGGGAAGAGGGCATTGGTTTCAGCTATGTAAAGGTGAACGCCAGGAGTTGACAAATCCGTTCTCACGTGAAGTCTCGTGTCATCAGGCAGCCCTATGTTGGTGATTGTGATTGGGATTATGGTAGATGTCTGGTTTGCGGCAACTGACCCGAAGTCCGCGGAGAGGATGTTAGCTGTCCAAAGTGTTGAGTTGTATCCAGTTCCAACAGCTGAAGCTGTGGCTGGTGGTACATTGACGTGCGCATCTATTACGAGGTCATATTGTTTGGCCAGACCTTGGACGATATTCGAAGATACAGCTCCGTAGCCATAGCCCAATATGACAAGTAATAGGAGACCTCCGACGGTGATTATTAGAGTGGGGTTTCGTAAATTCATACCTACCAAAACATGAAGTCATTATTAGTCATTATAACGTTTATGGTTAGGTTAATGAATTACTTATAACTAAAAGATAATTCCTGTTTTAGTCTCTTAAAATCGGTCAATTCGTGTAGTGAGTTCCACTAAGCGCGTGTTTGTTTTTGACTGGAAATTCAGAGCTATTCCAGATATGGCAATTACTTGTGTTTATACAGTAATTACACCAACGTGCTTTTAAATGAGGCTGAGTGTCTTCTCAAGATGTATCTCGAGCGTAGGCGTCTCACGCACGAGGATGTGCGAAGACTCGTTAAGGGCTCAGTTGAATTGATAATGGAAGCTCAGCTGAAGCTCAATCTTCCACTCTGCTCTAACATCCATGAGACGCGGGACCGGCTCAGCGGCGGGGATTGCCTCGCTGACTCGCTGGAAGCGATAAGGGACTGCCAATATGGGATGGACTTTGGCTGCTTTGCCCCCCCGTCCACCATTATTTTAGACAGGGACCTTCCTTTCAGTGATAAACCCATGGATATACCTGAACTCGCCTCGACTCTCTCTCTATATACAGCGGTGCACGAGGTGCTTCACGCAGACGACTGGGTGGGAGGAGACAAGCTTCTAAGGATGACACGTGAACATATGCTTCTGGAACACAGAGACAAGCTGGAAAAGGCTCTCGACTTCATAAAGGACGAAAATGGAACAGACTACATAGGGACCATTAGTGATCTCGCTAATCTGAATGCGACCCACTACGTCGATATGGTTACTCACTTCAGAAGCTTCGTTGCCCTACGCTATGCCGAGGCACCAAAGCTCGACATGATATGGGACAAGATTTCAATCAATTTCTTCCCACCGAACCTCTTGACGATGATCGAAGCGGAAAAGGGGACTGAGTATGTCTTTTCTCTATTTACGGAGAAGGCGGGGCACTACTGCCTTATCGACGCTTTCGAGGAGTATGAATCAATAGGGAAGCGTAGCGCAAGGACATATACAGTCTAGCCGTAGGGTTTTAATCGTCTCCACTCATCAATTCATCGATCCCAATGCTCTATGATACCCTCGTGGAGACCTACGTTAAACTCGAGGCAACTACCAAGAGGCTTGAGATGACCGATTTTCTCGCCAATTTGCTTCAGGAGGCAGAACCGCAGGAGATTTCGGAGGTCATCTACTTGACTCAGGGTAAGATTCATCCAGATTGGACCGGTAAGCCCGAGATCGGGATGGCGGAGAAGAGCGTCATAGAGGCGATAGTGAAAGCGACGAGTCTCCCGAAAACAAAGGTTGAGCAGTTAATAGCGGAAACTGGGGATATTGGTCACGCAGCTGAAGCGGCATTAAGGCAGAAGAAGGTTGCAAGCTTCAGTGGGAGGAATCCTACCGTTTCAGAGGTTTACAACACACTCGACGCGATTGCAAATGAGTCGGGGCAGGGTAGTGCAGCCAGAAAAGTAGACCGCCTGGTAAAGCTGATGGTCAACGTGTCTCCTATAGCGGCGAGGTACCTAGCACGCATAGTTGTTGGGGCACTCCGTCTAGGTGTGGGTGACATGACAATCCTCGATGCTCTAGCTATCGCGAAGACTGGCTCGAAGGAAGCTAGGGAGGCGCTTGAAAGGGCCTATTACTTGAGCAGCGACCTAGGGGACGTCGCCGAGACTCTTGCAAGTAGGGGCATGGAGGCAATTGAGCACTTCCAGATCACGGTTGGGAAGCCAATAATGGCGATGGCTGCTCAGAGACTCAGCACCGCAGACGAGATAGTCAAGAAGCTGGGACGCATTTCAGCGGAGTACAAGCTTGATGGTGAGCGCCTCCAGATCCACAAAGATGGTGATATAGTCCAGATATTCAGTAGGCGCCTTGAGAACATCACACGCATGTACCCTGATGCCGTGAAGCTGGCGGAGGGGCAGATACGAGCCAAGAGCGCAATTGTAGAGGGTGAGGTAGTCGCGATCGACCCCGATACTGGAGAGATGTATCCCTTCCAGACCCTCATGCAGAGGAGGCGTAAACACGGTATCCAGGAGGCGATGGAGAGACTACCAGTAGCAGTCTTCCTCTTCGATTGCCTCTACGCCAATGGTGTGGACTATACCCTCGAACCTTATCCAAGCAGGAAGGCAAAGCTAGCCGAGATCATAAAGGAATCAGTTCGATTCAAAAGGGTGAACAGCATAGAGACGGATGATCCCCGGGAAGTTGAGAGATACTTCGAGCAAGCCATAGCTGATGGGACGGAGGGTTTGGTCTGTAAGAGCCTCGCAAATGAGTCTATTTACAGGGCCGGGGCGAGAAGCTGGCTCTGGGTGAAGCTGAAGCGGAGCTACCAGAGCAAGATGTCTGACCCCATTGATCTCGTCGTCGTAGGGGCATTCCATGGTATGGGAAGAAGGGCTGGAAGCTACGGGGCGCTCCTCGGCGCTGCTTATGACCATGAGGCCGACGTCTATCGCACCGTCTGCAAGGTAGGCTCCGGCTTTACTGATGAGATTCTTGCGACCCTGCCGAATGACTTCGAGGCCATCCGACACGATGGAAAGCACCCGCTTGTGGACAGTCTCCTCAAGGCGGACATCTGGTTTGCACCTGAAAGAGTGATGGAGGTCCTCGGCGACGAGTTGACACTAAGTCCAATACATACAGCGGGCTTCGACGCCATCAGGAAGGGTTCAGGCTTGGCTGTTAGGTTCCCACGGTTCCAGAGGTGGCGCGAGGACAAGTCCGCCGAGGAAGCTACGACGGTCCCCGAGCTCCTAGATATGTATAGGTCGCAACTCAAACAGATCGAGAAGGAAGACGAGGCATAAGGAGTCAATTAATACAACTGCCAATAATTAAAAATTTATTAAAACTTCCCATTTTGAAGGCTATGTGTTTCTGTTTTGTGATCGGAAGCGTTTTACACCCATGTTATCGTATCGACTCATCTCAACTGGTGGCTGCATGAACATTTTATTACGTAAAGTCAAACCGGAGGACAGGGAAAAGATCCTCTTGGTTGAGTTGAAGTCGACGCCGGATCTCAGGTATTTGCCTTATGTCTTTGATATGTTCGTCGATGATAGGGTTGGTGAGTTTAGCGTCGAGGAATTCGACGGGGAACTCGTCGCCTGTGGGAAATACACGATAGTACCAGATGGCTCAGCGTGGCTTGAAACCCTTCGAGTCATCCCTGAGCGGCAGGGACTGGGGCTTGGTAAGCACCTTTACGAGCATTGGCTCGAGCTCGCAAGTGTTCAAGGGGTGAAGGCCATGAGGATGTACACAGGCATCACCAATGTGGTGAGTAGCAGCCTCGCAGAGCGATATGGGCTAACCCTTCAGGGGACCTTCAAGGGGGCGACCCTCCCTGTTCACGCTGACACAAGGGAAAAGGGAGGATTCGTGCCAGTTCCAGACCCAAGGGAAGCAACTGAACTACTCATGCCACTGGCGGATGAATGGATGGGCTGGCTCGTGATGAATCGCACATTCTACAAGCTAACCCCAGACCTCTGTGAGGATATGGCGAAACGAGGGATGGTTTATAGAGACTCGGAGACTAGGAGCATCGTGACGCTGGGTGCCCGCTTCATGCCCAAGAGTACTCTCCACATAGGAGTCTGGGACGGGGATGCAGAAGATTGCTTGCGGTTCGCCAATTGGAAGGCGGAGGAAAGGGGTATTCCACAGCTGAGCTGCTTCTACGAGGTGACAACCACTAAGATCGGTAAGGAACTCGCACGCCACGGATTCAAATTCGATGCCTCCGACTACATCGTTAAGGGCATATACCTCAACTGATCGTCAATTTTAGAGAGAAACGTCTAGCGGTTAATGTGAAGATTTTAGATTGGCCCCTTATCCTCGACGACTGTGTGTTTCATAACCCCTATTGGTTGGATCTCACACTCCAGTACGTCTCCTATATTGAGGTAGCCCTCGGGTCCCCAGCTCGTAGCGACTCCGGCGCACGTGCCGGTGGCTATGATATCTCCAGGGTTGAGAGTTGTTCCCCTACTCAGGTAGCTGACGAGGTCAGGGATCTTGATTATCATATCCTCGACGGTGCCATTCTGGCGTGTCTTGTTGTTGACGCGCGTCAATAGTTTGAGTGGCACTTTGTAGGGATCAGGTATCTCGTCTGCTGTTACTATGCAGGGACCCATAGGGGCAGCGTTATCCATCCCTTTACCCTTTGTCCAGTTTATGTCACCCTTGTAGAGGCGGAAGTCAACATCCTGAGGGAAACCCTGATCTCGGAAGCTCATGTCTATAAGGATGGTGTAGCCTGCGATGCAGCTGTAAGCATCTTCAGGCTTGACATCCTTGCACTTTTTACCGATGACTATGGCGAGCTCATTTTCGTAGTCGAGCTGCTGAGATACCTTTGGCTTGATAATAGGTACGCCTGTGCCAATAATGAGACTAGGCTGCTTCTGGAAACAGTCAGCGACCTTCAGATTGAGGTTTTTAAGGCGGGCTATCTCCTTCTTACGAATCTCTGGTTCTTTTGCCAATCGTTCGGTGGCGTGGTCGTAGTAATTGACGGCTGTGCAATAGATCTTCCCTGGGTAAGAGATGGGAGCCTGGATGCGAGCTTCCTCCCCAAGGATGAGTTTCTCCCCGTCAATGCCGACAAGGTTTTTCTTTTTTATCACCCACTTGAGGACTCTCTCAGCCTCCTTCTTCGACTTCTCCCCTCCCTCTAAGAATCCCCTCATGTCGGGTGGTATGAGGCCTGATGCTAGGTGATTCGGGAACAATTCTCCCCTCTCCTTCAGGTAGACTTTATACGCTGAATTGAGGTCGACGATTCCTTCTTTAATCAAAGCACCGAGCCTGCACTCAGTATGGACCCTGAAAGTGACCAGCTTCAAGTTGGATCTCCCAGAAATCAGTTTGACCCAGTATATGATATTTAGCACTCTTTCTCTTACTTGATTAATCAAGAAGCCATCTTTTTTGTAGGGGTAGTTCGCATTAAGTTTCGAAGACGTTATACCGATATTGTAAGTTATCCCTTTTAGATTATTATGATCGAAGACGCTGTGAAGTGCATTGATGACTCCTACACCATCCGTAAGCTTGAGGATATGATTAGGATCAACTCGATCGTTGGTAAGGAGGGGGAGTTAGCCGAGTACATCAGGGCCGAGCTGGAGAGTCTAGGCCTTAAAACCGAAACTCAGGTTGTGGAGCCCGGGAGGCCGAATGTTTACGCACGCCTCAAGGGAGACCTACCAGGGAAGAGGCTAAATTACAACGGTCACCTCGACACTGTTCCTATAGTGGAAGGTTGGGAAACAGATCCCTTCAAACCCGTAAAGAGGGGAAACGAACTCATTGGGTTGGGTAGCTGTGATATGAAGGCGGGCTTAGCATCGATTCTCACTATGTTTAAGGCGATTCAGGAATCGGGGCATAGATTCAGGGGAGAACTGAGCATCAGCGGTGTAGTCGACGAGGAGGCTATGGGGGAGGGTGCTAAGTCGATGCTGAAGACTGACTTTGCTAATGTTGACGCAATAATCCTCGCAGAGCCCTACCCCTGCGACGAATCGAAGCCTATGCCTTTAGGAATCACGGGTAAGTTACTATACGATGTTCATGTCTACGGGAAAGCTGCCCATGCTTTCCGCCCTCACCTTGGTGTTAACGCCGTTGAGGATGCTGCAAAAATAGTAGCAAATCTCGATAAGCTGAGCTTCCTCGACCATCCCGACTTCCATAAAGGCAACTACTCGACGCTGAAGTTTGAGGGGGGGTATCTGATCTACAGCGTAGTCATCCCCGCCTCGGCGAGGTTCGAGGTAAATCGCTTGCTCGTCCCCGGTGAGACCGCCGCTACTTCGGTCGCAGATATGGAGCACCTCGTGGTGAGCCTTAACCTGAAGAGCACCGTTGAGGTCAAAATCAAGCCTCCAAAATACGAGGCATATGTCATGTCGAGAGATGACCCAATCATTAAGGCCTTTGACCCTATCTATAGGGAGATCATGGGGAAGCCCCCAGTCTACCAATATGCCTACGGAGTCACCGATGCTAACACCTTCGCAGGCGTCGGAAAGATACCCTGTCTCCACCTAGGACCGGCTCGAGGGGCCTCAGATCCAAAGAAGGGAGGAGGTACCCATGAGAAGAACGAGTACGTTGACGTCACATGGCTTCCAAAGGTCAGTAGAATGTACGTCAAAATAGCTGATTCATTCCTCAACAACTGACCATTTATTTACCGCTTGTAAGGACAATGCGCGTGCTTTATCAAGATCTTTAACAAGGCATACAGGGAGACATTCGTAGTCGCACTTGAGTATTGTTACCACAAGAGCATCACTGATGCTAATACAATCGTAGGAGTGGGCTGCTTACCTCGCATTCACCTCGGCCCTAAGCCCGGAAACTCGCACCAATGTAACGAGTACGTTAAGCTCGAGTGGTTGCCTCCGGTAAGCAAGATATACGCATTGATAGCTGCCCGATATCTTGGGTAGGAACCCTGGGAATCGTTAACTACCCAAGGCTCAACTTGTTACGGATGGACTTCTCTATTCTTCTTACTGTCGCCTACTTCCTCGTACTTGGTTTCCTGATCTGGCTCGTCTGGCCTATCTTCATAGGCGCTATCTTCCTCCCAACGCCTTATAATGTCGTTGAGAAGATGCTCTCCCTCGCTTACGTGGGGAAAGGTGATGTCCTCTACGATCTTGGCTCAGGTGACGGCCGGATAATTATTGGAGCCGCAGAACGAGGCGCAAACGCGGTCGGGGTAGAGGCTGACCCAATAAGGGTTATTTGGTCGAGACTTAGGATACGCAGGAACTTCAACCGTAACCGGCTACGTGTGATCTGGGGTGATTTCTTTAAGACTAGTGTTTCTGAGGCGACCGTTGTAACTGTTTACCAAGGTGAGACTATAAACAATAGGTTGAGAGAGAAATTCGAAGCCGAGTTGGCGCCAGGGTCTCGAGTGGTCTCTTACTCATTCCAGTTCGATGGGTGGGAGCCAATAAAGAAACATCCTGATGCAAATGTCTACCTCTACGTCGTTTCCTCAGTCAAGGCTTAAAAGTGGATTCATCAAATCCTGAGCCATGTCAGAATCAGAGATAGTAAGCATTCGTGAGTTTAAACGCCTAGATATCCGCACTGGGACCGTCAAGGGGATCGAGCAGATAACTGGAAGCGATAAGCTCTACAAGCTCCAGGTTGATATGGGGGACCACACTCGTCAGATAGTCACTGGCTTAGTGGAGTATTACAAACCCGAGGAAATCAAGGACAAAGTGATTTGTGTCATCTGTAATCTCAAACCCGCGAAAATATTCGGAAGTGATAGCAATGGTATGCTTCTAACCGCCGAAAAAGATGGCAAACTTTCCCTACTCACAACAGAACGAGAAGTTCCTAATGGATCAAAGATATCATAACACATTCGTGAAAAAACCTCATCCAAGTAAATGACATAAGCCACATCATGGTAGCCTTACGGGATGAAGGTCCTAGTAACAGGCGGAAACGGATACATTGGCTCCGAGTTGATGAAGGTCTTAAAGGTGGCGGGGCACTATGCAGTCCGCTTTGACATCGTTTCTGATCCGAGAGACGATGTAAGAGACGCCAAAAGGGTTGACAAGGCCGTCGCAGCCTCTGAAGTGGTCTACCACTTAGCCTCCCCCTGCATTGTTCAGGATAGCATTCGAAACCCTTGGAAATACTGGGACAATATAGTCAAAGGAACCGCCAATGTCGCCGACGCATCTAACAGACACGGAAAGCGTCTCATATTCACTAGTACACAGCTAGCCGCTGACAGTTTCTGCTGTTCCTGCTGTGGTCAACTCCAGTCTCCATACGCGGCTTCGAAGAGGGAGGCAGAGAAACTAGTCGAGGCGATCCCGAACACGTTCATTGTCAGACTCCCAAATATCTACGACCTCGAGGGAAGAGACCCTAACGACAGTCGCCTCTTTCCCCGTCTAAATAAAGCGGCTAAGATTAATGGGGTCGTTCGAATCCACCCCCCCGAGGACACTCCTGTAACTCTAATAGAGGTGAATCAATGCGCCCGTAACCTGCTTAGCTACATCGAGGAGGGCACCGGAACTATACTAATGAAGGGTGAGACAATGACGATTAAACAGGTAGCACAACGTATAGCCTCGATCTATGGTGCAACTGTGGAAGTTGCTTGAGGATAATAGTAAAAAAAACTGTACAGTTATTTCTTGAGGGGGGTATAATCTTACTGTTTTATAATCTGTTCCCAGGAAGCACGTTCAGTTCCAGGGTGGGAAGTTGCCTTGTGCTCTTCGAGGTTTACTCTCGTTGAGAACGACTCGTGACAAGTGGCGCAGTTGAAATTTTTATGCCCTACTCCTACTCGATCCATAATTTTTGAAAACATCAAATAATAATAAAGCATACCAGCTTAATAAGATTATGTAAAAAACAATTAAATATTAACATATATAAATTAAAATATTATCGAAATATTTATTTTAATTAACTAGTTTAAATCAATGGTTCATCATTTTTAATAGAAATATATAAAAAAAGATCCATTATTCGATTAGATTTTATAATAAATGAGTAAGCATCGCCTCCTTCCACTCTTATGCACCATTATTTGAATCCAAACGTATCTCTTATACAGGCAACCGGCCTTCTTCTTCTGCGGTGAATTAAATGGGCTTCTGGCCAAAAGGATACAAGTGTTGTGTCAACCTCAGCTTCGACTACGACTCGGATAGCGCCACGATCTGGCGAACTCCTCTAGACATAGTCAACCAGAGTAGAGGGCGATTCGCCCCAAACGTTGCGATTCCACGCATCCTCGAGATGCTTGACCGCCACGAACTCAAGGCGACATTCTTCGTCCCTGGATGGACAGCCGACAAGTACCCAGATTCTGTCAAGAGTCTAATCGAGCACGGCCACGAGATAGGTGCCCATGGCTACACTCACGAGCGTCTAGCTGAGATGAGCTGGGAGCTCGAGGAGAGCGTCTTCGAGAAGAGTCTCGCCACACTAAAGAAGTTCGGGGTGAAGCCTGAGGGTTTCCGTGCCCCATACTGGCTTATTAGCGACCGCACCATAGAGAGGATTAAGCAGTTTGGTTTCAGCTACGACAGTGACTTCATGGAAGCATACAAAGTATGTCGTTTTCCAAATAGTTAAATAGACTTCTCAGACTCTATTTCAACAATGACAAGCAAAGTGGAAGCCCTGATAAGACAGCACGAAACCCAAGATCCTTTCGAGAAATTCATAGGTAGCATGAAGAATCAGAAAACCCAAGGATCTTACGCAAAGGAAGTTAAGGACTTCGCAAGCTGGATCGGTCTTGACTTCAACGAACTTTTAGAACTTGGCGAGAAGAACCAGCCAACTCTAACCGACAAAGTTGGGGAATATATCGACCACATACTAACCGACACAGTGAAGAAAAACGGTGCGAAGTACGGATATGGAAAGGGGAAGTGGATTAAAAAATCAATCCTGAAATTCTACTCAGTGAACCACATTAAGATAAGCATTGATAGAAGCGACCAGATTAACACTCTAACAAAGATTGTGCCAACCAAGCACAGGAAATTTACCAAGATTGAGATTCAGAAACTATTGCACGTTTGTCCAAACGACAAGCTAAGGTCCCTGATTTGCTTCCAGAAGGATTCTGGTTTGCGCGTATCTGATCTTACCCAGATAAGATACAAAGACGTTAAGGAAGGCGTTTTCTCAGATGATGGCTTCGGATCTTTCATACTGTTAGACATTGAAAAGACCGACAAAACCGCACTGGTCTGCTTTGGCTTCGAGACTTCCAAATATCTCAAGTTGTGGCTTCCAGAACTTGAGAAAGAATTAGGCAGACCACTATTGGACACAGACTTCATTTTCTGCCACCTCAAGAAACTAACCCTGAAGGGAAACCAGCTTAACGCCGATTCTCTCGACAGGATCATAAACAACCAGATCAATAAGTTGGGCTTCAAGGGCGAGCTTAGCTCAAACGCGCTTCGATACTACTTTGAGTCTGCCTTGGAAACGACCAGCATGAACAAGAATCTTATCCTAAAAATCCAAGGAAAACAGATTGGCGATTCAACCAAGCACTACTCTAAGCACGACTGTGAGGAAATGCTAAACGTGTACAGACCTGTATATTCTGCCTTAGTGATTGAGGAACAGGGTAACCCAGAACTCAAGAGCCAACTGGAAAGCCTACAAGAACAGACAGAGAATCAGAACCAGCTTATTAACGAACAGATCAAAGCGTACAACCTGAAAATGGGAGAAATGGAAGAGGAAATAAAGAGACTAAGACAGGCTAACGAAGAAAGAGACAGGGAACAGGCGCGGAAAGAACTATTTGGTGACGAGAACCAGACCCAAGCTGGTGGATAAAACAACTAAACAAATTATTTAAATCTCAACCTAGTATCCTTTATAGAATCTCTAAATCATTATTATTCGCAAATAGCACGGTAACTGCTTGCTACATAAGGACATAAAGATCGGGTGGTGTTGAACTAATACATCACACCACCTTATTATCATAACATTTACATATTTTATAGCTCATATCATTATTAATAAGTATGATAATGGATAATAATCGAAACGTAACATTCTTAAATGGTTGTTGTACTATTACTGAGACAACCTATGGAAACAACAACCATTAAAAAGTTATTGAAATGCCCACGCTGTAAAAATGAGTGGGTAACCAAGAGTGATAGGGTAAAAGTGAATTGTACTTCATGTACAAAACCGATTTTAAATACATACTCAACAAAGTATGCACAATATCTCGAATTCAAACGCAAGAAAGAAGCAAAGAGGAGAGTTAAATGAGTTTACCACTAAAGAAATGGCGTGAGATAAATCAGCTATTTTCTAAGAAGTTACCCTGTGACATTTTCACACTGTATGCAACATTGAAAATGGAATACCCAGAGAAAACAGATGAACAGATTAAGCTTGATGTTCACAATTGGGTGGATACTCTGGATCAGGATATGATAAGCCAACTCATAATGGAAACACGTTATGAGGTTGAAAAAAGAAAGAAAATGTATAACTTGGGTTAGGTGAGAAAATGAGCCAAGACCCAAAACAAAAACAACTCAAGGATTTGATACCAGAGACTAAGAAAACCACACTCAGTTTCTTAGAATGGCAGATACTACAGGCAAAGCTGAAAAAAGAGGTAGACAAAAGAACAGCCCTCTATCGGGGGATAAGTTATTGACCATCACACAAAGATATGAAAAAAATCCAAAGGGAACACCACCAGAACCAGACTTAATTACAATTATACCTGAATCAAAAGACATTGCAGAATGGCAACAGAACTTAAACGAATTGGATATTCAAAAAGAAATGTCTGTATGTGGTTACCTTGAGGCAATGAAATTCTTTCAAGCCCAACAGGTAACACCAGCACCACAAGCCAAACCAGTGAAAGAGATTCAACCAGCACCAGAGCCAAAGATAAAACAACAAGAAGATATGTTCTATCCTGCATTTGGTCTATACCAAAGCCCCTTCAGACTATCAGATCAAGGCAGTGAAAGAACAGAATTAGAGGCAGAACTCGGCTTTTCTTTCAAACCAATTCCAACCAGTGCTTACATGGAGGTATTAATCAAGACTGTAACAGGTGCGGACACACTCTTTCTAGGTGAAAGAGGCCTAGGAAAGTCTACCATTGGTGAATTGCTCAAAGAGGACTTAACAAAGAAAGGAAAGCCCATCTACACAGTGATCGCGCCCAAGACCTTTATCCAATTCTATCAAAACCTTTGGCAAGAATTTTTAAAAGGGATTGACTTCAACTTCGTTTCTAAAAAAGAAGCCAACGAATCAATTAGGCATAGTATGGAAAGAAACAACTATCTTTCAAACCCAATATTTGTTCAACGTGATGAAAAGGGAATTCCTGTAAGTTCTTTCCCCATGGTATGTTCTCACCCTGCTTGTCCACATAAGCCAAAGTGTGCGTTAACTGAGACAGATAATAATCATACAATGGACTTTCTATATTTGCCATTATATAATTTCCCAAAGGATATTAATTGCCCACTTTTTAGGTGGCTAATTGTTAAGATTGCAGACTTATACGAAATAAAAGGAACCCTATTCCTTGATGCCCCAGACGATCTTATCAAGCACAATAATATTGAATATTTCACAGCCCTGATTGCCGAACTGCGAATCAACAAGAACTTAATCATAATGATAACAAGGGAACAGTACGAAAAAATGCGCAAGTCTGAATATTTCACTAGATGGCAATTCCAAGAGCTAAAACGAATGACTCAGGGCGAACTTAAACAGGTCTTGCTTAGTAGGATCGAAACCGTGAGGGATAACAGCAAAGAATATCCAAATCTCTTTTGTGAGGAAACCCTAACCTATATTGTAAACCAAGCCAATGGAAATCCACGCAAAGCGATCCAATACTCTGAAAGAGTGCTTGAAATAATGTTGGCTCAAGACTCCAAGACCGGCGCCAATCTTGAATTCACTCTCAATGCACTAGAGGGCAGGTTACCAACAACACTAACCCTTGGGGATGCACTCGAAAACATTGTTAGAGAATACAGGGAAAAGAAAGCTGGTTGGGTTCGCGGTTCGGAGATAAACCGAAAACTTGTGGAAGAGTATAACCTTGTCAACATTAACCCCGCCTCTTTAGGCAGAAAGCTAAAGAACATGCATGTTGAGAACAGGTACACACCTTATGCAGAATACTATTTTAATTAGAGGAACTAAAGGTACTAAAGGAACTAAAAGGAAATTCTCTCTTTTTATAAAAACAAACTTACGATCTTTTTGAGGCACACTGAACTTTAATTTTTGAAGAACTGAAGGTTAGAGCATTCGTAGTAACCTCTGATTTTAATTGTTCACCCAACAAAGCCAACAATCGAAGCGTATAAACAGACCAACAACACCCCCAAGAACCCAAAAATCAAACCTAACCAACCAAAAACAGACACCGAAACACACCCAAACCAACCAAAAAAACGCCCCAAACCACCCCAACCACCC
>JBEKDF010000047.1:0-18361 GCA_050014495.1 Bathyarchaeia archaeon
AGGTCCTCGATGAACTCCGTGAATCTCTACCGCCGGGGGTACAACAACTTATGGAGATTGAAGGAATTGGTCCAAAGAACGCGATGAGACTAATTGAAGAGCTTAAAATTGGATCAATCGATGATCTTGAGAAAGCAGCGAAGGAGGGAAGAGTTCGAGAGCTAAAGGGATTCGGCGAAAAGAAGGAGCAGAACATCCTCCAAGGCATAGGAGATTATAGGAACAAGCAGACGCGATTCCTACTCGGTGCTGTGCTGCCGGTCGTCGACGATATGCTCGCTTGGATGAAGGAGTCCCCCGCTGTCTTGAAAGCTGAGGTTGCTGGGTCCTTCCGCCGAAAAAGGGAGACGATAGGTGACCTCGACTTATTGGTCGCTTCGAATGACCCCGATGTAGCGTCTCAACGCTTCATAGAGATGCCCCCCGTTGAACGAGTGGTTAGCCACGGAGCTACGAAGAGTACCGTCTTCCTGAAGGGCCACCTGCAGGTTGACTGCCGCGTCATCTCACCAGAAGCCTATGGCGCAGCCCTCCAATACTTCACAGGCTCGAAAGATCATAATGTCAAGTTACGAACCATAGGCGTCAAACTTGGCTATAAGCTTAACGAGTATGGCCTATTTCGAAGAGATGGCGATACTATTGTCGCTTCAGAGAATGAGGAGGAAATTTACGCCAAGCTGGGGATGAGCTGGATACCACCCGAACTACGGGAGAATAGGGGGGAGATAAAGGCAGCTATGAACCATATGCTTCCGAAACTTATCGAGCTTAGGGACATGAAGGGGGACTTACACTGTCACAGCAAGTGGAGTGAGGGTACAATGACTTTAGGGGAAGTAGCTGAGAAGGCGTTGAGCCTCGGTCTAGAATACGTTGCGATCACGGATCATTCGAAGAGTTTAGGCATCGCCAATGGCTTAGATGAGGAACGACTTAGGGATCAGGGGAAAGAGATTGATGCCATTAACAAGGAAGCCAAGGGCATCACATTGCTCAAGGGAATAGAGTGTGACATAAAGTCAGATGGCTCCCTGGATCTCCCGAATTCGAGCCTGCGAGACCTTGACTTCGTCGTCGCCAGTATTCATAGTGGCTTCAAGAAAGATGAGGAGACGATGACGAATCGCTTGATATCAGCGGTGCATAATGAATATGTTTCCACTATTGGACACCCCACAGGGAGAATCATCCAGAAGAGGAAGCCATACAGCATCAACTTTGACCGAGTTCTGGAGGAGGCAGCTAAACAGCGAGTCTCAATGGAAATAAACGCTTACCCGGAGCGACTCGACCTTGATGACGTGTCGAGTAGAAAAGCTATGGAGGCGGGGGTTTTAATGAGTATCGGTACAGACGCTCATGCCCTGAATCAGATGGAGTTCCTACCTCTTGGAGTATCGGTGGCGCGGCGTGGGTGGCTCACCGCCAATGACGTTGTAAACACGAAGCCGATTAAAGAGCTCCTCAAGCTTCGTCGAGGCTAAATCGATCGATGAATCTTAAGAGTTAGCACACGTATCCTACATGGGTTTTGCCAAGAACTCGTGTAGTTTAAGGTCCCTAATTCTGTTTGATGCCGCAGGAGTGATCACCATGACAGTATCCGCCCCCGCATGGCTCCCTGCAACAGTGATTACAGGCTTATCGATGCCCACTGCGTCGCAGTCCGCAGCCATCATCACTATCTCTGCGCAAACCTTAGTCCCTTGGCTGAATAGGCGGAGAGTGTTAGCAACAATCACATTGACCGGAGGTACTATAAATGGGAGACCAGCATCCAACGATTGCTCATTGTCTGGTCTCTGTCTCCCCACTCCAACCTCGACTCCTCCTGTTAGTACGTCCGTACAGGTGACAACCCTACCAGCTTTCTGCAGCTTCTCTAAGACATTGGTGGGCATCATCTGCTTTCCTTTGGAAGGATAACCCGTTTGGTGTCTAACGAACACGAGTTTGATGCCACTCCCTTTGAAAACCTCAATGGCTTTGATCCCCGTCCCACCCGTGGAGGTAGAAATGAGGACTGTATCTATGCTCCTCTCTTTCGCCCCGAGTAAGGCGATTTTTAGCGTCTCCTCAGTGTGCTCTTCTCCACCCTTTTCGAAGATGACTGTAGTTCTCTTTGCACTCATATCCATCACTGAATGTTGGTTGATTGATGGACTAAGTGAGTTATAAGAGTTAGATGTGCTCCTCACGATGTCCTATGATTGGGATCTTTTCACCACAGTGTTTACAGTGGTTTGTTTCATCGAGGCGCCACTTAGTTATCTCGTAGCCAACTCTGGCGACGACAGTCTCTCCGCACCTTGGGCAGACTGTATCCTCGTAACCCTCACCGGGAACGTTTCCAACGTATACATAGTGGACGCCCTCTTCCTTAGCGGCTTCTCTAGCCCTTAGAAGAGTCTCTACTGGTGTCGGAGGTATGTGGCTGAATTTGTATTGAGGATAGAACTTGCTTAGATGTAGGGGGATATCGGGTCCCAGATTGTCGACGAGGTATCTCGACATCCTCCTTGCCTCATCTTCGCTGTCGTTCGTCTCGGGAATTATTAGAAAGGTTATCTCGACGTGCGCCCCTTTCTTATGCATCTCTATCGTTGCATCGAGTACACTCTGTAGATCAGCAGAGCAATACTTTCTGTAGAATTCTTCTGTGAATCCTTTCCAATCCACATTCGCGGCGTCGATTACGTCAACGACTCTGTCAAGTGCCTCCAGGCTCACGTAGCCGTTAGTCACGAGGACGTTCTTAATCCCCTCCTTCTTCGCGATCCTCGCCGTATCCTCGACATAGTCTAGGTTGATCAATGGTTCATTGTACGTGTAGCTGATACTCGTGCAATCTTGGCGATGGGCCATATCGACCACGTAGTCTGGGGGAACTTTTTTCAGCTCGCTCCCAGGCTTAGCGGTGGAGAGGTGCCAATTTTGACACCATGGACATGTGAAGCTGCAACCTACGCTGCTTATACTGAGACTTAGACTCCCGGGATAAAAATGAGTGAGGGGTTTTTTCTCGATAGGGTCAACGGCGATCGCACTCAGGAGCCCATATGTAAGATTAATTAATTTTCCTCCCTGGTTCTCCTTGGTCCCGCAGAAGCCTCTCTGACCAGGTTTTAGTGTACACATCCTAGGGCAGATTATGCAGCGGACTGTCTCATTGTCTGCCCTCACCTTGTACCGTGTCTCCATTGATCATCAAAGTGGAAGGCGTTGGTTTAACGGTTATCCCTTAACAAAGAGATTGTTTGCCAACTTAAAATTGACGAGGATCTAGAAGTGCTTCTTAATCTCTTCTTCGGTGAGTTTCCTGAAGTTCTTGGTGTCGATCGGTATGACTGCTGCATTTACGTTCTCAGGTTTGAGGTCGTTCGTGTAAGCCGCTTTAATGGCCTCTATTGCGAGTGTTATTGCCTCTTCGAGGGTGATATCGTCTTTGTATTTCTTCTCTAGTACTTCTCGAGCTTTTTCACTGTTCATACCGAGGGCCGCAGCTTTGTAGCCTCGGTAGCTTCCGCTAGGGTCTGTAGTTATGAGGCGTGGTCCGCTCGCATCAACTCCAGCCACTATCATGCTGACACCGAATGGGCGAACGCCTGCATTCTGTGTGTATTGTTGAAGAATGTCACCGATGCTGCTCACTAGACTCTCGATTCCGATGGGCTCATCGTAGGTCATTCTGTTTCCCTGGCAGGCGTAACGTGCCTCTCGTACGAGGACTCTAGCGTCCGGACTGTTACCTGCAATCACAGCCCCTACATGGGTATCAAACTCGAAGAGCTTCTTACTAAATCGTCTGTCCTCTAGACTGTTCTGGAGTATCTCGACGGCTGCGAGGGCCACACCCTCCTTTGTGAGGACGCCTGAGACTGGTGCTCCACGCTTAACCAACTCGAGGGCATACTCAACCTGATATATGCGTCCCTCTGGGGAGAATATCGTGATTGCTTCGTCGTACTCCCTTCCACGTGACATATTTGCAGCCCCTTGTCTGCTAATCGTTTGAGTGGGGGGTATTTAAACTTCTCAGCCTAGCAAGAGTAATGCAACGTTTAGAAGATTTGGGGTAATCATATAAGGGCTTGCGAAACTTATTCAGAGTGAGTTTGAAGGTTATTTATTCGTTAATTTGACTGAGCTCGGGTCAGAGTAGGCGAATAATTGGCGAATAGTGTATTCATCGGCTGTTTGCATTGAATTAAATTAGGTAAGGTTTTACCTATGTAAAGGCGTTCCTAGTTCGTTAAAATCACTTTAGAAGTCTGATCGATGTGGAGTATGCAATAGAGACTGTTAACCTCATAAAGCGGTACCCTACGAGTTCACGGCTTTCGACTGCTGGAATGCCTCGAGGACCTGCTGCCCGTGGTAATGTTGGATCATTCGGTGCTATTATCGATGCAGTGAAGGGTTCTCGTGGCCCGTTCATCGAGGCGTTGAGGGGGATCAACCTCAGAATAAGGGAGAGAGAAATATTCGGTATTCTTGGACCAAATGGCGCAGGGAAAACGACGCTAATCAAAATTCTATGTACCCTAGTCCTTTACGATGAGGGTGAGGTCTACGTTAATGGCCATGATCCTCGGAAGGAGGTTGGCGAGGTGCTGAAAAATCTCCAGGCTGTCCTCCCCGAGAGCAGAGGATTTAATTGGCGCCTTACCGGTAAGCAGAACCTCGAGTTCTATGCTCTCCTCTATGGCCTCAGTGACTCTGATGCGAGGGAGCGAGTTAATTACCTACTAGATTTCACAGGTCTCACGGCTAGAGCCGACGATGGGATTCAACGCTACTCAACGGGGATGCAGCGGAGACTGCTACTATGTAGAGCGCTGCTACGGGATACACCGATAATCGTTTTCGACGAGCCCACATCAGGGCTTGATCCAGCCTCAGCAGGGGAGTTTCGGAGAATGATAATTGACAGACTCGCAAAGGAGGAGGGAAAGACAGTGCTCCTCAGCACTCATAACCTCCAAGAAGCTCAAGAGCTTTGTGACAGGATCGCGATAATGGAGCGTGGTAAGGTAATAGCCTCGGATACACCAGATAATGTCAGACACCTTGTAATTGAGGATAGGATGCTTAAAGTAGCCATATCAGGGACCAATCCGGAATCACTACCTGAGAAGCTAATCGGGGACTTGGAGGCAATTCAAGGAGTGCACAGCGTCTCTCCAGAGTTCAACACTGGAGGACTTCAAACTCTCTCTATGAGAGTTGAAAAAGAGATGGATCTAACTGACGTGCTCAGACTTCTCAGCGGGAGTGGCTTTCGGATCCAATCTGTGAATACCGAGGAGCCAACCCTCGAGGACGCCTTCAATATGATCACAGGGCAAGAAGAACATCGAGGACCGAGAAGAATGGCGGGGGGATTCTAAACAGATGGAAATACCAATAGCATTGAAACAGATAATTGCCTTTACCCAGAGAGATTTCTTCAGCTGGGCAACTTACCGCACTGCTGCAGCGACACAGGTCATGGGCATATTCATCGCCGTCTTTGCCTGGGGCGTCGGCGCTGCATATGTCCAGAAACCTGTTCAGGAGATGTATGGCAGTGACTATATCTCGTTCCTGCTGGTAGGAGTCGCAGTGAGCAACCTCATACTTCCTTTGATGCAGGGAATACAAAATCAGCTAAACCCATGGACCCTTGAAACCATACTAATGACGGGTGTCAGCACAACGATCTTTGTGTTAGGTAACATAATGTGGACGTACATATTCTCAATTATCAGCTTCATCCCTTATTTGATCTTCGGAATCTCTTTTTTCCATGCATCAATAAATGCTAATATTATCGCAGTTGTTCTGGCCTTCATAATCTCAGCTGCGATAATGATGGGGCTTGCCATGATCTCTACTGGGCTAAGAATTCTTACGAAGTCGATGGACCCAATAACATGGGCTTTGAATGTCATGCAGAGCCTGTTCGCTGGTGTGGCATTTCCTGTAATCTATCTCGACACAATCCTCTTCCCTGGGGCCTCAACAATATCTTGGTTCCTACCCCAAACTTGGGTTTATCACCTCTGGAGGGTAGCTATGCTCACGAATCCCTCATTAACAGATCCAGTTGTCTTGCTGGAGTTCGCTAAGGGAACTCTCTTTGCGATCGTAATTCTGCCTCTCGGATACAAGGTATTCTGGTGGGGAGTTAACCGTTCAAAGCGTGAGGGTACCTTAGGCTGGTATTAATCATCATCAAAGAAAAGAACTGAGATCTTATTGTCCTAAGTGAGTTCTCCCCTTACTAACATTGCAACTTTGCCCCCGACCCTTACATCGATGCCGTCTTTCGTTTCTTCAGCTCTAAGATAGAGAATACTCGGGCGACCTATCTCGGCGCCCTGCTCTACTCTAATATCGATGTTAGGCGATCTATAATACCTGTGCTTCACAAGGTAACCTGCTAGGCAGCCGTTAGCACTCCCAGTCGCTGGGTCCTCCGTCCAATCAGTTACCATTCGTGCCTTCAGTTGGTTTTCCTTTGCCTCAGTTTCTGGACAAAAGAGAAGGGGCCATTTCGCATTCTTGTCTTCTGAATATGCCTTCAACTTCTCAGCATCGAGTTTTATCCTCTTCAACGCCTCCATAGTTTTGAGTGGTATGATATAGAACCAGACACCGGTTGAGACCTCCTGAATGGGGAAACGAGTGTCTATATCACTGGGACTTAGGTGGAACATTGGGGCTATATCCTCAGGCCTGTGGGTTGCTCCAAACTCGGGGTTTAACTGCTTCATCCATAGAAGTGGCTGCCCATTAGTGACTTTCTGGAATCTGACAGGTATCATCCCAGCCTTCATATCTAGAGTAAGATCGGTGGTGTCTTTCTTCAATAGCTCTTTCGCGGCGACATAGGCAGTTCCGAGGGTCGGATGACCCGCGAATGGGAGCTCACCAACTGATGTGAAGATGCGTATCTTGAAGATTCTTTTTTCTAGGTCGGAGTCAGTGATGAACGTTGACTCACTGAAGTTCATCTCCCTTGCGAACTTCTGCATCATTTCTGCGGACCATCCCTCCCTCTCGATAACGACGGCGAGCTGGTTTCCCTCCAACTTTGCCTCTGCAAAAACATCGACGATAAAGATCTGGTTGCCCAATACGATCGTGGGTAAACTGGTTATCAGATTATTTGAGGATGGTGAGTGCTAATTGCTGATTGTGTGGTAATCCCAGTTCTTCTGGGCTATGGGATTAGCCTTTAAGAGGTTTAGTTTTCCATCCTTTAAACATCTTTCATCGATACTTGCAGCTAATATCTCCCCAACAAATAAAGTGTGGTCACCGCAGGTAACTGCATTTACAACCTTGCACTCGATGTGTCCATAACACTCATCGATTAGCGGAGGTTTTACTCTCTGTGCTGGGACGGGTGTCAGCCCAGTTTCTCTCCATTTGTCAGTGTCTCTTCCTGACTTCACTCCACAGAGATGCACCTTATCCGAAATCCCTATTCCCGGGGAGTTTACAACGAACTCTTTTTGCTCCATTATGAGGTTGTGACTATAGCGCTTCGGGGAGACGCCTATTAGGACCAATGGTGGTTCATGGCTTATTGGCATGAACATCCCTAGGGTGATGATATTCGTTTTTCCAGTGGAGTCGATACAAGTAACCATGACTACCGGTGATATGGGACCAGCCTGATTGTAATTGTCCTTAGACAAACTAGTCCTCACTTTTAGTTTCCTCCCTTATCACTTCTCCACACTTTTTGCACTTTTTCACTTGTTCTGTATCTATAAGTTCACCCCACATACTGTAAATGGTAATCATATCGTCTTCTAGATCTTCTGAGCCGCACTTGGGGCATGTTGGCTTCTTCATAACAATGGGTACGACTTTGGAAAATTAAAGCCTGATCTGGTATAATCAATCAATTTCTGATATGCACTCTAAAGGCAAAAACTGTCGAATAAGAATTGTGAACTTTCATAAATTATCCGATTTTTAAGAGTCTTATATTTTATTGCTAAGATATTAAAAATTTTGACTATATTCCATGCCAAGGTATCTCAATGTGGCCTGGAATCCCCGCCTTCTCTTTACCATACCTCTTTAGAGGTTTCGTGAGATGCCTCTCTGCCCTCGGTGGAGGAAGGTATAGTCCCCGTTTGATCTTCCTCTCTACTTCTTGGGAATTCCTCACAATGTCGATGCCTCGAAAGCCGCACCTCTTGCACCTGAGGCCCTGTCCCTTACCCATCGATTCTGTTGGTCCTCCGCATTTAGGACAGCGAGGATTAACAAGTATAATCTCAGGGGAGAGTGATAGTATTTCAAGCCTTTCGAGGTTGAGTGTTAATCCCAAGTTAGTTTCTCTTACTCCACCTGCAGCCGTGATTTCGTCGCCTTTCCTAAGATTCGTGATGAGGGTTCTGAAACTTCCTGATGGTTCGTAGGCGGCACAGTCTATTCTCCCCGAGCCATCTTCTAAACTGAAGATTACATGGCCACCTTCTATGATCCTGGGTCTATCCTCAACGATACCTGTGACAACACATGGGTAGTGTGCTTTGAGTTCGGATATCTGATAGGCTAGGGTGAGGTGTGCATCAGTTCCTTGGTTGGTTCTAAAGATGACCCATTTCTCTATTGGTTCACCTACCACGATTTCCCTCTTCGCAGCTAGGACCACTTTAGGGGTCTCTCCTCTAACTCCATAGAGGACCGGGTCAGGACCACGGGGTGCGATAAGAACTTGCCCTTTCTCTGGATCGAAGCTATTAAAGGTGTCTGGAATAGTCTTTTCAATATTCTTCACTGAGTCGCTGTCTATCCGCCTTAACGTACCTCTTTTACTGGGGATCCTGTAGGTTAGTAACTCGTATGTGTAATCTCCATCGAGGACGCCGCCAATTGCAGCAAGTGCTCCAATTAGACCTCTTTTATTCTTCCACGCTACGGCTGATGCGGAGTATCTAGAAATTAGGCGCTCCGCCTCCTCGATTTGAACGATAGTCTGTACGACCTCTAAGTAGAATGTATTCAGTTCCGCTGGGACCTCGCCAAGGTGGAAGACGATGCCTGGGTTTGTGTTATCGCACTGGAATTCGGCGTTTGCCTCCACTGTACTGATGACTGCTTTTTTAATTTCGGATTCTCTTCCCTCTGGTACCTCTATGCGTAGGCAGATCGCACCGTTTCCTCTGGTCTTCCACGGTGCGTTGGGGTTGAGTCTTAGCAGATTCGGGTAGTCTACAAATTTGCAACCCAGAGTCTCAAGCCTATCCACTAGTAAAGCAGCTACATATGTCGTGCAGCCCCCCTCGGGAGAGTCAGTGTCATCGATTCCGATGTGGAGTAGCATGCGGGTTTCTCTTCGAGTGATGATTAAAGCTCTATAAAGGTTGTTAGGGGATAACTGTACGATTGTAATGAGGCTCATTGGGCGTATGGATAAGCTCAAACAGGCCCGTGTCGAGGGCTTCATCAGGTACCCACCGGACAACGTCAATCTACAAATTACATTTCTCGTAGATACTGGCTGTAGCAACTCCTGTATCCTCCCCGATGACGTTAAGAGGCTTAGTATTGATCATGGAAATCTACAGACTGTTACGAAGACTATAGTGACGGCTAATGGACCTGTGAACCTCAAGGTGATTCAGAATGCGGAAGTGGTTCTCCCCGTTCAGGTGGGGCTCTTGGATAACAAACGTGCCTATGTGACCTTCCCAATGGAAAACCTTGCCGTCTTACCACCTGGGTCAAATTATGTGCCACTACCGAAAGAATTGATCTTTAGCCTCCTTGGCATGGATGTCCTCAGCCATTTTCCTCGCTGGAACTTCGGGAAAGAACGCCTTGTAATGGAGAATGATGAGGTTTTAGGTCTGAAGATGAGCTTTAAACTGTAGGAGAATGAGACCGGCTCAAACATAGGCTAAACAACTATCATAGTTAGTGTGCTGCGAACTTTGTCAAGGCGCCTGATTTTCCAGCTTATGATGTCCTTGAGCTCCTGCATGGTATCAGTCTCGATACGAGCGATTATGTCGTAGACGCCATAAACCATGTGGGCCTCCTTGACTTCCTTAATATCCTTGAGGCCCTTCAGCACCTCGGTCTCTGCGCCGATCTCCGCGTTTATTAACACGAATGCCGTTGCCATTTTAATCACTAGATATCTCTATGGGATGAGGGTATTTAAAATTACAGTTGTTAAGTAGATTAGCTGAGTAGTGGATGGGTGTAATCTAGTTGCCTCATTTGCAGGTCAACGGTGAAGAACTTGTGGTTGAGTTTGCTCTCTTCGACGTGGATGGTACATTAGTTGATGATGAGGACAGGTACAGAAGCTTGGCTGCCCTCCGTTTCAAGGCCCTCGAAGCGAGGGCTGGTAGGGTAGCAGCAGAGATGTGGGCTCCCCTCGGCGGGTATGACCCTGTAAAACTTACACTGGATATGTCGGGACCAATAGCGAAGGCTGCGAGGAGGGAGGACATGGCGATCGCCGCCGTCGCGATCTACAAGACAGGTTGTGGCTGGCACGAGGCGAGGGCACTCGCTGAAGCCGTCTACGCTGAAGCGGATGAGGTCCAGATGCGTGACTACACACCTAAACTCTATCCAGGAGTGGAAGACAGTCTACGCCGTATGAAGGTCGCTGGCTTCACGCTTGGGATAGCGACAAATGGCTCAAACCGTATAACTAGTGAATTACTTTGTATTCTCGGAATTCTGGACCTATTCTCCTTTATCGTCGGTTCGGAGGATGCCGAAAACCCGAAGCCTGCCCCAGATTTGCTGCTTGCCGCTTGTAGTAAAGCGAAGATACAGCCATCGAACACAGTTTACATAGGTGATCAGTCTGTGGACGCCGAGGCTGCTAAGGCCGCTGGATGCGTATGGAGCATTATAGTTGGCCGGACGCACGTCACGCCATCGCTCCAGGTTCGCCGTGTCGCTTCAGTCGCTGACCTTGTAGTTCACCCGTGAGTCTTAAAACCTCCCAAGCTACCTGAGAGTTGAAGTGGCATGATCCTCGACGAGTACCTGACGGCGCGGGAGATACAGGCCGCGGAGTATAACGCGAACTACCTCGGTGTCTCAAACCTCCTTCTAATGGAGAGTGCGGGCGAAGCAGTGGCGAACGTTATCGCGGCGAAGGTCAAGACTGGGGGGCTGGTCCTAGTCGCTTGCGGCCTCGGCGGTAATGGCGGAGATGGATTCGTCGCGGCGCGCCACCTGGCAGACCGCGGGTACCGCGTCAAAGTCATCCTTGTTGGTAACCCGAATACGATACGATCCGAGGAAACAAGACATAACTTCGAGGTCGCACAGCTGATGACGGGTAGTCTAGAGCTTAAGATAGTCGAAGATTCCACGCAAGTCGAGCCCATCGAGGCCCATGCTGTTGTTGATGCTCTCATCGGTTATACCTATCATGGAGGCTTATCACCCGTAAACAAAGCAGTGATAAAAGCCATTAACGCCTCATCAGCATATACAGTTTCAATCGACACACCAACAGGGCTGGTCGTCGACACTGGGGAGGCCCCCGAGGAGTGCGTAGAAGCAGACGTAACAGTCACATTCCACAAGCCAAAGACCGGCTTCAAGGGCAAACCTAAGCAGATGGGGAAACTTATAGTAGCAAAGCTCGGGTTACCATTCGAAGCAGAACTATTTACAGGGCCTGGTGATGTTCTGCTCGTCAATAAGAGGCGTGAGGCAGAGAGTCACAAGGGTATGTTCGGGCGGCTGCTAGTCGTCGGAGGAAGCGAAACATATCACGGAGCCCCAGCGTTAGCTAGCATGGGTGCTCACGCGACAGGCATTGATCTCGTATACACAGCGGTTCCAGAGTCAGCTGCTGATGGCGTGTCCGTTATCTCTCCCAGCATGATAGTCGTCAAGATGAAGGGTAAGAGACTAACTCCTATGAACATCGCGCAACTGAGGCCCTTCATCGATAAGGTAGATGCAGTCGCCGTCGGGCCTGGTTTAGGTCTCGACGATGATACGAAGAAAGCGGCGCTACAGCTGATCAAGGAGGTGGAGACTCGGAAGCTGCCACTCATCGTAGACGCGGATGCACTCAAGGCATTCGGTGAGAAGAGGAGGAAGCTCAAAGTTCCCGCTGTCTTTACCCCCCATAGTAGGGAGTTCGAGGTCCTCACCGGGCGGAAGGCCGAGGGTGATTGGAGGGAGAAGGGCGCTATCGTTGAGGAAGAGGCGAAGCGCCTAGGCTCCATAATCCTCCTCAAGGGAGCCGTTGATATCATTAGTGACGGCTTTCACACGAGGTATAATTGGACAGGAAACCCAGGCATGACCGTAGGTGGGACGGGTGACGTTCTCACAGGGATATCCTCGGGCTATATTGCTCAGGGGGTGGAGCCTATGCAGGCAGCCTGCGCTGGTGCATTCATAAACGGTGCTGCCGGAGACGCCGTATACGCCGAGAAGGGATACCACATTCTCCCAGAGGACGTTGTCCAGTTCATCCCCTACATCGTCGAGGACGCTTTAGATGGTAAGATGAGGCTCGTCTAGGACAAGAGGGGGTGGACATTCTCGTCTAACATCGACCATAGCTTTTCTGTAGGGATCTGAATGTCCCTGTGAGGCGCATATCTATTCACAGCCATCAACATGTCGAGGTATGGCTTCTGTCTGATCCCGGGATAGTCCGTCCCGAAGATCAGCTTTTGGAGGACTCCCATGTTCATCGCTGTGAGGAGGTCTTTCCAGAGGAGCCAGAGATAGCTTGGGTGGTTGATGTTCCCGTAGGGCCAGCTGATGTCTGCGTAGACGTTCTTCTGCTTTCTGAGGACGTAGAGTGTCTCGTCGACTCTTGGGTATCCGAGGTGCGCTAGGATTATTTTCATCTTTGGAAAGTTCTTGGCTACTACGTCTATCTGTGCCGGGTCCGTGTGGTAGAGGAGGTCATGTGACTCGGGCATACCCGCGTGGTGGATGAGGACGGGCATATCAAGTTCCTGTGCAACGTCGTAGACCTCGAAGGCATTGGGGTCATCCGGATTGTAGCTGTCGGTGCATGGGTAGAGTTTCAAGCCGAAGAGGCCAAGCTCCTCTCTCTGTCTCCGCAGCTCCTCCGCGGCACCGCGGAGGACGGGGTTCACGTAGCCGAAGCCCATGAGCCTGTCTGGAGCCTTCTTGACGAAGGCCGCGACCTGTTTAGGCGTCGTACGCATATCGCTAAGAACAACTGCCTTGTCGATACCTGCCTCATCTAAGTCGGCGAGGAACTCCTCTACGCTTACAGAGATGATCGTTGGGTGGGCGGGGTCGGTATACTCAGTTATGCTGATGTGGCAGTGGTAATCTACCTTAGGGAGGCCAGTGGGCTTCCTAGATCCACCCTCCTCCTTTAGCTGAACAATCGTATCCATTCCCGACAAATCTGTGACCTCTGAAGGATACGGGCTCTTACTAGTAAAAGACTTGTTAAATCCTAGGTATTAGGAGCCATGGTGCTTTTCTGGTTCTATCCCTGCTGATGAAGGCCTCAGCGTAATCTACGTTGCATTCAGTTCCGTTGGCTGCGAAGCGTTCTCTGAACCGATCCCAGACCTTTTCTGCTTGGTCTTGATCAGGTGGTCCATCGATCTCCCAAGTCGCCCACTGGCTCGCATGACAGAGAAATGCTCTATGTTTCATCTCCATTTGGTTGGTGACATCTACGAAGGCGTCGGGCTCGATCGGTGTCATCGTCTCCCCAAAGAAGTATACCTCGGGTTCAGGCCGATGGTATGGGTATTTGGTTACGTTTAGGGGGAGGCTGGCTTTCAGGGTTGCGTCGCTGGCTGCGAGGCCTACGTGTCTATGGTCGTCCCGCCAGACGAGAGGATGAAAAGTGATGACGATGTCGGGTTTGAGTCTCCTGTAGACGTCGACAAGTGTTTCCCTGAGTTCATCCCCGTCTGGCACTGAAGCGTCCTCGTATTTGAGCCAGAATAACCTCGCGCCTAGAATCTTAGCCGCCTTCTCCATCTCCCTTGTCCTTAGTTTGCTTAGATCCTCCGAAGGCATCTTCCAGTGACCCTTCTCGCCACGTGTGGCGACGACTATAGTCGCCTTTCCACCATCCGCGACGTGTCTCGCGATCGTCCCGCTAGCATAAGTCTCGTCGTCTGGGTGGGCGCCAATGAAGATTAGATGCATCAAGATTTCTCCTCGAACTGGGGGAGGAGGTCCCTATGTGCTTCGAATAGCTCGTTGAACGCCTTCTCAGCGGCGACGTTGTCCTGCACGACTGGATCTGCGAGCATTGCCTGCATTGCTTTCTTCTTGTCTCCCTTCGCAGCCGCCTCAACGACTAGGTTCTGGATAAGTATCTGGATGTTACAGATTGCAGCTAGGCCATGTGGGAGTTCGCCGACGTGGATCGGGTGAACGCCACCCCTATTAATCACGGCAGGGGTCTCAACGATTGCATCGGAGAGGAGGTTGGGTACCTGCCCCTCATTAGGGAGGTTGACCTGTAGCTCAGTGTGCCCCGAGTTTGTTATTACCCCCTCAATGATCCTTATAGCGCCTTCCCCGGAGAGTTCGCCCTTGATTTTCAGTGTCTCCTTTCCCTCGATTAGTCTATTTATCCTCAGCCAGGCTTCCTGCCCCTCGATCTCCATCCTATCGATCCAGTTGAAGCCTCTGTCCAGCGGTGGACACGCCTCCCAAGCGTAGGCAAGATACTCCCCTACATGATTGTCGTCAGTACTCGGGTAGAGACCAAACTTCTTGTATAATGCCCTGCAGAGTGGCTGAAAGCCCTTGGCGTTCTCAAACCCCTTCTCGAGGAGCGGATAGGCGTTCTCACCGTTCTTTAGCCTCAACTCCTTGAACCAGCTGAAGTGATTGAGTCCAGCGCTGGTTGCATCAAGTAGCTGGGTAGGGACACCTATGACGGGAGCCAGGCGTCTCATCTCGTGCTCCACTTCATGACAGAGCCCAACAGTCTTGACCTCAGTACACCTGCTTATGGCGAGGCAGAGACGGGGGACCGGGTTGGTGTAGTTTAGAAGGAGCGCGTCTGGGCAGTGTAATTCGATGTCATGGCACACATCGAGAACGGGAGGCACCATCCTCATAGTGTGAAAGAGACCACCGGGTCCACCGTTCTCACCGATAACCTGTTTAATACCATATTTGAACGGCACCTCCCAGTCTATCCTCCATCGATGCATCCTGTCGGTTGTCTTCTCGACTTCGAGACCAGCACCTACCTCCTCATTCATCTTCTTGGCTAGCCCAGCCATAGAGCTGAGTCGCCTCTCATCGATGTCGTGCAAAACTAGGTTCGCCCCCCTTAAGCCGGGGAGGTTGACGGCGTCAAGGACTGAGTTATAGCCGAAGACAGCGCTGCCCGCTCCTATCAGGACTATCCTATTCGCCATTACCTGATCTTGAAGCGGCACAGATGATAAAATTAACGTGTGAAAGAGAAGAGGATTAGTGGGGATAGTGATGCGCGGGATGTTGTATGAGGGGTGCTACCTCCTCTCAGCGGTCCCAGCTATACTGATGGCAGCGCGGAGCCCTCTCAAGGCATTAGGGTAGTCTTCGAAGGCACAGTGTGTTGTCTTCCCATCGACCCTATCCATGTAGGGGAGTACGCAAACGACATCCGCCATCGTTGAAGTCATCCATCTTAGCTTTACGTCAACAGGTTCGTTGACCCAGTAAGCGTTGACCTTCCCGATGTCCTCGAGGGCCTCTTTTGCCTTCTGTTTAATTAAAGCTCGACTTTTATTTGGGTGGAGGCATTTCGCGGAGTATCTGCCGACCGCCCACTTGATTGTCGCTGTTGTTATACCCGGGACGAAGCTCTCGGCCTCCGCCGCTGCGGCTGCGTCCCCGGCTAGAAAGACCGAGGGTACTCCATACCAACCCGCGAGTGCAGCATTCATCCCAAATTCTCCCGTTTCCCTCCCGTTGATTATGACAGCGTCTACCGTGGCGCTTGATATTGTGTGGGCGAGGATGCCGTTCTCAGTGCCATTCATCGAGTGATAACCTACGTAGAACGCGGCGTCGTAGTGTCCATCGTTTATACCCTCCATCATGCTGTCGGGTTTAGGACTCCCTCTAACAAGATACGCGGCCTCGTTTACATCCTCTGGTAGTAGATTCCTCATTCCTCCGTGGGCATCACTCACGACGACCTCCTTTACCCCTGCTGCTAAGGCGCCTTCGATGGCGGCGTTGAGATCGCCGGCCATCATTTTCCGGTAGTAGGAGTACTCTAAGTGGGTCATGTCGACATGAGTCCAGTCGACGATACTGGAAATGCCCTCCATGTCGATGGAGATAAACACTCTTTTGTTAACCAATTCCAAGATGAAAACCTCTTTTTGATCAAATTATGTAATGCCTTTTCAGGGATTTGATACTTGCTATCCCACATCGGGCAGGCTATTCTAAGTGTAACTCTGATTGCTTGAAGCCATGGCTCAGAGTAATCAGGGTCTCGGAGCCTAATAGAGGTCTTGGAAATTACTTTTTCATCTCTTCCTTCATTGAAGAGGGCAAGTCTATGCCTGTAAATAAATAAAATAACTTCATACCTGCAATAATTGATCCTAAATAACTTTATCCTCACTTCCACCTGACTCTAATCCGTGAACTAGATTGGTGGATTTAGTTACCCTTCAATCAGCGGCTTATGCTGCCCAGATAGTTGGAGTGGTGGGGACCTTGACCGCCGCCTTCGTAGGAGTAAGGAGCTACATAGGCTCCAACAGGAGAGCCGAGGACGCCAGGACGAGGGAGCTCGACACCAGACAGGCGCAGCTCTTCATGGGGATATACGAGGCGATGTACTCGGAGAGCTTCCAGGAGTCAGCCATTGAGTCGCTATACATGAAGATAAACGACATCAATGAATACATCTCTATGATCGAGGATCCGCAGAGATCGAAGAAGTTTAGCATTTGGGGTATGTGGCTGGAGGGGCAGGGCGTTCTAGTTAGAGAAGGGTTCGTCGACGTGAAGCTGGTTGCTGAGCTTACGGGTGGCCTGATTGTGATGTGGTGGAGGAAGTGGGGGCCCTTCATTCTTAGCTTTAGGAGGATGGGTGACAACTCTCGCCACATGGTTGAGGCGGAGTACCTTGTGAGGAGGGTGGTTGAGTACGGTGTGTTGCATCCTGAGCTCGGCATAGTGTCTACCGATCTCAAGTTCTCACAATAATCTTATCCTCACTTCCACCTGAGTCTAATCAGTGACTTGTTGAATGGACATTCCCACAATGGCGTTGATTGTACAGATATGCGGTGCGTGCGCGCAAATCCAACATCGCCGTTGTATCCGTCATCCACATGATTAACGGAGGTTAAATGGGAGACGTTCGTGCGCGCTTTAGGTTAGAGATGCAAAAGTTTGATGGGTTCTGACTAGCGATCGCCCTCAAAGAGCTTGAGTGCATACAGGGATCGTTTTTGTAATTGTTTGATTTTACTTGGGATCGTTTCTTGAGGTGGAAGTGCTAATCAATTCGTCAAGGCTTAGTGAGGGATCGTTCCAGGATCAAATAGGGATCATTGTGGGATCAAAGTGGGATCGAATCGAGTCATCAGGTCGAGATGTACACACATTACATAGGGAAGATAGTATGGTGAAGAATTGACTAAAGGGCTGTATTCGGTACTAAAGTTACCCATTTATGGTCCTTACTTAGCCATGTACTCACCACTTTTACGATGAATTGGTCCCAAGTAACCTAATTGATGGTACTTTGAGCCATTGATAGCCAAGTTTCGATCCCATATTATTTTGCGGAATTGTTAAACGATCCCAGGGTAACTTACTCTCATCCATGATGGACCTGATTCGAGACCTAGTCTCGACGTGTAAGCCGTCGAAGCTAACTAGGGAAGAGAGGGTTCAGGCTCAATCATTGATGAGGGAGCTTAGGGGCCGAGGATTCACGATCCGTGAGCTCCACGTATTGGTTAGCGGTAAGATACCGGAGCCTACGATAAAGAAGTGGATAAGAAACATGCCAATCACTGACGCTTTAGAACACGATAATGTGATTGCCCTACTAGGGGATTTCGCCGAGAGGGGCAACGAGCTAAGCGACCTCGAGAACTATAAGGATGCTAAGGAAAAACTAGCTGGGAAGATTTCCTTCGAGAAATGTGCCAAGTTAGTTGAGAACCTTGGTTCAGTCGGCGCAGACATAACGATCTTGTATAATCTGAGTGAGGAGCTAGCTAGACGAGGCCTACTGGTACCTACCATAGAAATGAACATCAAACTAAACAAAGACCTAGCAGAAAGGGGGCTTACACCTCAGATCCAGCAGAATATCCTAGATGTAGCGGAGAAATTTGGCGACGTTGAAACGATATTCAAGGCACTCGAT
>JBEKDF010000048.1:0-17777 GCA_050014495.1 Bathyarchaeia archaeon
GTTCATCTTGTCCTAAGTGAACTCACCTCCTAGGGTTAGGCAGACCATTGGGGGACGAGACCCCAACTATCAAAATAAGCTTATATTAGCCCTGATGAATTTCGGGACAAGCCAGCGCGCGCAAAAGATAATTGGAATCAACTGCGCGCGCCTGTTCGAACATGCTTTAATCGCCTAGGCTTCAATGCCTTATAAACGATGAACCCCATTACTTGTCAACGGTCTTTTTTTGTGATCGCATATAGAAGACTATCGCAACGACAACTACAACAACGCCAACTATTGCTAATAACGGGGTAAAGTTTTGCTGTGCACTTTGACTGTTTGAATTATTATCGCTACTTCCTAGAACACTAGTGTAGCTGCTCCCTGATGATTGTGGCCTAGAGTCGGCAATTGTCTGCGCGCTTCTGGCTTGATCATAGTAGTTACTGGCTTGTTGAAGTTTGTTAACGGCATCGTACCATTGACCCTGCTGCGCTGACGAACTAGCTAAGGAATAAGCGGTGTTTGCCTGCTGTAGATACGATTGTGCGGTTGGATCACTGAATCCCGAATAAGAATCACGCTTGTCCGATACAGTGTTTATTAAATTATTGTAGCTTTTTTCGTAGGCGTCGCCGACGTAAAGAGAACTGGATATCACTGTCTGTGAACCGAGTAGCAGCCCGTTGTCAACCCAGACAACTTTGTAGGTGTGATAACCCACAGCAACATTGCTGGGTATTGAGAAGTCGAAGGTGAATGTCCCCGTGTACTTTGATGCGATAGTCGGCGTCTGCGGTGCTATAAATGCAACTTTTTGATCGGTTTGCCAGTCGAATTGCAGGTAGCACTGTTTAGTCGTAATCTGATAGCTTGTGTGGTCATTATAAAGAACTACAGTGAGTCGTCCATTATCTCCCTGGTAGTACCTCGATTGATCAAAGTCGGAGGAATTAGCTTGTTGTGCCTTAGCAATGGGGATCATCATTAAAACTAAGATACCTACAATAATCATTTTCTTTGAGTTTAACATTGCAGTTTCATCGTTGAACTCATTTCTTATTTAACCTTTATAGATTCTGAAACAATCAATTCGCTTTCAAATCCTGATAGTAAGCGCGAACTTCCCGCCAAACAAGGTAGTTAATTCAGGTTTCAACTGAGGGCGCGTCCATTCTTCAGTAGGTTTGCTAGAGTAACTAGGTCTATCTCGACATCGTCGTGCAGCTTGGCTCTGGCATCCTCTTTGTATGCATCCTTGTCGAATGAGAAGGCTACGCGTGCGCATAAAACAAGTCGAAGTACAATTGAAAACTAGCGCACATAGCAATTATAGATTTTTAAAAATAGTAGTAATATATATTTAGTATTCTTAAACTTTATATTATTTATTACTTTTAGAAGGTTCTGCGACTACTATGGTAAGAGGATTTTGCGGTGTATGTGGTAAAGAAGTTGGCTCAATTTTAAAGCCTAAAGCATGGATCTGCCCATCTTGTAGAAAGGTCTTCTGTCAGGATTGTTGCCCCAAAGTTGGCCTAGTGTTCAAGAAACCAGCCTGTCCAAACTGTGGGGTCGAATGCAGATAAGTGAGCTAATTGTTACTCCTTGACAATAAAGAAAGCTTGGTGCTTCAAAGTCCAGCGAGGTACGAGGGAAAAGCTGGTAATCTATACCTCACCAATGCTAGGTTAATTTTCGAGTATATCGCTGGTCTTTTATCAAAAAAAACGTATAGAGCTTTAGACCTAAAACTAACGGATATATTATCTATACAAAATGATGAACGAGTTCAAAAACTCACTATTAAATCTAGTAGGAGAGCAGGCTTAATTTCTTTAACCGTTGAAAAACCTAATTATTGGGAATATCAAATCGGGCTAATGCTCGTTTAATTTTCCTTTCCTTAAATGCGTGCGCGTGTACGAAAGCTTAGACCAAAATCGACCGTTAAACTACCACTAGTGGTAGCATGTTAAACATTTAAGTTGCCCAGAGAGGAATATACATAGGAGCTTTGATACATTGATGACCGTGAGCGACGAAACCCTATATGGAATCGCCAACGTACTAGGCGGCGAGCCGGGCATTGAGGTCATCAAGATTCTTAAGGACAGGCAGGACATCACCGTCGAGGACATAAGCGCCGCGACTAACATCCAGATAAACGATGTACGAAAGCTCCTCTACAAATTCTACAACCACAGCCTCGTGACTTCGAAGAGGTTCAGGGACAAGGAAACTGGGTGGTTCATTTTCCAGTGGCGACTCCAGCCGGAGCTAGTTGAGTCGTACATCCACGGGATGAAGCAGAAGATATTGAAGAAGCTTGAAACGAGGCTGGAGTTCGAGAGGCTTCATGAGTTCTACCACTGCGGCAACCCAACATGCCCAAAGACAACTTTTGAGGTCGCCATGGAGACAGTCTTCAGATGCCCAACATGTGGCGAGCCCCTCCACCGACTCGACAACGCGGAAATCGTAGAATTCCTCGAGAAGAAGGTATCAGAGATCAAGGAGGAGTTAGAGGCCTGAGTCTCCCATCGCGGGAAGAATGCATCCATATCCTAAGGAAGGCTGGCTGCAGTAATGGAGTCATCGAGCACTGTATAAATGTAACAAGAGTGGCAATGAGGATAGCGAACATCTACAGGAGCAAGGGGTATAGGGTGGACCTTAGGCTCGTCGAGTCCGGTGCTCTTCTCCACGACTTGGGGCGAGGGAAGACACATGGTATAGAGCATGGCGCTGTCGGTGGCCAAATGGCGAGACAACTTGGTATGCCGATGGAGCTCGCTCAGATTATAGAGCGCCATGTGGGAGCCGGTCTAACCCCCCAAGAGGCTCGAAGGAATAATCTCCCAAAGGGAAGCTTCATCCCGGAGACCCTCGAGGAGAAGATAGTTTGTTACGCTGACAAACTCATCGAGGGTTCCCACGAGGTGGGGATCGACTCGACGATTGATAATTTCGCCCAGGAGCTCGGGAGTGATCACCCAGCTATCAAGAGGCTTCAAGATCTTCACAAAGAGATGACTGCTGTTCTCGGTGACAAATTCTAGGCTGGGGTAGTTTCATATCTCCTAGACCCTACTCCACAACTAATGGTCAACTTAAGTTTTGATAGTTGTCACGTCGTGGACGCCCACTGCCATCCATTCCTCCCTGGAAAAGAGAGTAGACCTTTTGAGGCCTACCTAACTCTCAGCGATCTTCCACAGAGGCGTGAGGACCTCACATCGACCATGCTCTACCGGTTGGTCATGCGGGATCTTGGCCGAGTCCTTCGTGTGAGTGGTGAAGATAGGATAATTGAGGAGAGACAGATGAGGGTGAAATCGGATCCAGCAAAGTACATTAGAATGCTCTTCGACGAGGCGAAGTTAGAGACTCTCCTCGTGGACTCAGGGTATCCCTTCAAGGAGTTCGTTGGTTATGAGATCGACCTAAAAGACTTCTCCGAGATGGTTGGTAGAGAGGTCCGAGAGATATTCAGGCTCGAGGTTGCTGTCCACCTTTTACTGAAGGGCATCGTCCCCTATGATGAAGCCCTCGAGGAGTTTCGAATCCAGATAAGAAAGGCGGTTTCAAGTGGATGCATCGCATTGAAGACAATAATCGCCTACCGGACCGGCCTTGCAGTAAAAATCTGGGATGCTGGATTCACAAAGCGATCATGGGAAGGGATGACTTCCTTGATGAGGGATGGTAAGAAGCCCGGTGCCGTTCTATCAGAGAGAAACGACAGAAACAAGTCTGTTTACGATACCTTCCTGAGGGTGGGTCTGGAAGAGGCGAAGCGTCTCGGCGTCCCGCTCCAGATACACACGGGCATGGGGGACAGCCCATCTATGGACCTTAGGAATGCTAAACCATCATTACTATATGATCTGCTCCAAGACCCCGTGGCCCGAGAGACGAACATCGTCCTCACACACGGGGGATATCCCTACATGGAGGAAGCGGCCTTCCTCGCGAACGCGTACCCAAACGTGTACATTGATCTCAGCGAGACGATCCCCTTCACCTCTGTCGGGCTCAGTAATAGACTTCTCAGCCTCCTCGAGTTAGCTCCAACAACAAAAATAATGTACGGCTCCGATGGCTTCAACATCCCGGAACTCTATTGGTTCTCAGCCATTCACACGAAGAGAGTTTTAGCACAGACATTGAACGAACTGATAAAGCACGAGGGACTCGGAGAGGAGGAAGCTATCCTCATTGCGAATAACTTCCTAGCTGGTAACGCTAGAAGATTATACCGACTCTAGCCTAACGGTTTTAAATATGCTACAACTCTCTTCACCGGATGGGGCCGGTCGTCCAGCATGGTAGGACGCCGCCCTTACGCGGCGGAAGTCGCCGGTTCAAGTCCGGCCCGGCCCATCATCATTACGGTTCAGAACCCTTATAAGGGCGATGGAACAAATTCTCGCTTATGAAGGGACGCCTCTACGCCCCGCTACTCGAAGACCCAAAAATTAAGCGCTGGCACCAAAACTTAGCCCGTGGATCACAAGTAACAGCCGACGTCTACCTCAGAAGACTAGGAAACTTCTGCGAGTCAACCAAAACCACACCACAACAACTCGCAGCAATGAACGAAGAAGAACTCTACAACCTACTACTAGACACAGTCACCAGCATGGAGAAGAACTACACCGGCAGCTACACACAATCCATAATAAAAGCCATCAAATCATGGCTAAAACACAACGGAATCCAAGTCACGAAAGAGATCAAAATCAGGGGAGCCGAAGACGCCCCCACCCTCAAAGACGAGAAAGTACCCACACAGACTGAGCTCAAGAAAATATTCTTATCAACTGACTTGAAGGGTCGGACCGCTTCAGTCCTTGTAGCCCACAGTGGATTGAGACTTGAGACAGTTGGCAACTATTTGGGAGATGACGGGCTTAGGATCAGGGATCTACCTGAGCTCAAGGTTGAGGGCGAATCTATTGAGTTTGAGCAGATACCCACACTAGTAATCGTCAGAAAGGAAATCAGTAAAGCCGGCCACCAATACTTCTCATTCCTGTCTGAGGAGGGGTGCGGATACCTCAAAGACTACCTCGAAGCCAGAATGAGAGACGACGAAAAACTCGGAGCAGATTCCCCGATTGTGACTCCTAAACAGAGGATGAAACCATTCATCAGATCCACCAACGTCGGCGACGTGATCAGAGACGGTATCCGTAAGGCTGGTTTCCCGTGGAGGCCCTACGTGCTCCGGTCATACTTTGACACTGAGATGATGCTCGCTGAGTCTAAGGGGCTTGTGCTTCGTGACTATCGTCAGTTCTGGATGGGTCACAAGGGTGACATTGAGCATCGCTATACCTTGAATAAGGGTAGGTTGCCTGGTGAGGTTGTGGAGGATCTTCGTGGAGCGTATCGTCGGAGTCAGGAGTATCTTGAGACGGGTAGATCTGAGTCTGATAGTGAGGAAAGGCTGAGGGATTCCTTCAGGAAGCAGCTTCTACTGGTAGCTGGGTTTACGTCTGAGGAGGTGGATGGGATGGATCTGTCTATGGATGATGCCTCCTTCCAGGAGATGGTTAGGAGGAGGCTTGGGGGTCAGTCTGGGGATGGGGGCGGTTCTCAGAGAGTTGTATCTGTTGGGGACGTGGATGGGTTCCTCTCCCGCGCGCGCGCGTCTGCCGGGGGATAGGATCATTCTGAGGGGACCTGGAGAGTTTTCGCCGTCAAAGAGTTAGTGGTTATCTGTTTGCTGAGAACCAACAGGGCTATTTTTCACATGTATTTATCGAATATTCCTTTCGCGCATGCGCGCTTCTATGAGAACGTTTTCAGGAGACCCGATGTCCGGGCGGCGTCCCAGTTAGTTCCGCAGGCCATCTAACGCTTTCTTACCCATGTTCTTAAGTTTTCTCTCCGTCAACCCCCTATTCTCGCCCCTGTAAGGCTCCTCCCTCACCAGCATGAAGTACATTATCCTCGCCATCTCATGGGCCACAGCCACCACTGCGCACCCAGCGCCCCTCCGCCGCGAAACCCGCTCATACATCCCTCCGAGCCTAGAATCATGCCGGACAGCAGTCTGAGCCGACTCCACCAACGCCCACCTCAACCTCTTATTACACGGACCCGAGACCCCACCGATCTTGGTCCGCTCCCCGGACTGGTGGACGCTTGGCACAAGCCCCATCCACGACGCGAACTCCTTGTCGCCGCGGAACCGGCCGACGTCGCCGACCTCCGACACAACGAGCATCGCGGTGAAGTACCCGACGCCCGTCATAGTCATCAACAGCCGCACACGCCGGTCCTCCGCCGCGAGTACCGCGATCTTCTCCTCAATAAGCGTAACCTGGGCGTCCACCGCCTCCAGGACCGCCAGGTCGCTTCTGAGTATGGCGTCGTCCATGAAGCCGAGGCTCAGCCCTCTCAGCCACTCGATGTTGTCCCTGCTGAAGGGCGTCGCTCCGGGCATGCGGAGCCCATGTTTGTCGAGGAGACCGTGGACCCGGTTCTTCACCTCTGTCCTGTTCTTCACCAGGTTCAGGCGGTGGCGGAGGAGTTCCCGGCGGCTCCTCAGCTCCTCTCCCGGCACGTAGCAGGTGAAGAGCATGTCGGCTCGGAGTAGCCCGGCTAGGGTTCTGGCGTCGACCTTGTCGGTCTTAACCTTCGCCTCCGCAATCAGCCTCGTCTTGGATGGGTTTGATAGGGCTACGTCGACTCCGCGTTCCTCGAGCCTGTCATGGATCGGGATCCACAGGTTCCCAGTGGACTCGACAACGGCCTTCACCTCGTCGTGGAGGGTTGTTAGCTTCACCGCGAACTCCTCGATTCCATCGGTGTCATTCGGGAAGCGCAGTTCATCAAGTAGGGTTCCATCCTCATCTAGGATGGCGGCTTGACACATCTTTTTATGGACGTCTATTCCCACGTACTTCACGGGTGTCACCTCGGGTGGCCTGCGGGCGGCACGCTCCTATCGGGTCTCTCCACGGACCAGTCGGGTAGCCGCTCGGATCTGGCCCAGTCTGCCTTAAGGGTCTCACGTGGACCAAGCGCGCGGCGGGCCTAGGCCACCCGCGACACCCTCGGAGTCTCTCCTGAAAACGTTTCTCATACCGTCTGCCTTGTCCCGTTATTGGTGTAAAATGGTTTTAAATACTCTTTATCCAAACAAGTCATCGAATGGACCCCATCGACGACCAGATCATCAACACCCTTAGAAACGGCAAACTCATGAGTTTCGAAGATCTCCTCAATAAGCTGGGTGTTTCACACAACACACTCAGACTCCACCTCGACGCGATGGCCGAGAAAGGAGAGATCAAGAAGGAAAAACGACCCTCGAAGGGGCGTGGGAGGCCTAGCTATGCCTACTCCGCGGATTCGGTAACCGTAAGGCGGTCTGCTGCTCGCCTTAACCGGGTATCGGGTGTGGTTTCTCTGAGTTTTGAGAGGCTGAGTCAGGTCTGCAGGTTCGAGAAGGGCGGCTACTGTAAGAGGTTAAGAGGTAGGTGTTACGCCTCGGATTGCCCCCAAATTCGGTGAGGGGGATTATAACCATTTAAAACCATTTTAGGGAACAGGGCAGTGCGCACTTGGAAAACACATGAAGCAGATCTCGGAATACCATTTCCTCTTGTTCCGCCTTCGATATGAACAAGTCTAACGGGAGCCTCCTTTTTCAAATCCAATAAAAATATACCAAGTAGTTTGTTAGCGTTAGCTCGAGGTAGATGAATATCTACACCCGAATGACCACCGAGTAGACCAGAAATATCCAGTCTAAATTCAAGCCAATCTATGGTAGACTCGTAGGAATAAGGTATTTTATATTGGGTTCCACTACCTCTAGCTGAGCCAATTATTATTACACCTGCTTCTTCACTATCTAAATTAATCATGTACTTCCCGGTGAAGAAACCAGCCTTCATACTAAGTGCGCCTTTTAGACCAGTTTCCTCCTCAACCGTCATTAAGGCTTCAATTTTACCATATTTTGTTAATTTTTGATCACAAAGTAAACCCATCGAAACTGCTAAGCCAATTCCGTTGTCTGCGACCAGACTTGTACCATCGGACTTTACTATATTTCCTTCGACTCTTACAGGTATTGGGTCCTTATCGAAGTTGTGCGCGTACGCGCGCTTTCTTGAAGCTAATGTTATTTACACTAGCCCAATTTTCCAACCAATTCTGAAGATCTTTTTCTTTACCTGAACAACGTGGAATCTTGGAGATTTTTTTTTAAATATTGACCAAGCTAATTCTGGTTCGAGCCCATCGAGTGTTGACATTATTTTTCACTGCCTCTATAATCTTTTATAAAATATTTACAATTTTCTATAGTAACAAAATTTATTCCAAATTAGATTCTAAACTTTCATAATAAAATTTTTTTACTAAATGCATACCTATTTATTTGGTATGTCTGAAAAGAAATTAAATGATAGAGATCTTGACGACTTCCTCTCCGGCGCTTTAATTCTCGGAACAGGAGGAGGTGGAGGAATCGATTGGGGAAAAAACATGCTCAATTGGATAAAAGAACATGATAAAATTATTTCAATTATTGATCCTCAAAAAATACCTCAGGATGCTCTTATTGTGGGGGCTGCAGGGGTAGGAGGAGGAATTACTAAAGAAGAGAGAGAGAAGATTGAGAAAAAATTCGGACCACTCCCAGGGACGAGTGCATACCTTACCACCTCCATTATGGCTGATAAAATGATGGTTGGACACTTCGGGGAAGATATATCTGCCTATCTAGCCTTTGAACTAGGTTGTGGCAACACAGTTCTGCCCGCTTGTATCGCCGCTATGAATAACAAGCCACTTGTAGATGGAGACTGTAATGGAAGAGCTGTCCCAGAAATAGAATTATGCACCCTGAACGTTTGTGGGTTTCCATTTACACCAATTGCGATAGTCACTCCATATTCAGAAACGATGCTAGTCACACATGTATATGACTATAGCAGAGCTGAGGACATCTGCAGAGCAATGGCCGTTGTCTCAGGAGGAGGATGTATGACGATGGGTTCTCCCATAAGGGGAAAGGACCTATCAAAATCAATCGTGAAAAATAGTGTCTCGGGATCAATCAAGTTGGGTCAGTCAATAAGAGAGTCAAATGATAAGGGAAAAGACCCTGTAGAAGCCGCTGTGAAAGCATTAGGTGGTAATCTTCTATTTAGAGGAAAAATAAAGCAATTCCAAAGAGAAGAGAGGGGAGGATTTATGTGGGGAGAACACAACTACGAGGGTACAGGAGATTTTTCAAACCATAAATTTAGGGTTGTGTATAAAAATGAGAACCTCTTATCATGGCTCGATGGTTTGCCTTATGTGACTTGCCCTGATCTAATTTGTGTCTTAGATGCTAAAGATGGAAAAGGGCTATCGAACTGGGGAAATGACTTTATTACTGGTAGAGAAGTTGCTGTAATAGGATACAAGATAGATCCCATTTGGCGCACAAAGAGAGGACTTGAGATATTTAGTCCAGCTCACTTTGGATATGATATAAAATATAGACCAATCGAGAATGTCGTAACTAAGCCTTAAACCCGATTCCCCTTTTAAATAGTGATAATTGAGGTTCTGAAAAAATCGATTAAAAATTAATTAATCTTTGTCCCTTGTGAAAACGTATGCAACATTTGCTCCTGTTTGTACACACTGCAGAGCCCCTGAAGTTCCCAAAGATTCTCCACACGAATATGCCCACGTATATCCGTCAACTGGCATTCTAATCTTTTCAATGACATCTCCATATAGATCAAATATTTCCGCGAAGACCTCGTCTTTGTTAATCAACTCACCGGGCTTCTTGAAGAAGCGAATGAGACCACCTTTGTTAGCTCGGATAGGGCCATATCCTCTGCACTTGCCTTCAATAATCGTGAATCCTCCCTGAGGTTCTATGGCTCCCTCAATCATATTGAAGGTTTTCATTGTGTTGAGGACTCCCTTTACTCCAGCGGTTGTGGATGGTTCAGAGATCCATCTTCCATCAATAAGCTCTATAAGCAATACAGGTACCCCCTTTTTCCCGGCAAGATTTCCTAATGTCGGCGGAGCATCTTCGTTTAAAGGAGTATCTGACCACATCGTTGTTATTCCGAAAGATTTAGCCATTTTTATTAGGGCTTCCTTGGTTTTTGGGTTACCTATATTGATTCCCTGCCAGATGAGGGAGTCAGGACGTGTATTGCAGTGAATATTTATTACCAAGTCAGCTTTACTCCATGCCTCTTTCCAGAGGGCATAAGCAAGCCGCTCCGTGGAATTTCCATTAGGTCTATCAGCGGTTAGCAAGCTTCCGCTTCCACCACCACCGAGATCAAGATTGTCTATCCACGAGAGATACTGATAATGCATGTATGCAAGAGGATTCTCAACGGGAATTCCTATAATTGCCCCTCTCAATTTGGTGGGATCAATCTTTTCCCTAATCACTTTTTGAATTACTTCAATTCCCTGAATCTCAATTCCATGCTGTGTCGACACCATTAAGAGTGTAGGGCCCTCAAATGCACCATTTAAAACCAACACAGGTATATCGATACGGGTATTATTGTTAAGTTCAATCCCTTTAATTATCCCTTTTTTCAATTCGCCTCTGCTAGCTGACACGTTTCCAACTTCGATTTTTTCAGACATACAACCACAAGAAAAATCTTCAAATTAATATTTAAAACATTTTAATGAAATATTTAGCAGGTTAATTATTTATTATCAAGGATACTTGCGTACATTTGAATACATTGAGTACGATGGAGGAACGAACTCTAGGTAGGACAGGCCTCAGAGTGAAAAGGTTAGGCTTTGGTGGTATTCCCATACAGAGAGTGACTGAAAATGAAGCTATCGACGTTGTTCGAGGCTGTTATGAGATTGGCATAAATTTCTTCGATACCGCAAGGGCTTATACTACCAGCGAAAAAAGAATCGGCAAAGCTTTAAAAGATGTTAGAGAAAAGGTGATTATTGCTACTAAAACCGTTAAACGTACAAAATTAGAGTTACTAAAGGATTTAGAAACTAGTCTAAATGAACTACAGACAGAATGGATCGATTTATATCAGTTACATATGGTATCTAAAGCTGATGAATGGAAACAGATATCTAGTGATGGTGGAGCTTTAGACGGCTTATACGAAGCAAAAGATTTAGGAAAAATAAATCATATAGGGATAACTAGTCACAATCCAGAATTAATGATTGAGGTCTTGAAGGAGAATATATTTGAAACGGTTATGGTGCAGTTCAATTATCTTACACCAAGTCCTGCCGAAGAATTACTTCCATGGTGTAAAAGAAATAAAATAGGGACTATCGCAATGAAGCCTATGGGAGGGGGTGCTTTAAGCGATAAGAATACCGCATTAAAATATGCAGTTAATAATAATGATCTAGATATCATAATACCGGGAATGATGAGTTTAAACGAAGTTAAACAAAATTTTGAAGTAACTTCCGAGAATACACTCATCGATAAAAATGATTTAGATATCATTGAAAAAGATAAGAAAGAATTAGGTAACGAGTTTTGTAGAGCCTGTGATTATTGTAAGCCTTGTCCACAAGGTATCTCAATATCTTTCGTATTAAGAGCTGAAAAACAATTAATACGACTTTCAGGGTGGAACCCTCGATTCGAAAAACAAATCCCCGAAGAAAACAAGAAGGTAGCAACATGCCTACAGTGCGGCGAATGTGAAATGAGGTGTCCCTATCAATTACCTATACATGAGCTATTGCCTAAAAAAATGGAGGCTCTAATGCGACGTTACAAATTAGAGACCGGCTTATGACAAATTGAGTCTAAAATCATAGAATACCATGAATCTTAAACTCATGAACAGTATAGTAATATACGGGGTAAACAAAATGAAAAGCTTAACAAAGAGAGACCTTTGGTACTCGGTCATAGGCGGAGCAGCCTTATCTACAGGTGGGGGAGGAGCCCCGGTTTCTTATGAACAGTTTAGTGAAGCGATTGATCCCGTTATCCAATCTGAATGCAAACTCAATTTGATAGATGCGGCCTCAGTCCCTGATGAAGAATTGGTATTTATCAGTGCAGGCGTAGGTGGGGGGCTTGAAAGGGAATTATCTGAAAAATATATGCGGCGTTTTACGAGCGTTCAAGATTGGATAAAGGAGATGGATAGAATTTATCCACTTCCCTCATGGGCCGAGAAACCTGATGATGATTGGTTGATGATGCCACACAAGAAAATGGTCGAATTGAAGGAAAAAGAAGCGTTTGCATATATGCCCTTCGAAATTGGTCCAAATAATTATCGAGAGTTCATAAGGGCAGGTATGCTGGGAATACCAGTGATTGACGCCGACAATGCTGGCTGCAGAGCGGTCCCAGAGATATCATTAGCCACCTTAAATGTTGTAAATGCCCCTATTGCACCTGCGGTAACTTGCACATCCTGGGGAGATATGGCAATCTTTGAAAAGTTCCTTAGTTGGCAGAGAGCTGAGGATCTGATAAGGCACATGGCCATTATCTCTGGTGGTGGATGTTCAGGGATGTTGTGCTTCTCTGGACAATGGATAAAGAAAGGTGTTGTGGATGGCACTCTATCTCTTTCAATGAGATTGGGCGAAGCTATAAGTAATGCAAGAGAGAAGAAACATGATCCTGTAGAGGCCATAATCAATACAACTAAAGGCTATGTTTTATTCAAGGGAGAAATAGCTGCCTACACTAATGAAGGAAAAAGCGCATTTACTTGGGGAAATGCTTGGATTAAGGGTAAAGATGCTTATGAAGGAAAGACATATCGACTTTGGTATAAAAATGAGAACCAGATAAGTTGGATAAACGATGTACCATATGTAACATGCCCAGACCCATTCACAGTTGTTGACAGCGATAGCGGGGAAGGTCTATCTAATTTTACACCAACAAGTTGGAATCAAGGAAGGAAAGTAACGGTGTGGGGAATGAAGTCAGCGTCTCTCTGGAGAACACCTCGAGGTCTGAAAATTTATAATCCCAAACACTTTGGCTTCGACATCGGATATAAACCAATAGAGGATATTACTAAAAATTAACCTAGTCCAGGTATCTCCTCTCGATTTTTTAAATTCTTTCTTGAAAGAAATAGAATAAAGAGAGGGTCTCCTGACTTGATCATTAAACCTTGTATGTATTAGCTTTCGTATTTGATGATATAGATCTGTCTTTATTCCATACTCGAGCTTCGGGTGGTCTTAGTATGTGTCAAGAAGCCCGAGGTAATCGTCAGCATTATATGTTATACTCCATGGGTACTCCTTTGTAGTCACCTCGCTAAAGAGACCAGATTCCTCGATCTGACGCCTCGTCTACTGTACCCACATAGCTGTTGACGGTTTGTCCCGTAGAGAAGACCAATCTAGGACTAATTTTTTATATATTTCCTGTACATCCAGGAAGAAACCGGTGTATGGTGAGGGATGGAGGTTCCAAAAGAGTGCAATGACCCCGTTGTCCTTCAAGACCTCATCAGCCTTTTTAAAACCAATACCCTGTTTTATCCAGTGCCATGAAGTTGCAGCAATTAAGAGATCGAAGTTTCTATTCGTTTTCCAATTTTCGAAATACGTAGTAATGAAATCTACGTCTAATCCTTTACATCTTACTTTAGCAACCTCGACAAGGTTTAAACCAAGTTCGATGGCAGTAACCTTGTATCCTCGTAAAGCGAATGGAAGCGTAGCCTGTCCGGTGCCGCAGCCAATCTCTAAAATACTGCCTCCTGGAGGTATCTGCGAGTAATCGAATATGTCTTCAATAAGTTCCTTAGGGTATCCGGGACGAACACTATTATAAGCTTGAGCATCCTCATTAAATGATTCTGAATACTCCCTGGGAAACCTGAACATACACTACATATTGGTTTTTCCTTTAAAAAATTATTTTATTTTACATTAATTTCGCCAGTGCATAGAGGAAAGGGGATCATTCTACTATTTCCATAAGCACTCTCCCAACTAGGGTACTGCTTTGTATTACAGGCTTCTTAGTGATTTCTTTCACAATCAATTTCATCTTATGTGTGAACCCCATACAATTTAAGAAAACTAGATCAACGTTCTCCTTAGAGACCCTCTTAGCCATATTCTCTACTTCATTTATTGAACCGTAAGGTGAAGCAGAGTCATAATATACTTTCAACTCTAAACCGTATAAATCCGATGCCATTTTCGGTATCTGCTCTTTTGCGGGGAGAATAACCGCCAATTTTCCTCGTCTAAGAGAAGCAGCGATGGTGCCTCTAACGATCTCTGAAGGTTGAATGATTAAGTGCTTAGAGTTAAAATCAGGAAATTTACCTGTGCAAAGAAGTAATATTATCTCAATATTCTTTTCCTCAAGATAATCTACGCAGTTCTGGATTTTTGACACAATGAACTCATGAGAAACCTTCATTTCTTGACCGTTTCTGAGCCTTGTAACTAGTAAGCGTTCCCCAGGCTGTAGCTTTATCTTTCCTAACTCTTCGGGTAAGTAATCATCAAGTGCCCCCTTCTCAACAATCTCGTACTCTCCTCCAATGACTCTTTGGATTTCTTCTATGACATCCGGTCTGGGGGATTGTCCTATTGTGATTATTCCGATTCGTTTCATGGCAAATTAATAATTCACCATATTATAAATATCTTTTTTAACAAAAAATATAATAACTTAAAAAAATGGTATTTAATTTCGAGTTAAACATGAAGCTTAGAATAATTACCCCTGTACTTGGTGTTAAAAGAACAAACCCTGAAGAGTATATCTCGAAGCTGAGAAAATACTCAGGCATTGATGAAAAAACTGAACTTGATGTGGTTAGGGTTGAAAAAGGTCCTGCCTCGATAGAATCAAGATATGATGAGACTTTTGCCATTCCCTCAGTGTTATCAATTATAAAAAACTCTCTCGAAATTGACGGAATCGTAGTAAATTGTTTCGCAGATCCTGGAGTCAATGCAGGAAGGGAAATATCAGATATTCCAATCTTAGGTCCTGGTCAATCCTCGATGCTCATTGCTTCCGCGTTATGTGATAAGTTTTCCATCATTACTATTCTTAAAAATATTGTACCTGAGCTAAATGAACACGCTAGACAATATGGACTTCAAGGGAAGCTTTCGTCGATTAGAGCCATCGATGTTCCTGTTCTTGATCTTCACAATAGCGAGGAAATAACCATCAAGAAACTGATTGAAGAAGGCAAAAAAGCAATTACGGAGGATGGTGCTGAGGTGCTTATACTGGGATGTACAGGATTTACTGGTATGGCGGATACAATATCTCAAAAACTTGGAGTATACGTTATCGATCCATTGCCAACGGCATTAAAACTTGCTGAAACCCTAGCTTGTCTAAAATTATCTCATAGCAAAATCACATATCCTCAGCCGCCAAAGAAAATAATTGTGACATAAAATTTGAGGAACTTATTCCTCAATTATCTCAACGTTTGCCCTGGGAACAACTACATTTCTGTTTCCTAGCCTTATTTCGACAACCCTTACAAGGGCACCCGTCTCCACTTTAACAAGGTCTACTGGAAGGTGTGACACAATTCCGATCTCACCGAAGTAGGGATCCGCGATAATTCTTATTGGCGTTCCAGGTCTCATGCCTTTCACTGTTTCATTGGACACCTCTGTCTTTTTTATCACAGTTCCTTTCCGGATTGGTATAATTATTTCAGGTCTGAGTACACCCGCCCTAATCTGAGTAGCCCCGTTAATCGCAGCTTTTTCACCAGCAAATTTGGATAACAATTTGAAGGTCTTATCAGACATACGCATCTCCCCGAACCCCTCTGTAGCAATTAGCGAGAGGGGAATATTTTCTTCTCCTGTTATAGCTACTCCAATTTCGTAACCCAAGTATTGAGTTATATCAACGCTTCTTATTCCACCTACGACAATGCCTTTAACTCCCACTTCAGTTGCTTTTTTTAATACTTCGAGGGTAGCCAAGCTTCCGCCAATCAATATTTTTCCTTTATGTTCTGTAGTTATCATCTCTGGAGTTATTATCTCATCGGGGGATTTTGCTATAATTGCGATCTCACCGTTTCTTTCTCCTCCAATTCCGAAAATTCCCTGAATATAGGCAGCTTCATTTTCAATGATGACCCCCTCGTTAGGTAATATTTTCTTAATTTTTCCTTTCATATATGCAACTAAATCAACAGGGATCGGTTCACATCTCAGAACGCATTGACCCGTTGCGGATGAGTAGTTTTCTAATGTGCAAGTTTCAGAGGTCTTAATTTCCTTTTTAAAAAGTCCCCAAAAAGGTGAGTATTTCGCTATTATTTCGTCTTTTTGTAATTTATCGCCAATTTTTTTTGTAAGGAATTTCGGAACGTCATTTGTTGATACACCTAGGAGGTCAGCAACTCTTAGCATAATTGGGGCGCCAGGTATCTTGGTTCTGGCGACAATTGTATCAAAATCAACTTCTTGCCCTTGTTTAACAAGTACCTCTCCTATAAGAGGCAATCTTCTTGTTTTAGTTACAACCTCAAATTCTTTTACTTTCAAACCGGGAGTATAAGCGTACGCTTCTTCAGAATTTGGCTCAGTCGTGTTCTTCGGCATTTAAACACCTCCTTCACCTGAATCGAGAAAATCAAGGGGGTATAGGTCAAGTGCGCTGTACCATTTTCTTAATATTTTCTTTCTATCCGCTTCACTTTCTGGTAAGGTTAAAGGTCTGCCTCTAGCGTCGATCACTATTCCTACCACCCCGCCCTCTATGATTTTTTCAAGAGATTTGCCAGATCCTGCACCAATGTCGAAGTCGTGAGTGGGGGTAATTACAGCTTTGGCTTTTACCCTCTCCGCAAGCGGGATCGAGATAATTTCTCCATATTTGATCTCCTTTTCGATCTTACTTCCATCAGGTACCTCAATCGAAATATTGACTACAGCAGAACCCTCTTTTCCGAGTCCTACAGGTGCAATTACTGTTCCAAGACGTATTAAGCAATCTTTATCAAAAACGTTCCACGCCACGTCAGGATATGCTGTAGATAGTACCCCAAGATGAGGCATCATGAAGACGCTATCTTGATAAAATTTGGTTACTCCTTCTGGTTGCCATGAATCCATTAATATTTGGAGGGTTTGCGCTCTCTTCGGTGCGTGTGATAATAGTCCTCCAGTACCTGTAATTATATCAATATTCATCATATTTATATAGGTTTCTTGTAATCGATTCTCCATTACTTCTCCAACCATTCTTTCAGCTTGTTTTGTTCCCTTTAATCTTACAGCAATTGTTTTGTGATGTTTCATTCCAAGTCTTAGTGCCTCTCTTGCTACAGCATGCTCTATTATGAGCATTTTTAATGTCTGAGGAATAGTTGTTGGTCTAATCATTTTATTTCTTAATATATTCTCTAATTTATTTTTCTCTAATTCGAACGGGATCCATCTTAGTATATTTTCAATCCCTGTCTCTTTCAATACATTACAAATACTGTAGCTCATTCCTAAATTAGCGCTAACGCTTCTCACAAACCGGCCCTCAAAAATAGAATAAACATTTGTAGTCGCGCCTCCAAGGCCTACACCCATCACGTTAGCATTTTCAGCTCGGGCGATAAGTTGCATACCTAAACCTTCCCCAGCGGGAGTTGGCATTATGTCTAAGTCGGTCCATTGCATAAGTTGAGTGTATCCAGGGGCATGAGACATTACATGTTCCATGAATAGTTCGTGAATCGCCCTTCGTGCAGGTTCAGTGTTTTCCACTTCTAGAACCGGTCTAAGGTTATCAACAATTTCTATTT
>JBEKDF010000049.1:0-17558 GCA_050014495.1 Bathyarchaeia archaeon
CGAAGACTGTGAATGGTCCTGGCCCGTTTAGCGTATCAACTAATCCCGCTGCTTGTACCGCGGCTACTAGTGTCTTGAATGTGCCTGCTTGAACTGCGACATCTACTATTGTTGACATTTTAATCTGATTTTTAAGATGAATCGTGGTTTATAAAGAGTGATTTATGATTAAATCTAGTATGTTATATTTTTTCATTTATTTTGCATTATTAATTACGAATGATTATTTGGATTGATTAGATTAAAAAATATTGGTATGATTAGTTTTTGTTTTAGATATTTACTTCGACAGCTACTTCATTTCTTCTAAGGAACCAGGGTGTGAATGGTGGGTTGTATCTCATCAACACCACCTCGCCTTTCGGTTCAATGTTATTTTTGTGCAGTGTGTCGAGTAGTATTTTCTTTTTCTTTTCTATCGTATCGTTTCTAGCCCATCCACTGAACCTGAGGACAGCCATCGATCTGGCGGGTTGCTCTTGGATGGTGATGTGGGGGTCAGTTGGCTCAGGGACTGTTTCTCTTGTATACATGGATGGGACGATGAAGGACATGGAATCCGCGTCTGTGAATACGGGTGAGGTCATCGCGATCTTCTCGGGGGTTATGACTGGCGCAGTCATCGAGATCTTCTTACTCCCCCTATTGGCTCCGGAGATGTAACGGAATAGCAGACTGAACAGATCGGCGTCCCCCTTTGCAGTGGCTAGGAATATTGAGGGGTATTTTCTTATTTCTACATCGTCGAGTTTTCTCGTGACTTCATAGTTTGGGGACTCTACCAAATTTTATGCCCCCAATTTTACTTATTTTTCCTCCCTCGTAGAATAGCTAGGGCTGCGTCCAATGCTATGATGGCTGCTCCGATTATAGCTGCGTAGGCTATTAATGGAGTGAGGTTAGATTGCTTTACGTATATGCCGATGAGTGCCCAAATTAGGACCACGGAGTATGCAATATCTCTACGTGTCCAGAGTACTATCCCCGTAATGAGGATTGCAACAACTATTACTAAGATGGTCCAGTTGACTGCTCCCAAGAATAGGTCAGCTTGTCCGAGTGAAACTAGTGCAGCTGCTACGTTGGCTATGGTTGCGACTGTGATCCAACCCAGGTATACGCTGAAGGGGAGTTGTACGAACAGCATTTCGTTTCTCTGGACCTTCTCAACTCCTATTCCGAGTCTCGTGTATATGGTAATAAGTGCAAGGAGGAGACCTAGCATCAGGACTACTGATGCAGATATCATCTCATAGTGCCAGAGTAGCAGCCAGCAAATGTTGATGACGCAGCTGAGGATGAATAGGTAACCTACCTTGTCTTGGAAGGGCGCTTCTCTTCTCTTTGAAGAGTATTGGTAAGCGACGAAACCTAGTAGGAGAAGGTAGATGACACCCCATATTCCGAAGACATATCCCGCAGGCGCTATTAGTGTAGCGTATTTGTCGGATATTTCCCCAGTTAGGTGTCCGTTGATGCCAATGGCTCCCGCTAGTGAATTAACAATTACTACAACTATGTAGGCGAGTATGTTCCCGTACCTTAATAGATTCCAGTTGGACTTCATTGAGAATACCGTTTGTGATTTGGTAACCCGAGTTTATTGCTTTTTCTTTTCAGTCGCGCCCACAATTCTGAAATTCATTAGTTTATTCTTGGAGAATGGAACGATGAGGTTTACAACTAAATTATCGAAGCAGCAGCACACTTGGGCAATTTAAAAACATCTAAATCCAAGTATACCACCAAGCTATCACCTGGAGGAGTCGCTGTGATAGGTCCGATTCAGGTCGAGATTCTGAGACATCTACACGACTCCCCAAATGGCATATCACTTGAGGACCTCTTGAAGCAGTACAGATACAAGCAGGGCGGTGAGAGGAGTCTCTCCAGGCTCGAGAGGGAGGGTCATATCAATATAATAAAGGGGGTTGTACATTTCCAGAGTTTCCCTCCGGAGATGGAGACCCGTGTAACGATCAAGACTTACTCAGTTGAACAGCTAGAGGAGCTCGACGACCTTAGCCGGAGAAATCTTCTTTATCTCTACCAGGATGAGCTCGCTAAGTATCAGGACGGAGTTGTACCCGCGAACGCCATACCTCAGGGAGTTAGGCGCTCTTTACAGCATCTTGGAGTAATAAAATGGAAGATACTCGAACTCACCGACCTTGGCCGCAGACTCTTAGGTGAGGTAATGTCAAGGACTCCACCGATACAGCAGGGAATTGGATACTAGAAACGAGAGGAAAATATTTTCAGAGTTTCAAATAGAATAAATAGATAAAAAAAACGTTAACGCGAGTAGATCTCGCGCTCGTGGCTCACTTTACGGCTTAGAACCTTCTCGGTGGCCTGTGCTTGGCGAAGCACTCTTGACAGTAGACTGGACGGCCCTCTGTTGGCTTGAAGGGGACTTCAGTCTCCTTGCCACAGTCAGAGCACGTTACCTTGTGCATCTCGCGTGGTCCACTGTTGAAGCTGCTACGCCTGTCTCTATAACCCATTTCATTCACTCCTTTACTGTATAACGGTTACCTAGAAGGCTCCCAATATACAGGCATGCCATTCCATGCCCCCTTTTTAAAGATATTTATTTGCGCGCGCGCCCGCTATTTGGTCTCCAGCTTTCTTTGCATAACTTTGTTAACAAGCATTTCTAGTCCCTCATAGTCGGCATGGAGGAAGTCGTTGTCGTCCAGTCCCTTCAACTCTGGGGGAATGATACCTTTGGCCTTGGCCTTTCTTAGCTGTAGCCTGAGGCGCGCTGCCTCCGAGATCACCTTTCTCCGCTCGACATTAGCTGGAGGGTCCTGAATTAATTCACTCATGAGATAGGCTTCCTCCCTAGTTCCTATTGGTGTAACATAGCCTGCGTCGTCTGGGATGTTTCCGAATGATGTATCGTGAGGCTCCAGCTGGTACCAGTAGGCGAGACTCGAGTAGTCTTCCTGAAGCATGTTGCAGTTACCATGTTCGATTGCGACCCTAATCTTGTCTTTAAATGGAATTGGGTCGGGGATATGTAGTCTGTAGGCTGAATATTTACTATTCATCTTGTCTCCTACTGTGAGGCCGTGAAAGGGTGCCGAAAAGGGACCGTTCTCCCAGTACCAGCCACCTTGGAAGTAGTCCTCTGTCCCCGTGCCCTTGATGCTGGGCTCGTCCTCTCCGTCTACCCAGATCATTTCATCTCCCTCTAACATGAAGCGGCTCCCTTTATCGTAGGCCTGCATACTTAGAACGACGCCACAGTAGTGGCCCTGTCCCTTTGCCTCGAGGATTGTGTAGTTTTCACCGATCTTTGTAGGGTTCTCACGTTTCCACTTTGCATGGAACCTAGGTATGTCCTCATTGACCTCAGTCTCATGGATCTGTATCCCAAAGTATAGGTGGGAGACATCGATGTCGCCAATGTTTCTCGCCTCGAATCGGGCGCCCTTTGTGAAAGGCATCGGCCAATAACTGTAGAAGCCGCCGCTTGTCACTCCCTGTATCAGACTTGTATTCTGGGCGTATTCACTGAAGCCGACTCCGAAGAAATCACCGAAGGGGGCTTCTACACTAGGATTCTCCTCCCCATCCCAGTAAAAGCGGAGAATGAGCTTCCGGTAGATGTCTTTATCTGGACACATCAATGTGAACCAGACACGGGAGACCCAACCTGACCCCTTCACCTCGCCGAGGTCCACAGTCTTTCCAGCGGGAACGGAGACGAAGTCCATGTTACCACCCTCTGGGTCGCTACTGGATAACTGCCGGGTCTTCCACTTCTTCAACTTGGGTAGATCAGATACACCCATCCCACCAATGCTTGAGAACATGGTAAAGTATTTTAGAACTCAATAATTGAAGCTTTAGACCGCGGCTTTGCCCCATCGCAAGGAACGTAGCTTAGCCTTCTATTGGTTAATAATCAAATTCGCATGCGCTGAGATTTTCTTACTCGAAGCCGTGCCACATTCTTTCGAACAGACCAATGGCTTCGTCTTTGTTCATACTCCTCGGGTTAACAGCAAGTAGTCTCTGTATTCTCATAGTCTCGTCGGCCATGAGTGGGATCTCATCGTGCTTTATTTCGAGTTCCTCGAGGCTTAGTGGGATGCCGAGGTCGTTGTTGAGTCTTGCCACGGCGTTAACTGCCTCGTATGCTGCTTGCCTAGGATGCATACTGCTCGTGTCCTCACCTAGGGCTTCAGCGACATCGGCGAGTCTCTCAGGTATTGCTAAGAGGTTGTATTCCATTATGAAGGGGAGTGCCATAGCACAGGTGAAGCCATGGGGGAGCTGCTTCATTACCGCGAACCCGTATGCAACGGCGTGTCCGCCGCATGTACTCGAGTTGGCGATCGATAATCCTCCAAGCATACTGGCCATGCTCATATTCGCTCGGGCCTCAACGTTGCCTCCTTGTGCATATGCGAGGCGTAGGTTGTCTGTGATGAGCCTCATGGATTGGAGTGCGACCGCGTCCGCGAAGCTGTTATTTTTTAGTGACATATATGCCTCGATGGCGTGACTGAGGGCGTCCATGCCCGTGTTGGCGGTGACCTTCTGAGGTAGGCTCAGTGTAAGTGCTGGGTCGACGAGGGCGGTGTCTGGCATGATGTAGGGGTGAGTTATTCCCGTCTTCATATCTTTGTATGTGACGACGAGGGTCGCCGTAGCCTCACTGCCTGTTCCACTTGTCGTCGGGATTGCTAGGAGGGGGATTCCTCTCCTAGCAAGTGGGACTCCGCCAACATAGTCTTTGAAGTCCCCCTGGTTAGTGCGCATCAATGCAGCGACCTTCGCCATGTCGAGGCTGCTTCCTCCCCCGACTCCCACAACGGAGTCGTACTCCTTCTTCCTCGAGAATTTAGTGAGAGCTTCAGCTACGGGCATCGTTGGCTCGGGCTCCACCTTGTCCCAGATGTCGACATCGAAGCCCTCGGATGTAAGGGGCCCACACACCTTGTCAACTATCTTTAGCTTCATCACGGTCTCGTCCGTGACCAGTAGGATCTTCTTCCCCCCGAGCTGCTTCGCCTCTTCAGGGACTTTGTCAACTGAGCCGACTCCGAAGAGGGTCTTACGGGGTGCTAGAAGTGTTCTTAGAACTCCCATGTCTGGCATGGCTTGTCTTTTCTCCGGACTCTAGCAGGGCTTAGGATTATTTCTCATTTACGAAGATTAATCGAGTTTCAGTAACCTCGCAGCATTGCCATAGAATATCTTGTGGACCGTATCCTCCCCGACGCCGATGGCGCGTACCTCTCTGAGTTGCTCTCGGAGGTAGTCGACGCTAAACCCGCGTGGGAAATAGCTGGAGTCTGTACCGAATACTATGCGGTCTGGGCCTACTGTTTCTAAGCATTTTAGGAACAGGTCGCGGAGGGTGAGATTGTAAGGCATCCATGCCATCCACTGGTTGCTCCCCGAAGTGTCTATTAGCACGTTGGGGCAGGCCCAGCAGAGTTGGAGAAGCTCCCTGAAGTAACAGGCACCGAAGTGAGGTATAATGAAGTTTAGTGTTGGGAAGCTCGCCGCGATCTCCCATAGGCTTAGTGGATCGAGGTTGTGGAGACTACGGGCGGGGCCACCACCGCCTCCGAGTACGCCAAAGTGGATTAGGACGGGGACCTCAAGCTTCTCAGCCATCTCCCACAGTGGGTAAGCAGCCTTGTCATCTATTGGGCGTGTGAGGCCTGATGCTATGAGCTTGTATCCCCTCAATCCGAGGACCTTCACACCCCTCTCGAGCTCGGTCGCAGCGTCTTCGGAGAATAGGTCGTGGTGGGCGAAGCCTGTGAACCTGTTTGGGTGCATCTTAACAATTTCTGAGAGGTTGTCGTTGCCTCCGCCCATGACGAAGTTTACCCTGCTGAGCCCCTTCGAGTCCATGTCGGTGATCCAGCGTTCGGCTTGCTCCTCGTCTGTATGAATATTAGTCTCGGGTGGGTCGAAGCCCCACTTTCTCCTCCACTCGTCCCTGTACCGAGCGGAGTTCTCTATGATGATCTTCGCCTTCGCCTCCCCGTATCTTTGTTGAAGTGTTTGGGTAAAGCCTGCCCTCGACTCTGCTCGCTGTACGGGGAAGTGAGCGTGAAAATCTAGTACCTTCATTCCATAGAGATCCATAGCATCAGCTCGACTAAGGATATGGGACGGGTCCTACGATTAAAGAATTTATTCGACTGGGGAAAGCGGTAATAACCCGCTTCACAACAACGATCCTCGGAGAATGTGATCTTCTTGTCTGATAAAGTTGAATCGCTCAAGTCATTCGCCAACGTCGCCTTCGGGAGGTTCGATACCACCATGAAGGACCTCAAGGAGTCGGAGATAGACTGGAAACCGGTCGATGAGGCAAACAACATCAGGTGGATCCTCACTCACCTCTCCCAACAGTGGAATGTTGGGATTCAGAGGACATTCAAGGGGGACAACAGTTACAAGCCAGCAGATTGGCCCGATGACTATGTCGGTAATAAGTCGATAACCTATGCAAAATTGTCTGCCGACTTGGCGAAGGGTAGAGCCGCGGTGCTTGAGGGTTTGGGAAAGCTAACAACTACCGATTTGACAGCCGAAGTACAGTCACCCAGTGGGCCAGTAAAACGCTATGATAGACTGATGAGGCAGTTGTCTGAGATCGTGCATCACGAGGGTCAGATCGCGTATATTCGTGGCGCTATTGGACGTAAGAGGCAGAAGGACGGCCACTTCCTCGCTTAATCATTTATTTCAGAAGTTTACCTCTGCGGACTTTTTCCCCGTCAGCTCCTCGATGCTGATCCAGCCAATGGTCGTCCTCCCAATCTCAGTATCCTTCCCTATTCGGATCATGTGTGGGTCGACCTTTCCATTAGGGGAGGGCTTCTCCTGGTTTGTGAACATGTAGCTCATTATACGTCTCTTCTCGGCCTTTGTCTCCGCTAAGTGGACGGTGCCACCAAACATTGCGGTTACATAAAGGTGGTTACATTTCCCCTCGACGTAGCCATGGTCTATGATGGCCTGGCCCCATATGTGGCTGTTGGCCCTCATGTAGTCGAGCTTTTTTCCCTCGGAGGCACAGTGGAAGTAGAGTCGCTTGCCATCTGGATCATAGGCGTGACTGAGGCTAACGAGGTATGGTATGTTGTCCTTGCACATTGCGATCGTGATGTATCGGGTTTCCTTTAGGATCCGCTCAAGCTTATCGGAGTCGGTTATTGCCCTGTCAAGGCGTCTCATGTGATACTTCATGGCAGTTTCTGTTTTTAGAGGGTTCTCGGTTTAATAAAAGTGGACGGGTGGGGTGAGGAAATTCTTTCTAGGTTATTATATTACCCATATGAGCGCACGCGTTTTCAAGCCCGATTCGCCTGCATAATGTTTAATGGACTAGGGTTAGCTCGATCCGCTCCTTACCCCTCCCGGGTTTGCTTCCACGTTTGAGTGAGATTTGACCGATCTCCGATGTGTTCCTGACGTGAGTCCCGCCGCACTCCATTGCGGGGAAGGACGCCACTTTCCAGATGAGCCTTCCTTCACCTGATTCCTGCCTATGGGTTATTGGTAAACCATCGGCTATATGCCGGTTGACTCTCTCCTCTACCTCTGCCAGTTTCACTCTGTCGAGGGGCACGTCGAAGAGGTAGTCGGATCTGTCCTTCAAGTCGTCCAGAAGCCCCGAAGAGGTGGGCTTGCAGCCTTCTCCGAAGACCACTCTCATAATGTAGTATACGAGGTGGGAAGCCGAGTGGAGGCGCATTATTCTGTATCTTCTATTCCAGTCGATTACTCCGTGGACGCTTTGTCCGATGTTGAATTGGGATGTGTCTTCGAGTAAGTGGTGTACTTCGTCTCCCTCCCTAATAGTATCCAATACCCTTGACCCTGAAAGCACTCCTGTGTCTCCAACTTGGCCGCCTCCTCTGGGGAAGAAACACGTCCTGTCGAGGACTATGAATTTGTCCTCGGCTCTGAGAATTGTGGCGTCGAATTCCCTTTGGTAGGGGTCGTCTCTAAAGATGAGGATTGTCAAGTCAAGATTAGGAGGACGCTTTGGCGAATTAAACCTCCTATCGTGTGTGTAATGCTAGGATGTTTTCCTAATTTTCGCGCGCGCGAAATGGATAGCTTTAATTGTCTATTGCGCGTGAACCGAGTTTCCTGATAATAAAGAGAGCGATCACCTTACTCAACTCCACCAGCTCATCAATCGACACATTCTCATCCCTCTTATGATAATTCGTATATGAGTCACCCACACCTATGTTAACGCAAGGCATACCACCATCTACAACCTGGTAATTCATATCGGTGCTACCCAGATTAGCCGAAAATGGAAGATCCCTTCCCGTAACATCATTGATAATCCTCCTAGCCTCCTGAGCATACGGGTCGCTAATGGGAACTACATATCCTTCTCTACTGTTGATAACTTCAACCTCGTACCTGAGATCAGAGTCAGTGACCTTTACACCCTCTATGACGCTGACTAATTCCCTGTGAACCTCCTCCAGGTTCTCTCCAGGAGTCATACAGCGAAGTACTTCCTCCTCGCAGAGATCTGGCACGGTCGCTCCTTGAATGCCACCCTTAATTGTCCCTATGTTGAGCATCGCGGTCAATTGATCAATTCCCGCGCCACGGATCTCGACGGGTAGTTCGATGCCCGGTGTCTCAAAATGTCGCTTAAGGAGTACGTTTCTCCAATAATTCGTCAGGGCCACATTTATTTTACTCATCTTCTCGATGGCGTTCACTCCTAAAATTGGAACCTGGCCGTGGTACGCTTTCCCGAAGGCCCGAATGAGGAATCTAGTTCTCCCCTGAGCGGCGAGGTTTATACTCCTCAGGTCGCCGTCCAGCTGAAGGCCGTAATCCGCCTTAACTATACCTTCCCTGATTAGGTAGCCGAGACCAGCTACGCCACCGATCTCCTCATCGCAATTACCTGTGAGGACGAGGTTGCCACTCAGCTTTATCTCAGCCTCCTTTATTGCCTGAATCGCTAGAACAGCTGCTGCGAGTGGGCCCTTGTCGTCACAGACTCCGCGTCCCCAGATGTATCCTCCATCGGAATCGTAGACACTTCTTCCATATGGACTTGAATCAGTCAATTCGCCACTTAGAGGGTCATGAGTCCAACCGTCTTCCTGGATGGGGGCGGTGTCTATGTGGGCACTGATATGTAGTGTGGGGCCGGCGCCGGTTCCTCTTAGTCGAGCTACTAGGTTACTTCTGGAGCCTTCAAGTTTGAGGTGTGATGCGCCTGAGAGTTTGAGATATTTGTCCGTGGCTTCATGGATGCTTGTCTCTAAGCCAAGAGGGGTCAGCTTCTCGGCGAGTACCTCGCATAGATGATCGTAGTTCAGTCCCGGGGGGACCTGAGTGTCGATACTAACTAAGTCTTGGAGAGTAGTGACTAGTGCACTTCTGTTGTTGTTGAGGGATTCAAATAATTTGTCTTGGAGGGATGACATATATGGCATTTTAGTTTAGGCGAATAAGTACCTAATCTCGTTTTTCGCGCGCGCGTTTTCCTAATTCTTGATGAAGCTTGTTGCTGCCTCTAGGAGTACGACAATTGCAGCGGCTCCGGGGTCTTTTGCACCTATCGTGCGGTCGCCAAGCCACTCTGATCTTCCCGCCTTGGACCTTAGCTTCGTTGTCTCTTCGGCTCCCTTCCTAGCTGCTTCGAGGGCGGCCTGCATGCAGTCAGGCAGTGAGAACCCTTCCCCTGCGGCTTTGTCGAATGCCTGACTTGCGGGGACGAGTGCGTCTAGTAGTGTTTTATCGCCGATGTGTGCTTTTCCACGATATTCGACACCCTCGACGGCTGCTCGGATCATCATAATGGCTTCGGCTTGACCAATCTGATTTTTTTCCTTTACTGCGCGACCTGCCCTAATCATCATCGTTGACATGAGGGCCCCGAATGTAGAGGCGGCATTGTCAGCGAAGGCGACACCACAGCTAGTAAGCACGCCCTGAATGTCCTGGGATCCTGCGCCTTGGAGAGTCTTCTTAACAGCATTAAAGCCGAGGGTGACTGTGACACCAAGATCGCCGTCGCCTATGACAGAGTCTAGTTCACAAAGCTGCTCCTTCGAGGCGATCATTTCATCTGAGACCATGTTGAGGAGGGCGACGAGGTCGTCCTTCGTGAGAGTCGTCTTCATGCATCTTTCTCCGATTCACTTTTGAATGAAGAATGGAGTCTCGGCTGGGGCGTCGAGCAGCCTTTTCAGCTCGTCGTCAAGACGCATTAGAGTTAGGGATGCGCCCTGCATCTCCATAGAGCAAGCGTACCGTCCCACGTAGGGACGGTAGATGCTGATGCTCTTCTCATCGAGTAGGAAGGCGACTCTCCGGTAGAGAATGTATAGTTCCTCGAGGGGTGTGCCGCCGAGGCTGTTGACGAGGACTGCGACCTGATCTCCCTTCTTGTAGGGGAGGTCCTTGACGACGGCGTCGACGAGAATATCGGCTATCTCGTCGGCCTTCTTCATTGGTCCCCGGTGGATGCCAGCTTCGCCATGAATGCCCATGCCTATCTCCATCTCCTGTTCACCGATTGTGAAGGTGGGTTTCCCGACAGCGGGTACAGTACAAGGTCCGAGTGCTACACCCATACTCCGGATTGTGGAGAGTGCCTTCTCAGTTGTAGCCTTGACCTCCAATAGGTTTGAGCCCTCATCTGCTTTGGCGCCTGCGATTTTGTACGCAAAGAATAAACCAGCGACGCCTCGGCGCCTCTGCCAGTCTCCAGGAGGAGCGGAGGCCACGTCGTCTGTGACGAGTAGAGTATCAACATGGATCCCCTCATCCTCAGCCATTTCAGAAGCTGTGTCGAAGTTCATCATGTCGCCTTGGTACCTTCCGTAGAGGTAGAGGATGCCCTCACCGCCGTTGATGGCCTTCGTCACTTTGAGCATCTGCCCCGTGGTTGGGGAGGAGAAGACGTTACCTATAGAGGCGCCATCGATGAGCCCCTTACCGACGTATCCCATGAACACTGGGAGGTGACCTGAGCCGCCTCCGGTTGCAATGCCGACCTTCCCTTTGACGGGTGCATCGGCGCGTATAATTGCACGCAATTCTCCTCCCACCGATTTCAGAGCGAGGGGATGTGCCTTAAGGATGCCCTCAAGCATCTCATCGACTACTGCCAATGGGTCGTTGATTATCTTCTTCATTGGGATAGCCTCTCTTCTAATTCTGGCAATCTTGGACTTATAGAATCTACTCCCAAACCTTCTAAGCAGTTTCGCTGCGCGTATGGATAGCTGTTCGCAGTGGTCTACATTGCTCCAGTTAATTAGTTACATCGGAGTGCGCTTGATTAATAGAGCGTGCTTTTGGGCTTATGTCACACTGTGGTAATCAAAAAGCTCAATTCCCAAGTTAACTAGTTGTTTAAGACTTGTGATTTGGATGGAAAAGAAATTGAGGTGATCTTTCAGCCTGACGGAAAACGTTCTCGGGTCAAATCGGGTACAAATGTGTTAGAAGCCGCTAAGCTAGTTGGCGCTGACCTTGCATCTATTTGTGGAGGCAAAAGTATCTGTGGGAAATGCAGGATCATAATTAAGGGAAACAGGGGAAGCGTTGGTCCGCCAACTAGTATAGAAAAGAGCCTCATTTCTGAAGAGGATTTATCTGAGGGGTATAGACTGGCTTGCCAAACGCCTGTTTTTAGCAATGTCACAGTTAAGATACCGAAAAATAGCCGAACTGGTCAACAACGGCTCCAAATTGAGGGAATCGAAACACCCACAACGCTTGAACCTTCTGTCGAAAAATACTTTCTTGAATTGCCAAAGCCCTCTCTCCAAGACCCTAAAGCAGATGCTGAGAGATTATTGGGCGAATTGCAGATTCAAAAAGGGCTCATAAACCTAAGAATAGATCCTTCAGTCCTTCAGTCGTTACCATCGATTCTGAGGAGCGATGATTGGAAGGTTACGGTTGTCCTATTGCAGGGTGAGACAGTCATTGCTGTTGAGGCTGGGGACACAACCAACAGAATCTTTGGTTATGTTTTAGATATAGGCACAACGAAGCTTGCAGCGTATCTTCTGGACTTGAAATCCGGGAAGGTTGTCGCTGTCACATCTTCGATGAATCCCCAGATTCACTACGGTGAGGATGTTATTGCTAGGATTACCTACACCATGAAGGGGTCAAAGGAGAAATTTGAGCTTCACCAAGTAATCATCAACAGTGCAAATGAATTGTTAAAGCAACTTGTGGAAAGGACAGGTGTTAAAAATGATGAAGTTTACGAAGCGATAGTTGTGGGAAACACAGTTATGCATCATCTTTTTCTCAACATCGATCCGCAGTTTTTAGGGTTGTCGCCTTACACTCCAGCCGTTAGAAGGGGAATAGACGTCAAATCAAGCAGCATCGGAATGAATATCAATCCACACGGTAACGTTTACACTCTTCCAGTGATAGCGGGGTTTGTCGGAGCTGACACTGTTGCCGACATATTGGCCACTGAAACACATAAGAGAAGCGAGCTTTGCTTGGCTTTTGACATAGGGACAAACACTGAGGTGTTCTTGGGGAACAAGGATGAGATACTCGCGTGCTCTTGTGCATCTGGTCCAGCCCTTGAAGGGGCACACGTGAAGCACGGGATGAGAGCCGCCACAGGCGCGATTGAAAAAGTGACGATTGATCCGGATACGTTTGCGGTTCAATATTGGACTGTAGACAACACTAAGCCCTGCGGTATATGCGGCTCAGCGATGGTTGACATTCTGGCGGAGATGTTGAAAGCTGGCGTTATTGATGTCTCGGGAAAAATGAAAAGGAATATCACATCTGAAAGGCTAAGAACCGTATCGACTGGGGTCGAGTTTGTTTTAGCCTACAAGGACGAAACCGCGACTGCTGAAGACATTACTTTCTCTCAAAAGGATGTGCGGGAAATTCAGTTGGCCAAGGCAGCGATCCATACGGGGACGGTGACACTTATGAAAAAGAAGGGCGTAAATGAGGCTGATGTGGATATTGTCTTCATTGCAGGAGCGTTCGGCTCATACATCGATCCTGAGAATGCACGGATAATCGGCATGTACCCTGAGATACCCCTTGAAAGAGTAAGGGTCATCGGTAATGCAGCCGGAACCGGAGGAAGGATGGCCTTAGTTTCCAAAGCTTCAATCGCTGAAGCCGAACAAATTTCACGCAAGGTTAAGTATGTGGAGCTAGCGGCTGAAGCTAGTTTTCAAGCAGAGTACCTCAACTCGTTTGCTCTACCCTATGCTGATTTGTCGAAATACCCCGAGACCAGCGAGTTATTAAAATCTCTAGGCAAGTATCCTGAAAAGCCTCCATTCTACTTCACGATATAACCCCTCAAAAAGAACACACGTCGCACATGCGCGCGCATAGGGTTCACCATAAAAGCGAGCGTAGTTTAGGTCAGCAGACGAGAACATACGATGCGCGCGCAGTGAGAATGGGTTGATTGAGTGGTGGGCCCGAAGAGACCTACTAATCCAAGAGTTCAATATTTCTTAATAATTGATTAATTTTACTAAACCCGCGCATTAATTTGAAAAATTTTTCACTAATTGTTGGAAGTTGGTCAATGATCTGTGTGCTCATTTATTAATGAGCTGATCAGCGCTTGAACATGATGGATTCACTTCCTTTCCTCGTGCTCCTTCTCTGCGGTGGTGGCCTCATCGGCGACGGTGTGGGTAGTATAGCGGAGTACATCGGCCAGAAACCGATCGAGCGTCTCGTCAGACTGATAAGGACCGGGATGGGCTGCCTCATAGTCTACATCTCACTGCTTCTCTACAACCCCGACCTGGTACTCCTTCTAATCCCAGCCATCGCCGTCTCAGCGGTCGCCGGTTGGCTCCTCGGTAGGTCGTACGCACACGTCATAGGTCCGCAACCTAAAGAGGAAAGAGCATGACAAAAGGTAATTTCCTACGTTTCATAGCCGTATGGTTTCTGGTCTCTTTGAGTATCTACCTTGGGGGCAGTCTTACTGGATTTTATGCCCGAAATTTCGTCTTCTCGCTGATCGTAACCATTGTACTTGGGTTAATTAATGCGCTGATTTGGCCCATTTTGTCGGATCTTGCACTTGCGCGTTCCGTTATAACTTTTGGCTTGACTGCGCTGCTATTGAACGGCGCAATAATCTGGTTGCTGGCTTTCTTCACATTGGAGATTGAGGGCTCTTGGTGGGGGTTACTGCTGCTCCCTCTTGATATAGCATTGGTCAACACATTGGTCTCGGGGATTCTGACAAGCGACGACGATTCATCATACTACCGTTCTGTTGTCAAGAAGATGAAGGGACGGGCAGAGAAGGCGGTGGAGAGTAAGGACAAGCCCGGCTTCATCTTTCTGGAGATCGATGGGTTAGCTGAGAAAATTCTTCTTAAAGCGATTGAGAAGGGGACGATGCCAACGTTAGCTGGGTGGCTAAGCAGTGGAAGTCACAAGATTAAGGGGTGGGAAACGGACTTTTCGTCCCAGACTGGTGCAAGCCAAGCGGGTATTTTGCACGGGAATAACAGGGACATCCCTGCCTTCAGATGGGTGGAGAAGGCGAATGGCAATAAGGTCATGACGACTCTTGGCATGGGGGATGCCTCTGTGATCGAGGCACGTATCACTGACGGGAACGGTTTACTTTCAACTAATGGGCGAGCGATAGCTAATCTCTATTCCGGCGATGCGGTAGACACAATCTTCGTCTATAGCAAACTCGGTGAGATAGGTGAGTTGTACAGTCAGACGTGGAATACTTTCTACGCGGTATCCTACAATCTTGTTCACACATTCGCATACGGCCTCTGGGAGATGGTACGGGAGACGCGGTCCAGGTACAGGCAGGGGAAAAGGAACATTCAGCCCCGACTAAGTCACCGTGGACGTGTGTACTACTTCACGAGGGTTGTTGCGGATGTCTTCCTCCGTGAGATGAGCACTTACACGATCATAGGCGACATTATCGCGGGTGACAAGGACGTCGTGTATACTACATTCATGGGGTATGATGAGGTTGCACACCACTGCGGGATCTCAGATGATGAGGCTCTCTACGTTCTAAGTAAGCTGGATAGGTGCATAAAGAGGATAGAGACCGCAAAGGCCTACGCCCAGCGCCCGTACTACCTCTGCGTCCTATCAGACCATGGTCAGGCCAATGGGGCCACATTCAAGCAACGTTATGGTTATACCCTGGCTGACCTCGTTCAGAAGCTTCTCCCTGAGGGGCATAGGATGTACTATGAGCTCGACTCCAACCAGGACCACTTCGGGCAGATGGTGACGATGCCTCTGCAGAATGTAAGAAGCAGGGTGACTTGGAAGTCGAAGAAGAAGGGGGACGAGAAAGTAGATGCCATCGTTCTAGCCTCTGGAAACTTAGGCCTAATATATTTCACAAATTGGGCGAACCGGATGAGCCTAGAGGAAATCAATGAGGCCTATCCCGGGGTGGTAGAAGGTTTATCGCAGCACGAGGGCGTGAGCTTCGCCTTAATCCACTCGAATGAGTATGGGGGAGTCGTGATAGGCGCGAAGGGCAAGTATTACCTCAAGGATGACAGGATCGAGGGGGTGAACCCACTTGCCAAATTCGGGAAGCGAGCAGCCGAGCACCTGCGCAGGGAAGACGGCTTCAACTACGTCCCCGATATTCTTCTTGTGAGCATGTACGACACGGAGAAGGAGGAGGTAGCAGCCTTTGAGGAACTTATTGGTAGCCACGGCGGCGTCGGCAGCACCCAGTCGAACCCATTCATACTTTATCCTTCTGATTGGAACCTTGAGAATGAGGAGATTGTTGGCGCCGAGAACGTTTACAGGTTATTTAAAAGGGAGATCGATAATATCCGCGAGATCGGTTGGACCCAAACGGAATTAGAATCATGGAAACGTGCGCGTGGATAAGACCGAAGGATTAAATTGAGAATACAGGGGCTCGCGCCCCCTGATTCTGGTGTCGTCGGCATTGGGAGTGCGCGAAGCTGAACAATATTCGAAGGCTAAGAGATTACTAAAATATGATAGCTAAAAACGGGGCGTCATTATATGCTTTATTTTCTCCGGGTTAAAGAAAGAACAGCAATGACCAAGAAAGCAATACCCGTGTAAAGCTGATTACCCGTCAAATACCAGACGACCCCTGCTATTATAGCTGCGGGTAGAAGGAATAGAAGAGCCCCAGCCACCATGATGATGATGATACCAACTAAAACGAGGACCCCTAAGGCCACAATTGTCTCAATCCCACTCATCTATTCTCACCTTTACAGTTTTTTCCCACTTAACGCAGTCATTTACCAGTTGCTATGTTTCGTCCCTGAATGAGCCTAACCACTATCACAATGGCTGCGATTACTAGCAGAATGTAGATTAGCCCTCCACCGATTCCACCTATAAGCCCAAGTAGCCACAGAACCACGAGGATCGCTGCAACTGTCCAGAAAAGGTCCATCTAAGTCATCCCCTGTGAGCGCGCTCGATCTTGTCTTTCTCTTTCTCGATTCCCGTCTTAATCTTATCTGCGCTCTCTCTAACTCCCTTAACCAAGGCTTCTCCGGCATCCCCCGCCTTTTCCTCTACGCTCTTATTATCATCGATTCCCTTTTTTACACCTTTACCAAACTCTTTAGCGGTGTTGCCAGCCTTTTCAGCGCTCTTCCCTACGGCCTCTCCGATGGCCTTCACATTTTCCTCTATCGACTTTTTCTTATTAGTTGACAAATACATCAAACCTCAAATATTCCCATAAATTAGTTTAGTTATTCTCGATTTTGTCTTTCTCTATTTGGATATCATTCTTAATATTGTCGACGCTATCGGTCACTACCTTAGTTAAGGCTTCTCCTGCTTCTTTCGCTTTTTCCTCTAAGGGCTTATTGTCGTTGATTCCCTTCTTAATCCCGTCTCCAAACGCCTCAGCAGTTTTACCTACTTTTTCAGCGCTCTCCTTCATTCCCTTAACTACGGCCTCTTTTGCGTCCCCTACCTTTTCTTCTATGGGTCTATTATCGTCGATTCCTTTCTTAATTCCTTCTCCAAATGCTTTGACGGTCGTGCATGCTTGCGCGGCGCCCTTCCCAACGGCTACTCCTATTTCATGCGCGGTCTCCTCGATGGTTTTGTTTTCTGCAGATGTGTGACTTGTGGTCATTTTTTCATCAATCCTTTGAACTTACTCATACATAAATGGTACAGCGTAGTATATATACCAATGTATACCACGATAGGTATATATTGTGGTATTAAGTTGTATATTGTGTGGCGTAGCATGAGAAAGATTACGTTAAGCCTGCCTGAGGAGTTGGAGAATGAGCTTAGGCAGAGGACTGAAGTCGATTATGCTGGAATCAAGGGTGGATTATCCATCGTTGTGATTCAGGCTCTCCGTGAGTGGTTTAAGGACCATCCGCGAGGGTAGAGTTAACGATATTTGCGCGCGCTGGCTCGTCCCTAAAATAGGTACACACCCAGAATCATTGAAACAAACAGAGACACCACCCCCAGACGAAAACAGGAAACACTCAGAGAGCCAAACCAAGCCCACAGCCAGCCCA
>JBEKDF010000050.1:0-17325 GCA_050014495.1 Bathyarchaeia archaeon
CGAATACTATATCTTGAGTAAACTCGATAATACCTCATGGCACCCATGCTCGATTATTTACTAAGGATAGCACTAGTCGCCGCAACAGCGTTCCTCTTCGGAATAATACTCCTAGCATACCTCAGAATCAAAAGCATAAAACTGCTATTCATAGCGGCAGGATTCGCCGTATTCCTCATACACGCCCTACTATACATGCCCGAGATAATGTTCCAGTCAATAACGCTAGAATTTACTGATAACCTTCACATAGCCATGAACCTAATCGCCCTACTGCTCATAACCTATGGAATCATGCGTGAAGAAAAATGAAGACCATGGAAAAAGTTCTCGAGAACGAACACCGTAGAACAATCTACAACTTCGTGAAGGAGAACCCTGGGCTTCACATGCGAGAGCTTCAAAGAAAGCTCGATATTCCATTAAGCACACTTGAATATCACTTGGATTACCTTGAGAGAAAAGATATACTATCCCAGGAGGATGACAGGAGGTATTGCAGGTACTTCGCTGAAGAACATACCGATGAGGAGAAAATACTTTTATCAGCCCTCCGCCAAAAGAAACAGAGAGAAATTATTCTGCTAGTGCTCAGTGAAGAGCTGATGTGCTTCAAAGAGTTAGCTAATGAGACGATGATAGCGGATTCAACGTTATCTCATTATCTGAGGCTGCTATGTGAACGGGAGATTCTTGTTAAGGAAAGAATTGGTGCTGAGACTTGTTATAGGGTGAAATCAGAGACATCTATAGTGCGTTCGTTGCTTTGTTACAGGACCAGCTTTTTAGATAAATTGGTGGATAATGTACTAGCTTCATTCCTAGAAGTTGATTATGTGAAGAAGTAGCTTCGGTGATTGCACTAGTCCAATTCTATGTTTGTGTTAAACTCCTTAATATACGCGCTTCCTTTCTACTGCCGCGGGTAAAAAAAATGATTGTAAAAACATCAAGATTGTTATCATTCGTTGCCCTAGCGCTACTAATGCTCGGACCAACCCTCATACAGGTTGGGGCGAGCCCCACCGTAGCTGTTGGGGCGGTCTACACGGAGGATAACGCAGTAAGCAACCATGTTTGGCGTTTCACAAGATACTCTGACGGGACCCTCGGACCCGGAGTCTCCTACAGCACAGGCGGAGCCGGAACAGGCGTCGCAACCCACAGCCAGGGGGCGATCGCCCTCACTGCGGATGGGAAGTGGTTACTAGCCACTGATGCTGGTAGCAACCAGATCAGCGTCTTCTGGGTCACATCCACGGGACTCGTACTGAAGGATGTAGAGGGCTCTCGAGGCAAAATGCCAATCAGCCTCACGGTCAGCGATTCGTGGGTCTACGTTCTCGACGCGGGGACACTTAACATCGCAGGATTCAGGCTGAGACCATGGGGAGAGCTCACCTACATCTCTGGGTCTTGGAGGCCACTCGGCTCGGGTGCAAGCTCGCCCGAGCAGATCGGATTTATCACTTGCCCAGAGAGAGCCGTGTTGGCAGTCACGGATAAGGGGTCGGGCAAGATCTACACATACGCCGTCAACTACTGGGGAGTCGCCGGTTGGCCAAAGACAACTACTTCAAGTGGGCCTGGAACCTATGGATTCGCCTCCACCAAGGATGACCTCATCGTTAGCGAGGCCGGGGACCACGCCGCATCCTCTTACGATGTATCTAGGTGGGGTGCCCTTACGCCGATCAGCAAATCGGTCTCAACCACTGGGTTATCTGACACGCCGTGCTGGGTGGCCGTCACCTGTGATGGCAAGTTAGCCTACACCGGTAACGGTGGTAGCGGGACTGTCTCCAGCTTCAGGGTAGGCTGGGATGGGTCATTGACGTTGATCAGCGCAAACGCGGCTGGAGCCACATACGCACCTTCCCTAGACCTTGCATTCAGTAGTGGTGATGGTTTCATCTATCTCTTGAGTGCTAATTCTGGTAACCTAGAGGGTTTCCAGGTTAATCACTCGACTGGTGCGCTGACCTGGGTCACGACAGTCAGTATCCCCACTTCGGCTGCTGGAATAGCTGCTTCCTAAGTATTTCTCACCCTATTTTTTCAGTATCCCAATTCACATCTGATTTGTTGCATTTTGAGTTAGCAGCGCGTTACTGGTAAATTTTCATTTCATTAAAAAATTCGTAAATAGAAGGGCTTCCCAAGAACTTGCGCATTTAAGGAATGTTAATTATCCTCTAACTTCATCATCAAATAGAAAACTATGGCAGACCTGAAAGAAGAGCTACGCGAAGAAGCCTCAAATTACGGAGTAGACCTCTTCGGAGTAGCCTCAGCACACGACTTCAGTGAAGCACCCCCGGGCCACAGACCCACCGATATACTTCCCGGAGCCGAGTCGATTATCATACTCGGCCTGAAGATGCTCGACGCACAGACCGACCTGCTCCCACTAGAGGGAGACACCTCCTCGAACTCGCCGAGGCAGGCCATGTTCAGCGGCATCGAATATCAACTTTTTCGCGTGCGCCTATAATCGAGAACGCGAAGTCCGTGGAGATCGCGTTCACGTTGTTATGGTTTAATAAACATAACATAAGCTTCGATAAGCTAGAGGTGTACAAAAACGAACAACAGAAACATAATCATAGTGGCAGCTGTAGTACTCGTCGTAGCAGGCGTCAGTGTCGTTGCTTGGCAGCTATTAAAGCCGAATAACCACATAACCGCAAACGCCACCTGGACTCTAAAACTCAACGGTAAGATATCAGAAACAATCGACGCCAACACCCTAATACAGCTCACAAAAGCATCAGCCAACGGCGGAGCCTCTTGGACAGACTCAGACGGCTATATCTATTTTGGAATACCTTTGTGGATTCTCGTTGGCCGAGTCGATGACACTCAACCATCAGGCTTCAACAGCACGCTTGCGGATCTCGGCTACTTGGTGAGGGTGAAGGGCTCGGATGGCTTCTACAGAGACTTAACTTCAGCCAGTGTAAAGATGAATAACGATATCATCGTTGTGTATGAGATGGATGGGAAGGCCTTACCCAGTAACGCGTATCCTCTTGAGTTGGTTGGGGCTGTCCCCAATAAGGGCTGGATGGTGAGGCTGATCGCTGAGATAGACATCATCTTCCCGAGTTGACCATCTATTGCTCGCGCACGCGACGACACCCCTCTCAGGATGATCGTGTTCATATGCGAAGCCACGTTTTTTTATGAAGGAATTTTGTTCATAAACTCGTTTCCAGCTGCAGTTAAAATTGTGACGTTAACGCTAGTATAGCCCAACCCATTCCCAATGAACAGGTTAAAGACTGTCTTCGAGCCCGGCATAATGACTGGACTTATCAAAGGGGTATCCGTCGATATCTCCGTAGGGTCCGGTGGGAAGTTTCTGCCAGTCACCGGCGTGCCATTTACAATTATTTCAGCTATCTTAACCGGAACAGCGCCAATGTTCTTCACCGTTATAGGAACCGTATTGAGCTTACATGCGCAGTCTATAAATCCAGTTATCTCTAACTTCTCCTGAGGCATTACAGAGCTGGAGAAGACCTCCATCTCTCCCACATAGAAGAACGATGCCGCAAAGATCACCGCGACGAGAATATAGATCATATATATTTTTTGCATCAAAAATCCCTCCCGTCCGCTGTAATTGAACCTTTGTTTAATTTTTAATAGTTAAGGGATGCTAAGGAATAACCTTCAGTCCGGTATAGATCATATATATCCCAGCGAGGATGAGAACCACGCCGTTCACCTTCTTCAGAAATGGCAGCGCCGCTAACAAATGATTGTGTAGCAAGTCCTTCGCCAGAGTCAACGTGATGGTCAGTGGGATTATCAGCGCCGCAGCACCGGCACCATACGCAGCAAATAACCACAACAAGTCGATAAAGCTCTTCGCGGATGAGCTTTGGAGTACAATTATTAGGAAGACGGGCAGGCTGCACCCGAGGGAGGCGACCCCGTAGGCAACGCCGTAGGTTAGAAACGAGATTTGGCTCGCACCATTGATCTTAAGACCTAAACTTGGAAGTCTATCCATAAACGTCGTCCAACCAGTGAGTAGACCGATTATTATCAACACAAAACCTAGCACAGGACCTGCAAGCCAAATGTATCTCTGAAACTCAGCGGCCATGATGGAGGGTATTATGCCCACGAGTAGGAAAACGGCTAGGAATCCAGCTGACATTAAGCAGGATTGGAGGAGACCACTTGCCAGCCTTTTTCCAGCTCTTTCACTACTAATATAGTATGATACGTAACTCGGCATCATGGGCAGTGCACAGGGGCTTAGGAAGGACAGGGCCCCGGCGGTGAACGCGAGGCTCAACTGCGCTGCATCCATCTTCAAATCACTAACTGTTCGCGTTAATTATCTGGATCAACTGCTCATAGGATGTGTAGAAGCCACGGTACCTTATAGTTCCAGACTTGTCTACCACAACAAGTGTTGGCACCGCGCTAACCTTGTAGTTATCGATAGCAGTTGGCGAGTTACCTATTAGCCAACTTACCTTATTATTCTTGGCGAAAGTCAATAAGTCTGACTCGCTGGTACCGTCAACGTTGACTGATACGATGACTAACCCCTTTTGAACCTGTAACTGTCTTAGGGCGTCGAATTCTTCTACGCAGACTGAGCAGGTTGTCGTCACGAAGTCGAGGACCACAGTCTTACCCCTCTGCGTCGATAGGCTGAACGTCTGCCCGCTTGTGTCGTTCAACTTCATTTCTACCGCTTGATCTCCCACGTTGACTCCCGGAGGCGCTGATCGGTTGGATGTTACCCAGTAGGCGAACGCTGAGATCCCCACGATCAGGGTGAGCATGAGTGCGGCGGTGGTCTTAGTATTCATCCTCTCAGGCTTTTAGGGATCGATCTTTAAAAACGAACCTAAACAAGAAAATAGTTTTCAGGGAGGATTGACAAGTTTGCAAGTTTGCGCATAGAGGGGGATGCCTCTGTTGTCCCTCTCAGATAGCAACTTGTTGGTCTGCGTAATATTTTGGATCATTCACTAACACAAGCGCGTTTTGTTAAGAGAATGTTGATATTCAAAGCTGCAGAGGCATTATTAAGTCATCATGAGCAGTAAATTGACAAGAACATCAATAGTCTTAGTGGCAGCTCTTACGCTTGTAATCGTGGCATCAATTTTTACATACATTACCTATGGTCAAGCTAAGAATAGCGGCGTGGAGCAGGCAAAGATCATCCTATACTATAGCGAGCTCGTCTCGATGCCGAGGACCACGGTAAACGCTGACCTTTACTGCGTCGACAGCCTCATCGACCATGGGAACTGGACGGGTGTGAAGCTTGGATCCGTGCTTGAAAAGGCTGGGCTAAATCAGCAGGTGGAGAACGTGGAGTTCCACGCCAGTGACGGGTACTCGATAACGATACCGTACTCGGTGGCTATGCGGGGGGATGTGATAATAGCATATGAGAAGGATGGCAGCAACCTGCCGGAGTTGACTCGCTTGGTTATTCCTAATGCGAATGGCGACGAGTGGATCAGCAAAATCACCCAAATTAAAATTATTTTTTCATCTGGCAACTATGTGTCGATTTATCTGAGGTAAAACTGAGACTGCTAGCGATTGAGCTAGCCATTTTTTCCATGTATGAGATTTCAATAAGTTCGAGTAATGCCCACTTTCCTGTTTACATGAACTATTATGGATCCTTTTTGTAAGTCAAGGAATATATTCCACTGTTGCAAATTTAATTTTGGTGATGTTTTTGTCGAAGGCACAACCGCACCCTGGACATGAGAAACATCTCTGTAAGTTGGTCGAGGATAAGACCCCAACTGAGAAACTTAAGCCCCTGGTAAAAAACCCCAAGTATATCTGTAAAGGCTGTGGAAGAGCCGCGGCTAAAGCGGAGAATCTCTGCTCACCCGAACCCCTTTAAATACCGTTTCACCTTTTTTTTACGTGCGCGTTACCGCGCTTCCATTCGGTATTTAGGGGCAGGTTTGTCGGTTTGAGAAGGGTGGTTTCTGTAAGAGGTCAGGATGGATTGTGAGGCTTGGAATTAATTTCCAAATCAACAAATGGGTTTAAAGACCATTTAAAAACAATATCTAAACAACCTCGCGAAAGATGTGTGCCTCGTTTAGTCGGTCGAGCTAGTACAAACCATATTAACCAAGATTGCGACGACAACAATATGTCTCTCTCCGACATGAGACAACATATCAGAAAACGACACCACAGCACCAGCGTATCAGGTGAATGAATTGGTACTATCACCGATACACTTCGCTCCATCCATCGCAGCAGCCATACTAACCATACTCCTAGCATTCACCAAACATGACAGAAGCCACAAGTTGCTGGCCTATGGGATGGTGTTCTTCGCAGCGATCGGGTTCGCCGGCTTCATACTGGGTGACTGGACACAGCTCCTAGGCCTTAGCTTTCACTCGATACACGCTTGGGTGGGGTTACTCGTCCTCTCCACATCAGTCGCCACCTTCCTCCTAAATCGCAGATATCCGTGGCTTCACTGCCAGCTTGGGAGGGTTGCAGGGATACTTGCGTTGATCTCCTTAGCGATGGGCTTAGTGATATTGTTTGGTCTGACTCCAGGCATCCAGACATCGGCTAGCACGGTACCCCTTCAGTATCCTGCCTCAAGTAAGCTACCTGAGGTCGAGGCAAAAGAGTTCATGAATACAACACTAGAGCCCATCTCGAGTCAGGGAAACAATGCAATAATTGGAACCCAAATAATAGACCGGGGGTCATACAGGTTAGTGGTCAGCGGCCTTGTAAATAAGACGCTCACCTTGACGTACGATGATCTCCTCAACCTCCCGGCTTATTCTGAGAACGCTTACATGCCGTGCGTGGAGGGGTGGGGATTCTGGGCGAAGTGGACGGGCTTCCGAGTAACTGACCTATTAGACGAAGCTGGAGTCTCTAAGGATGGCGTTTACGTGGTCTTCTACTGCGCGGACGGGTACTCCACAGGTCTCCCAATCAAGTATCTGAGAGACAATCATATCCTTTTAGCCTATGGCCTGAACGACGTTACGCTTCCCCCAGATAGAGGGTTCCCTCTTCAGCTTGTCGCTGAGAGCAAGTATGGCTACAAGTGGGCGAAATGGATAGTCAAGATCGATGTCGTGAACCAGGAGGTTCAGGGATACTGGGAGTCCCGTGGCTACACTGACTCGGCTGACGTTGGGACCTTCCCCTTCGTTCCTTAAGACTTTCAAATGATACTTTGTGTGCGCGAACGCGGGCATGCTTCTACAATACTGGTAGGAGCTGCTCCTCGATCATGTTTAGCATTTCAAGCGCTGGCGTCGGTTGAAGTATCACGTAGTCGAAGCCCAGATCTGATAACCTCTTCACCCTATCAGCTATAGTTGAGGGAGATCCCACGAAGCCTCTGGCGACGATGTTACGGTAGAGGTTCTCATTCTCGCCCGCCAGCCTCTTAACGATACTCCTCGCCTCCTCATCGGATTCGCCTATAAATATCTGCCCAGGAATAGCAAACATCATCTTCCTTCCGCCACGCTCACCGAGCATGCTCCCCATTCTATGGGTCTTCTCCTCCGCCTCATCGATTGTTGATGCGCTCATCAGCCACCCATCCGCCAAGTCTGCGGCGAGCTCCATCGACTTCTTCGAATCTCCACCCCACCAAATTGGCGGATGGGGCTTCTGCACTGGCTTAGGTTCAAGGACCCCCTCGACTATTTCGTAGAACCTCCCTTTGTAGTTCGTCGTAGGCTGCGTCCATAGAGATTTGATGATCTCTATCTGCTCCCTCGCGACATCGATCTTCGTATCGTGATCATACCAGGGAGCACCATAGGCTTGGAACTCCCTCTGGTACCAGCCTGAGCCTATTGAGAACCTGAACCTGCCGTCGGAGACGTCGTCGAGCGTCGCAGCCATCTTCGCGAGGACGGCGGGGTACCTGAAGCCCTGGCAGATGGTTGTGTGGAAGAGCTCGATTCGAGTTGTCTGAGCCGCTATAGCGGTTAGGGTTGTCCATGCCTCAAGTGAGGGTTCTCGTTCCCCCTTGATTGGGTTGAGCATGTGGTCTGGTACCCAGATTGAGTGGATTCCGATGTCCTCCGCCTTCTTGGCCGAATCAGCTGCGTACTTGTAGTTGGGCTTTGCCTCGTTCTCCTTCACACCCCTTGTCCAGCCCCCGTAAACTGGGGCGTATATTCCAAGCTTGGTCTTCAAGTCATTCACTTCCACGGGTTTTCTTGCTAGATATTCCTTTAACGGAACTTAAAGACACGCACTTAGAATAATACGTGCGTGGCGCGAGATCTATGGAGCTGGGTCAAGTTCAGGCCGGTGATTGAAGAGAACAGGAGAAGATTCTCTGGAAAGGACATCCTCACTGGTTTCGAGTACCTTGGCGATGAGCTGATGAAGCTTAAGAAGGTGAGGGATCCAGGTTTCGAGATCCCGGCGGAATTCACTAGGTATATTTCCAAAAAAGTAACTTTCTATCTCAATAGCCTTATCCTCACTTCCACCTGACTCTAATCTGTGAACTAGTTTGGTGGATTTAGCACTTCTACAGAGTGTATCGTACATAGCTGGTGCCCTAGGAGTATGCGTAGCTGCAGTCTACTACATAATTAACCTTAGATTCCAAGTTGAGTCCCGTAAAGCCCAACTATTCCAACAGCTAATAGTACCATGGCTTTCTAACGACTTCCAAAGAGAAGGAGCCGAACTGCTAGCAATGAAGTGGACGGACTTCGACGACTTCGCGAGGAAGTACGATTCAAGCGTTAACCCGGATAACTGGGCTATGAGAGCCAAGCATTGGACCTTTCTCGAAAACATAGGCTATTCCGTTAAGAGGGGGCTGATAGACGCTGACATGGCGTATTATGAGTTGGCGGGGTTCTACGTGTTGTGGATGTGGGATAAGTTTGGTCCCGTGATTACTCAGTATAGGAAGACGATCAATATTCCTGAGTGGTTTATCAACTTCGAGTATTTGGCTAAGGAGCTTCATAAGCAGCATCCTATTGAGATTCGTGAGGTTTATGGGGAGTATAGGCCGAAGTAGGACCTCGATTTCCTCAATAGCCTTATCCTCATTTCCACCTGATACTAATCCAGTGATTATATGGTTGAATCAAGGACTAGAACAACTACCCGAAACTTGAAAATCGAAGAAACTCTTGACCCTGAAAACTGGGAGGAGATGAAGGACCTTGCAAGAAGAATGGCCGAGGATATGGTCACCTTCCAACAGAACATACGAGAGGAGCCTGAATTCAAACCAATACCTGAACCAGTCATAGAGTATCTAAAACAAAGTGCCCCTCGAGAGGGAATTGGAACTGAAGAGGTCTACCAGGAGTTCCTCACCAAGATTCTTGCAAATCACGGTAGCTGGTATCAGGGACCAAAGTTTTGGGCTATGGTTTTAGCCAACAGCACTCCCTTCGCGGCACTCGCCGAAATGTGGCGTTCAGGCCTTAACACCTCATCTGGCTGGCCTGCCCAATTGGACACGAAGGTCGAGTTACAGGTGATACAGTGGTTCAAGGAAGTCCTCGGATACCCGAGTGAAGCATCGGGGGTGCTAGTCTCAGGGGGATCGATGGCGAACCTAGTCGCATTAACGGTTGCGAGGAACGCCAAAGCTGGCTACAACGTTAAGGAGATGGGTGTGAATGGGAAACTCACCTTCTATGGCTCCAGCGAGATGCATAGCTCAATACAACGAGACCTGGAGACCCTCGGTGTGGGAAATGAGCAGCTTAGGAGAATACCCTCTGACGAGAACTATAAAATACGAATCGACGAACTGGATAAAAGAATTGAGGAGGACAAGAAGAACGGCTACACGCCTGTTTGTGTAATAGGTAACTCTGGCTCAACTAACACCGGTTCCTTCGATGACTTCAACGCTTTATCGGAGCTGTGTAAGGAGAAGAACCTCTGGCTCCACGTTGACGGAGCCTTCGGAGCCTGGGTGGCATTATCGCAAAAGTATAAGCACCTGGTTTCCGGGCAGGAGAAGGCTGACTCCCTATCCTTCGACCTTCACAAGTGGATGTACATGCCGTTTGGGATCGGATGCACCCTGGTTAGGGACGCGGATGCTCACTATCATACCTTCTCGGCTCACGCCGAGTATATCGCCCATGAGGATCGTTGGTTGATCGATTATGGTCCGGAGTTGAGTCGCCCTTTTAGGGCTTTGAAGGCATGGATGTGCTTAAAGGAGCATGGCTTCGACAAGTATGGTCGGTTGATTGAGCAGAATATTGATCAGGCGAAGTATCTGAAGAGTTTGATAATGTCTCATGCTGAACTTGAGTTGTTGGCACCCGTCGCCTCGAATGTTGTGTGCTTCCGATATGTGAGGGAGGGAGTTGACGAGAAAGGTCTCGATGTGATTAATCAGAGGATATTCGAGGAGGGTATGAAGGAGTTAGAGTTTGGTTATTGGCCCTCGAAGGTTGGGGATAGGTTCGCTATTAGGATTTGTATTGTGAATCACAGGACTAGGCGTGAGGATCTTGCTCAGTTTGTTGACTGGGTTCTCGAAACGGGGAAGAAGGCTACTTAGGTTTTAGGGCATAGTCTTATCCTCACTTTCACCCGATACTCAATTAGTGATGATTATTGGTTGATGCGCAGACGGTTGGAGTTTTGGTCACAGGAGCGAGTGTGACGGTGGCGGCGATATACTATGTGATGAACATCAGAATAAGCCAGAGGAACCAGGAGCTGAGTCTCAAAGCCCTTGAACAATCCGCTAAGACTCAGGAACTACAATTAAAGGCTCAGGAGCAGAACCTCGAAACAAGACAGGCGCAGCTATTCATGCAGCTCTTCGACCGATTTAGCGGAACGGAGCTATCAATGGATTATGGTAAGCTGAGATACGACATCTGCCCAAAATGCCACGACAACCCAGAGGAGTTTGGGGAGTACGTCACAAGGGAGATAAACGATCACTTTAATCCCGAGGTGTTTCTTCCGGTTCACCAGTTCGCTCTCTTCTTTGAGGGAGTCTCAGTTCTCGCCCAGAAGAGGCTGATAGATATGGATATGGTGGACAGACTCTTCGCTGACCGGATAGTCTGGTACTGGAATATGGCCAAGCCCCGCATACTCCAAGACAGGAAGGTTCAGGGACCAGAGCTGCTATCAAACTTCGAGTGGCTTGCCAATCAGATGGCAGGTAAATATACCGCACGTACACAGTCGGGCCAGATTCTCCAATAACAGTTTTTATCTTCATCCGGATCCTAAACATATCTCGTGATTAGTATGGTCAACTGGTTGAGGGAGTCGAGAGACCCGAGGCACAGACCGACGCTTGACGACTTCAGGGACGCGTCTATAAGGCTTAACGGTGTCATCCTCCGAACACCCCTGATTCCCCTGAGGAGGTACCGGGAGGAGGACACAGGTATCTATCTAAAGCCCGAGGTCCTGCAACCCATAGGCAGCTACAAGATAAGAGGAGTCTACAACTGGGTCGCGAGACTCAAACCCGAAGAGAGAGCCCGGGGAATCGCCACACTTAGCTCGGGGAACATGGCACAAGCCGTGGGCTATGTAGCTAACCTATTCAACATACCCTCAAGGGTAGCAATATCAGAAGCAGCGCCTCAGAGCAAGATCAACAACTGCAGGAAATATGGCTCTGAGATCGAGCTAGTCAAGTTCAACGACGAGACCTTCTCCAACGCTGACTCACTCGCCCACGGTCACTGCTTCATCCACACCCTAAGAGAGTACGGTTTGATGGACGGTTACGGGACCATAGGCTTGGAGGTACTTGAGGACACACCAGACGTCGACACAATATACGTGGCACTGGGAGCTGGGTTCTTATCGTGTGGAATATCCCTCGCGGCGAAGGCACTGAATCCAGGCATAAGAGTCATCGGAGTCAACGCCGAGAACAGCCCACATTACTACTCTGCGCTTAGAGGGGGCAAACCGATTCCATACAACTTCAAGCCGACGATAGCCGACGGAATCGACCCCGGCGGTGCCCTAATGCCGAAGGAATCTATCGAGATGGTTCGGGAATGCCTGGACGATGTTGTCACAGTGTCTGAGGAGGAGATGATTAAGGCTATTCGCCTGCTAGCCGTGGAGAATAAGCTGGTGGTGGAGGGGGCCGGGGCTTCGAGTCTGGCGGCTGCGTTTAAGTCGCCTAAAGGGGAGCGTGGTAAGTCTGTTTGCATACTTTCTGGTGGAAGCATTGATGCTGTGAAGCTCGCCCACATACTTGAGAATTAGTCGCTAATAGCAGGTCTTATCCTCACTTCCACCAGAATGTAATCAGTGATGAATAATGGTTGATGTTAGTTTGCTTCAATCGGCATCGTATGTGGCAGCAGCGATAGGAGTCTGCATGGCAGCATTCTACTACGCATTAAACCTAAGAGAAACAACGAGGAACCGACGCATGGCACTCACCACGAACCTCATGCAGTCACTCTTCTCCGAGGAGGGAAACCGACGCTTCCTAAACCTACTGATGATGGAGTGGAAAGACCAGGATGACTTCATGAAGAAGTACGACTCGAGGGTGAACGGCCAGAACTTCATAGATAGGATGACCTACTGGGAGGCATGCGAGATACTGGGATACCAGTACAGGGCTGGGCTCATCGATAAGCAGACGCTGTACGGCATCGGGCGGGGGCAGATCACGGCGGTTTGGGCGAAGTTCAAGCCCGTCATCGAGGAGTACAGGAAGGCCGACTTTCTCCCGGATATGTTTGAGAACTTCGAGTTCCTCGCAAATGACCTGTGGAAGATCGCTGAGGGTAAGGGTGCTACTGGTAGGCGTTATGAGACTCATGGGGTCAGGGCGGATGAGTATGAGGGTGCCTTTAGTGGTGAGGGGGCTAAGCAGGGTCTGTAGGTGTCAATAGCCTTATCTTCACTCCTACCTGACTCTAACCAGTGACTTATATTGGTTGATGCGCAGACGGTTGGAGTATTGGTCACAGCGGCAAGCGTGACGGTAGCGGCGTTCTACTACATCTACAACCTCAGAGTATCAAACCGCATGAGTCGAATCACATTCACAAACAGCATACTCCAGAGCCGCATAATCAAAGAAGAGATGAAGGTTTACGTCGAACTACTAAATGACAGCTGGGACAGCTACCAGGACTACCTGAAGAAGTACGGGGAGGGGAACAGCGAAGGCTGGGCCCGCTCGAGGGCGTGGTTCTACTTCTACGACACACTGGGGTACCTTCTCATGGATAAGGTGGTGGATAATCGAACCCTGTACACTGGTGGTGGGGGTGGAATAGCGGTTATTCGGCTGTGGACTAAGTTTTCGCCGATATTCAGGGAGATGAGGGCCACTGGTTCTGAGGATTATATGAAGGGTTTTGAGTATCTCTTCTATGAGATAGCTCGAATGCGTGACAGGCTTGATCCGAGCTTCGAGAGGAATAACCCGGCCTCTTATTCTCTTTATAAATCGGGCGAGTACGAGGCACCCTTTTCGAAATGATCGGTGATTGGAAACGGGTGCTTATTGGGGGATTGATCTCAATCGAGATAGTCTTATCCTCACTTCCACCTGACTCTAATCCAGTGATGATTAATGGTTGACTTAACGTTGCTCCAGTCGGTTAGCTACATCGCTGGGGCGTTGGGAGTATGCGTAGCTGCGATATATTATGTGATGAACCTGAGGATTAGCCAGCGGAACCAGCAGCTTAGCCTGCAAGCACTGGAACAATCCGCTAAGGCACAGGAACTCGGCTTGAAGACCCAGGAGCTCGCCTTGAAGTCCCAGCAGCAGAACCTAGAGACGAGGCAGGCCCAGCTCTTCATGCAGATATACCTACGCTACCTCGAACCGGACCTATTCAGCGACAACCTGCCAAAACTCTTCAAAAGAAGCTGGAAGGGTGCCGAGGACTACTGGAAAAAATATGAAACCGAAAAAGACGGGGGAAACCTAAACATGATGATGGCCTTCTACGAGGGCATCGCGGTCCTGGTCAACAGGGGCATGCTTGACATCGGCCTAGTTTATGAGATCATGCCGACGAATGTGACTGCCTTCTGGGGAAGGTATGGCACTCTGATTAAGGAGATGAGGACCATGGGCTACCCTCCACGATTGTATTGCTTGGTTGAGGAGCTCTCTGATAAGTTAACTGAGTACGCTAAGAAGAAAAGTGATCAAATAGTAACGGACTACACAGCAGCAGAATTGAGGCCCTCCAATCCAGTATGATTACTGCACGCGCTAGTCTTATCTTCACTTCAACCTATGCGTACGCGTTTTGGAACCTTAGTTTATTTAATCGAGAAAAGCTTCCTCGCGTTCTCCCCGAGGATCATCTTCTTCTCCTCCTCCGTGAAGGCGCTCTCCCTTATGCTCGTTATGGCACGAGGCAGGTCACCGATCACGTGAGGATAGTCGCTCCCCATCAGCATCTTCTCCGCTCCAACGAAGTCATAGGCGCAATTCAGCGCCGGCTGATAGAAGGTGACTGTGTCGTAGTACATGTTCCTGAGGAACTCGCTTGGAGGCCTGGAGATGTTCACCTTACACTCGGGATACGCCCTGTAGCAGAAGTCGAGCCTCTCCAGAAGGTAGGGCAGGGTCCCACCAAGGTGCGCGAGGATAAGCTTCAGGGAGGGATACTTCACGAACACGCCGCTGAAGATCATCCTCAGCGCACCCAGTGAGGTGTCGAAGGGGAATCCGATCATCGGGGCCAACCGGTAGTCCTTGAAGATGTCGCCCGCGAGAGGCGTAAATGGGTGCATGAAGAGCGGGACACCCATCCTGGATATCTTGTCGTAGATGGGCCAGAGCTCAGGTGAGTCGAGGGTCTTCCCCGCTAGGTTGGAGAAGGTGACTACGCCCTTCATCCCCAGGTCATTGACCGCCCGGTCCAGCTCATCCATGGCCCCGTCAATGTCGTTGAAGGGGAGGGTGGCCATGCCGGCGAACCTGTCCGGGTACTTCTCGGCGATCGCGGACGTCTCGTCGTTCACGAGCCTCGCGAAGGCGATGCTGTCCTTCGGCTCCATCGAGTAGACGGATGGCGTCGTCATGCTCAGGATCTGCATATCCATGCCGCCCTTATCCATGTCCTTCAGCCTCTTCTCGATGTTGCTCATCTCCTCGGTTATAGTGACGATCCTGACGCCTCGGTCCACGATGATGGGGCGCCCCAGCTCGTCCTTTTCGAGGACGGGTGAGGTCTTTCTCTTCTTGAGTGCTTCGAGGTATTTTGGTGGGAAGTAATGAACATGAACGTCGATGCTCATCTTCAGTTCACGGAGAGAGTTTAGAAGCACCCTGAGATAAGACTTCGGAGGCGGATTCATTACTGTAATCGCTTTGGAATAGTCTTCATGTTGATGGTCCCATCCTCAATAGCCTTATCCTCACTTCCACCTGACCCTAATCCAGTGATTCTATTGGTTGATGCACAGACGATCGGAATATTGGTAACAGCTGTAAGCGTGACGATAGCAGCGGTCTACTATGTGATGAACCTCCGAGTCCAGCAGAGAAACGTGAAGACCACCATCGAGACGAGGCGAATAGGACTCCTAGACAGCGTCATCAATCGAGCGAGCGACGCAGAGGGGATGAGGTACTTGTTTGAACTAATGAGATATGAGTGGAGCGACTACGGGGACTTCGAGAGGAAATACGGTTCAGAGAACAACCCCGAAGCCGCAGCCAAGAGATATGCGTTGTGTAACACCTACAACTCGATTGGCATGATGATCCGTAAGGGTCTGGTTGACGCTGTGGACCTCTACGATTTGGGTTTAACGGGTCCAATCTACCTATATGCGAAGTACAGACCCGTCATCGAGGAAGGTCGGAGGAGGTACCACGGGAAGGACTACCAGAGGGACTTCGAGTTCCTCGCGGATGAGGTGCTGAGGGTCATGAAGGAGAAGGATCCCACATTCGTTTTCCCTGAGACTCTTGACAAGTACGTCCCGGATAAGTGAACGTCACAATAGCCTTATCCTCACTTCAACCCGACTCTAACCAGTGATGAATAATGGTAGATCTAGCTGAGGTCCAAACAGCCTACTACATGGTGGCAGCAACCGGAGTAATCGTGGCAGCGATCTACTACGTCTACAACATGAGGATAAGCCAGAGAAACTCAGCACTAGCCCTAAAAGCGCAGGAACAGAACCTCGAGACGAGGCAAACCCAGCTCTTCATGCAGGTCATGGATCAAATGGATCAGCAGTGGCAAGCCGACTTCTGGGATCTGCTCAACAACTGGCAGTGGGAGGACTTCGACGACTACATGAAGAAGTACGGCACACTAGAGAACCCCAAATTCATGAACGTATTCAGCACCCTAGAGCACATCGGAATACTCGTCAACGATGGGCAGCTGAACCCGAGGAGATTATACCTCTGGATTGGGGGGTTCCTTATCTCGCTGTGGAGCAAGTATGAGCCAGTAATCCTGGGGTGGAGGGAGAGGTACGAGAAACCTCCTAAGGGCATGTTCTCCGAGTTCGTCGAGTCTCTTGTTCTGGCGATGAGTAATGAGCGGAGGGTGGATGATTTCAGTGCACGCTTGGAGTCGAGGAGGCTTGCCTGGGAGTCCCTCAGAGCGGCATCATCCCCTCAATAGCCTTATCCTCACTTCCACCTGAGTGTAAGCCGTGAACATGCTTGTCTGAGATTCAAACAATAGGAGTGATAGTGACTGCTGCAAGTGTGACGGTAGCAGCGATCTACTACATCTTCACGCTGAGGATAAACATGAGGACACAGCAACTGGCACTCAAGGCACAGGAGCAGAACCTAGAGACGCGCCAGGCCCAGCTATTCCAATCGGTTTACTCCAAGTTCTCGGCAAGGGAGGTCCTCCAAGACTTCAACGCAATCACGTTATGGAGCTGGAGAGACTACGACGACTTCATGGAGAAGTATGGGCCGAACCACCCAGAGCATTACGTGGGTTTCTGGGAGCTGGCTAACTTCTACGAGGGCATAGGCGTCTACTTGAAACGGGGTCTACTTGATGCGGGCATGATAGATGATTTCCTCAGCGGACCGATACGCATCTTCTGGGAGAAGCTGAGGCCCATTATACTTGAGCATAGGAAGAGGGAGAACTGGCCAACTTATGGGGAGTGGATTGAGTACCTCTACAACGAGATCCAGCCAATAGCACTAAGGCAGCACCCAGAGATTGAGACCAAAACCAAATAATCTTATCCTCACTTCCACCTGACCCTTACTCAGGTGAATGTATTGGTTGATGCGCAGACGGTTGGAGTGTTAGCGACAGCGGCAAGCGTGACAGTTGCGGCGATATACTACATGATAAC
>JBEKDF010000051.1:0-17180 GCA_050014495.1 Bathyarchaeia archaeon
TGTTGGGCTGGCTGTGGGCTTGGTTTGGCTCTCTGAGTGTTTCCTGTTTTCGTCTGGGGGTGGTGTCTCTGTTTGTTTCAATGATTCTGGGTGTGTACCTATTTTAGGGACGAGCCAGCGCGGGGCAGATAATCTACCTCGCTAAGCTCTATAGGGGTAAAGACTGGGAGTACCTCACGATCCCAAAAGGGGGGAGTGAGGAGTATAATAGGCAAAAGCGTCGAGAGCTGGTCTTATCAGGTAAGGGAGCGCCACAACCCAGAGCTCAAAATTTGAATCCTCTCATTGATCTTATCTTGATTTCCATATGACACTCAACCGAGTATTCGCACGTGCTGATACATTATTTATAATGGTAATTTCTTTGAGATTCAATCGTGAACTTGAATCGCTGACCGTGTTGTAAGTTCGATGCTCTTGCTGATTTGAAAGGATATGAGTTTTTCAATCAAATATGCGCACAGCGAGTAGAACGCACAAGCTATTTCACGTAGCGCACCGGCACCTTGGTGCGTTCGTCCACAGTCAGTTGAAAAACGTCGGGGCGTGCATAGTGCCCGACAGCATCGAAGTCGAGCTTCGCCCTGGCCACTTCCCCGAGATCGAGGTCAGCGTAGAGAATCCCCTCCCTGTCCCAGAGCGGACCAGCGAGCACCTCCCCCAGTGGCGAGACTATGACACTCCCGCCGCGGCACATTACATCCGGTTGACTCCCCAGTTCCTCAGCTCCCGGCAGATCCTTCGGGTACATGCTCTTCTCGACATACTGATTGCACCCTAATACGAAGCAGCGTCCCTCAAGGGCGATGTGGCGCATCGTCGCTTGCCAGCTCTCCCTTGAGTCGGCAGTCGGAGCGAGATATATCGAGACGCCCTTGCCGTACATCGCCACGCGGGCGAGGGGCATATAGTTCTCCCAACAGATCAGCCCCCCGACCTTACCGTACTCGGTGTCGACAACCGTAAGCGTGCTACCGTCTCCCTCGCCCCAGACGAGGCGCTCAGCCGCTGTTGGTTTCAGCTTACGATGCTTTCCTAGAAGCCGCCCGTCCGGCCCGAAGTAGAGCAGCGTGCAATAGATGGTTCCGCCGCCGAAGTCGCTGTCCCTCTCCATAACACCGACGGCGACATAGGCACCTGCATCACATGTCGCCTCACCAAGTGCGTCGCAGACCGGACCCGGCACCTCAACTGAGTTCTCCCAATACTTTCCCCACATTCGCCTGCCTTCAGATGTTCTACTCCCTACAACCATACCGAAGGACAAACCTCTGGGATAGACAGGGATGAACGCCTCGGGGAAGAGGATGAGCTTCGCACCCTGAGCCGAGGCCTCCCTGATCAACCCACAAGCCTTGGCGACGCACGCCTCCTTATCAAACAGTACCGACGCAGCCTGAACGACGGCGACTTTGACCATCCAAAACACTCCAACGTCAAGTAAAGACGATATACACCGATAAAAGCGCGCACGCCTCATAACGTTGCAGCTAAGGATAAAGTGGTGCTTATCGAAGCCGCCCACAGTGTCTTTCAGGAAATTCGTGTACCTGAAACACTAGCGCGCCTCTGCGCCAATAGAAACCCATCAGATTGTTTACCGGTATTCACTAGTAAAATTGTGAAGCATCCAAGTTTATAGCAGAACCATATAAAGTTCCTACTAGACGTAAGCTTAATAGTGCTTGTTTTTATGCATCGTACACAATCAATAGTCTAGAGGCTACTTGAGTCATCTTCAACCAAACAGGGTAAGAGAATATTGGGACCAACTACAAGCTGAGCTTAAGAAGGGTAATCTGGATCTCGAGACGTGGGCGCTAGAACCAACCGGAGGACACTTCTACGCGCGAGCCGTCTCAGATCGTGTTTTCATAGAGGGGAAGGGAATCAAAGGTATCCGTACTGTTGGGTTCCCAGAGTTCGAGAAGGCTGCTAAGTACTACAACGGCTTCATTAATGGGGAGGCTGGTATCAAACAGAAGCTGAGGGACGAAGTCGGTTACAATACTTCATACATAATTACGCTTCTCCACCATGCGCTCGAGGTCGAGGCTATCACCCCCATAGAATCTGAACCTGAGCCACCGAAGAAACCTGAACCAATCCGTGTTAGGCATTATAGAAGTAGGCGTGGTGGTTAAAGTATAGGAAAGCCCAATTTTTTTTAAATGGACTGAGCAATAATATAGAAACGTGTCTCTTCTAAGTCAATCATCATCAGAATTTTGCCATGATTCTTAGCTTTCGCTCTTCTATCGGATAAGCGCTAGTCGGTATATTCATGCCAGATTTGAGGCTCACGATGAAATCTCCCCCATTTATTTTATTTGGGTTCTTCTCCTGCATTCTCTCTATTCTTTCGTAAACACTCAACGCCATGCCACCCGCCGTTTTATCAATCACCCGCGGCTCAAACCTTGACTTGGTTAAACGCCCCGCATTTTGGGCACTTGTAGACGGCGTTTGTGACTTGCATCCGGAGAAGAGACTTCAATAATACATGATCACACTGACCACACACGTAGTTCAGGGCGCCTCTACCTGAGACGAATGGCTCCATCTTTTTCTCTTTCGGAGAATTATCTTTGGTAAGGAACGTGCCTGCTGTCGGTAATATCGTAAGAACCACCATTTTGAAAGTAAATATGTGATCCATGTAATCTCCAACTTATAGTATGGCTTCGCTTTATATAAACGACGGTGTAAAAAGCTGATAGTTTAAATCCATTTTTTTAATTAATTTATGAAATATAAATGCACTTTTTACCTAGATCTATGACTTATAGCAAGTGCTGTACAGACAAAGTCTATGCTCGTGCCATATTAAAAATCAGAACTCATGTTTCAACAAAGGAGCAAAACAAAAACACACTGAAGTCTATATCTTCGCGTGCTTTCTCTTCTTTTTATCCTTTTTCGGTAGCACTATTTTCCTCAAAACGATGACCTCCCTAATTGCTGTTTAAGGGGCAGACCCAGAGACCACGGGATATCACGAACGAAGAACTTCATAAAATCTCGGCTAATACTCACCGGCCCTCTCATTTAAAGATGCGTTAATGACCTTTCTATAGAATTGTGTTACTATTATCCTATTATTTTTCTGCCTATCTGATTGATATACGGCGAGAAGCTCGAGTATTGGGATCTACATGGTATTGTTGCTAATTGTTTTAAATTTCAATGTGTAAGAAGTATCTTTTTTGATATGGTTAATATAATCCCCACGCGACTATATATGACGAGGGATATAACTTAAACAATCAAAACACATTTAAGATGAGGATTTTACCATCGAAACCAATTGATGGCACGATATTCAGTAAAGATAATTTCAATCAGGAGAAGAAGATGGAGCCTTTCGTGATCGGTGAAGGAGTCATCGATTATCAATGTGGAAGCTGTGGTCACTATATGCTCAGATCTCTACGCTGGGGGCAGGTTACCCAAGCAGTCTACAAGTGTCCGAAGTGCGGGAATTATAACCAGATAGAACCAATCGTGAGAAAACACTAAACACTGATTCCCTTGGATTAGGTTCCAAACAAGCTCATTTTAAAGACAGTATTCCTGCAAGTAAGAAGTCTAATATTAAATAGGCAGCTGCGTGAAAAAGGGGTTAATTACGAACGGTAAGCTCACTGCATCCTTGGCGAGAGTTTTTAATTTGCCTGATAATAACTTTATTAGCGCGGCCGTTTCAAATTAGGCGGTTGAGGGACGTTACGCGGGCCCCAGTTGGATAGCTTCTGACCTAACGCCCAAGAGATCGAGCCCTCGCCAAATGGATGCGAGAAAAATGGAGTATAAGGGCATAGTCATGAGCTACGGTGTGGGCGCAAAGATGCAGTATCCACACAGGATGATAATCATGGTCCCTGGGGCAATACCAAGCGAAGCCAGGGGACTAGTAGGATCGACGGTTGCCTGGCCATACGACGACCCGAAGATCTACGGCAGGATTACGCGGTTCCATGGCGTCCGAAAAGGCTACTTATTAGCGACATTCAAGAAGGGTCTCCCGGGAGACTCCATCGGAAAAGCCGTAAAGATAACGAAAAAGGAAGTTTAGAACGCTCCCCGAATCGGTGAGCGTATGTAAGTTTCGCTGCGCGGGATGAGATAATCACGGAAGTGCAATATTCTAAATAGTAGTTTTATTGAAAGCAATTACTATGAAACTCGGATTAAGTATTTTCCAGTTAAACAGCCTTGTTTCATGACTATTATCTGGTGATTACCCCCCGGGCCGTGGATATCACTATATAGAGTGTATGGGAAGGTTATAATGCCCTTTAAATTGGTTATACCTCAGAAAGGTGAGGAAAAGATTCAGGGATTCATTATCGAATAATTGGGGGTAAAGGCATTAATGTATCCATGGTGAGTTCGATCCTTGTGTCGTGGGTTTGAATCCCACCGAGAAAATAATGGATCAGAAGATTTACCAAACTTGGTAAAACTTCTAAAGTCTCTCCTCGATCTCTAAGGCGCGCGCGTCCTGGCTCGGCGCTCCCTCCCCTGGCTCACCCTCTACATGGCGTGGGCCTACAAGCTCCTAATCCTGGGAGCAATCTACCTCTGCTCCTCATATCCTATGGATCGGCGCATGCACGCCCTTATTCTCCCGGCGCCTTCATCATTTTGGAAACTGACGCGTGTGAGTCCCCCTTCTCGGAGCGCAGCGCCTCCTCTACCCCGACCCATCTCCCGTTTAAATGGCGTGCAATTACACGCCGACACCTCGGGCAGAAGAGCTCTCTGACGCCACCGACTCCGCTCAGCGTGGTCTCCTCCGTGCAGTGGATCTCCGTGCCGCATGCGGGGCAGACCGCCGCCAACACACGCTTATCGAGCCGCATGGAGTCCGTTACCTCGCCAAAGTCGTAGCCGCACACGCGGCACCGATTCTTATCCTCGTCTCCCGCATTGGTCGCCGCAACGGGTTCACGCCACTCCCCGCAACTGGGGCAGAAGAGGAAGCCGACGTATGTTCTCTTTAGCCTCAACCCACCGTGCGACACTTTCCCTCAATATGGATGTTTAATGAACTATTATTATCTTTTAATGTGTGCAAAGAAACCAAAATCAAACCATGAAAAGCAGACTCTTAGATGAGTAGGTTGGGCCGAACCCATCAACCGATGAGTCCATATTTTATGGGTTTGTTGGCTTGGAGGCAGTCTTGAGAGCCATTCGTCCGCGCGCGCTATCCAAGAACCCCTCAACTTTCCCAAATTCGTGTATGGGATGGACCGTGCCCCTCAGGACGAGAGCAACATGCACGAAATCACACAAAGGTTCAAAGGCTTTGGGAAGTCACAGCAATGACGTAATCGTGAAATCAAGCTAGCACGGGTCTATCCATCCCTCGCATAGTGGGCACATAGGGAAAATACTAAACAATGGGCATAAATAAGTTTTATTTCGTATAATATACAATATATTTTGGAATAATTTTATATTATAGGCAGAAAGTTAGTAAATCCTATACCTGGTGGATATGTGATTGCATAGAGAGCGGCTGCAGGAAGAGCTAAGCCTGAGATACAGGGATCTCAAGAAGCCCGAGTTCAAGGCAGTAATGAGGATTCAGGACGAGCTACTGTCAGCCATGAGAGACCACCTGCGTAATGAGGGGTTCATGGAGATCCTCGCCCCCATAATCGGGCCGGTGACCGACCCCGGAATAAGGGGGGCACAACAGGTCAGCTTCGACTACTACGGCACCAAGTTCAAGGTGATGAGCAGCATGATCCTCTACAAGCAGATGGCCGTCAACAGCCTCGATCGAGTCTTCGCCCTGAGCCCAAACATCAGACTCGAGCCCATAGAGACACTGGAGACGGGGCGCCACCTCACCGAGTTCAGGCAACTCGACCTCGAGGTGGCGAACGCCGGCTACCACGATGTCATGGCCATAGGAGACAGCTTAGTGACCTACGCCATAAAGAGGATCAAATCAAGGTGCGCCGACGAGCTTAAGACCCTCCGGAGGAGGCTCAGGACGCCCAGGCCCTCATTCTTGAAGATCACCTACAACGAAGCCGTGGAGTTACTCCTAGAGAAGGGTTACAGTGGAAAGCAGGGAGAGGAGATCCCCTGGGAGGTGGAGGCCGAGCTGTCGAGGAGCTTCGGGGATTTCTTCTGGCTTATCGACTACCCGAAGACGGCGCGTGGGTTCTATGACCGTGAGGACGAGGATCGCCCGGGGGTTCTGAGGGACTTCGATCTCTTCTACCCCGAGGGATACGGCGAGGCAGTCAGCGGCGGGGAGAGGGAGTACAAGTACGAGAGGGTGGTCGCGAGGATGTCATCCACTGGCGAGGCGCCGGAGGCGTACGGGTGGTACCTGGAGATGCTGAGGGATGGGTTGAGGCCTTCAGCCGGCTTCGGCATAGGAGTGGAACGCCTAACGAGGTACGTCTGCGGGCGGGAGTACGTTTGGGATGCCGTACCCTTCCCTAAGGTCCCGGGGATCCCCTCACCCTAATTATAAGCGCGCGCGTTGACTATAGTCGCGCGCTGTGGGAGATACCGAATAGATGCAGTTTCAACCCCTATGCGTGCGAGATGAGGAGGAACGGAGCTTGACTAGACTGGGGCCAGACCAGCGCGCGCGCTAAAAAATAGGGTCTAGTTATCCTACCGCGCGCGCGATAAAGCTGTATCCAAATTCTCATTCCGTTAAGAAGTCGAGCTCTTTTTCAGGTATTCCCTGTGCTCCCCCGTGTTCTATGGCGTCCTTCCACGTTCCCCTGTCGTCCCTCTTGAGATCAAATTGTTTATCGCAGTAAACAACTAGGATCTTGTTCCTCTTCCAGAAATGGGAGTACCAGCCCCTCAAGACAAGAGGCTGTAGGGCGTCTATCTCTTGCCTCGAGCATTTCACGTTATAGATGTGCCACCTGCCGATGTTACCCTCGTAGTCTATCGCCATGTCATCCCTTGTTATGACTGCTTTGAAGACCGAAAACCCTTTGATTACGGTCAGATCACTTAGTCCCTCGGCGATTATGATTTCCTTCCAGTCCTTCACGTTCTCACCGAACCCTCCATGAACGCGATGCGCGCACGCTTTCCAACTTCCGTGGCAACGATTATGATATACAAAGTTAACCCTTTAATTTTCATTTACCAAAGACAAAAATAAATAGTATATTATGAAAATTATAAATAGGCGATGGTAGTTGGCGAAACTCGGGGAGAAATGGCTCCCTAGAGGAGATACAGAACCAGTAGTTGAAATGCCATCTGAAAGAATTTGTTTTGCATGCCTTAAAAACAATTATCAACTTCTGTGATTCAAAATGTTGTACAAAGAGGTTAGAGAGTAATTATTGTGCTTTATGTGAGGATTGTTGGAACGATAGAAAAAACTGCCAGCGATATTAAATTGAACTGTATGCTACCTTGAAGACTGTCGACCCATTTTTACAGTCTACGGATCAACCGAATACTTAACAGAACCTTAAAAGGAAGGAAAATTATGGTTCGCGCGCGTGAGAGATACGTAAATAAAGGCAGGATCTAATTATTTTGCGCGCGCGGTCAACTTGTCGCTGTAGCCATTTTAAGCGGGTTTATACCGTAGACCGTAAGAACAATAAGTGCCATTCTAAGCTTTCATCTTAAAAGATACTAGAGCCAGAATGAAGAAAGGGAGCTCGATAAGAAAATAAGAAAAATGTTTAAACAGAATATCCGGAAAAAGAAGCATAGCAAAACCAGGGTTAAGGCGATCGTTGCAGCAAGGGTAACCGCAGCCAAAACCCTGAAAAAAAATGATGCGCTCAGCCTCAGACAATAACGAAGAAGCGTTACGTGGAGCTGCGAGAGCGTCTCAAGGGAGCCTTAGAGGAGGGTTGAGGAATGAGCGAAACAAGCCCTTACGATGTTAAGATACAGAACGTCGTCGCCTCGGCGTCCCTCGACCAGAAGATAAACCTCCTCGACATCATGAAGGTCTTTAGGACCGTGGAGTACCGTCCCAAGCAATTCCCTGGCCTGGTCTTCCGCCTGAAGAAGCCGAAGACGGCAACCCTCATCTTCGGCAGCGGTAAGATGGTCTGCACGGGGGCGAAGTCGGAGAAGCAGGCTAGGAGCGCGGTGAATAAGGTCGTCCGTGAACTCAAAACGAACGGGATCATCATCCTCGGGAAGCCGAAGATAGTAATCCAGAACATGGTTGCCTCCGCTAACCTACACGGCAAGATCGACCTAGAGACCGCCGCGGACATCATGGACAACGTCATGTACGAGCCCGAGCAGTTCCCGGGCCTCATCTACAGGATGACGGAGCCTAAGGTGGTTCTGCTGCTATTCGCTTCGGGGAAGCTCGTGATCACCGGGGCCAAGAGGGAGGAGCAGGTCCATGAGGCCGCGGAGAAGGTCAGGGCCACCCTCATCGATTATGATCTACTTTTTCAAGGAGAGGATCTCTAGCTCGAGCGCGCGCGTATAGTTGCCTTGGAGTAATTCGAAGTATCCATGCTCTATACCCGCTAGTCCCACGAGAACGCCTAACGTTGATGCGACTACTTTCGTCGCTTTACTTGGCGAACGTGCAGCCATTCACGTTTCACGGTTGAGTATCGGGTGGAACTCAGGATAAGACTATAGCCCCAAACGCGCGCGCTAGACTTACTACCCACGCCTGGGCCCAGGGTGAAAGTAAAGAGACTTCTCGATTCGCGCGCGCGAACAAATCAAAGGTGATACTAATTTAACTAATCACACTAAGCGGTAAATTGTTACTACACTCAACTCCTTTGATTCTGTGTGTATTCATAAATACTATGATATTGGTTTCATTATAATTGAATATACATTTAGCACTTTAGTTGTTTTTCTCTGGGTTGCTCTTCTTTAAGCACAAAACGCTTACAGGAATCATAATAGGTAGCTATCCTCTTTGTGGCAGTTATAACTTTTACTTCACTATCTCTAGCACAAAGATGGATTAACTCGTGTACATTGACACAAGTAAGCTCATTGATAATAGCAACCATTAGATTGTCATAATTTATTGAATATATGATTTCACCTGACTCTGTTTCAGTTGCCCTTTTACAGTTAAAACAACACTGACAAAAATTGAATAATGGCATATGGTCTTCACTAATTATATTTTCAGGGAAAACAAAGACTTCTCCAGTTTCACGAAAGGCAACACCGTTGGCACGACATGGATCAAATTCGTATTTGTGTGGGAAGTCTTTCACCAATATGAATTCCGTGTGAATTGATCTGGTGGTCATCTTGAAGCCTTTAACATTTAAAGTCAGAGGTGTTATTAAACTTGATAAAAAAGGTGGAAGGTTAAACATGGGAAAGAAAAAGGGAAAAAAAGACAAGCGTTCAAAAAATCTAAAAAATAAGTTGTCTCTCTTATCTGATTGGAAGAGGAAACAGCGTTCGAATGTCAAAAAGTTTGTACAATAGGATGGAGGTGGTGGAAGAACGTGCGCGCGCTCCCAATCCTTACCTAAGAGTTAATGTCTTCAGTTTCCTTTTGTCATATTTTTCCCAGAATCCATCTTCAATACAGATTACAGGTTTATCCACTATTGAGTCCAGTATCCGGCATGGGTAGTTTGGACATTTATTCATTAGACAGATGGGGGTGCTCTTTCATTTCTTAGGTATCACCGTTTCTCCTAATCTCCAACTGCTATAATCCACATACCATCCGTTCTTCTCTGCTTTTTCAGCGTGATCTTTGCAGACGTAGAAATGTGCCACTAATCCGGGAACTACTCCCACTGCGGGTTTACCGCAATCGCTGCAAACTGGTTTAGTCATTTATCTGACTCCATTAGCGTTTTTTGTAATGGGTTTTCTTTAGTGTTTTCTACTTCGGGCTTCTTCATTTCGTTCCTTCCCTTCTCCTCACGCGCGCGCTGTGGCAAGATAGCCTTCTTAGCCTTCCCGGTTAAACCCAGCCGCTTCCATATCTCTGTCTGGATTAGTTAGTGGTCTCTTTGTATACTTCGTCTCCTCTTCGGACTCTGTCTTGTACCTTTAGCCCGACGAAGTCTCCGGGGACCGCCTCTTCCACGGGTTTATGCTCTATCTGCATGGACTTGACCAGCTGGGTGAAGTTGCTGGTGGCGCCTTTCACTGTTATCTGGTCCCCGACTTTCAAGGTGGCTGTTAACTCTACGACGGCTACGCCTATATTGGAGTAGTAGTGGCTTACATCTCCAGCTTTCAATGAATCTTTAGGCATGGATAAAAATTGATGCCTTGGTATTAAATGGTTTCTTGGATGCAGTCAGGGTTATCGGAGAGACCACGTGGATTATTATACGATATCCCGGTGTTTGTTCGAGTTTAGGGTGGACAGTTGGTAAGAAGAGGTGCTTAGGTGGCGTTCGACGTTTCGTCGTTCCAAGCCCCTGTCGTATGTTTAGGCTGGGTGCACGTTTGGTGAAGGTATTGGTTACTTAATATTTGATGATGCTGCGTTATGTGTCCATCTGAAGGCCTACCCTGTGGAGCTCCTCGAGGTGCTGCTGGTTCATCTCGTCGTTGCTGGTGACGAGCGCGCGCAGCATATCTCGACTGCGTCGGGGTGTACGATGACTATGAAAAGATAAGGCGGCAGACTAGGCTGAAAGGATATGTCCGCTGACCGCAGATACTAAAGTCCTTCAGACTATCCCGCTTCTCTCCTTCGGGTTGGCCCGGTAACGTCTCTTTTCTCGGTGGGCTTGCGCTGACTGCTCCGCCTTCTTCGCCTGGTCTGCTCGAGTCTTCATCTCGTCGGTCATTCCCGCTCTTTCCTTCCCCTGCTTTTCCAGCTTTCCGTATTGTGTGTCCATCGTCACACCCACGTAGTCGCCGACTGTTTCCCCGGACTTTTTCGACATCAGCATGCGACTCACGTACTCCCTCGTGAGCGGCGGGTAGCCCATGTTCACCACGGCTGCACTGTAACTCTCGTTCAGCTGCTTGAGAAGGCGTTCGTATAATGCCGACGTTATCTCATCCCTTTTCACCTTTTGGCCGTAAAGGTCTTTGAAATCTTTGCTAAGAAAATAACTCGTCACGGATTTTACTGTGTAGTCCGTTTTGTTCCCGTCTAGTATGTCCTCTGGCTTTTTCTTATTCTCCTTCTCCTTCGCAGAGTAAGCGAGCGCATGCGCGGACATACATGAATAGCTATGAGATGAACTTTAAATCTCTGACATCGTTCGCGCGCATTCGCATCTGAGAACGATGAGCCTTTTTAGGCCGACTTCTTTTCTGCGTGTACGCGGCTAGCTGTCAGGTAGTTCTTAGAGATTCTGAGGAGGCGAATATGACAGGTCAGGGCTCTGCTCGCCCAGCTCCTTTGGAAGCCTAAGAAGTAACCCCTTTCTTCCTTCTAAACAATTCCCATGAATTTGTTTTCAAATTAAAAACCCATGGTCTCATTTCAAGACTATCAACCGTGTAAAACTCACGCTGTTTTTCAGCTAAATACAATATTGCTTGACGGTTTTCTTCTGGTATGTTTAGAGCAAACCTATTCCCGAATTGATTTTTCAGTTTAAGATATTCTGGACATTCAGGGGCAAACGTGAAGCCCTCTTCTTTATCTATTAATTGAAGAGGAAAAGCCCGGCAGACTAAGGGTCTTTTATTATAAATCATGCATTTGTTGTCTTTTAAATGAATACATACATTCTCCGTATATTGTAATGTAAGTAAGTAGAATTTTTTCTTATCATTAGGATGAGTTCCTTTAGCTTGGCATGGTTTTATTAAATGATCAGGGAATAGAGGTATTTCCTCGGGGAGAAGAAGTAATCCCGCAGTCACACCCGTGCCAAGTAATTCCCTGCAACATTTACCACAACCACTACAATTAAATCTAGGTTGTTTTTCCAAATACTTCTCTCCTCTAAATCAAATATTATTTTATACTGATCTAATCTATCTACCTTGGCTTTTTTCAGCAGACTTCCCTATGGTTTAGCCTGGAGTAAATGGTTCGAAGCCGCTATCCCGCTTCTTGGCTGGCTGACACGTCGTAACCTTCACGAGACCGGTCCTCCAAGAGTCAACCTTCTCTTCCTCGATACTGGAGTTCGCTAATCTATCCTTCAGCAGACCGTACTTCTCCTTCCCTAAAGCGTCCTCGAATCGCGCGCGACTATATCTTAATATGCATTCGGACAATTGAATCAACCGTTATATGTCCTATTCTAAGGAAGGAAAATGGATTGTAAGGGGCTGGGTCACCGCCTCAGAGTGTTTTGGTTGTAGGAATAAACTTGGCCACAGGGTAGAGGAGGGGAAGATCTTCATCCGTTGTAGGGACAATTGCAACTATCATCCACTGGACAAGGATAAGGTAAAAGGAACTGAGGATAATATTAAAGATAATAATAAAGGAGCTTTAAGTCATTTTTAATAGAGGTTAAGCACGCACTTATTTTCGTTAAATAGTACTATTTTGTAGCTCCGTTTGGTTTCTACCTCAGTATTTGGTCTCCGATGGGTTTGGCTTCTACTACTTTATTGAGCGTGCACCCACGAATAAGACTCACTGCTTTTTCAAGACGATTGTTATAGTGCTTACGTTCCTCATCCGCCCATCTGTAGATTCAAGCTCTTCGGTCCCAATCTCTATGTCCTCGACAGTGAGATCTTTAAGAAGCCTGCTCCTCGTCACCTCAACCACATCAACAGCGGTGCTTATGGCTCGGCCTCTCGCCTTGACCGCTACGCTGCCTCCCTTCTCCTGTAGCGATGTAATGACAGCTATGCAGTAGTTCATGATGGGCTTGCTTCCGATATAGACGACGTTTTCGACGGACATTTGAAGCGTCGATTCGACTAGACGCGGCGATTAATTAAATCTTAGGTTAGAGTAAGTATAAGCATGTGTGTGTTTTTGGTACCTGAATTAAATTCGAATATCTTTTTTCATCTTTATAATGGCTACTTTTCCCCCGAATGCTTGTCCCGGTAACCTCTTCTGAAAGCGAAACATCAGGTTTCCCCTTCTGCCGTGAAGACCCATTATTCTCCCAAATAATTTAGGATTTTTCTCAGGCCAGCCAATCCACCATCCAATGACCTTACTTGATTCATTGGACTCGAGATTCATAACCTTAATAATGCCATTTCTAGGGTACTGCATTTTCATCCCAAAGACGATAATTCATAAAAACTCCGCGCGCGCGGCCTCCCGGTAAAGACGAGATACTCATCGGCCATAGCACTGATCAGCTGAAGAAGCTTCCCGCCCTTTTAAACGGTGTAGAAAAAGGGTTAGATATTTACGGTGAAGCTGAGCCTCCTGGCGAGCTCCTTGTAACGGTTCCTGATGGTGACCTCGGTCACCTGAGCCTCCTTCGCTATCTCGCCCTGGGTCCGGTGCTCGTTCGTTATCTGGCTCGAGATGTAGATGCAAGCGGCCGCTATTCCTGGTGGCCCCCTACCGCTGGTAAGCCCTAGTTTAGAAGCCGTGCTAAGGATCGAGATAGCCAGCATCTCCGTCTCGCCCGTGAGGCTGAGCTTGTTCACTATCTTGCTTATGTAGCCCTGGGGGTTGACCTGCGGCACCTCCGAGTTGAGCTCACGGAGCAGGAACCTGTAGTTGCGGGCCGCCTCCTTCTTAGTGATGGTGGCGGCGAGGGCGACGTCCTCGAGGGTGCGTATGACGCTGCACTGCCTGCAGGCCATGTAGATGCTGGCGACAGCGACGCTCTGTATGGTCCTTCCCCTTATCAGCTGCTTCTGGAGGGCGCGCCGGTAGATCATGCTAGCGGTCTCTGTGACGTTCCTGGGCAGGTTTAGCTTGTAGGCGATCTTGCTCATCTCGCTCAGTGCGTGGACCAGGTTTCGCTGGGTTGAGTCACTGACATTGCTCCTCCTATTCCACTTCCTGAGCCTGTAGAATTTCGCCCGCTCCTCTGGGCTGAGCCTGCGCCCCGACGCGCCTCTGTCCTGCCAGTCGATGGTTGTGCTGAGCCCCTTGTCGTGGATCGTCCAAGTCACCGGGGCTCCTACACGGGGAAGCTTATCCATCTGCTCCTGGTCGAACGCCCTCCACTCCGGGCCCTGGTCGATGAGCGTGGAGCTGATGACGTAGCCACAGCTCTGACAGACTAATTCGCCTGTGTCGCAGTCCCGTAGCAGATTTGAGCTTCCGCACTCGCTGCAAACCATCTTAATACGTAGACTGGCTACCAAAGAACCACTGCCGAGAAAGGCTATGATAAGAAAAAAAGCATAGCTTATAACTCTTATTGAGTCCGGTAGATGGAGAGCCCCCAGGTCGACGTCGTCGAGGTCACCCCAGGCGGGGAGATCATCGAGTACGAGATCAAGCTTCCCCACCTCGGCAGGGAGGAGAGCGCCCGGGCGCTGCAGGGCACCTACATCGTCCGAGCGCGCGGATTTATGGGACTCTTGGCGCTCAAGTTTTCACTTAGTTGAGTACTGAGTCGGATCGCTCACGCCGGCTTCTCTGAACGCTCTCACCCGGTTTAGGCAGGACTCGCATTGCCCGCAGTGCAATGGGCCCGAGAGGTAACATGACCACGTTTGTTCGAGGGGGACCTTAAGCTCAATAGCCTTCTTGATGACCTCTGACTTGGGTATGTCGCTGAACGGAGCATCGATAGTGATCTCATGATCGGTGCCGAGCCTCGCCGCTTCCTCGAATGCCTTGTAGAACTCCCTGCGGCAGTCTAGGTAGAAGGGCTCGTCGCTCGCATGGGCTCCGTAGAATATGTGGCTGGCGCCAATCGACTCTGCGTAAGCTACGGCCACCGAGAGGAAAACGCCGTTCCTGAACGGCACGATAATAGGCTTGGTGAACTCCGACGTAACCTCAATATCTTCATCCACTAGACTCGTCACACCTTGATACACGGCCCTTAGAGGTGAGAGGTCGACAACGAGGTGCCCCACCCCAAGTCTAGCTGCTAAGAGCCTCGCCCTCTTAATCTCCACCTGCGCCTTTTGGGCGTAGCCGAAGGTAATCGCATGGACATCGTATCCCTGCGCCTTCGCCCAGTAAGCTGTGGTAACCGAATCGGGGCCCCCGCTCAGGACAACGACGCATTTACTCACTCCCACCACCTCAGCTTCACCTCAGCTTCCCCTCAACAAGCTTGAATAACATCGCTCCGAGGGCGTTAATTATCTGCTCGCTCACCAAGAGAGCGGGCAGAGTCACGAGCATAGGTAGGCCGAAGAGCTGCTCCAGCATCCAGGAAACACTCAGCGGTATGATGACTGCGATGACGACTCCACACGTGAAGTAACCTCTGCTGAGGCGCTTTGCCGCTTCGTAGCCCACTATTCCAGCAACCACACTCATGAACGGCATGAATAGTAGCTCGTAGGCACCCGCAAACGGGCTGAAGAGGTTCCCGACGACGACACCTAGGCCATAGCCTAATGCTAAGAGCCTCATCCTCGTGATACCGGGCCTGAGGACGCCTGCGACCCTGAACTGCAGTGCGTAGAACGACAACGGAGCGAAAACGACGACCATCGCGGCGTATAAAGCCGCGTATAACGCAACAGTGATATTTCTCTAGTCTCCATATCTTTGCCTCCCTCCACCGGGGTTTCTAAGGCGGAGTCGGGTGGGAGGCCCCACTCACCCGCCGAGGCGATCATGGTAAGCCGGCTAAAGATAACCCTTGTTCAACCCAAACTAGTTGATAGTTGAAGAATCGCGAAGTAACCGAGATCCGAGTCTAATAACGATCAATAATGCCTACGCAGATACGCGCTCGGACTGAGACGCAGATTTGATACTTTAGCGAACCCCGAATCTCGTACTTAGCTTAGCATCCGCTGGCCGGCGCGCACGCGCGATCGGGAAGAACATAAGCGCGCGCCGTTCTATGGAGCTTTCGGCTTGGCCCGACTCAAGCCTAAACGCCGACAAGGTGACTGATTGGAGAATTAAGGAAGTTAAAAAGGACCTTAAGGAACACGATATAGAGGTCTCTGCCCTCGGCTACTACCCCAACTTCCTCGAGCCCAATAGTGCAAATGCTAAGGAGGCGACCAGGTACTTCTACAAGATTCTGGAGCTCGCCAATAGGATGGATGTAGACGTGGTCTGCACGTTCGCTGGGCGCCACCCCGATAAATCGATCAAGGAGAATATTCCCCTATTTGAAAAGGCCTTCATACCCTTCTGCGCTGAGGCCGAGAAACGTGGGATACGAATCGCTATCGAGAACTGCCCAATGATGGACAGGTTTTACCTACGCGGAGAGAACATCGCTATAAGTCCCGAGGTATGGGATGAGATGTATAAGGTCGTCAAGTCCAAGACACTAGGCATTGAGCTCGATCCATCTCACATGGTCTGGCAGGGCATCGATTACGTACAGGCAATCTATGACTATGGTGACCGTATCTTCCACATCCACGCCAAAGATATGGAGATTAACCATAGAGTCCTAAAGCGCGTCGGCATCTTAGGGCAGGCCTTCGGGGAGACCGTGGGCCTCGGCTACGGTTGGTGGCGTGCGCGCCTCCCAGGTTGGGGAGAGATGGATTGGCCAAAGTTCCTCACTGCCCTCGTAGAGACCAACTACAAGGGCAATATCGACATAGAGCATGAGGATGATGTCTTTGCTGCCGCTTATGCGAAGGAGCACATAGAGTCCGAATCAGGCATCGTAGAGACTTATGGGCGCGAGGAGAAAGGACTCATTTTGGGATACAATACTCTATCAAAACTAATGCCAGTTGAGGACTAGTTCCTAAGCTTTTACGCCTCGCTTCTACTTCATTGTGATATGTTAATGTTCAACCCATTGTTTTAGGTGCAAGTGCGATCCATATGATTATTGCCAAAAGGTATTGTGTAATTTTTTAAAAAAATGAGTGAAAAAAAACGTTATTGGCTTTTATCACTTGGGAAATAGCACCGTGTTAATTACATGAATAACGCCGTTGTCAGCCATCACGTTCGCTTTTAAAACGTATGAACTGTCATTAAGGAGCAGGTATCTGTGCCAGTGAACAGGGTCGCTGGCGAATGCTGGATCGTTTCTACCTAGTTCGTCCTTATCACTGGCGTCGATCGTTATATCCTGTCCCTGAACTGTCTTCGCTGAAGTAAGTTTTACAGCGTCATCAGCCATGACTCTTCCCGGGACTACGTGGTAAAGTAAAATGTTCTTCAGTTTGGGGATATCTTTTAG
>JBEKDF010000052.1:0-16939 GCA_050014495.1 Bathyarchaeia archaeon
GATAAGTTACCGGCGTCTTCACCATAGCCTTATCCTCACTTCCACCTGAGTGTAATCCGTGAACTTGTAATGGTGGACATAGTTGTACTCCAGTCAGCATCATATGTGGCGGCAGCAATAGGCGTCTGCGTGGCGGCTTTCTACTACGTGATGACCTTGCGGGTTCAGCAAGCGAACATGAGGGAGGCGACGAACAGCCGGAGGGCCACATTCGTCAACAACATGCTTCAGCAATCGGGTTCCGTAGAGTGGCAACAACTCGGTATGGATGTGTTTACGATGAAGTGGAGCGACTTCGATGACTTCGAGAAGAAGTATGGCTGGCCGGCAAACCCGGAACTCGCCGCGAAGAGACACGCCTATTGGGCCAGGTACGATGCCATCGGGCGTCTAGTAGTCACAGGCCTCATCAGCCTGGATAACATCGGCGCAGTCGCCGGATATAATATGGTTGCAACGTGGCTGTTCTTTAAGCCGATAATCGAGGGCTATCGGAGGACCGAGTTTCCAAAAAACGCCTACTCCGAATTTGAGTACGCCGCCAATGCGATGATGAAGAAGCTGACGGAAGACGACCCGGACTTCCCGAGGAAGGTGGCTATGTATCGTAACGAGAGGTAGTCGCAACAGCCTTATCCAAACTTCCACTTGATTCTTTACCAGTGATTATATGGTTGATGCGCAGACGATTGGAGTATTAGTTACAGCAGTTAGCGTGACGGTGGCAGCGATTTACTACATATTCACACTGAGGATAAACAGCAGAACACAGGAACTCGCCCTCAAAGCCCAACAGCAGAACCTCGAGACGAGGCAGACCCAGCTGCTGATGGGCATATTCGACATGATGATGAAGCGGGACATAATGGACGCATACACGAACCTCATGAACTTGGAGTGGGTAGACTACGATGATTGGACGAGTAAGACCAAGACTGGAACGGCGTTCCTGGATGCGAGCCTCATCTGGCGTTACATGGAGTGCGTCGGATTTATAGTTAAGTCCAAGCTGCTGGACGCTGAGAAGTACTACGGGATAAACGGGGACACCGTGATCAAGGTGTGGGACAAGTTCAGCGGCGTGATTGAGACTCAGAGGAGGCTCTACGAGATGCCTGATCGTTTCAGTGGTTTCGAGTATTTGGCGGATGAGATGAAGAGGATCAGGGAGCAGAGGGGGTTTAAGCTGGGGTACACGGAGGCGTTTAAGAGGGCGTATAATTTTCCTCCCAGGTGACGGGTTCTGCATAGTCTTATCCTTCCATTTTCACTAATCCCAATCAGTGATTGTCAATTGGTTGACGCACAGACGATTGGAGTATTGGTTACTGCGACAAGCGTGACGGTTGCAGCGATCTACTATGCAAGTACACTTGGCGAGGCGAGAAAAAGCAGACACATGCAGCTCCTCCTACAAAATATAAGCATACTTCAGAACGAAGATTCGTATAAAAGATACGTCACGTTGATGAACAATGAGTGGAAGGACTACGACGACTTCGAGAAGAAGTACGGGTCAGACAACAACCCCGACAACTACGCGATGAGGAGCTCAATGTGGACTTGGTACAATAATCTGGGATACATGGTTTCCAAGAAGTTCATCAGTGCTGAGGAGGTGTTTGAGCTACAGGGGGAGGGGACTCTTTGGGCTTGGTAGAAGTGGGGTGGCGTTATCAAGGAGCTTAGGAGGCGATACAATCAGCCGTTCCTTTACGTCTACTTCGATTACCTAGCTGATGAGTTACTAAAGATTCGTGAAGCTCGGGGTGTGAAGACGGGGATGCCAGATACCTTCCTTAGGTACATCCCAGAGAAGTGACCTCTATCACCATAATCTTATCCTAACTTCCACCTGATACCTAGGTTCACACGCCTGAATGCGTGCGTGCAGATGAGCGTCTTCGTTTAACTTGTCATGAAGATACGCGCGCGCGAAACATTCTGGAGCTAGTGTCGCGCAAAATTCCAAGCTCTCAGCGCACGCATTTAAGAATTTCTTAAATACCGCTATTGTTGTTATCTTAATGGTGGCACCGATGGCCGAAGCGTACGTCTGCAAAGTTACCTCTGTTGGCCAGGTAACTCTCCCCAAAGAGGTGAGAGAAAAGCTCGGTGTCGCCGAAGATGACTATGTCATCATAGAAAAGATCGGTGAAACCTACTTCATAAAGAAGCTCCACGGGGAGAAGCAACTCCTCGAAAGAGTCAGGGCGAAGGTGAAGAAGAGTGGAATAACTCGGGAACGCCTCAGAGAGATCGTTGAGGAGGAGACTCAGGTTAGCTGGGAAGAAACCTCTAAGATCATTCGTTGATGCTAACATCATCGTCAGCGGTCTGCTTTTTGAAGGCAATGAGGCCACACTCCTTGAGCTTGGACGCGCAGGTGCCATCACCCTCGTCACTAATGACCACGTTTTAGCCGAGGTTCGGGCAGTACTCAGGAGAGCCGAGTTCTCCCTGACTGACCCCGAGTTCACGGGCCTGATTGGATACTTGCATGAATGTCTCACGCTGTTAAGGGACCCAGAGAATGATGAGATCCGTTCTAACTTCAGCCTCCTAGGAGATAAGAAGGATATACCGGTTGCCTTAGGGGCGACGAATTCTGGATCCGATTACCTGGTCACAGGCGACGAGGAATTATTAGAAAAGTTGAACCCAATCTCTATAACGACGTCAAACTTGCTTAAACTCATCCTTATCAAACTTCGGCACGAAGACCCCCGGATTAATCCTGGGGACGAAGTGCCGTAAACTGAGATTCAACACACCTCTGAATAGCCTCACGATTCGTCTCCAAGGAAGCCCACGGCTTTAGCCGTGGGAGGAATTGGAGGTGGCTGAAAGTGGTAAACGTAGCCCAATAAATACGGATAACATCAACCAATAACCATGCTTCTGACGCTGAAGGTCAAGCTAAACCCAACCGATGAGCAGAGAAAGAAACTACTCAACACGATGGAGACCTTCAACGCCGCCTGCAATAATATATCAGGAGTCGCCTACGAATCCAAGACGTTCAACAAGATTAAGCTACAGCACACAGTCTATTACCCCATAAGGGAGCAGTACAAGCTGCCAGCACAGCTAGCCATCAGGGCAATCAGTAAAGTCGTCGAAGGCTACAGGACCGAGCGTAGACGCCGACACTCGTTTGACCCGCATGGAGCCATGGTCTACGACCAGAGGATAATGAGCCTCAAGGGATTTGACAGGGTGAGTCTAGCCACAATCGAGGGTAGGGTGACCATTCCACTGCTGACTGGGGGCTACGCGAGTCTCGGCCGGCGCGTACTCAGGGGTCAGGCTGACCTGATCCTTGTAAAGAAGAAGTTCTACCTGTGCCTCGTCGCCGAGCAGCCAGAGGAGCCACCGTTTACCCCGGAGGGTATCTTCGGTGTGGATCTTGGCATCGTTAAACTTGCGTCGACGAGCGACGGTGTGTCCTACTCTGGTGAGGAGGTGGATGCGGTTCGGGAGCATTACACTGAAAAGAAAGCGGAGCTTCAGAGGGTGGGCTCCAAGAACAGTAAGAGGAAGCTGAAGAGGATAGCGGGCAGGGAGGCGAGGTTTAAGAGGTATACGAACCACGTGATCAGTAAGGAGCTTGTGGCCGTTGCTAAAGGCACGAGGAGGGCGATTGCCCTGGAGGATTTGAAAGGGATTCGTCTTCGGACTACGGTTTGGAGTGGGCAGCGGGATCGATTGGGGAAGTGGGCGTTCGGTCAGCTGCGGGCATTCATAGAGTATAAGGGGAGATTGAGTGGTGTGCCCGTGTTGATGGTTGATCCGAGGGATACGAGTCGAAGGTGCTCGGTGTGTGGGCACGTTGAGAGGCGTAACAGGGTCAGCCAGTCGCTGTTCAGGTGCCGGGTCTGCGGGCATGAGTCTGATGCTGACTTGAATGCTGCTCGTAACATTCGGTGGAGGGCTGGAGTCAACCAGCCTATTGTGGTCTGCCGACCCGAGGGGTTGGAGGTTGAACCACAAGCCCACCTCTTTAGAGGTGGGTAGTTGACAACCTTGAACGCGCGCGCGATTCTTATCAATTATCAGTAACAATTGTTAGTTTAAAATGGGTTCAACATTGAATATGATTAAAAATAAATCAGACATAGCCGAAAAACACACTAGAATCATCTTACTATCTGCCCTTGCTTGATAATGCCCTCGAATAGCATAGCCCTCTCATCTATGAGAAGGTCGACAAACATTGAAACTAGAACCTCTACTCGACCATCATTCCCCTGTTTGAGCGCTTCCAAATACTTCTCCCGACCCACCCTAGTCACTATGAGCCTCGGATAACCCGCCCTAGTCAACATGTGGTTTAGCACCTCCCTACCCACCCTGCCGTTACCATCCGTAAACGGGTGAATCACCTCGAATCTGAGGTGAAACAGCACAGCCTCCTCGAAGGGGTTTCCACCCGCCTTAATCCTAGAGTAGTAGTCCCCTATGATCTCCTCCAAGTCTTCCCCTATCTGGATCGAAGGGGAAACTGCTATGTCTACTCCCCTGATCCCTATGTTGTCTATTCGCCTAAACTCCCCGGCGGATTGCAGGTCTATCTTATCCATAATGATTGAGTGCAGTTTACGTATGAACGGGATCGTCACCCTGCCACGAATGCTTCCGCGGAACTCACCGACTTTGATATAGTTTTGGACTTCGTTGATCTCCCTGAGAGACTTACCAGAAGGCACCGCCCCTCCCTGAGTCAACTCATCAACCTGCTGAACCGTCAGGGTGTTACCCTCTATCCCCGTGGTTCCAGCGATGTACTCCACCTCATACCCAGCCTCAACCTGCTCCCACTCAACGGGGGTGAAAAACATCCTGAAGAAGCTATCCCAGTGCCTAGACTCCTCGACCCTGTGCAGCTCATCTGGGGTTAGAAAACGTGCTCCCCTTCTCTCGTCCTCGGATACCTGCTTACTCAGCACCTTATACTCCAGTTCAACGTTGGGGGTCGATACAAGTCTACGCTCCTCATCCAGTGAGGGCCTAATGTTCCCTAACTTCACCCTAATCTTAGTGACATTATCACCTAATCTCACACTCTTAACTAAGTAGAATATCTCAGAGTTTTTGAGGCGCTGAGACTCGATGCGGTACAACATCACGGAATAATCATGACTACATATATTATAAACATTCTGGAAATGTAGTCATCACTCACATGCGTTCGCTTTTAATCGCGCACGCGACTTTTCCTCATATTTAGTACAAAAGAAACAATTTATTTATAAAATATATAATGCGCTCGCGCATTAATTAAAAATAATTCAGATCTAGTCGAAAAAGCACTAGAACCGAAATTTATAGTCAAACAATTGAAACTTTAATGAATGCAAGTTCCCAAAAACTATAACCATTAGTTAGAATCAATAGTTCCAAACACTTAAAATGAATATAATGAAGTAGTATCGCATGGCCAAATCCAAACTAACTAAGCAGAAGACCATGAAATGCGCATGCTGCAACGAACCACTAACGACCTTCATGGCCTACATACCGGACCAGGGGGAGGTCTGCCTCAAATGCTTCGCCGAATACGCGCAGGCCGAAGAGAATCTGCAAGTGGCGAAGTCGAAGTAGCAAATAGCCAAAAAGGTTGACGATAGCAAGTGGAGCTAATTCATCGCATCAATTAGGCTAAGAAGTCAATTGAGTTGAAAATTATCGTTCACCTCGGCCAGGTCAAAGACACCTTCCCTACGTGAGGTGCCGCTATACCAACTACCCCTTAGGTGTTCAACTAAGACTGACCCTCATTCGGGTCTCAGAGGACTCCAATGCCGCCTCACACACCCTCAACGCATTCAAGCCATCCAAACCAGTGATCTCCGGCTCAGCGTCATCAGATGAACGCTGAACGAAGCTCCTCAACTCCTCCATAAGCGGCTCCTTATACGGGAGATAGGGCTGAATCATCATCTCATCGTTATCTACGGTTATCTGCTGCGTCGTGTACTCTACGTTGATTATACCCTCCGTCCCCGTCACAGTGAGTGTCCTCACCCTCCTGGGCGTCAACCAATTTGTCTCAACGAAGGCGTTTCTATCATCAGCGTACAGCATATTGATGTTCGCGTAGTCCTCGTACCTGTGCTTTATCTTGCCAGCAACCGCCGAAACCGACTCCGGCATCACGCCTAGCAGATGATTAATAATATCAATGTCGTGGATGGCGAGGTCCTTCACCACACCAACGTCCCCAATCCTACCCGGGCTACGGCTGACCCTCCTGGAGTGAGCCAGGATGACGTCACCGATCCTGCCCTCCCCAACCTGCTTGTACACCTCTATCACGGCTGGGTTGAACCTCTCCACGAATCCCACAGTCAGATGCTGGTGATGCTTCTCGGCGGCCCTGATCAAAGCCCGCGCCTCATCGACGCTGTTGGCCATCGGCTTCTCCACCAGAACATCCTTGCCCTCCTCCAGAGCCCTCAAACCAAGATCAGCGTGCGTGATCGTCGGGGTGCAGATCGAAATCAGCTGAATATCCGGGTCAGTCACGACCTTGTCGGGGTCAGCGTAATAGGGGACCCTATACATCTCACCGATCTCCCTAGCGACAGCCGGGTTGAGATCAGCCACTCCCCCCAACTCGGCAATCGGCAGCTGCTTATAGACCCTGGCGTGGTTTCTACCCCAGGAACCACACCCAATGACCCCTACCTTAATCGACATCCCTAAAGAATCAGCTCCAAGTATTATTTAAAAAAGCGAGTGCCCCAAATCGAGATTATCAACCATACTAAATTAGGCAACTTCTAAGCTGATAGAAGGCCTCGGCGCGTGCGAACTATGACAATTTTAGCATATTTTTGTTAATCAATGGGATATATAAACCACGAATCCAGTCGCATCTATTAGTGACTAGAATGGAAATGGAAGATAAGGAGAAAAAAATCGGCTTCATAATCACCGCGCTCGAGGAGCACATACCGATGCTCATACACAAGATCGTCGACGAGTTCTACTCACCCGAGTCAGCGGGCAAGATCGGGAAGGGCCTAGCGGAGTTCTACAAGGCCCTCCGCGATGGCGGCGTGCCTGAGGGACCCGCCTTGGAGATGGTGCAGAGCTACGCCTCAAACCTGACCTTCAAGGGCATGGGACAGATGTTCCCCCATATGCCCCCCATGGGTGGGATGATGGGTATGAGGCCGATGATGGGCATGCGGCCGATGATGATGAAGCACATGAAGAAGATGTGGCACGAGGGCAAAGACGAGGAACCAGAGGAAGAAGCAGAGCCCTGACCGTTCTAACCCCAATCCAAATAATTATTTCAAACCAGCTAAATTTTGTCAAACCAATGGCCGGTGCGCCTGCAGGACAAGTAGCAATTGAGTTTTCGCACTAATAAGACAATGAAAGCATCCTTACCCACGCGCGCGCGATAACACGTGCATAGTGTCAATTCAGAAACCACTTCCACGCAGGCCTAACATCGATGACGTTGCCGTCCCATGTGATGGTCCTCTCCTCGTTGAAGGTGATGACGGTGAGACTCGTACAACCGAGCTTCCTACCCGCCTCAAGAAGAGAGCCGACCTCCCTACTATACGTCCCAGGATCATTAATGGAGTAGCATACCTGTATGAGTTGAATCGGCTTATTATCTCTCGATAACACGAAATCTACATCAGCGGATCTAGATCTATAGTAGTTAACGCTCTCACGTCGCCTCATCAGCTCCACGAACACAGCGTTTTCAAGCCACTTCCCCCTATCTGAGTCGAAGAGCCCAAGTATCCCAGAGTCGGATACGTAAAGCTTCGGCTTCACATTTCTTTCCTTAATTTTACGCGAATAAGGGTAAACCAGGAAGAAGAGGAACGCGGACTGCGAGTAGTTCAAGTAATTAAGCGCCGTCATGCCACTGATCTTATTCCCCTGCGCTGTAAACCAGGAAACTATAGCGGGAATCGAAACGTCTCTGCAAGCAGAGCTAAAGAGTGAATTAACGAAGATCCTGAAAGCAGCAGCCTTCCTTATACCATGCCTCTCCACCAGATCCCGCTGTATCACGGTAGCATACAACTCTGAGAGCAATTGACGCTTAAGCGAAGGACCCTCGCTCTTCACGATCTCCGGATACCCGCCAAACTCCAGATACTCTAAGAAGTCAGATACCACCACAGCGGTCTCATCGGGCTTCATATAATCCTCAACAGATAACCCCTTGACCCTCAGATACTCCTTAAACGAGAAGGGTAGAACCAACGTGTTAACGGCCCTGCCCCGGAGTTCGGAGGGAAGCCTATCTAGTGACAGCTCCGAAGTTGACCCGGTTATGAAGATCCTGTAAATTCGCCTGTCGAAGAGGGTCCTGACCCACCTAGACCACTCCGGAAAAGTCTGCACCTCGTCGATGAATAAATAAATATCCTTTGTCTCATCGGGCTCGTATACACGAAAAATGGCCTCCTCCAATCTCCCCAGATCTTTTGCTGTGACTCCGACGAAGCCGACATCCTCGCAGTTTATGAATACCTTATTGCCCTTCTCAACATCAAGGCCCTTCATGAAGAGAAGCATCAGGGACGTTTTCCCAGATCGTCTTGGCCCAATTATCGCATTGATGAAATTGACTTCGGGTATCGTAATGTCTCTAGGAACTAACTCGATATCTTTAGCGTAATCGACGTAACTCGAAAGCGCCGCTTCTAAATTTGCCCCAGTCAATGGCCCATCAATTCCTATTTTGTTATTTTAAATAATTAATATAATACTAATTTATTAATTTTATCATATAACAAATTAGGAAGCCTTCCCACCCCTATTCGAACAATCTTATCAGTTGACAATCCCGTATATGTGTGTAGCCCGCTGCACAGGTGCCCCTTCCGTGTGCGCACTCTCAACCATCCAACGTCATTTAGCACGCGTGCCTCGGTACAAGTCTTAAGTACACTAACCTTAGATCAAATTCTCAACCAGGTGTTCACGAATTGCATAGAACAACCACTCTGGTACTAGGAATCCTATTCCTGTCAGCACTCACTACCTCACTAATCATCCCCAAAGTGTCAGGCGACGCTTCTAACTCAGTGTGGTGGGCCTCATTCGGTCACGACAACGCCAACACCAGGACCTCCCCATCAAGCGGCCCACGATCAGCCAAGCTCCTCTGGAACTTCACCGCCGGAGGCGCCGTGCGAACCTCCCCCGCGGTCGTCGACGGCGTCGTCTACGCGGGCACATTCGGAGGCAACTTTTACGCAATCGACGCGAACACCGGCGCCCAGATCTGGTCCTTCAAAACCGACACAGACATCTGGGCCTCCCCAACCGTCGCCAACGGAATAGTCTACGTGGGAGCGAACAGTGGCACCCTATTCGCCCTGAGCACATCTGATGGACACGAGGTATGGGAGTTCAAAACGGGCAGCGGACTCTACAACGGACCCACCATCGTCGGCAACATCGCCTACGAGGCCTCAACCGACGACAACGTATACGCCCTCGACGCCACCACCGGCGCCAAGATCTGGTCATTCAACACCGGAGGACAGTGCCGCTCCACCCCCGCAGTAGTCAACGGAGTCGTCTACCTCGGATCCCTCGGAGGCAAAATCTACGCCGTCGACGCGGCCAAGGGCACCGAGATATGGAACTACACGACGGCGCCGGGGGACACCTACATGGACTCCAGCCCAGCGGTCGTGAACAACGTCGTCTACATAGGCTCAACCGACTCCAACGTATACGCCCTAGACGCCAAGACCGGGGCCAAGACCTGGAGCTACAAGGCAGGCAGCAAGGTATCCTCATCCCCAGCAGTCGCAAACGGTGTAGTCTACGTAGGATCCGAGGACGGCAACCTATACGCCCTCGACGCCACCAGCGGAGCCAAGATCTGGAGCTACGCACCCGGAGGCGCAGTCTACTCCTCCCCATCAGTCGCGAGCGGCGTCGTCTACATCGGCTCATGGGGCGGCGGAGTCGATGCATTAGACGCCTCCACGGGCGCCGTCATCTGGACCTACTCGACTGGCACGGTCTTCGCGTCACCCGCGATAGCGAACAACGTAGTCTACGTGGGGTCGTATGACAACAAGGTATACGCCTTCGGCGCCCCGGGGACGATCCAACCGAGCAACCAGACCCTGCCACAGGTATTCGTCGGCGGGGCAGCAAATGGAACAACAGTCGCGTCAAACAAGGTGACGCTGAACCTGCAGACAACGAATAACAACACGGCCTACTACCAAGTCCGAGTCGACGGCGGAAAGTGGATGAACACCGGACTATCAGGCAGCTACACCTTCAGCGGCCTATCCCTGGGCAAACACACGCTCCAGGGTCAGGCAGTCGACAACTCGGGTCAGGTGACTGGATCCAGCAACGTCACTGTGACAGTCAGCGTCTGGGTACCACCCACTATAAACGCGGTGGCCTCAAGCGTAGCCACCGTCGGCGTACTAACCATAGTCTCACTGGCCGGTTTAGCCGTAAGCAACCCCACAACCATCGCCGGCAACTGGCTCGCGGAGAAGATCAATAACCTCCTCCCAAAATACGCTAAGGATTGGCTAGAGAGCTTCGTCTCCTCAAAGCGCTCACAGGTCATCGAGGATAACCCTGGCACCATCTTCACATTGACGAAGCTGGAGATGATCGCATACGCAGTAACCCTACTAGTTCTGACACTCGCGTTCTCCTACTCAGGGGCAGGGACCATGGAGGAGTTCCTGATCCTCCTACCAACCGTGCTAGCCACCAGCGTCGTCGTGGGGTTCATCAAGAACCTGCTGATGGAGCTCATCGCAAGATTGCTGGGTGTCTGGGCTGAGTACCGCCTCTGGTACCTCGGGCTCACAACCTTCACACTCTCAACGTTAATCTTCAAGACCCCCTTCTCGTCGCCGAGCAGAATCCTACACCACAGCCCACGCAGCACCACGAAAACAGGGGGAATAACCGCGACGGCCTCCGTCATGATAACACTAGGCTTCGGGGCGATCTTCTACCTCATACAAATCCTCGGCTTCCCCCTAATCGGAAGCATAGGGCTCGCCTCCTGTCTACTATCAGCCTTCTTCGAAACCATCCCAATCCCACTCATGAACGGCAAGGGGATATGGGACTGGAACAAAATCATCTGGGCCATCATATTCCTCGTGAGTCTAATCCTCTACGCCCTTTGGCTAATTTACCTTTGAATCTCTATGCACACGCGCCTCTGCAGATCTTAATATGAATGCGCACGCGAAACCTCTTGAGGTATCAATGCGCGCGCAAGCCTTAGCGCACGCGGTGTTAGTATTTATATTATGACTTGTGTACTATTTGTTAGTATGGTTGAGGTTGTTTCTGCCCGCGTCGACGAGGAGACTCGACGAAAGATGCGGCGGCTCAGGCACGTGAATTGGAGCGAGGTGGTGAGGGAAGCCATTCAGGAGAAGATCCGACTCGAGGATCGTAGGCGTGTGAGGGACGCCGCGGAGGTCGATGAAGCGCTTCGCTTGATGGATTCGATTAGGCGTCCCCGTTCGGGGTTTGATGGGGCGGAGGAGATTAGGAAGTGGCGGGATCTGAGAAGGTAGTCGTCGACGCCTCCGTCGCATTCAAGTGGTTTGTCGAGGAGCAGGATAGCAGCGCCGCCAGAGTGTTGGCTGGGGATTATGGTGCGGGGCGGGTTGATATAGCGTCGGTTGAGCTTCTGCCCTTTGAAGTTCTGAATGCGCTTCGGTATGCCCCCGATTCGGGGCTGGAGGATCTGAGGAAGGCTGCCCTTGCCCTCGATAAGTTGGGTTTGGATCTGCGTCCTCTTAGTGGGGAGCTCGCTGGGAGATGTGTTGAGAACTCATTGAGGTATGGTATTTCGGTCTATGACTCAGCGTATCTTTCCCTGGGTGAGCTTGAGGGGGAATCGGTTTATACGGCGGATGTGAAGCTCATGAAGAGGGTGGGTGGGGATGTGCTAAAGCACATCTCAAACTACAAGACATCCCAGTAATTGATTATATGTGCGCGCGCGCAGTGGTAAATTGCTTAGAGTGCGCGCTTTTTGAGGTCGCCTGCAAATAACTTCGCGTTCTTTAGATCACTCTCATTCGGGTGACCACGATTGAGGAAGAAGAATGTCTGGCCATGGCACTTGAAGCTGGAGATGACTTTGTAGCCCTTTTCCTCTAATGCCACTTGCATTACACTGATGCATTTTGGTTCTGGCCCCCCGGCTGTGGCGAAAACAGCTGCTTTACAAGTGTTACTCTGCGGTAGGCTATTCAGGAATCCCTGAAGCCCATTACCGACATTGTTGCCGTAGTTACCACTACCCAATACCAAAAGGTCTAGCCCTGAGACGTCGGGGGTCCCTTTCATTACATTAGATGCCACGCATCCAAGTTCCTGGGCGATGGCTTCGGCTACCTTTCGTGTATTTCCGCCTCTCGAGAAGTAAACGACGAGGGATTTCATAATGTCAGTTCAGTGGACTCGATTATAAAATGTCCATTCATCTGTGCCGCGTGCGCTTGTGTACTTCTTAAGCATTAGCCCTAACGTTTCTAAATGTAAGATAGAAAAGTGGAACACCCACCGCGTAGAAGGCGGTTGCGAGAAGAAACGGTGAAGTGTAATCACCCGAGGCGAGAATAGCGCCTCCGATGATCGTTGTTACGCTGTTTGGGATCCTCCATATGACCGAGTTAATGGAGCTTGCGAAACCCCTCTCATCCGGCTCAATTATGCTCATCAGGTACGAGTCCGCCAGCGGGGATGACATGTTCATCAACATCGTCCTAATGACGAAGACTCCGAGTGCTAGAGTTACGTTCCCAACATAGGCAAGTGACACCAGAAACATCACGGATAAGCCCTGAGTGAGCGCGATTGCTCCAACGGACCCCATCCTCCTCGCGAGTCGTGGGCTAAACGCCGCCGCCAGCCCTATCGTCAGCGACGCGCCTGCGAGCACGGGTCCGCTGAAGGTGTCTGGGAGGGCGAACCTGAGGTATAGCCACGTCGGTATCAACGGCATAATAAAACCTGCGCCTAACCCGATCAAGCTGTTAATCAGAGAGAACTTGATGACCGTCCTAGTACCCGCTCCTCGCCATAATTTCCCGCCACGCTTAGGCGTTTCATGGTAACCACGGAGAGCCATGTATAAGATGGCGGGGAAGACCAAAGACAACACTCCGAAGAGGAGGAGTATGTCCGAGTGCACGGCTTGGAGGCTAGCGCCAAAGATTTCGCTGATCGGTGGGATGATCAGCGGGAGTGCCGAACCTAATGCTCCGGCTCCCCCAACAAGTATGAAGCTTAGAGTGAAGACGGTGTCTCTGTTCTGGAGGGTCGTTTGATCCGCCATCATCGCGTTGACGGTCGCGAGGTAGGCGCCCTCAAGTATCCCCGCCAATGCTCCGCCGACTACAAGCAGAGTCACGTTGGTTGTCAGTGCTACGATGAAGAACAGAGGTGTTGCACCGAGTATCCCTGAGATGATTATCCACTTCCTCCCCTTTCTGTCGGAGAGGATCCCGAAGGGTATGGCGGAGGCCGCCATGGAGAGGCCCTCCGCGCCGATTATGAGCCCGATTGTTTGGGTTGTGACGCCTGTCTGGGGGAGGTAGGCGGCGATTACGATCATGAGGTAGCTGAGGGTCAATTGGTTTGCGGCGAGGGTGATGATGAGAAGGAGGAGGTTGCGGGGGATCTTTGATAGAAGATTACCCTCATTTGTACTTTCCATTTTACCCTCGCCTCATCTGGAAGTGATGCGGTTCCCTGCAACGATTGTTCTCTAACATTTTAAAATATGATGCTGCGTGCGATTGACTGAGCGGCGCGCGAGCCCGAAAGAGAGTATCGAATCCAGTAGATTTAATATAAATCGATACACATTAGTATCGAATAGGAGTGTGGTGATGCGTGAGTCTTCTTCCGAGAAGAATCCGGGACAGATTAGTTACGAAGAAGAAGCGGCTGGACTCACATAGACCCCTACCCACCGCACTGGTAGCTCAGCTGAGAGAGAATCTACTCGTCGAGTACACACATTCCAGCAACGCAATCGAGGGCAACACACTCACACTGGGTGAGACGAGGCTCATCATCGAGGAGGGTGTGACCATAGGTGGAAAGTCGATCAGGGAGCATTTAGAGGCCCGCAACCACCCGGGGGCCATACAGTTCGTCGAGGAGCTCGCGGCTCATGATAGGGAGTTAAAGGAGGAGGACGTGCTGAGGCTTCATGGCCTTGTCCTGGGCGGGATCGACTCCTCCGCCGGGAAGTATAGAGAGTGGGGGGTCAGAGTCTCAGGGTCCACGTTCAACCCGCCCCCCAGCCACGAGGTACCGGAGCGCGTGGTGGCTCTACTCGACTGGTTGAGGAGGAACCCGGATGAGCTGACACCAGTCGAACTCTCCGCGCTCCTCATGCATCGATTCTCCCAGATCCATCCCTTCTCGGATGGGAATGGTAGGGTTGGCCGACTCCTCATGAACCTGGTTCTGATTAGGGAGGGATATCCCTTCATCACGAACATCTCATACAGGGAAAGGGGGAGGTATCTTCGTGGCCTTCAGGAGGCCGACGAGGGAAACCGGAGGCACCTCATTGGACTGGTTGCGAGGTGCGTCGAGGACGCGCTTGATTCTTACCTGCGGGTCATCGAGGAGCCAAAGGTGTGCTCGCTGTCGGAGGCGAGCAGGAGGACGGGGGTAGATTCGGATTATCTTGGTCTTCTCATTCGTCGGGGGATCCTGCCCGCCTTTAAGCGGGGTGGTAGGTGGTTTCTAACCGAGGATGATCTCAATGTGTACATGAACGAGGTCAGAAGAAATAATCGCGCGCGTGCCGTACCTCTGAGAGGAACTCACCCGTGAACATGTTGAGAAGAATCCACCTACGCCAATTATTCCTATGTAAGGGTGAAGTACGTTAAATGATTTTATACATATTCGAGACAATCATTCTTAACATTAACTCTAAACTAATGTTAATTTGCATCCGCGCTTTCATGGAACTGCGAGCAGTTTCGCCTTTACTATTCCGAGATCACTGATTACGTGGTCGGTCGTGACGAGGATTCCTCCAACCTTCCTGGTCGTAGCAACTACGTAAGCATCAGCCAATGAGATCTTTCCCCTGTGTTGACACTTGATGCCGCCTGCATCGCGTGTTAATCGCTCGTCGGTGGCTACCGATATTATTCCCGAGTTCCTAATAGAGGTGTACCTAAGGTCCGCGACTTCCCTGCCGAAGACCTCACAAGTCTTGTAGTAGAGCTCCGCGAGGCTCAGATCGCATACATAGATCTCTATCCCCGCGTCGTCGATAATTTCTTTAGCGCGCTTATCCTCGCCGAAGTAGAGCAGTAAAGGCCCCGTATCCAGTACGACCTTACCCTTCAGAACCCTCCCTCCTTCTCTCATCCTCGATCTCTCTGATCATCCTATACACGACTTCCTTCGAATCCCTGTCCGAGCCGAAGAGATCTTTCAGGGGGAGCACAGGCACGATCATGACTCCCTCGCCCGTCTCGATGAACTCTACTCTGGTTCCCTTTCTTAATCGATACTTTCTTCGAATCTCAGCAGGGATGGTTACGGTGCCCTTCTCTGTCACGGTATAACTCATCGATTATTTCCCATACTTTATCATAAAAAGTATCCTATTTAACCTTTAGGTAGTACACGCTAACAACGCACACGCGCCACACCTGCACGCGCGAACGAATAAACAGTACGCGTAGATTTAAAATACTAAATGATAAAATTAACAAATTAATAATATACTAATTAATCAAAATAACAAAATAGGAATTGATAATTTGACGGGGATAAATCTGGAAACGCGCGCGTGTGTAGAGAATTATTAAAAGAAGCGCGTGCACCGAGGCAGGTTCGATGGGCGGCTTCAACCTTTCTGCTGATTCAGTCTAAAAAGAGTTGGTTGGCCTTGTTTCCAGTTACTTGCGTGCGTGAGGTATTCGTTTCCTACGCGAACGCTTTAGGGGCGTGTAGTTGACTCGGGCCACACCCCCACGCGTTCAACGTGAAGATCCGTGATCCTGAAATATTGTGGATCCTTATTCGAGTACCTGGCCCTGATTATGCCCTCAGCCTCCGACTCCGTGGATACACCCTGAATGAACATGGTGAGCACGTCGCCGCGTTGGAATCGCGCCCTCACCAGGAATCCGGGCTGCCTGCTCAGCCCCCTGCGGTAAATATCCATGAGGGCGACCCCATTCTGGTTACTTAGCTTGTCAGTCAGCCTCACCGCATCTTCGAAGGTCAAGGCATCGGCTACACGCGTGATTGAATATGCCCCGCTCTTAACCTTCGCAGCTACCTTGGCTAACTGTGATTCGCTGAGCATCCCCTTTCTACGGTTAATAATATTCGACGTTAAGTTAAATACGTTTTATTAGCTTCATATTTTTTATATTAATGGCCGCGCACATTAACACTGACGATTAATTAGTATGTCGACTAAACTCTACTAAGAGATGTAATTGCGCATCAATAAAAAGACATGAAATGGACTAAGGTGTTGAACTGGTAACAGTTAGCTTAGGGGCAAATTTCTTACCAATAAAAACGCAATCTATGCAAATTATTAAAGCTACATGATTTATGTTTTAAGACAATATGGTCGAAGAATTTGATATATTGATCAAGAACGCAAACATCGTTGATGGGGTAAATAAAAGATTCAAAGGTTCGCTTGGTGTGAATGGTGAGCGCATTAGTGAAATAGGCGAGATAAAGGGGGACGCTAAGAAGATCATAGATGCCGAAGGTCTCATTGCTACGCCCGGCTTCATAGATTCTCATTCACACGCCGATTGGAGCCTACCCTGGTACCCTAATTGTGAGAGCGAAGTCATGCAGGGATGCACCACAGTGGTATCTGGGATGTGTGGTGATTCACCTGGGCCAATTAAGGAATTCCTCAGCC
>JBEKDF010000053.1:0-12880 GCA_050014495.1 Bathyarchaeia archaeon
TATGCTGAGGAAAAGCTCATGTGTCAACATATTACAGTTGACGAATTAAACATTTTGGGTAGACTTCAGAGATATTAATTACCATGTCACATGCACGGCGCACGCCACAGAGATCTTGTGCTCGTGTGGTGTTTGGGATTGGGTTTGGCCATAGTCTTATCCCCTAAATATGTGCTCACCAATTAATTGAATCACTAACGAGACGAATCAAACATTCAGGCTAGATAAATAACCTATCCTGACAACGGAATCACCGGTGAATCTTTACCAATGATCAGCACACCCGGAGGAACATCACCACGGATAGTCTCCAGCAGGATATTCACATTTTCATTAGAAACGGTAGCCATACCTACGCGAATCCTTCCATCACCCGCGTAGCCAACTGAATACAGGATAAGACCCTTGCCTCGCAGTTCTTCGAGACGCATTGAAATTTTGCATCCCCAAGTCTCGATCAACCATTCCGGAATATTATACACCGACTTGGCGCGATAAGACCAGATCGTCTCGTTTGTGATCTCAGGCTTACCCTCCCACAGAGCCTTATAAGTGGACTTTACGCCCATTGCATTATCGATCTCGTTAAGAAATTGATCGAGTTTCATGCCTTTATACTGCGGCCAGTAAGGAGCACTAGGTGCAACTGTCCCCGCAACAACTTTGAATCTGCCCCAAGGTCCACTTGACGTGCCATAAGGGGTAGATAATCCGCTGCCCTCACCACCAGTTAGAAATAGAACGAATTCCTCGCCTACTTTCATGAGGGGGTCACCATCGGCCTCCACTCTTGTGCCATATTCGTCTTTACCAATCTGCTGTACAATCACGTTGAGAATCAGCATTCCATCCCCTGACCCTTTAGCTATTTTGAGGGTTTTGAAACGGAAGTTTTTGTATGGGATCCCGGTGTTATTACCAAATGATTGGATGGACTCGACTCTGCCATAGATTATTACTTTTGAGGAGTTCACGAGTTCCGGGAAGTTGGAGTAGCCAACCCAATCAACTTGAATTTTATCGACTCTTGGTGAGGGGGTAAAAGAGTAGGCTAGGGATGCAAGCAGAGTGATGGCGATTATGATGGTGGTGGTTATCGTTATTAATTGGGTTAGTTTGGGCATAGGCTTTCTCTTCTAGTCATCAAACTAGTGAAGCGAGTGATTAGATTTTTCCTACCGTGTACACGTGCTTTCTATTATCGAATATTCTATGCATGCATTCAGAGAGAGTAGGAGGAGATGTAATTGGGTTTGGGTTTGGGGCCATAGCCTTATCCCACACACACACTTTCCCTAACGAACTCATTTTTTCTATATCTGCACGCATCTTAACTCAATAGCCTTATCCTCCGTTCCACCCCGATTCTTCTCCAGTGATTCTATTGGTCGATGCACAGACAGTTGGCGTATTGGTGACTGCGACCAGCGTGACGATAGCAGCGATATACTACGTTCTGAACATCAGGATAAGCCAGAGGAACCAGGAACTCATGCTCAAGTCTCAGGAGACAAGCGTCAAGACGCAGGAGCTCGCTCTGAAGTCGCAGCAGCAAAACCTTGAGACCCGGCAGGTGCAGCTCTTCATGAGCGTCTACCAGAGATTCGAGGAACCCGACTTCCAGAACGCGTTCTGGGAACAAATGTCATGGCAGATAAAGGACTACGATGACTACGTCGCCAAATACGGTGAGAAGGCGAACCCTGAGGCTTGGAGGAAGTATGCGATGGTGAGTACTTTCTTCGAGGGCTTAGGGGTCCTTGTGAAGAGGGGCTTCATAGATGCTGCGATCGTGGACGACCTGATGTCGATGTATATAATTGGCTATTGGCAGAAGTATGAATCCATCAACATTGGGTTGCGGAAGTCGATGAACACCCCCACCGCTGCGGAGTACTTTGAGTATCTCTATGGTGTGGTTTATGGGATTTGGAGGCAGCAGCATCCGGGGTATGAGAATGTGACCTTGTCTCAATAGCCTTATCCTCACTTCCACCTGACTCTTACCAGTGAGATTGTAATGGTTGATTCACAGACGATTGGAGCGCTTTCGTGGTATCAGGTAAGCATATTTTTAATCATTCCTACGAACATCATTGAAGAGAGTAGATGTCTGGCATAAATAGAAAGATCAAAGGCTGCGGTTTTCACCACGTCTCCATTAGTATAAAAAACTTGGATAAGACAAGAAAGTTCTACTCTGAGGGACTTGGCTTTGTTGAGAGATTCTCAGGGGCAAGGAACCAAAGAGGACCATCCTTATAGACACTGGTGATGAAAATTACTTCGAAATCTCTCAAGGAGATCCCAGTCATTCGTATGGGGAGGGCATTTTTCGTCACATAGCCTTGAGGGTAGATGACTGCAAGATGGCTGTTGAATTAGCGAGGAGTGCAGGGGCTGAGGTTACTGTGGAGCCTAGGGATGTTACACTATCCAGTGATCCGCTTATTCGGATCCGTATCGCATTCTTTAAGGGTCCTGATGATGAGTTAATCGAACTTTTTGAAAACGATCAAACTTGATACGCTCTGTCACAATAAGATCCTATGGTATAAACTTCATCTAAAGTAAACATACGCAGAAGGATTGAAGAAGGCTTCATCAACACAGTTTAACCATGAAGACCATCGAATCGAGAGAACAACCGACACTTATCGCCATAGGCCTCGGACCAGGGGAGAAGCTCCTGGAGTCGATAAACGAGGCTATAAAATCCAACGAAATTAGGGACGGGGTCGTCATTTCAGGCATAGGGACGTTGAAGCGCTGCCGCATGCACTACGTTAATACAATGTCTTTCCCAGCAGAGAACTGCTTCTATGTCGTTGAGGAGCCTCTAGAGATAGGATCAATCAGCGGGATCATAGCTGATTACGCGGCCCACCTTCACATGACTGTGGGGTGTAGGGATCAGCGGACCTACGCTGGGCACCTCGAGGAGGGCTGTGAAGTTCTTTATCTGGCGGAGGTTCTCGTCATGAAGTTATGTGATATGGGGCTTGAGAGGCGGATTGATCCGCAGTACGGTGTCTCTCTTTTAAGAGAGCGCGTTCGGTGAACAAGGGTCACTCTGATCTAATTTGCGTACACGGCGAAAAAGTCCCCTTCAATAGCCTTATCCTCACTTCCACCTGATACTTAACCTGAGAGGATTATATAGGGCTGGAAACAGGAATTTCCGAGTGGATTTTTAGGAAAAAGTTTGAGAACGTGACTGGCAGTTCGTTGCCTCGTTGCATCATAGTTATTAAAATTGTATGTATATGATAATCATGCTTCATGATACTCTCCGACCTCACCTTCAAAAACCAAAACCAACAAAAGGGTATAAGACAACGAAACCCTGGAATCCTTTCGTTGGATGTGGGTTTGATTGCACCTACTGCAAGCCGAGTTTCGGGGCATTGTTAAAGTGGGTTGGGGGAATGCATCATTGTACAAGATGCCAGGAATATTTGCCTCACGAGCACCCAGAGAGGCTGAGCCGAATACCCTCAGATAAAGCCATTTTCGTCTGCGAGGATGGCGACATCTCATTCGCCAAGCCTGATTATATGGCGAAGGTGTTTCAGGCAATCTCTGATCCTAAATTTGCGGGTAGGACCTGGTTTGTGCAGAGTAAGAACCCCAAGTGTCTGGAGCAATATTTAGGCCTCATTCCTAGGAATACTTACCTAGTCACAACGCTTGAAACGAATAGAGATCAAGGATACGGTGAAATTTCGAAAGCACCCCTACCTTCTGCTCGATTCAAGGACTTTTCCCATCTCGACTGGGAGAAGAAGATTGTAACTGTAGAACCAGTAATGGATTTTGATCTTGAAGTACTAAGGGATTGGATAGTCTCAATTAGTCCTGCAACTGTCTTCATTGGTTACAATAGTAAACCCGATAAGGTCTCTATCCCAGAGCCCGATAAAATGAAGCTCCTGTGCTTGATTGATGAGTTGGAGAAACGCGATATCCATGTTTTAACAAAGGAGATGCGGGATTGTAAATTCGTTAAAAAGGCGTATAAAGATTTTTTAGAATTAAAAAACTATACTATCGGTAATCTTTAATTTTTTCTCCAACCGTGCGGTTTATATATAGTTGATAGGCAACCACTCCGAGATTTATGATAAAAAAATCTTTAACTAAAAACAAGGCCGCAAGCCTTGAGGCACTATTCTGTGTAAAGGGCGTGGTTGAAACAGAAACGCTCAAGGACATGAATGATAAGGACATAGATACAATCGTTAATGCAATCAACAAATTTGGGTATGATACAGACGGATACACAATAATAGACGCATTAATCTATCAAATGCTGGACAGACAACTGGGGCCGTATGTTTCAAGTCGAGAGCTATTGAAAGACATAACGCCACCACACATGCAGGTGAGACATAACCATATACGTTCAGGTTTCACAGGCATGAATGATAGGGATTTACATGAAATAATATATGACACATATTCGTCCCTGTTGGAAAGTTACCATGAAAATCAAGCGATCTTTGAAAAGAATAAGGAGTATCGAGTAGGTGATTAAAATGAAACATAACTTCGATAAAGCGCCGGAGCTAACACCCGATCCAATATTCGTGGCTGTGGGGAATACCGGATCTAATACAGCGGCGGTTATGAAAAAATATCAAATTCTCAAGAATGATACGAAGTTTGCAGATGAATGGCTCAAATCGTGTGAGATATTCAACGGCCTACCAAACCGTTGTGGTATTATACAAAATTCATTAGAACATATATCTCCACCCAACGTATTGGGCGCTATAATTGCTTCTATGCTAATATTTCATTTGGTGCGATTGGACATATCTGTTGATAGCGTCGGAGAAAAAGATCTTAATAATATAATAAACGATCTACTCGCTAACTGCAAATATGTATACGAAGACAGCGGTGATATTCTCTCAAAGGGGTTGGGTTGAATATGGTATTGCGGCCTATTCTGGTTTCACAGGCAGATATGGTGGTTCTAATGAAAAAATACAATATTCTTGGTAATGATATGCGCCTAACAGACGAATGGTTCAACTCCAATCAAGAGTTGAATAGCTGTCCGGATTATAATGAAATATATTGCCGTGTTCAAACTATCGGATTGGACGAGACACATACTCTGATAGCATCGACACTAATATTTCATTTGAATAAAATGGGTGTAAAAAAAATTCGACAGGCCCATCTTAGAGCAATTATTGAAATGCTGATATACAATATGAATTGTAACAAAAAGTTGGACTATGTGACATGAAAATGAACAAGAAGAATTATTGCGTGAAAAAAAACTAAAGAAAGCCATTATATGGTATGTAAAAGCCTATCCATTTGTGACATCCGAAGAAGAAGAAAACTACCAACATGACATAGATGAGTTGTACAAACTACACGAAAAAGAGAAAGAGATTGAACGCCTAAAGGTGAAAAGGCTAACACAAAAGAAAACCCGAAAAAGTAATTACCCCTTACCCTATGAGCTTTGAAAAGTATGCTTCCAGAACCACCCTGCGGCACAGAAACACACAGGTCTATGTTGCAGGGTTCTCTAGTAAAGGAGAAGTGGGAATATATCAGGAATTTAACAATATAAAGTGTAGTTTATGATAATTAAACAAGATTTCATAAATTGTGGCTTTTTCACGGAAACAAAGGACTATCATTATACTATTAATACCCTGTCATACAAACAATCGCATACTCATAAACATAGGTTATATATCGATATATTTATGAGACTTACTATGAATCATAAATTTTGCGTAACATATATTAATTATTGGTTGATATATACCGCATAGCAGGTATTGTGTCTTTGAATCATAGAAGTGTAGAGACTTTTCGTTTGGATGTAGGCGGTTGGAATGGCTGGAAGTGGTTTGAAGGAATCTACAGCAAGTGTGAAAATGTAGAGCAGAAAATGATACTGGTTGGGCTTCTAAAGACAGGCAGCAGGTCAAATGAACTTAACAAATTGACCAGGGATATGGTAGATTTGGATACTTATAACAATGCCATTTTAATAAAGAACCAACCACTAGAGAAGCAGAAGAAGGCTATTCAGTTAGTGGATAATAATGGCAATTATATGTATGATGATAACAGAAGGCTATACAGGTTTGAGCATGTAGATGGTTGGAGAACATACTTATTTCCAAAGAAGGAAAGATACTCCCACTTGTTCACAAGACTAGTTGAACTTTGTGATGACCCAAAGGAACTGGTGTTTCCCTTTAGTTACAGCCAAATTTATTACAGGATATGCACCATAGGGATGGAATTGCCCGAAGGTGTGCCCAAGAAGGATTGGGCTTACCATTTGGACAAGGGTTGTGGGCTTTTTCCCCATGAACTTAGGAGTATCCGCGCTTGCCAACTTCTGAGGGATTACCGTTACAACAACCAGCAGCTACGCAAATTCTTCGGTTGGGCCGAAGATAGTCCCATGCCCGACCACTACATGGAACTTACACCAGATGACCTAATTCCTTCACCAGAGTTAATGCCTAAATAGAGAGTGTGCGCAACAGGCTGAAATGAGTGCGCATGTAGCTAGAGCGTAGCGTGCAACCTTGAGAACCTCCAAATTATTAATTAAACTAATCAAATTTAACAGATCTATCCAATTGAGCATGAATTTCTAGTATTCCCTCCGGAAGTCGTGGTAGACCCCATCCCGAACCTGGCCGATGTAATCACCATCCTCGATGACCCATAGAATCTTGTGGCCATCTTTAGCCATCTTCCCCCAGACGGAGTTCTTCTCAGGGTTCTGCTCCAGGAACGTGTAGCCTTCGACTATTAGGAACCTCAGGCCCTGCCTGGAGGTGCGCCTCACCTTATGAGTTATGTTCTCAATATTGGCGGTCTTCTGTTCGCTGAAGGTTGCCTCGTATGCCTTGATCGCTACATCCTCCAGGTTCTTCAAAATGCTTCAATGAAAATGATTGATCTTATTTCATAAAACCTCTTGCTTACCCAGTAGTTTCATTCTCCCGCCCGTCCTCCCGATTTATGCGACTTCGTTTTTATGCGTGACTCGTAGGGCTACCCTGTGCTTACGCCAGAGCAGATCGGGAGGTTCTACCGTCAGTGGAGGCCCTCGGATGTTCATCGGAGCTGGCCCCAGCTCTGGAATAAGCATTATAGAATAAGGGTCCAGGATGACATTTTCATCAAGCTAAACAAGCATCGCAGCCGACTCGGTTTCGATTCCCTGCGTAGGCTCTGCCTGGAGTATGCTCCCGGGAACATCTACATGAGTGTCCTCAATTGGATGATGCCTGAGAGGGTAGGCGATAAGAGGGCCTCAGTGGGGGCCTATCCAATAGGCGGTGAATATGTTATCGACATCGATTCATATCTTAATTATAAGAAACACAATCACCACACTGAGGATGGAGTCTGCGAGGGCTGTCTAGAGGGTTCCAAGCAGCTCACCGAGAGGTTTATTGACGAGGTTAAGCAGAATTACAGCGACTTAAGGATCGTATTCAGTGGCAAATCTGGCTTTCATATCCACGTCCTGGACTTCGAGGTTAGGGATTGGGTGAGATATGATGAGAGGTACCCGCTGAGAAGCCACGCTGCGGCCCGGTTCATGTACTCGACCATCCTGAATGATTCGGTGAAGGGCTTCGATAGGCACCACTTTATACTAAGCTCAGATGTACTAAGGGTCATTACCTTCCCCGAGTCGCTGAACGGTGAGACGGGGCTCGTCTGCTCCCACCTCGGCGGTGCCATAGAGTTCAACAGCCTGAAGGTCTACGAGATCCTAGAAGGCGCGAAGTCTGCAAAAGGTCTAACTTCAGGATTCAATTTTGTAAGTGCAGATAAAATACGAAAGATAATTATTTAACTATAAAAAATGATAACTTTTTGATTATTAAGCCAATAAGGATGGATCTAATTATTATCATATAAGGAAAATTCATAAAAAATATAGTTAATAGAATAATAGAATAGATGGAAGCTTCTAATAACTCTGATAATTTATATGCGGTCTTATTGGCAAGTTGCATTTGTGAATAAGCAGTTCTCCAAGGCAACTCTTGTTCGAGTAAGGTTTTCATACTAATTGTTCTTGATTTAATAATTACCTTAAGATTATCAGTTGCCACCAAACCTCTAATAATGAATAAAATTAAGCTGAAGAAAAATAAAGAATTAAAAAACCCAAGAGAATCAATTAAACTAAAACCTAAAATTAATGCAACTTCAAGAATAATATCTTGCGTGTATTTTCCCTGTGCAAGCTGACTTCTAACTCTTGTATTCCGTTCTAGTTCGATCCCACCCTCTCTTGTAAAAATGTAAGTAGTATAGAAATCTGCTAAAGCTCCTACACTTATAAGAATTAAACCTAAAGTAAAAATGGCTAAGTCCAACTAACCTTCATCGTCCATATTACCCTTTGCATTAGTTACCAGATATAATAATTAAGGCAACATTCACTCGTCTGCCTCCTACTCAGATGTGCTTAGGTTTATTAAAAATTGAGAATGAATCCAATTGCTTGAGGTCCAATCATTGAATGTTTTAATCACCTGCCTGCGCTGTATCCTTAGATGCTCTAATCTTGTTGGAACAAGAGCGAGAAATCAAAAAATTTTAGTCGCGCCTTGGAAAGTTGGATCATACCTTGGTTCTGTATGTTGAACGATGTCACTTCCTCTTTTTTGAGTCCATCGATCTCCTTCTCTTTCAGTAATTATCCAAGTTTCACTTGAGCCCAAAAATTCAGCTTGAGTGACCCAGTTAAACTGATTTTTACTCAATATAGCCGTTTGAATTAAACCACCAACATATCTCGAGACTTGTGGTACTATTATGTCATTACTTAAAACTACAGAACAATAATTTAGCCAATCCAACGGGTTGTCATTTAACACTTTTCCAGATTTACAATATTCATCAAGTTTCTGATGGAATAAGTTTCTTGTGGATTCATTTGCCCCAATAGCATATAACCCATCAACTATTTCTGCATGAAAAGGAAAGGGTGAATCGTTTCTTAACAAATATAGGTCCGGACTATTTTCATAACGTCCCCATATCCCAATTAAAAAATATAAAGGGGAATTCTCGGTTCGTCCCTTCTGTAATTGTGAATATTTTTCTCGAGCAATATTTTGAAGATTATCTATTTTTTCAAATGTACTTTTATTAGAATTAACTTGCAGATAATTCTTAAATGATTTAATACATTCTAGAGCCCCATGCACCCATCCAGCATATACTAGCCCTACGTCATTTGATAATGAAAATATTTTAGGTCCGACATCGTTTATTTCATTTGTAACATTATCAGTAAATCGACTATCAGTCAAAAAAATTATACCTTGGGGTCCGGGTCCTCCAGGTGCTGTCTTAAAAATCCCCCAGGGATATTTTCCAGCAATAGATAATGTCATTATTTTTGACAATGCTATTTTGAAATTTATTGTTTGTGAACTATTTTTACATTCTTAGAAGGTTATCTAGTCGACATTCACTCTACTGTCTCCTACTCGGATGTGCCTAGGTTTTAAGAGGTTGAGCGAGCCGCCACTCGATGAGGTCCCTGCATTGAGTATCATGGTCACATTGAGCCAGAGTCAAGTAGAGAAGCTGCTTAGCATTATCGAAGAGAGTGAGAAGTGCCTACTAGAAGCCCGAAGCATCCTCAGCATGAATGCCTCAACCAGAACAGTCCAATCACCTACTAATCAAACGACTCCAAGTATAGAGTACATCAAGTGGAGGATCAAGGGCGGCAGCTCAGCGGGTCCCAATGATGACTTCGCGTTCGACTTCACACAGGACAGGGATGGGAATGTGTCGCGAGAGAAAGCACCGATTATCGATTACATCAAGCAGAAGGGCCCATTCCAAGTTGAGGGTTATGAAGTCAATCTAAGCAAGGATGGCAAGTTCCTCCAGCGGAAGAAGGTGGGAACCACTTGATTCAGGAACTTGAAGCCCTGGACTTCGTCGGCGAGATGAGTCAAGCGACCGGCGTAAAAGTCGCAATCGGTGTGAATACCTACATCGAGGAATCGGACCCGTTCTCCGAGTATGTGATCCTCATAGACCCCTCCAGTTTTAGTGATGAGGATGAGTCGAAGCTGGAGGAGTACTCTACGAGGAGAGGAGTAAGAATAGTCGAATCTTGGAATGATTGGGGTAGGTTCCTGAAGATCATGAAGCTGAGGACCGTGTTCGTCTCCGCATTCTCACCCTGAGCCCCTTAATGAAGGGACGGTGATATTGGCGCATAAGGACGTGGAGCGGAGCGGGGGTGAGGCAATGAGGCTCCCGACGTGATTCTTGGTGAAAAATGATGAAAGACTTCGAGGAAGCATCTAGGAAGGTTTGGGAAGATAGTCTGTGGCGGTTTGAGGGTGAAGCGATGAAGGCATTATCGGACCCGGGGGACCGTCAAGCGCTCACGGATATGATAAACGAGTGGAAGCGATTGGGTGAGTCTACCCTGTTGAAGCTCTCCCAGAATCAGCCGTGGAATATGCCTCTATACTTCGCCCTCTCCGCTGCAATACTCAACAGGAGAGAGATAATCAGGCTCAGAAAGAGTCTGGTTACCAGCGGGGAAAACATGGCTTCACTCCTACACTGAGCCCCTTGATGAAGGGACGGTGATATTGGCGCATAAGGACATGGGGCGGAGCGGGGGTGAGGTGTCTAGGTATAGGGATAGGTACCTGTCGAGAATGGGTATTAGGAAGTCCCTGGGTCTTGGGGCCTCGCCTTTTTATGACGGTGGCTTCAAGGCTTCTCAATAGTCTTATCCAAACTTCAACCTGACTCTAACCCAGTGATTCTATGGTTGATGCGCAGACCATTGGAGTATTAGTTACAGCAGCGAGTGTGACGGTAGCTGCTATCTATTACATAGTTAATCTGAGGGAGACCACCAAAAACAGGCGAGCCACCCTGACAAACAACATCATACAACCATTCACCACGAAGGAGTTCGCTAAGGACTGGCTAGCCCTCGTGAGCATGAGGTGGGATGGCTTCGAGGACTTCCAGAAAAAGTATGACTCAAGGGTCAACCCCGAGAACTTCGCCCTGAGAATATCCTTCTGGAACCTCTGCGACTCAATCGGATACCAGTATAGGAGTGGCTTAATCGACATAGGAACCGTATACAACGTCGCCGGCATCTGGATTGCTGACGCGTGGTTCATGTTTGGACCGGTAATTAGGGAGTATCGGAAATTGGATTACCCTAAGAACATATATGAGAACTTCGAGTATCTAGCTGATGTTCTCGGTAAGATGATTGGACAAAAGGATTCTGATTGGGATAAGAAGATGGAGCAGGTTGTCTTAACTCATTAGGTAACCTCAATAGCCTTATCCTCACTTCCACCTGACTCTAATCTCTTTCATTTTATCCATTTTAATATGTTAGGCTTGTTCCTCTTACCCGATCCCTGCTTGTTCTTTGGGTAGCCAAGAATCAGAGACACCATCACATCGTACCCCTCGGGTACCCCGACCTTACTCATAACCTCCGGTTTACTCCCCACAAGCACGTCGATCCAACCCATGTAGCAGGTCCCCAGACCCAGCTCGTACGCCTTCAGGGACATGTTCTGCTCGGCGAGCGCGCTGTCAATCAGATTAGAGTGACTGAATGACTTGTCAGTCTCCGCGCATATCAGGATCAGTACCGGAGCATCATAGCAAATTATGTCTTCGCTGGTCTCAAACCGCTTAGCGAACAGGGGAAACGCCTCGCTCACGGCTTTCTTGGCTTCATCGGAGACGTATCTGATGGTGTCCCTGTTCTCAATTATGAAGAAGCGCCACGGTTGCCGACCCATCGCCGTCGCCGCCCAGACGCCGGCTTCGAGTATGGCTTCGATCTTCTCCTTCGGGACGGGTTCGGCTGTGTAGGCTCTTACGCTTCTCCTACCCTTGATGCATGTCTCAAGTTCCATGTGTAGATGTCGGTACACTACTTTTATTCAAAGTTTGAGTTGTGTTCCTCAATAGCCTTATCCTCACTCCTACCTGACTCTAACCCAGTGATTCTATGGTTGATGCGCAGACCATTGGAGTATTAGTTACAGCAACAAGCGTGACTGTGGCAGCGGTCTACTACATTATGACCCTGAGGACCCAGCGGATGAACATGAAGAACACCCTGGAAACGCGGAGAATAGGAGTAGTCCAGAACATGATGACTGCCCTTAGCAGCTTTGAAGGGCAGAAAGCTGGAATAGAAACGGCTAACTTCGAGTGGAAGGACTACGAGGACTTCGAGAGGAAGTATGGAACAGACAATGATGTGGACGCCGCTGCTAAGAGGTTCATGTTGTGGCAATCCTGGAATGGTATGGGCTTGATGCTCCGCAGGGGGATGATCGAAGCCGAGGATCTCTATGACATAGGAGGGTCAATGGTGGTTATGCACTGGAAAAAGTGGGAGCCAATAGTTCAAGAGATTAGGAGGAGGTATTGGGGTTCGGATTATCTTAGAGACTTTGAGTACCTGAATGATGAGATGATGAAGATTAAGATAATGAGGGATTCCTCGTACAAGGTACCTGAGACCTTTTTCAAGTATGTACCAGATAAGTGACCGCATCCTTACAAAGTCTTATCCTCACTTCCACCTGACTCTAATCAGTGATTCTATGGTCGATGCGCAGACGATTGGAGTGTTAGCATTGCAATTCGTGACAATTCGATATTTCAGTTTGGCAGCAGCACCAGGGCTATGACAAGATGTTTTTATCTCAATAGCCTTATCCTCAGTTCACTTTAATCCTTATGTGTGAAGATACTTGCCAAAAATTAAGTTAAATGGGGTAGAGTTCTACTACGAAGTCCATGGAGAGGGCTATCCGCTGATAATGATCCA
>JBEKDF010000054.1:0-12597 GCA_050014495.1 Bathyarchaeia archaeon
CGTTAAGTAGGCCGGAGAGTTTTAGCTCACCTGCGCCTACGCGTGCCTCGAGGTTATTCATTATACTTGGGTTGGTTTCCTTGAATGAGATTCGGGTATCGCCAGCGCCGGCTTCTATTAGGAGATCCGTTATCGGTAATTTCCCGAGACTTAGATTTGTTCGTATTACACCTGCGCTAAGTTCCATGGTGAATGGTTTGGCGTCACCGAGCCTAAGGTTCCATTTGTTTGAGAAGTAGTGTGGGTAGGCTAGTGGGTCTCGCGTCTGTTCTATCCTCACTATGTTTCCTGTCGTAGATACGAATGGTTTCGACTCTGGGATATCATAGTCTATGGTGCCTTCAACAAATTTCCCTGCCCCAGACCCTATTTCCAAGCTGCTGGCTCCAACAACCATCTTCAGTTTAGCTGAATCGCCTTCGGGATAGTTCACTTCGATTTTGTCGACTAGCAATTGTGTGTTAGTATTGTATCCTGGGACTTGTGTCCCGCATCGTGAGCAGAATCTATCATCTTGAGAAAGTTCTTTCCCGCACTTCATGCAGTATGGCATATGAGTTACACGAATATCTTAGTCAAGTTTGTAGCTATAAACGTCTGGTGACATCATCGCAGTTAGTGAATCGGTGTGGACACAGATTCTGGTTAAGTACATAATCGGACATAACCCTCAAAAGACAAGCCCACGCTCGGAAATGTTAAATAAACTATTAATTACTAAAGGAATTATGAGCCAAGAAAAGAAAGAAGAAACGATTTATGAATCTAATGAAAGTGTTAAAAATTCAATCCCTGAAGAAAAGTCTGAAATAATGAACAAAGGAATCCAATTGGATGTGTCTTATACTAAAGGATTAGAAGGGGCAATTGAACAAATAAGATTATTTGAAGAAAATGCGAAAAAAGTAATGGATATAATAGATGTCGTAAGTTTTTCTTCACATATTGAAAATCTTAAAAAGTTTGAAGAATCAACAATAAGGACAATGGATGTTATGGAAAATAGTACAAGATTTAATACTATAGACCAAGAAACTTTAAAATATTTGAATGAACTAAAAGATATATATTATGAATTAAATCAAGAGATAGTCGACATACCTAATGTATCTGTAGTTAGTCAAGGAGCATTAATAACGGATATAGACTCAAAAATGGAAGGTGCTGTGCAAGCTCAAAACGCATATATCGAATCCTTAGAGAGGGAATTAATTAAAAAAGAGGAAGAGATAAGACAACTAAAAGCAATTATTGAAGAAAAAAAGAAAAAAGACGATTTTGTTGCCTGATTTTTTCACCAATTATCGCACCTACATTATAAACTATGCAGAAAATCCTTTTTTCATGTAGAAGTGTTTCAACACCGTTAGGCAACCAATAATTAATCGTAAGCGTAAGATAAATGTGAGGATTAAAAATAGAGATTTACTTAGCTAGGCTTTTCTGTCAAAATAAATATTCTTCCCCTTTATTGAGATCGGTATCCCTTCTACATCTTCTCCCTTGACAAGACCCATCTTCATAGCAGCTAGACCCACACTACGCATTATCCTATTATCCACGTTTAAGTCAGAGGCGACCTTCGCAGCCGATCCCAAGGCAATGCCTAGGTCTATAAGCTTCGCTTGGAATGGCCACCACTCTTCGCTCGGCTTGCCACACTCAACACCGATAAGCACAACCGCCCCCGAGGCTCGAACGTTCCCCGAGTCTCGGCCTCGTCCGAGCTCATCCATGGTCTTGGCGAGTTTCTCCTTGTCATCACCGGTAATAATGCCAGTGTTTATGCTGTCCTCTCCCCTGGTTTTGGGAGCTGTCCTAGCTGCTGCTATCATCAGTTTCGCGACTGTTAGGAGTGCTTCCTCCTCAGCAGTGGTTGAGTTCATTATCATGTTTGGTTTCCAGATCTCAGTTCTTTTCGGCCAGATTTAAACGCAGATCGTTTCGCGTATGTTTCCAATTCATCACTTCAGACGGTCAAGATGACGCAGTGAATATGAGGCAAAACCACGTTCCATTTGTGTCAAGAAAGAGAAATTACCTAGTGAGGTTTGTGTTCTAAGAGATAAAATTAGAGCATTATTGGGTTGGTAATCGTATCGTGAATGTGGTGCCTTTACCAACTTCAGACTCGAAATCGATTGAGCCTCCCTGAGCACCAACTGCCCTCCGACAATATGTAAGCCCCAAACCCATGCCTCCAGTCTTCGTTGTGTATAGCGGAGAGAAGATTCTCGCCTTATACCCCTCAGGTATACCCACCCCCGTGTCGCCAACACTAATGACTATCTTGTCATCATTTTTCTTCGCACTAATCGTGAGTTTACCGCCATTTGGCATCGCTTCCACCGCGTTCTTCACAAGGTTGTCGATGACTCTATGCATTATGTCTGGGTCTAATTTTACTAAGTCGAGGCTTTTCCCCAGGGAAATCTCAACCTCCACGTTCGATGGAAGCGTTGTTCCCTCGATTATGTTTTTTACTAATGCAATTAGATCGGTATTTACTGGATTGGGAACTATCTCCCGCGTGCTCGACCGCCAGTCAGCAATCATCTTCAGTGATCTGACTGCATTCTCCTCGATCAGCTGGAGCATCCTGGGTATGAGGGTTGGGTCCTGTTTTGTCATGTTTACTGCTTGGACTACTTGTCCGAGTGGTCCACGCAAATCGTGGGCGACCGTAGCACCCATTTGCTCCACTGCCGAGATGACCTCGGCTCTTTGTAGCTCTTCCTGAAGATTTCTCTGCTTCGAAATGTTCCGCGACACAAGGCCTAGGTTAGAGCCTATTAGGAAGGCTGTGTTAGAGTGCCAGATGTCTGGAGAGACCCAGCTCGCTCCCTCCCAGTGCATTGGTTCACCTGTTCTTAGGACCCTCAACATCGCCTCGTATCTCTCCGTCTTCTCAATCCCAGGGAAGATCTCAGAATACCTCTTCCCGATGAGATCCTCCTTAGTGGTGCCGGGTGGAGAGCCCATGAGGAATAATTGGAGACCGACCTTGTTTAGGTCAATTAAGCGAAGTTGAGAATCGAATAATCCAAAACCATCCTCGGTTGAGTCTATGAAGGCACGTAGTCTCTCCTCGCTCTCCTTGAGCTTCGAAGTTCTATCATCAACCATCCTCTCAAGCTTGTTAGCATATTCCTGAACCTGCTCATTTGATGCTCGTAGCTCCTCTTCAGTATGCTGCAGCTCCTTTTCAGCCCTCTTCTTTTCTACGGTGTGTCTGATCCTTTTTGCCAGTAGCTTATAGTGGGCTGATGTCGCCTCTTTACGGACATAGTCGTCGATGCCGGCGGCGAAGGCCGCGGATGCGACCTCCTCGCTCCCCCTCGCCGTGTAGATGATGAAGGGAATCTCACTGGTTTTCCTTACCTCGGTGCAGAGCTGGACACCGTTCATCTCAGGCATCTTGTAGTCGGAGACGATGCAGTCGAAGGAATTGTCGCGGAGGAGTTTCAGAGCTTCAGATGCGGATAACGTCGTTGTGATTGTGAAGGATAGGTCTGAGTCTTCTAAGTTTAGCTTCGCTAACTCCATCTGCGAGGGCTCATCGTCTACAATGAGAACATGGAATGAGTTGGTATTCCTTGGGGTGGGTTCTTCGGGCAAAGACTTCACCGATTTTCATCATTATATTGAATGAGGTCTTATAACAATCTTGACGCGTGCTTAACTTATGTGAACTCTAATCCAATCCCTAATTGAGTACATAAATACATTATTCGATGTGAATATTTGGCGTCTCTTTTTTTTTTGTTTTTAACGCTTAAAAAGCTTTTATGATTCTAATTTTTTCCAGATAGGTCAATGATTTTGGTGCGTGGAGAAGGTTATTATTCTTATCAAGAAATTCTCGCATGTCTTCTGGGGTGTCGATATCCAAGGCAGTACTCACTGATCTGTAAACTCTAACATCAGCGCCGATTGATCTCAACTTAAGTATGTGTCTCTCAAAGCTTCCGACACCGAAGCTCGGCGTAATTAAATCACAGGGATGTAGAAAAAGCACATTTGTGCCACCATCTTTTGATGGTGCAATCACGGCATTCGGACTTTGGGAAGATGGCGAGATGATCCGTTTGATGTCTTCTTCTGATAGGATTGGAAGGTCCGCTAAGACTATCAGAGCTGATTCGGCTCCTGTTTTACTACACCACGCTAAGGCTTCTTCTAGATCGCGGTTTAGATCACCAGAATCTGATACGAGGGAATCAATGCAAAGTCCCTTTGCGAACCTGATAACTTTCTCGTCGGGTGTAACGATCAGGATCCTTAGCGCAAGTTCGGAGGCTTGAATTGTTTTAACTACATCCTCGAGCATGAGGAGGGTGAGTGTTTCACGCTCCTCGGTATCTAAAATGTTAGAGAGCCGGGATTTTGAATCATGGAGTCTCTTAACAGGAAGTAAAGCGTAGACTTTGTCTGGTCCTACCAAGTTCTACACCAATTCTAATGATCTGAGGGTCGTCTCTGCGAGCCGAATCTTATCCTCTAAGGAAGTCATAATTGTGTTCGTAACTAAGATATTTATTCCCAATTCCTTGACCGCCTCAATGTACTTCTGGTCCCTATTGTCTATCACAAATGAGTCAAGGAAGTCTTGGTAAAGCATCGCTATAGTGTAAGCGGATACTTCTAGTCCCAGACCTAACATGATCTTGTCGGCTGGGCCCTTAACTGGTGCCCCTCCCACAATCGGGCTGACTGCAGTAATCTTCGCCTCGGTTTCTCTTAGAGCATCACGGACTCCAGGTACACTAAGTATGGTGCCTATGCTAACTATTGGATTACTCGGACACACGATGATGTGGTCCGCCTCTCTTATTGAGTCAATTACTCCCGGTGCTGGCTTCGAGCTCTCTGCACCAACGTACTTCACATCATTAACTGGATCGGAGGATCCCCTGTGTACAAGGTACTCTTCGAAGTGGATGAGTCCATTAGGTGTGGCTATGTATGTAGCAAAGGGGTCGTCGGTCATCGGGATCAGCTTCGCTTCAATCCCTAGGGACTTTACGTGCATCGCAGTTATCTCGGATAACCTGTAGCCTTCAGCGAGATGCTTTGTTCTGCTTATGTGGGTTGCTAGGTCGGCATCGCCTATGTTGAACCATTTTTCGAGTCCGAGTTTGCCTAGGGCCTCGAGGCAGTGGAACGAGTCGTTGTTTATACCCCAGCCTGTTTGCTCGTTCACGATGCCTGCGAGTGTGTAGGTGACTATATCGACATCGGGTGAGATTTTTAGCCCATGTAGTTCAAAGTCGTCACCCGTATTGATTATAATCGTAATATCCTTCGGTGGGACAACCTTGACGAGGCCTTGTAGGAGCCTCGCGGCTCCCACTCCGCCGGCGAGGCAGGTTATTTTAGGCATCGCCTATTTTGTAGCTGATGCGTATTTGAGGCATCTGGTAGAGTATTCATGACCTCCATCATGTGATTCTGACTCGTCAAGGCTTATTGTGATAAATTAACGTCATAGGCTTTATTGGACCCCTCATTGTATTTGGGAGAAGGTCGTAGACGGGATTATCAATGAGGCTAAAGGGAGTTTGCTACGATGTTGGGCGAGTAATGGGGATCGACTGGCGCCCAAGCTTTGATCCAAAGGTCGTGAATATGGAACTTGGGATCATCAAGGACGATTTGCATTGTAACGCTGTAAGAATCTGCGGTTTAGACATTAACCGCCTTATGACGACGGCTGAAGATGCTTTGGAGCAAGGGTTGGAGGTATGGCTCTCACCTGAGAGATGGAATAAAAGCGAACAGGAAACTATAGAATACATCACAAAAGCTGCGACAGCTACGGAGACCCTACGCCAACGATTACCGGATAAACCCCTGATATTCAGTGTTGGATCCGAGTCGACACTCTTTATGAAGGGCATTTTGGAAGGTGGAAACATATCTGAGCGGATGGGTAACCCGAAAAATAGGTCAAGCGTTAAATCCGGAGAGCACAATAAGCCACTAAATGCGTTTCTGGCAAGGGCAAGTGAGTCCGTTAGAAAGGTCTTCCAAGGCCAAATAACATACGCATCTCTACCCTGGGAGACGGTTGACTGGAGCCTCTTTGACTTCGTGGGTGTCGACCACTATCAAATCGAAAAAACAAGGGATAATTACGTGGAGCTCCTAAAACCACTCTTCACATCCAACAAACCCGTCGTCATATCCGAATTCGGGTTCCGCACTTATCGAGGAGCCGAGGGCACCTCGGAAGGAATGGATGAGGATATAGTAGACAACAGATCCCTATTCCTGCACCAAGTATCGTTCTTAGGCCGATTTGTCCAGCCGAGACTGAGGGGTGATTTCGTTCGTGATGAGGGTCTGCAAGCGCGTGAACTCGTTGACCAGCTCATTACCCTTGACAGCGCGGGTGTTGAGGGTGCATTCGTTATGACGTTTGTCAGCCCCATCTTCCCATTTGACGAAGATCCCCGACATGATCTCGACATGGCAAGCTACAGCTTGGTGAAGACCCTCTCCAACAAGATGCATGGGGAAACTTACCCCGATATGACGTGGGAGCCAAAGGAGTCGTTTAGAGCCTTAGCTGACTATTATGGTAAGCATTAGGAAATTATAAGGATAGACTTCGTGCACATAACAGAAATGACTGAGTCAACACGCGCACGTACAATCATAAAATCTATGATCGTCGAAGTTGAGGTTTTATTTTAAGGGAAGAGAAGGTCTTATGCCTCGAGTCTGAATTTTGAGTCATCCATAGTGAAGTGTTCCCCGCCAGCGACAAACACTTCAATGCTTACGAAGCCCTCAAGCCCACTATCCCTTATCTTCGTAGCCAAAAGGTTGTCCACCTGAAAAATCCCTGCAGGGTTCGACATCTCGATCTTCACCTTGATTGGTTTCTCCACGCCTCCCTCGATACTAACTCTTTCTATTGATAAAGCAGATACGGAGTGAATGTTGATTCTACCCGCCTCATATGGGATGCGTGCCCTCCCCCTCTCCATATCCAAAGCATCTGCGACTTTCACAACACCTGCCTCGAGAGTCAGTGGTTTTACTGAAGCCTGATGACTGACCACCGCATGCAGGACCTCACTTGAAATGATCGTGGCTTCTTCGGGGCCGTAGATCAGTGGCAGGCACCTCTTCATGACATCTCTGGCCATCCCGACGCTGAGGACCTCGTGTCCCTCACGGGTTATGGACATCCCAAGGTCATGAGTCACGGAGGCAAGTAGGACAACAACCTCTGCGTCGTCGGAACCCATTCCATAGTTCACCTTTATGCTTGGTTCGATCTTCCTGTCAGTGAGTAGCCTCAGCAACTTGATGGCTCTGTTAGCCACAAGTTTCACGTGGGTGGGCCCATGGTCGCTGTAGCCCATGCGATCAATCGCGAGAACGTTGGCGCATCTCCAAAGAGTATGTAGTTCTACGTCGGAGTCTATGAATTCCAGCATCGTCCTTAGCTTCTTATTCTCTTTTATTGGGATGTTTAGAGTGTTCTTCAGCACTCGATGTTCGCCTTAATCGAATTAGGGCGTTTAATTATTTCAACAATTCTGGGTGGATCATCTCGATGAAGCTGTACTAGTATATCGTGCGTGCACGCCGAGTTGCCTTAAAGAATTGGTTCTCCTATTGACAAAAAAACGTATTCAGGCTACGAGCGCGTGATTTATAAAACTCGACTACTTACCTAGTAGAGCAAATAACACGATGATAACTCCAAGCGACCAGGTGTAGAATGCGAAGTAATAAAATCGCTTAGCCAATGTTATCCTTGAAATAAGATTCAATGCGATATATCCAACAACCATGGCTACACCGACCCCCGCCAACATCTCGGTCAAGCCAAGACCTGTGGTTGAAACCACACCTTGCTGTTTAAATGCCTCAACCAGTAGATCTCCAAGGATCGCAGGAATTGATAGAAGAAATGAGAACCTTAGAGCCTTCTCCCTGTTTATACCCGTCAGTAATGCTGATGAGATGGTAACGCCCATTCTAGATAATCCGTGGAATGCAGCTAACCCTTGAAGAAAACCAACGATCAGACCTTTCTTAGTAGTAACTACTTCACTAGCTTCTTTACTGTACTTGGATAAGTACACAATCGTTCCGTCTAAAATGAAGGCAATGCCGACGGGCAAAATACCGGAGAGAACGTCTTCGAAAAACTCCACATATATCAATCCAATTATACCAGTTGGTATAGTTGCGATTATCAATAATGGTATGAGCCTGCCATATTCTGAGTGGAAGTCCAAGTGATAAAGAGAGGAAAGATGCTGAGAACCTCCTTTCTAAGGAATAAGATCACAACAACTAGTGTACCGACGTGCAGGACTACGTCGAATAGAGGTGTTGTGGCCAGACCAAAGAAGTGTTCTAGGACTATGAGATGCCCGCTACTAGAAATTGGTAGCCACTCTGTGAGGCCTTGAATAGCTCCTAAAATGACTGTTTTAATCAGTTGGCCCCAGATCAAAGTTGGTCAAATCTTGAGTTCTAGTGTTGAGTATACTCTAAAAAGTTAGATCATAATCATGCAATCTGTGTGGTGTTTTCTCGTGTGCGTGACTAGAGTTTTCTACCGTAGTCGCGAGCCTTCTTGAGAAGATTATAGCGCGTTTCAACTGGTTTCTCGCCAGTGTTTGCGGCGGCGATACCCTTTATGTTCTTCATCCCGTAGCTCCTTTCCATTTCCTTGAGCCAGTCGAGGACACCGTCGTATCTGTGGGGGTCATACCAACCGTATGTAATGCAATTGATGGCCTTCGTCCCCTTGGGCCACTTAGCCTTGTTCTCCTCACTATAGTAACCACTATACCAGTAAAGGCGCTGGATGAATACATGTGTACGGGAGTCGACAGTGCTGTACCAGATGGGTGCTCCGAGGATGAGAGCTCCCATGGACTCGATATGAGGCTTGATCTTCTCGAAGTCATCCTCGGGGAACGTCGTCATCCCCTCCTTTTCCCCGAGGTGACCGATCTTCAACTCCGCGAGCTTGAAAAGGACAGTCTCATGCCCCGCCTCACTTGCGCCAGCGAGTACCTCCTCGACGAGCTTAACCGTGTTTCCATCTCTCTTGGCTCCACCAACTATGCCTAGAACCTTCAATGATATCACTACCAACCTTTAGAGTGGGTCCTATAAAAAGAACCACAAACTCTTGCAAACATGATAAAACAGGTTAAATGATCGCTGTTTTCTTAATTAAAACTTGAGTGTTAAAGACGATTAATGCATTCGTGTTTGGTTTGGGGTGCCTATTGATCTACTTCCTTGTCCGCTATCTTCAGACCCTCATCCATCGCATCGACGCCAACGTCAACTTGCTCCTTCGTAACTATCAACGGCGGAGCTATCACGAAGTGGCTTATCCAGGTGTTGCAGATGACTCCGTTCTTACCCATCTCCGCGGCGACTTTATCCACCATTAGTGGAACTCCGGTGATTTTGTCGATCCGAGTGTTGAAGGGTTTCTTCGTCTTCCTGTTCTTCACGATCTCGACGGCCCAGAATAGGCCTATGCCCCTAACGTCTCCGATTGATGGGTGTCGATCCTTGAGCTCGTCTAGCCTCTTAGCCATGTGGGCGCCGAGGTTCTTCGTGTTCTCGAATAAGTTGAGGCGCTTATATTCGTTTATCGCGGGGACAACAGGGGCCATGGAGAGTGGGTGTGCCTCATATGTGTGGCCGTGGGCGAAGTAGTTCTCCTCGAAGTAGTCCGCGATCTTTTTGGACGTAGCGGTTATGCCGAGAGGCGTGTATGCACCTGTGCAGCCCTTTGCCGTGGTGAGTATGTCAGGCTTCACACCCCAGTTGTCGACGGCGAACCAGGTGCCTGTTCTTCCCCAGCCCGCCATTACCTCATCGGCTATGAAGAGTACGTTATGCTCCTTGGATATCTGCTTGAGTCGGGGAAGGTACTCCTTGACTGGGACAAGCACTCCGTTTGTTCCGACGACGGGCTCCACTATGATTGCGGCTACGTTTCCCTCGTTTCTTAGCATATAGTCGACGTATTCGGCGCAAGTCACGCCGCAGGTTGGGTACTCTTGGTGGAATGGGCACCTGTAGCAGTAGCAATCGGGGGCGAATACGGTGCCATCAACCTTGCTGCTTGGCTCGGCGAACCATCTTCGTGGGTCTCCTGTGCATGCGATTGCAGCTGCGGTTGAGCCATGGTAGGAGGTATAGCGTGAGATGACCTTGTAGGCTCCTCTTGGCTTCTGGTACATTCTAGCGATCTTTAGCGCGGCCTCGTTGGCTTCTGTCCCCGAGGTCGAGTAGAATATCTTCTCGAGCCCCTCAGGAAAGACCTTGATCAGGGCCTCACTCGTCCTCGCACGGATGTCTGTGGAGTAAGCGGGGTTTATGTAGGGCATCAACTGAGCCTGCTCAACTATCGCTTTGATGAGTGCTTGGTTCTTATGGCCTAGGTTGGAGCACATTAGCTGGGAGGAGAAGTCTAGGTACCTCTTCCCGTTGATGTCGGTGAGGTATACGCCTTCTGCGTCCACTATGTGTTGGGGCTTCCATCCCTTCTGGAAACGCCAGGTTCCATACGTGTGTTTGACAACCTGATCCACGACGTCGTCTGGTTGCTTCGACAAGTTGTATCAATGTGGCATTGTTCTTAAGTAATATAAGATAGGGGTCTACGCGCTGCTAATTATGGGCTCTCCGCAGCCACGCCCAACAAGGTGGGTCACTGTTCTAGGAAAATGATGGCTCATCCGAGGGAAAGATGTCAATTTAGAAGACTATGCGCGCGTGGCCCAGGAGAAACAGTGACACTATCACTGCTAGGAGGATGTTTGACCTCCTGTTTCTCCTCTGCTCGTCTACGAATGTGCGTTGGGACATTAGAACTGTACCTTAGGCACCTGCCTCTCGCCCTCAGGGATTGTGAGGAACTCGTGCTTACTGCGGCCACCCGCGAACCAAGCACCAGGAATCGTCGTGATGAGGTTGTTAAAATTCAGCACACTCGTGTTGTAGAACTGACGTGAGCTCGCAATACTATCCTCGATCCCCGACAGCTGCCCCTGAAGCATCTTGAAGTTCTCATTAGCCTTAAGATCAGGGTAAGCCTCCGCGACAGCGAACAACTGGCGCAGACCCGAGGACAACATGTTGCTCGCGTCCATCCTCTGCTGAGGCGAGCCCTGGATCATACCAGCTCTCGCCGCGGCGACCTGCTCAAAGATCTCCTTCTCATGCGATGCATAACCCTTGACGGTCTCTACGAGGTTTGGAACCAGATCGTAGCGCTTCTTCAGCTGGACATCAATCTGGCTCCAGGCTTCACTGATCTGGTTCTCATAGCGTCTAATCCTATTGTAGTAGCTAAAATACAGCCATACCAGGATCAGGACTATGATCACGATTACTCCGATCCCTGCTAGTGTTAATACATTCATTTTCTTTTCTCCATAGATTGATCCGCGTGGTTTAGGATGCCATAATTCTGATTCTTGATTAATTCCTTACCTAAGCCATGCAGTCAACTGTGATTTCCAGCTAAAACACTGGACTGTTTGCTTATAAACCATCACTTTTTTTCTAAATTACATTCATCGGCAACGTCTCGATTCACTTGAAACGCACGGGAGACTGGTTTCTATATTGAATGTTACCAAAGGCTTGATCAGCATGTGAACTAAACAACTTATTTTTTTAAATTTTTTTTATACTCGTGGCATAATACTTAGTTAGAAATAATATGTTCGAAGTGAAGAAAAAAAAGACAATCGAGGAGAATGTTGAAAAAACTGGAGAAGCTATAGGAAAGAAAGTGAAGAAGGAAACTGAGATGACTGAGGAAGCACTTAAAAATGGCGCAAAGAGTGGAGCTGAGAAAACCGAGAAGGCGTTAAAGACCGGAGCTTCGAAGGCTTCCAAAGCAGCTAAAGCCTTCGAGAAGGGAGTGAAGGAAGGATTAGAGGAGGAAAAAAAGCGCATTCGGGGCGAAAAAGAGAGACTTCCCTAATCTGCATGCGCGGGCGTAGTATTGAATGGTAACAAACACGCATACGCCATTCATGAAGAAAGTTAACAAAGAAATGGCGGGGAAAATATATCAAGCAACCCAACCCATGCTATACAATCAAGATGAAATTCAATCCCCTGAAACCTGAGCTATATGTCACAAGCTTCCAAATAAGCCTTAATTTTTATAAAAATATCTTAGGATTCGACGTCGAGTATCAACGAGAAAATCCTTCATTTGCCTTCTTATCTTATCAAGGCAGCAACCTCATGATTCAAGAACTAGATCCAAAAGAAGATAAAGCATTTATCACGGGGAGCCTTGAATATCCCCTCGGCCGGGGAATCAATTTTCAAATAGATATAGACAACATTTCAAAAATCTCTAATTCATTAAAGAGAAGTAAGTACCCCTTGAGAAGAAATGTCCAAGATAGCTGGTATAAAGTTGGCAACATTCTCCATGGATGTCGACAAATCCTCGTCCAAGATCCAGATGGTTACCTCCTGAGATTTTCTCAAGGTATCGGAGAAAAACCCGTAGAATAACCTTTTTCATAATCGCAAGCCACTCGAGCTTCAGATGCAATTCTTAACCTTAGC
>JBEKDF010000055.1:0-12431 GCA_050014495.1 Bathyarchaeia archaeon
ACCTGGACGGGACCTCTTCGCCCTTGAGCCGTCCCTGCACTCTGTCTCTCACTAACTCTCGAAACTCGGGGGCAACATGTTGGTAGACATCAGTCCCAATGATCTCCGAAGGGTCGGAGTATCCAAGGAGATCAGCTCCCCTCTTATTGACGAATATATATCGTGAGTCGTCGAGCACGAATACAGCGTCGTTAAGCGTTTCTAGTAAGCGCCTATATTGGGTCTCGGAACTAGCAGCGACTCGTAAGTCATCAAGAAGCTTGTGAACACAACCAACGTATCTTGAGAGTAAGGAGAGAGTATCAGTGTCAGCATCTGAGAAGGCTTCTTTTCTGCTGCTACGCAGATCGATTACGGCGACGACGCCCTCACCATTCTTTACTGGAATAGACAGTCCAGACCTCTGAGCGGTCTCCTCTAGTAGAGTTGGCTCTTTTAAAAAATCTCCCACACCCACAGGTTTACCTTCGCGGACTGCCCTAGCCATGGAGTTACTGCTGCTTAACGGCATCCTGAGCCCACGAGCTCTCCAACGACGCTCAACACAGACAAGCTCATCCCCCTCCACAACCATGAAGCTTAGGACTTCAGAGTCAAAGCTCGCCTCGACAGCGTCTAAGGTTCTCCTCGCAAGCTCATCCAAGTTTCTAGACAATAATATTTCGGGTGCCTGACTGTGGAGGGAGCGCAAACGATTCTCCCTTCCCTGGGTCTCGGTAACATCGTTGATGAAGACTACGACTACTGAGGCATCCTTGCCTAGCATCTGGGTCTGAGATACACGTATCCTGCACTTTCTCTGAACTCCATCCGAGCATAATATGGTTAGGCCAGTCTCGCCACCCTTCTGAAGCGTTGTCTGCACGCTGGTTCTGTCTGATATGATTGTGAAAGATGTCAGGCTCTTACCAATGATCTCAGAGTGTTCTCTGGAGACAAGCCGCTCAAACGGGGGGCTAGCATATATTATCTTATCTCCCGACTCGACGACTACAGCGACTTCCTCGGCATTAGCTATAGCTAGCGCGATATCGTCACTACGCCTATTCTCCACTATTTCTTTTATTCTCCTTGTAAGAGCCGGGGCCTGATCTAAGGAACGCTGTATTACTAGGTATGCGTCGACGCCTACGTCAAATGCGCGGGAGGTTATATTCTCTGAGTCTTCCATAGAGTAGATTATTTGGGGAGCCCTCGAAACACCCCTAAGTGTTATGGACAGCTCAATCGAGTCGAGAATCTGTGAATGCCCGATTAGAATACAATCAAAGCGTTCGTTTGTGCAGATAGTGATTGCTTCCACTGAGTTCATGATTTGCTCGAGGTGTAGCTCCGAGTCAAGTTCTTGAAAACGCTGCTTTATGAGCCCCCTCAGATCTCCATCTGGCTCAACATGGAGTACCCTTATCATCCGGGCATCACCGGGGCTCGCCAGCGACAAACTTGTTCAAAATTGAGAGGAGAGAAGAGTGGTTATTGAGGTATGGGTGTCCCCCTCTATGACACACATTAACCGAGCGCATCCAAATTCAAAATAATTCTGCAGCCTAGAGTTTTAACAACTTCGCTCGTTTCATTATTAAAAAAAGGATTTAAATTATTAACTGTATATTAACTTTAAATTATACTGAGAATAAAGTCAATTTATTGACTAATATTCAGACGATCATTAACCGCCTTAGCCAACATTAAACCAAGCGGGATTGTGTATAAGGCCAATGTAGCATTAAAGAAACCAATCAAAGGTAAATAGGCAATGGTAATATCAAGAGGTAGACTAAAACCAATCGGTGGAGGAAAAGGGAGAACAATCCAATTAAGGATAGTCATTACTATAACTCTCATTATCATACCGAGAATAGTTGATGCAATATTAGATATTTTTTCATTATAAATTTTTATAAAAGTTAAATATAACTTTTTAACAATATAAATACCGGATAGCATGCTTAGTACTGCAATAAAATTATAAATTGGTCCAGTAGGCAATGCACCAGGATATATTAATAATAATATTAAGGTGTTAATAATAGATACTGAAACTCCCATTTGAAATCCATAAAGTATTGAAACAGTAACAATAGGTATTTCCCATAATTGATAAATTAGAAAAGGTGCATAAGGTGCAGGAATCTTTATTGGAGAAATATTCAGAAACACAGTGAGAGCTGCAAATACGACTAAGATGGAGATTTTTTTTGAATCCATTAATGGTCTTAAGTAAAAACGGCATTACTGATTTAAAAGTAACTACTAATTCTTTGGTTGACTATCACCAAGTTTTAATGAAGACAATCCAAGGAAACAAATGAATTTAAATCATTGCAATAACGAGCGCAACGATAATTAAGTATCCGTAATTTAACTCGCATGCGCACGCATCTAAGGAATATACTTAGGTTATTTTTCAAAACAGATTAGTGTGTATTTCTGGTGTCACATTTCATGTCGATGAAGCTGAAGCCTTTGACCTAGAAACATGGACCATACCTTGTTACAGAAATTTACCATTATTTAGATTGCTACAAATTCTGATGTAGACTAACCGAGACGGGATTCAGCTATCAAGCCATTAAGTACGTCTATTGCTTTTCCGGCATCCCTCTTTTTTACTAATATATGATCCTTAAGATAAGTCGACAAAGCGTATATGCTCACCCCCGACTCAGCCAGAGCAGTAGCTATCACAGATAGAAAACCGACGATCGAGAGATCCAGAACAATATCAAACGTAATCAGCCTGTAAGGCCCCTCTTCCCTATACCCAAGGAAACTATCACTCATCTTAACCCAGTCGGAGGAACGTAAAACAAGAGAAACCTCATCGGAGGTGATTGTGTAGGAGGTGAATGGCTTCAGGTCGTTCACCAGTTCCCAGGCCTGCTTCCTCTGCCTCGGGTCTATGAAGACTATCAAGTAATCGTCTGGATGCTCCTTAATTAGAGTCTTGGCTAAAATCTTCTTCATGTCACTAGTAATTGGGACCAAGTCACTCGAGCTCCTGTATATTCTTTCCCTTAGCGTTTAACTCGATGATTCTCGCCGTAAGCTTTGGAGCCCTCTTCTTTAGGTTCTTCAGGAAGGCACGCGGCTTAGCAGGAGAAATCATATAGATCTTCGATCCGGACATCAGAAGGACTATGTTTGCCTCCGAGTTCGTGAAGTCGACGAAGCCAAGTCCCGATTTCCTCAGCCTCTCCGCACTCACCTTCGTGTAGTTCAGTGCCTCCTCAGGAACGTCTCCAGGTTCTCTGATATAGACCTCTGCACGCACTATCTCTTTGTAAGGGAGGAATACACTCCTCTTCAATAGTCTACGAATTCTTAGACCACTCTCTTCCAAAGTGTATCTGCTGGTGTAGACGGGTACCATGAAAGGGAGAACCAGACCGAGTGCCAATGTTGCAGCCGATACGAGTATATTGCTAATGAAGTCCTCGGAATTCGTAGGTACCCCCGCGAGGTACAAGGTCACTGTGTTGTAGGCACTGAATACGAACAAGGGGAGGTTAATACCCGGTATGATTATCCCGAGCAACTTCCTCTTTGTCATAAGGGGGAGAGCCTCAACTCGCTCGATCTGCTCTGCCAAAGGCGATCCACTCAGAATACGGGGTCAAGTTTAAAAATAGTGCATAAACTCAACCCTTTTATTGACAACGTCGGCTGTACTCTGAGGCTCCAAAATGGTCGAAATAAGCGATCAGGAAGTGGTGGTTCTACGTCTGGGTCATAGGCCCTCTAGGGATAAGAGAGTATCAACCCACTTACTCCTGGCTGCCAGAACATTTGGGGCCAAGAGGGCATACTACACCGGTACCCAGGATTCCTCCCTTGAAGAGTCGATCAGGAAGATAACTATGGATTGGGGTGGGAGTTTCACGCTCGAATATAACAGGAACTGGAAGACCATCCTCAGTGAATGGGAGGGCAAAATTGTCCACCTCACGATGTACGGTTTACTCTACCAAGGGATTATCAGTGAGATACGCTCAGACCCGTCACCCAAACTAGTCATCGTCGGTGGGGCGAAGGTACCCGGGGAAGTCTATGGCGCTGCTGACTGGAACATCGCTGTGACGGGACAGCCACACTCTGAGGTGAGTGCCCTTGCAATGTTTCTGCACGAGCTGTACGAGGGCAGGGAACTGCTGCTAGATTTCCCCGGAGCCCGTCTAACCGTAATTCCGCAGGCAAAAGGTAAAAAACTCAAAACTACGAATTCCCGTTAATAGGTAATTATTTTATAACAACATAGCGCGCGCGCCGGCTTACAAATATATTTACTAAATCGTTCATATCATATAGCGGAAAGATTTGAGCAATCCGAAAGATATGTAGATATTGAACCTATTAATGCAACTACATGCTCATATGAATATGCAAGTATATTAAGAGATATAGGAAGTGTATTTGGTTCATTTATTGATAAAATGATTCGATTAACATCTAATACTAAAATAATTGGACAATTGGATATAACTAATTATAGAAAATTTCTAATTGATGAAATAAGTAATATAGATGAAGTATGCGCCGAGATGAACGCAAGTTATAGAGAAAAATATCTTTATCCTTTTGCAGATATAAAAAATACTTCTAAATCATTAAAATGGTGGAAAGCTTATACTGATTTAAAACATACAGACGTTGATGCAAGGGATCAAGGGTGCTTATCTAATATATTATATGGACTTGCTGCATTGGAAATTTTAACTGCATTATTTGACGAGTATTTCCATACTAGACGTCATATATATCAAATTGGAGTTTACTCAAATTACTTTGTTAAAAAAGAAGATATATTACGTGATTTCACATTTCCAATTTAAATTAGTTATAATAAATGATCAAACTGCGCAATGCATGTATAAGGTACCTGCGACTATCCCAAAAACCCTCAACATTCTACTCGCGAGCAAGCATCTTTTTGTTTTTTTGTAAGATATCTCTTTATCATTGTTTTAGGCTCTAGCCAACCTACTATTAATGTTACAAAGGCCAAGACTACACTTAAGATGAAATAGTAATCTGCTTGTTGACTTGCTTCAACGTATTCTGAGGATACAACTGTAAAGGGCTTATAGGGTATATCTTGTTCCCATAAGCCTAGTGGCAAAGTAGCTATACCAGAAGTCTTTAGTAAATACTGTGAATTGTAACCCACATTACCATATTTTGAGGTAATATTCGCAAATGCTGTAAAAGAACCTTGACCAACTGGATTAAAGTCTGGAAAAGATATTTCCTCATAATCTCCTACTTTTAGTTGAGTAATATTTTCTGAACCAAGAACGTATTTATAATCTCCAATTACCCATGCATTTATTGTCCCATTCGGAAAGGTCTTATCTCCAACATTTTTAAGAATAACAGAAATCGTGATTGGATGGTTCTGAAGAGGATATCCTAATTCGCCATCGACAACAATTTGAACTTTAAGGATATAATCTGTAGAGTTTCCATAAGTAGCTAAAGAAACATTAAAAAAACTAATGAATAAAAGCATAAACGAGAATACTCCAATGATTTTTGTATTCACAAAAGAACACTTAAACGCGCGCTCAATTTTAGATTTTATGATCAAAAAAAAAATTGTTAACACTTTCGTGGCACGTGCAACGGCCTGTTAAACATTCATATTTTTTTGCTAATTTAGAACGCAAAAGACCAAAATTGACCGTTAAACTACCACCATTGGTGCCATGTTAAACATTCAAGTCATTCTGTGCATGACCATTCAGGGATGTGGAAAGTAATAACCAATTAAAAAGAAGAGAACAGCGGTAGCGATGCATAGTAAAGTGGTAAGTGTAAGCATTTTTCTCCGCTCCCTTCTAAGCCTCTCAAAATCTTGTTTTAGCTTTTCAACAGATCGACTCAGTGCTTGATCATCATTACTAATGCCCATGTAAAAGAAGAGGATGTCATCCACTTTAATGAATTTCGAGCGATGTGTGTAGGGCCATAGCCTTTTCTCCCAAACCCATCTACACATAATAGTTAATTTATTCATATTTTGGTTCTGAGATGCGCGCGCGCAAAAAATATTAGAATATAGAGACTCATTTAATCACTTGAGCCCCTTCTCCATCTGACTGGATACGGAATTCACCACCCACGACGCGATGAAACCGCTAGATGCCTGCTTGGCCAATAGAAGCCTATCATAATAGGTTTGAACTCTCCAGACCTTACCATCCTTGATCTCGGCCACAGCGACGCATGGGACACTCATCTTCCCACCACTAGTTGTACCCTCCATCAGGTACTCATGTGTGACCAGGTTACCTGAGGCGGTAATTCTCAGCTCTGTAAACTTCAAGTTTGTGATCTTGGACTCTTCCGCTCTTCTGAACGACCATTCGAAGTATCGCTTATTCTCGACCTTACCCTTGAAAATCCCATCTGGGGAGGTGGCGATGACGTCGTCAGCAGTGAAGGAGATGGCCCCATCGATATCCTTCCTGTTCAACGCCTCGTGGATGCCCTGCAGCACCTTACACGGGTCTTCTCCCGACATATACCACACCTTCACCTTTCATTGGCGATTAACGCCACTGTATACATAAGAGATAACTGCTCTTAACGCTTTCCAATCGCGCGTATGTTGCCTTTTATAATCACTTTAATGGCCATCAGCTAATAGATACAGTATCCTGATAGAGGAGGTCCACATTACTTTAATATTCTCGTAAATATGTCGAAGCCTTGAATAGATCAGGCATCGAGCTACGTGGCGATGTATTAAGTCAGATTAAAAATGGGATTGACACGCCGTCTAGGATCAGTTACTCGGTGAATTGTAATTGGCAGCAGCTGCGTCTCTTTCTGAGCGAGTTTGTAGATCAGGGGCTTGTAGTGTGTTTGGTTGAGGGAGAAACATCGAGGAAGAAGAAACGTTATGTGATCACGCTGAAAGGAGAGGAAGTTTTGAGCTGCGTAGATAATTTCAGGCGTTTAGTGGGTGTGGAGAACGGAGTTTAGCCTCAGTTTCAGCGCGCGTACCATCGCTTTCTGAGACTGCTTTATCTATCAATCTTCCCAGCTGAATAATATCCCCAGCATCAAAAATATGCCCATAAACACAGTTCCAATCTGAGAGCTTTTCATTTACGAACTCTTCTACAGAATTTTTTAAGTCTTCAGACCAATTCTTGTCACAAAACGTTTTCTTCATACGTTTCTCCATTCTTTCACCTCGCCCTTTTGCCCGTGCGCCCCTCAACTCTAGTCGAAACCTTCCCCATCCAACATATATATGCTTAAAATGAATATATATCAGGTTTTGTATGCTTCTAAGTTATACAAATCCATCATTATAAGTATTTACGACAAAATATTTACATTTTGTCTATAGAGTTTTTGTGTGTGTTTTTTTTGTTTTTAGATCTCAACCTGCGCGCGCTCTGATGCCGAGTTGTCCGCATTTCCTTTGAAACTCATGCTGTAGATCGTGGTTGGGGAGACCATAATCTGGTAAGCGAGCAGTGAATATGCGGATAGTGAACATAGGACTCCAAGCAAAGTGACGACTAGAAGGACCTTCTCTATGTTCATGCTTGTCACTAATACGCTCGCGCACAGAGGTATCTTATTCTTGGAATAAACATTAAAGGTGGAAACTCATAAGTTCACACCCGAGGCTGACATTAGTGTCCTACATACTACCTGAAGTCATCCTATTTGGCTCAGTGTTCTCACTCTACGCCGTTAGCCAGACGCTGAGGCACAACGCCTCAGGCATACCCGACTTCTCAATCACATACTACACGGGACTCGGAGCCCTAGCCGCCACAACGACGACCCAGGTGCTAGGCCTCAACGTCTACCTCTCCATACCCGCAGCGTTTGCCTTGGGGTGCCTCCTGGGCGCGGTCTATTACCACACCGTGATGAGAAGGATGGAAAAGAGGGGAGACAGCGCTGTGCTGAGGACCCTGTCTACCATAGGGCTCTCACTCCTCCTCGGAGCCACGGCAGAAATAGTCTACTACCTGAAGCCGTTCGGGGTCTGGGAGCTCATGGCCTACGACTTCACGGTCGGCGAACTAAATGGTGCCTTAATCGTATCGGCTGCACTGGCTGCATTAGTGACGGCCTCTCTGTCGATCTACCTCAGGAGGACGACGCTTGGATTAACGACCAGGGCCTCTGAGGAGAACCCCGAACTCGCGATGGTTTGCGGCCTGGATCCATGGAAGATAAAATTGGTGTCCTGGACTTTATCGGGCGGCCTGGCAGCGGTCACCGGGGTGTTACTCCCCCTTTTCATGTGCTACGTGCCCAGTTTCGACGTGACCTCGCTCACCACCGTGTTCGCCTCCAGCATACTGGGTGGCTTTAGGTCGATCCCCCGGGTCGTGTTGGCGTGCTTCATAGTGATGGCGATTCAGTTCTACGGGATATACTTCCTTCAGCTACTTTATGGTAATCAGCTGGGTGAGTGGTCCCAACTGATTCCGATTATGGTGATCGTTCTGTCTCTACTCACGTATCCGAGGCTACTGAAAGACAGTCCATTTCAATTCACACAATAGCAGTGCGGTAATCTTATCCAAATCTCCTCTAGTCTTTGCACTTGCAGACCAGGATGAGTGTGTGAATTAAGTACGCGCGCGAGTACCTCTATAATGATGGAAGAAAATTGCCACTTCGGGGTTTGGATTTGGAGGATAAGACTATGCCCCCACACACACAAAATGCGCGTAAAGTTCTAAACACTATATATTACACACTAATTTGACAATATGTCCTATGGATATGGAAAACTTCAGAGTCCCATATGGACCAGAAAACACAGCTACGTAACCCTGCTCTCCCTATTGTTCATCTTCTTAACATTCTTCCCCGTGAGTGTCGCGTTGGCAAATGGACCCCCGGACGTCGCTGGCACCTATACATCATACGGTTTCCCTTTTACGTGGCTCACCGTAAAAATTGGGATATCCACCACCTACCAGATTACCAGCGTATCGGGCCTTCTGCTAAACCTCTGCTTTAACATAGTCATTAGTACTGTCATTGTGTATCCTCAGAAAGTGGCGCAGCTACTAAGCAAGAATTAGATCGAGGGCGCACGCTCATTATCGAGAGAGTATTAATAGAGCCTCTTGGATTCGCTCGAACATCACAAACCTCGAATATAGGGGTATCAGTACAATAAACTCCACGAATACGATTAATTCATAGTAGAGAAGCACCCTGGACTCATACCACCTCTTCCCAAGACTGATAAGAGACCAGATGAAAGCGATGCCGGCAATTAAGTATCCAATCTCTATATTCAGTTGAGTAGATTGATAGAATTGCGTAGAATAATATGAATATGGGTCTCCGGGTAGCATTGCTTTTTGTGGTCCTAGGGGTCCGGAGAAATACAACAGAAATAGCATCAGAATATAGGTTAGTGTAACGTGTACCCAAGAGTACCTTGGGCGTATTCTGTATCCGATTATTGCTGGAGCGAGGATGATTGAGAGACCAAGTATTGGGCCAATAATAGCATCCACTAGATTATTTACCATCAACTTTCAGATGGGTCTATAACATAATAAGAGTTAACCTATTGAGACTCATGGAAGGCGCGCGCGCACTCGTAGAGGTTACTAATTTTTTTAAAACAATGCATATGTAATGCGCGCGCATCCGAATTGATCAGCCATTAATTGAAGATGCAACAAAGACTTGAACATCATCAAAATAACAATTTGTGTTCGACTTAATCGCAGCAACCCCAAAATATTGCAAAGCGTAAGGATTTGTTTTGTCATTACCTGAAGAGATATCCTTGATGTTCGAAGCCACAAGCGAGTCATTTATCCAAACATTGAAATTATCTGTGTCCCTATCAAGTATAACCTTAATTTTATACCAAGTATTGGGCGAATAACCCTGCAACTCGTCATGGCAGCCCATCAACATTTGAGTGCCATTGACATCAGCGAATTGTACAAGTGCGTGCCAAGCAGTTGAAGAATTCTCAGGAATATTGATGAGGAAACCAACCCTCAACGATGCATAGGTCGTGAAGCTATCCACTTTCCCATAAACCTGATAACCGATGAACCTCGCGTTGGTTGAGAAACTCCTGACACCAATTGTGGTGAACCAATAATCCGCTGGTGCTGTTAATTGTAGCGATTTTGTTCGTGAGATGTATGTAGAATCCGTGATCGCTCCCTCTGTGTTGTACCAGAACTGCCAATTTTGAGTTGGAAGAGTTCCCACGGTGTAGCCCTCGAAGTTATCCAACAAGGGATTGGTGGCATCGATTACCTGCGAGTTGTAATTGGTTGTCGGTGGAGAGGTGGTAGATTGTAAGAGTTGGTTGATTCTGTCGTTCATTGTCGCAGCTTCATTTTGAAGCAAGTTTACCTCTATCTGTAAGTTATTTATTTGATTTTGCATTGATGATGAGGAGGTTTGCTCCATAACAATGAATAAAGCGCCAACTCCAATTAGAAAACCTGTGGCTAAACCAATGAGTAAAATCTTATAATCCATGATCTGTAGTTGCCAAGTAAAGATAAAAGATATTCTATTATGCACGTGAATAGCCTTATCCTAGCTTCACTCTGGGGACTGGTTGAAGCTGATCCGCGCACGCCTCAATAGCCTTATCCTCACCTCCACTTGATACTCAACCAATGTTGTATGGTTGATGCGCAGACGATTGGAGTATTGGTTACGACAGCAAGCGTGACAGTGGCGGCGATATATTACATGTTCACCCTCAGAATCAACATGAGGACACAGCAACTAGCACTCAAGGCACAGGAGCAGAACTTGGAGACGAGACAAGCCCAACTGTTCATGCCAATATACGCGAAGATGTATGATCCCGACTTCATTGAAGGAAACGCCAAGGCATTCGGCATCGAGTGCAAGGACTTCGACGACTTCAACTCAAAGTGCAGCTACGAGAGCAACCCGGACCTGTACAGAAGTTTCTGGTCATTAGGATGGTACATGGAGGGCTTAGGGGTCCTAGTCAAGAGGGGTCTGATAAGCCCCGAGCTTGTGGATGACCTAATGTCTGGAACAGTCATCGCGTGGTGGGAGAGGTTTGAGCCAATGATTAGCGGGCTGAGGACTAGAAACCCCTCGGCCGCTGAAAACGTTGAGTACACGTACAGAATGGTCAAGCAGATAGCCGTCAGTGAACACCCTGAGATCATGGAGAGAAGGGTCGAAGTGACGTAGCATTAGACATAGCCTTATCCACATTCCCACCTGATTCTTCTTCAGTGATGATTATTGGTTGATCTATCTGAGATTCAGGCTGCCTATTATATGGTGGCAGCAACCGGAGTACTCGTAGCAGCAGTATTCTACATAGCGAATCTAAGGGAAACAACACGGAACAGAAAAGCGACGTTCGAAAACAATGTTATGCAAAATATGTTTACCCCCCTGTTTAATCAACTTTACATGGAAATCATGAGTATGCAGTGGACCGACTTCGAGGACTTCAAGAGGAAATATGATTCAAGCGTAAATCCACAGAACTTCGTAAATAGAAACATCATCTGGGGATATTATGATAGCCTTGGCAAGCAGCTTCGGCAAGGAGTCATCGACATCGATTCATTCTCTGACCATTGGTGTGTTGCGGTTGTGAGGGTTTGGCACAAGTTTAAGCCTATAATTGAGGGTTATCGGGGATGGCAGTGGCCGAGTGGGTATTATAGGGACTTCGAGTATCTGGCTGTGGCTCTAGAGAAGAAGCTTATGGATGAGGACCCCGACTTCATGAAAAAGTTTAGTAACATTATTTCACCTCGAGAGGTTCATCAGTAATCTTATCCAAACCTCCACCTGACTCTAACCAGTGATGATTAATGGTTGATCTAGTAGAGGTTCAGGCAGCCTACTACATGGTGGCCGCAACGGGGGTACTAATCTATCACGTTTTAGTAGTTTAATGTTCGCATCAATTCTGGATTATTTTTAAGGTGTCTTTGGCATAATCTTATCCTCACTTCCATTGGATATTCGAAAAATCTTAACCCAAATTCACTTTGGCATAAATCTCAATGAATAAAATACCACCATTTCGAATTATGTATAAGACGTTTATTAATATCCGAATTTAGCTAAAGTTATATATATAAGTGTTATATTTATTATGTGATAAGAGTTGAATAGGATTGAAAGATTCCTTCTCCCTTATTCAAGCGAGAAAACAGTTAGGGTTTACAAAGTCCATTTGAAGAAATTTTTCTCTACATTTGGAAAGGTAAATAATCTTGAAGAATCTGCTGAGGAGTATTTTACTCAAAAGCGTGACTATGAAGAGAATGTGGTGCGCGCTGGCTCGTCCCTAAAATAGGTACACACCCAGAATCATTGAAACAAACAGAGACACCACCCCCAGACGAAAACAGGAAACACTCAGAGAGCCAAACCAAGCCCACAGCCAGCCCAAC
>JBEKDF010000056.1:0-12353 GCA_050014495.1 Bathyarchaeia archaeon
AAACGATTGTATAGAAACTCAGTCTGATCCATAAAACGAGAATACCCCTGCTCCTCCCTTAACTCACTCAAAACTGGCTTAAGCTTCTCAAAATATTTTATGGTAACACCGGCGAACAGGAGGGCAACGTGGCGAATATCCAGTAAACCATCCCTTACAAGGAGGCCAAATCCCTCGAACCGCATCGCCATGATGTAGAGGGCTTTAAGCATCTCCGGGTTTTCGACGAATTTCTTCTTGAATTCGGAGAAGTTCGTGTAATCTGTATTCACGACGTTGACCCACATCTCAACAAATTGAGGTTCAGCGAGTTTATCGTAAACCGCCATCAACAGTTGTGCCTGCCTGGTCTCGAGGTTCGCCTTGAGGTTTCTCTGGTTCGTCCTCAGGGTGAGGACGTAGTAGATAGCTGCTACCGTCACGCTTGCTGCTGTCACCAATACTCCAATTGTTTGAACGTCAACCAATACATCTCACTTGGTTAGAGTCAGATAGAAGTGAGGATAAGGCTATTGAGTGGACTCTTTTTGAGGGTTATTATCATAGACCGAATTGCATGGTGTAGACACGTGTTTTTTCCTTACAATTGATGCAACTCATTCAACACTTCTATTGTCGGGTTGCATGAGTCTTTACCTTTGCTTGGCTCTTCTTAAAGACATACGAGCGATATTGCTTTTCCGATGTAAACCATGATGATAGATATGGTTATACTCGCATTCACTAGCCCTTTAAATTGGCTGGGTCGCTAGCCTCGACTCATCCAGAAACCCCGAAACCGTGGCACCTGCAAAGTCACCGGATACGACGGGCCAATGGATGAGGGTGGGCCACTCATTGAGTAACAGCGACCCAGCCACTATTCAAGGGGTCAGCATCTAGACATATAAAAAAATTCTCTCATGGGTTGAGAGAGACGAATGAAAAGTGAAAGTGAAGTCACCGTAATCAGGAAGTTCTCTCCATCTAGTGTACTGGGAATTGCTTCCCGAAGTTCCCTCCAAACCCACTAGATTAAATGGGTCGTAACTCCGAGAAAAAATACCGAATATGTGCAGTTTCATTCTATCGCCCGTCTTCTTGGCGCGCGCGAAAAGCATTCTCGGGTCCTCATAAAGTACTTACAAAAAAGAAAACCTCCTCAGTGATTAACATATTAATTGACTGAGGTTACTGGCTGCCCGCACGCATATGTGTTAAGTTTTATACATGAAAGATAAAATTAAAATTGGCGAAAATAATTGCCAGAGGAAAAAAAGGAACCAACTTTTAAAAAAATAGAAAAAGCTATGGTATATTTAGATTCTGAAGGAAAAGCAGTCTATCTTGGTTTGCCAACTAAAATAAAAGAGATGAAAGGAGGCAAAGCTGGGATATCATTAAAAATATCAGAAGGACTTGGAGGAGAGGTTGCGGGAAGTACATATTCAGAGGTAGATTATAAATGGACAAAAATTACAGATGAACCAGTTACGGAACAAGATTTAGTAGAATCTACGAAAGCGGTTGCTACCACTTCAGGGACTACAATAGTAAGTTCCGGATCTGCTGTGACAAATCCACCGATAGCATATGTTGATTATTGTTCGTCGTGTAAATCGATGATACTCAAGGGATCTAAATATTGTAACCAATGCGGAGCAAAAATTGAGTGAATCTTTCTTAAGTATTCTACAAAATTTTATCTGTACCGAATGCGCGCGCGAGAAGCTGTTCGTGTACTTCAATAAGCGGTTCCCGGTTCCGAGTATTCGGCGTGGCAGTAAGATAGGGTTGAACACCATCATTAAGGAGGAGTCATCAAGGATGTGGTTCTATCTGTTGGGAACTAAAACGGCTGAATGGGTTCCTAAAATTCCTAGTCCTTAACGATATCAAGTTACATAATCTTCAGTTTTTTCAAATCCCTTTTTCCTAAATCTTTCTAATTCATACTCTTTCATTTTGTCCCTGGCTTCACTGTGGTCATAAAAAGCAACAGCAATCTCAACTGATGCAAAAAACAACACAAAATATGTTAAACTGAGATTCAAGTTGTTACTTTCCTGTTGAACCGCTACTTCTCCCGATGCAATTTGAATCGGCTCAAATAAAACATTCAATACGTATTCATTATCCGGAAACATAGCACTAAACTCAGACCACGAATCTGGAGCCCTAAGCAAATCGAATGTTGGAATTAAGTCTATAGTGACTGTAAGCTCAACTGGTCCTACCGCTTGAAATTGTACCCAATCACCGCCAGACCACATTTGAGAGAGTGTAATATTATTTGTGGTTCCTCTTTGCATTAGAGAAAAATGGCTTTGAGTCGGAGGCTCCATTAAAGGAAAATTTTCGAAAGCGATTGGCTCGCATCTTAGAGCATTTTTAGCACTTACTTCGATGTTTATGATATTATAAATAGGACTAGTTGTTTCTGCTACAAAAACTATGGATGTTGGGTTTCCTACACTGAGACTTGGCGAAGATACGTTACACCATATTGTTAATGTATTTGGTGTTCCCGCGTGAATGAAATTAGGAAGAGTATATTCCTGTGTCCCTATTTTCCACTGTAAAGAAGTTGACTTCTTGGAAGATAGTTTTGGAAGATAGGGATTTGTAAGATAGCCTGCCGATAGGAAATAGCTTGCAGCTATTGTTGAAATTATGAATAATACAAAGATAGGAAACTTCCGAGTTTGTAACCAGTGCATTCAGCTATCTATAAAAATTACATCTAAACGATTCTTATAAAATACTCGTGACTTTTTTCGTTCCTGTTTTACGTGTATGCGTACGCACGTGTGACTCGATGATGCACTAAAAAGTTAAATTCAAAGTTATTAAAGACTCAATATACATGCCTTCGATTTTAAAGTTCATCCGAGGACCAAAAGGTATCGCAATAGGTCTATTTCTCTTGGTGATAATATTTGTTTTCTTCTCTATAGATTCAATGTTAACAACAGTTGAACTTAATGGATGGGAATATTTCTATGGCAGCTTAAAAATTGGTGACATAATCGTAGGTTTAGGAACTGTGCTTTTAGCCGTTTTTACCGGACTGCTTGCCTTTACATCAAGTCGAGACGCAAGAAGAGAGCGAAGAGTTATGCGAATTAAAGAGCAGTTGGAAGGATTATATTCACCATTAATGGCATACATAAAATATTTTGACAACGTTGATGAACATTTTTCGTTATCCGAGCGTAAAATCAATGCAGTAAGAAAAGCTGGTGAAACAAAGGTTTGGTTATTAATGCACGAGATAAGAAGTAAATATGAATTCTTAGCTGAGCCAGAATTAAAACGAAAGCTCAGAGAATACTATATTGAAAAGGATACACCGCCTTATGATATGGTAGGCAGCATTATTTATAATAAAGGACTTGAATGGAGAGAACGACTGGTTCATATCAAAACCTTAATAGAGAATGATTATCAAAAATTAACACAAGAATACGAAAAATTATATTCGATTCCATAAAATCGCTTCTAAAAATAGACTTATTAGGTATTCTGTTAATAATATAATCATCATGATTAAAACTGCCTGATTGCGCTAGTCTTTTTCCTAGGTCATTTTCGCGCGCGCGTAAGCGTCGGGGTTGTTGTCGGACCTGTACTTCTTCTCGAAGTCGTCGTAGTCCTTCCACTCCATGTTCATCATCGTGACGTACTGTTTATACGCGTCTCCGTTCTGGAGGTAGTTTACAGTTTGTAGTAGTAACTGTATGTGTCTGCTTCTTCTCGCCTCGCCGAGTGTACTGGCGTAGTAAATCGCCGCAACCGTCACGCTTGCTGTGACCAATACGCCAATCGTCTGCGCATCAACCATTATTCATCACTGGAGAAGAATCGTGTGGAAGTGAGGATAAGGCTGTTTATTCGCAAACGCTAGAAAAATTCCATGCTTTGTATTGATTCAAATTTAAAGGGGTACCTAAGTATTTTTTAAAAGCTTCAAATTTAAACAGTTTTTCAGATGCGGGAAACTTCCGCATTCTATTTTCCTTGGAATGTTCTATCCCATTTCTACCAGGAGTTTCTTTCCAAGCCTTAAAACCCAATTCAACTTGTTCTTTAACAACTTTACTGGGAACAATGTAGTACTGGGGATTGTTAACTCCATTTTTTAGATTGACAAATACAAAAAAGAAGTCTGGTTTAGGAAGTATTTTTTCCTCGGGAGGACAAAACCATTCATCTACACTCCAAGATGTTTTTACTTGAAGCTCAATTTTTTCTCCCTTTGGTGTCTTAATAATTATGTCGACACCAGATGTGTTTCTAATAGTCGGTAACGCGATGTAACCTCTACGGCTTAGTTCGCCACAGACAAAATGGACACCTGATGAACCTACCAGAGAATTATCAGGTTTGGGGAGAGGCATGAGCGACGGAGGCAGAGCTAAGTCAGCCAAATTATAACACCTGAATTAGCAACAGGTGTAAATGAGGATAAGGTTATTGAGTCAACATTCACTCGACCGCCTCCTTTGCTGGTGTGCCTAGGTTTTAAGAGGCTTGGTGAGCTGCCAATTGACGAGACTCCTTGATTCCTGAAGCTGAAGTTGTAGAGTTCGTAAATGAGATGAGCAGAACCACGGGTGTTCTCGTCTCATTCGGAGTGAATGCTTACTATGTGGACCCTGAGCCCGGAACAGCTTTCGTGGTCTTCATCGATCCAGCGTATCTGGATGGGGTAGCGGTGTCTAAGATGGAGGCATACGCTGAGAGGAAGGGGCTCAATGTGGTTGAGGAGTGGAGTGACTGGGGTAGATTCCTCAAGATCATGAAGTTGAGGACTGAGTTTGTATCTGCATTCTCACCCTGAGCCTCATCCATTGGGGCGGTGATATTGGCGCATAAAGATCGGGGGCGGAGCGGGGGTGAGGCTATGAGGCCCCACGACATCTAGCGTGCCATAATTGCCCGGAGAGCATGTGCGGTTCTTTTAATGCACGTTTCATCAAGTTCCTTCAACTTCGAATGAGTTCCCCAACTTGTTCTATTCCAGAACCTTTCATGAACATAGTATGCTACACTTGTGTAAATATTACTTCCAAGCATAAACCAAAACGCAGTTTGATATTGTCCGGTGAGCAGATAAATAAAGGTAAAATCTAATATTATAATCAAAGCTCGATAAGTAATTGTTTTCACTAACGACCTTGTCCAAGGTTCTTTGACCTTACGATCCTCACCTACCATCTTTAACTCACTCAAAAAATGTTCTGCACCCGTGCAGATAAGTGCACAGACTTTATTATGTTTCACCTCACCTCGCGTAAAATCGGATCTACTTAAACTAGTGGACGTTCTCCGCTATCCTGATTGAAAGATGAACGAAGTTGAGGAAGCATCTAGGAAGGTTTGCGAAGATTCCTTGTGGAGGTTTGAGGGAGACGCGATGAAGGCGTTAACAAACCCGGAGGACCACCAGGCACTTGTGGACTTGATTAACGAGTGGAAGCGACTAGGTGAACACACCTTACGGAAGCTCTCCTTGAATGAACCCTGGAACATGCCGCTATACTTCGCTCTCTCCGCTGCGGTGCTTAATCGAAGGGAGATCAACGAACTCAAGAAGAATCTTAAAATTTAGTAAGTGTGCGTTGTCATAAAAAATCCTTATTAGAGTAGTTTGACCAATAAGCGTGAGAAACTTTAAATTTAAAAGTAACTCATTAAATTTTATGGTTTATAGAACACTTCAACATACCAAGGATGCAACATATGCTGTATGCCCACCTCATCCTATTCCTGCTTGGAAAGGCTTTCCTTACCCCGCAGGGACCGGTTTTTTCATAAGTCCTGATGGATATTTTATAACAGCTAGACATGTAGTTGAGATGTTAGAACTAGTAAATAGCAGACTTGTTCCCAAACTAGACGCGGGACTGAAACCAACTCTAGTCCCAGCTACTTCTATTTGGTTACAAAAACCAGAGGGGGAGTTGATCCAGAATCTTACTCTTGTGCACGATTGGCCCAAATTTGACATGGTTTTATTAAAAGCAGATTTTGATAAGGTTAAAGGTCAGAGAAGATTCGAAAAAAAGACACATTTCGACTACTTAGAAGTTGAATTAGAAATTATCCCTGAAGGGTATGATGTGTATTCCTTCGGATATCCCTTATCAGATCCTCAAGTACAAGGGATTGGCGGACCCGTAATGATAGGTATAGTTAACTGGTTTCCACGAGCAACATCTGCAATAATATCTTCACATCATAATGTTATTGGCATGATTTATGGTGCTGGACCTTCCCCCTATTATGTCATTGACAAAGCATTAAATCCTGGAAACAGTGGGGGACCAATAGTTGTTAATGAAAATGGTCGGGTTATCTCGGTGTGCACTGCAATTAGTACATTCCAATTAACTGGACAAGCACAAGTAAAACTCCCCACAAATTATACTGTTACAACTGCGATTAGAAATGTTTACAAAGAATTAAAGGATTTAGGGATTGTTGGATAATACTTTTTGCAAAGTCAGAAGAATAAGTTAATTATATCAAAAATAGCCATCGATGCTACCGCTATGGCCAGCACAATGAATTCTACCCGACCTTCACCTTTCTTCGTTATCATAGCGAGGCTCGCTGGGATTGGAACCGTGACGAGCATCCCAGCCAAGTTGAATAGGACGTGACCACGACCTTCGACCACTACACTTGGTGAAAGCCCTATTAGCTGAACGTTGAGGATTGTCAATCCCTGTGCATAGGCGACCGCCAAGTGACCAAGCTCATGTAACGGGATGAGCAGAACGAATAGGGCGAAGTAGCACAACCACCACATTCTGGACATTTCATTTCACCGCTATGATAAATTCTAGACCGCACTTAGGGCACTTGGCCCTTCTTGTGGAGGCATGATTCAGGAGGTTGGTGTTAATACGCCACATGGGTTGGAGCCCATCCCACTTGATTGAAGAGAAAAAATCCAACGTGTTTTCCACATCTATCTCCCGGCCCATATGTTTGTTGGGGCATAGGAGCTTGTAGACGCCTGAGTTGAGCTTAATCTCTAAGATCGGGACGCTCATGCTCTCACCGCCTGATCTACGAGTAGTTCGCCGAGCCTCTTCTGACGGGCCTCATAATCAGATTGGTTGAAGTTTTTCGGAACCAGGACTGGCGTACCCTCTGCAGCAGGCAGCTCATCAGTATGTTGAATCTGAGCCCTTAGCTCAGAGACTTCGGTCATCAGAGATTTCACGGCGTTAATCCATTCGGCTTGCTCCTGCTGTGTCTTGGCGATGAAGGTATCGTGTAGCTGATTCATCTCAACCTCAAGTTTAGCGTTCCTCAGCTCGTAAGCCCTAATCCGAATGTCGATCTCGTTGTTCTGCTTCTCCGCTTTCTCTCTAAGATCGATGATGGTCTTTGAGCCTGCGAAGATACTCAGGTGTGGTTCAGCTTCGAGGTATCCCTTCTCAAGGAGTTCCTCAGCCTGATCAAACCGAGCGTAGATCGCCATCAGCCCGCTGGTGTGGCCCATCAAAGCTTCCGGTATGTCGGGATTCGTCCACTCGCCACGAGTCCTGAAGTATTTTCGGAGGTTGTGGGGCCTAATGGTCATCCGCCTTGTGGCGGAATCGATCTTGAGTAGTTTCGCCCTCTCCAGAGCTTCACGCCAGAGGAAGAGATATGTGTCTGATCCGAAGGGGAAGATTCGGTCGTCCTCAGGGTCGAAGGGCATACCACATCTAGCGGAAGCCTGTCGGAGGTAGTCAAGGCGAAATCCCAACCATTCCCCGAGCAGGCTCTTAGCCTCATCGGAGAACAGGACGAATCTTTTCCTCTTAGTCTTCGTTGTCTGATATCTAAGATTGAGCCTCGGTGGCTTACGGTCAAGCTCCATGTCTCCGAGTCTAAGTTGTAGGGCCTCCCCAACCCGCATCCCAGATGAGGCGAGTACCAGCGTCAGGGTCTTGGCGCCGATTGGCATGAACTCAATGATCCTAGCCAGTTCGGCTGAGGTCGGTACGTGTTCTTCGCTTATTGCCTCGTCAGCCTTGCCCAGGAGGTTCCTAGTGAAGTTACGGCTGAAGGTGATCTCGTTATCTTGGAGGTACCGTAGGATAGCAGAGAATCTGGCCATCGTCGTCTTCGGTGCATCGTCTTTGGTCTGGTCTCGGAATCTCAGAAGGTCTCCCCGGAAGTCCCGAGGAGTTGAGACGTATTGTAGACTGAATTCGTCATATCGTTTCTCGTCATCGCTTTTCTTGAGTTCTGGGTAAAGGGTCCGAAGGTAGCACCGGATGATGCTCTTGTAGAGGTTATGTGTGCTCTTCATCTGGTATTGGGCCAAGAATTGGCTGAGGTTGTACTTCTCGGTCATGTAATTATTATATTGGTAGTGTTATATAATTGTTATTGGTAGAGTCTCAAATAAGATAGAACTTATAAAAGAGTGTGTTGATTAAAGGTGGTGCTCAGCCGGGGGCTATACCGCCGGAGATGGGGCGAATATAATGGGAAAGAGTCAAGGATTACGCAGAAAGAGTAGAGCTGCCCTCACAAAGAAGGTCAGGGAGCGTGGCAAGATTCCTCTAACGAGGCTCCTGACAGAGTACAAGGAGGGTGAGAAGGTCATCATAAAGATCGACCCAGCCATACACAAAGGCATGCCCCACAAGAGATTCGCGGGGCAAGTCGCCACGGTAGTTGCCAAACGCGGGAAGGCATACGTCCTGGAGATCCCACAGACGAAAATAGTAAAGACCATCATAGCACTACCCCAGCACATAAGGAAGCACGTGGACTAAGGGGTCAAATGCGATGTCTGTAGTTGAGAAGAAGGAGATAACCGTCGCGGAGGCGAAGGCGCTTTTGGAGGCGAAGGCCGAGGAATTGGATCCTCTCCAACGTAGGGTACTCGACTACACGGTTCGCTTCGCGAAGACGGGAAGCGCTGACTCGGACAAGCTTGTGGCCGAGCTGATGGATAAGGGCGAGATCGATAGGCAGCTGGCTGTTCAGTTGGCAAATTGCATGCCAGGTAGCATCGCGGAGATCCGTACATTCCTGGGTCGCCAGAGGATCATATCCGAAGAGGCCGTAGGCAGTATTCTGACAATAATTAAGAAATACAGGGTCACGCCATAGTTCCTTAGAGACTAGCCCGGGTGTGAATATTTTGTATAGGGATCAGAAGAAGTACGAGGAGTACGCCTACGTTTTAGATTACCTCGAACATGGCCGTCCCGGGGCGCCGAGGACCCCACACTCCTCAAGTGGGGTTATCCAGATGGTCGGCGAGTCTTACTTCACCCTACTAGAAGCTTCTCCGAAAATTGACGCTGAATACAATCCCCGCGATAGGATATTTGTAGGCAAGGGCGACAGGGGTCTCGTCTCCCACATCATAGGGAGAGTCACTTACTCCGAACTCACCAACTCAGCGAGGGCCGAGCTGCCGGGGGTAGTAGAGATAATTGTTAGGGCGAGTGAGCCATTCTTCGTCAACTTCTTTAATACAAGTCAGTCCGTCACGCCTCGGATGCACAGCCTCGAGCTTATCCCGGGTATAGGGAAGAGGTTAATGTTCCAGATCCTCGATCTCAGGGAAAAAGCCCCTTTTACAAGCTTCAGGGACATCGAGGAGAGAGTCAATTTAAAGGATCCAGCGGCACAGCTCGCCAAGAGAGTCCTTGAGGAGCTCAGCCAGGAGGAGAAGTACCTCCTCTTCACTAGGCCAAGCGCCGACCATGTCTATCAGCAGTAACCGCTGACTATCTTTTTAACCCTGAGGGGTATTTTCTCTCCCTGATTGGTCTTGAGGCCCGACGAAGAGATCGGGGAGCTCAGGAAGGAGCTTCAGAGCTTCCGCACTGAGACGCAACAGAGGCTCGAATTGATATAGGGTGAGGTCACGAAGCGGGTCAGCCTGAACTACAACAGGGCGATCGTCGATTACCTAAAGCGCGCGGTCAACTCACAATGCTCCAGGAACCGATTGTCCCAGTCTGGAAATAATATGATAGAAATGCTCGATCCTGTAGCCATGGAACAGGGTGTTCTCATCCCCGTCGTCCATAGGGTGCGACTGCAGGTCATGCTCAGCATCTTTAAGGGGGGAGAACACGTCGCTGACTTCACAGCTGCAACCCACAGTTGATTAATTTACGTTATCACTTATATTGTAAAATATTTTTCCGAGTCCACATGTTGTGGAGAGCCATTATGTTTTTAAGAATCCTGATGTGCATGTCTGTGGATAAACCTTGAATGCCAGGAACTTCAGAAACCCGGATCGCATGGCTTACACGCGGCGAAAGTTCATGGGCGGCATCCCCGGAAGCAAGATCGTAAAGTTCACCATGGGTAACACGGGCAAGAAGTTCCCGATGAGGGTGGAGCTCGTAAACCTCGAGCATGGTCAGATCAGGAACAATAGCCTCGAGTCCGCCCGAATAGCCGCCAATAGGCAGCTGGAGCTCCAGTTAGGCAAGGACCTCTATATGATGAAGGTGGTACCATTTCCTCATATAGTGCTCAGGGAACACAAGAGGATTAACGTCGCCCAGGCTGACCGTTTCCAGGAGGGAATGAAACGCCCATACGGCAAACCCACCGGTACCGCAGCGCGCGTGAAGCGCGGCGAGTCCCTGATCGTTATCGAAGTCGAACAGGAGGGTGTCGAGGTCGCGAGGGAAGCTCTGAAGAGGGCGATGGACAAGTTCCCGCTACCGAGCAGGATCTTCGTCACAGAGAACACAGAGTAAGTAAAGTCTTTTCGACTAAATCTTCTTAGATTTTGCCATCTTCCAGTGGAATAAGGCACAAATCTTAGCTGTTATTATTAACTATTCGATGCTGCCAAGCGTTTTTTAGTTGTAGTCTAACTGTTTGTACATTTTGATATATTGTTCCCAGAGGCATGCTCCTTCCCGGAGCCTATTTTAACGTTACAACCCATCTTCTTTTTGCATGTACGAGCTCGAGCTTGAGAAGGTTGCAACTGAAATTGGGAAGCGCGGTGCTAGGAGGATTCTACTTCAGCTTCCTGATGGTATGCGCCCGTTCGCGTTTCAGATGGCGGAATATATTCAAAAAGCCACCTCAGCCGAGGTGATTATTAGCGGTGACTCCTGTTACGGTGCCTGCGACCTCGCTTCTAGGCAGGCAGTAGAGCTTGGCGTCGAACTGCTGATCCATTACGGCCATACATCCTTCGTCACCGAGGTAAGCATCCCCGTTCTTTATGTGGAGGCGAGGATACCGATCGATGTCTCGAAGATCGTTGAGGCGATTCTCCCGAGCATTGAGGGTTGGGGGAAAGTCGGTTTGACGAGTACGGTTCAGCATACCCCCCAGCTTAGGGAGGTAGCTGAGGAATTAGGTCTGAGGGGGGTTAAAGCATTCATCGGTGAAGGAGCGGGGATAACCCCCGAGGCAGGGCAGGTCCTCGGGTGCAGCTACTCCGCAGCCACTAGACTTCCGGAGGTCGTCGATGGCTACATTTTCATAGGCGGTGGGAGGTTCCACGCACTCGGCCTCGCCTTGGCAACGGGGAAGCCAATCGTCGTTGCCAACCCCTATAACTGCAGCGTCACGAGGTTCGACGAGTCGGAGCTCATGCAGCTCGCAAAGAGAAGGATGGCGGCTATAAATGCAACCAGAACAGTGAAGACGATCGGAGTGCTTGTAAGCTCCAAACCGGGGCAAAGCGCCCTCACCGAGGCCATGATCATCGCTGAGAAGCTTAGGAACATTGAAAAGACCTCCTTCCTTATCTACCTTGACGAGGTTCGAGCCGAGCAGTTAAACAACTTCACCGAGCCTGAGGTCTTTATCGAGACCGCTTGCCCCCGCATAGCTATAGATGGAGTCGCTGGGGTCGAACGCCCGATACTCACGACTGTCGAGGCACGCATCCTTCTCGGGGAAAGGACTTGGGAGGAGATGTGGGGACCCGGCTACCTCGGTTAGGAAGCTTCACCAATCAGTTTATTAAAAAGCGGGAGCATAACAGGACCGGTCCCTAGTGGATTAGCTCGTAATGTAACGGTTGCCAACGTAGTAGGTGTGAAGAAATGTCTAAAGCAGGAAACGTCAAAAGGAAGGTCTTCCCTGGCGATGAACTCGCAGTAATCGAGGAATACAACGACGGGGAGGGCAGTTACCAGGAGGATGGGCTGGTCCGCTCTGAGGAACTCGGTGAGACGAGGCTTAATAGAGAGAAGAGGGCGTTAGAGGTTAAGAAGGTAACAAAGCCCCTCAACCTACCACTTGAGGGTGTCGTCGTCATTGCAGAGGCTGGCTCTGTCACCCGAAGGGACGCTCGAGTAGATATCTTCCGCATCGATGGTAAGAAGATAGAACCCACTTATACTGGAGTTATCCACATA
>JBEKDF010000057.1:0-12147 GCA_050014495.1 Bathyarchaeia archaeon
GCTGTGATGGGTGTGGGCTTGTTTTTGCTGTAAGTGAGTGGCTGAGTCATTTATGTGGTGGTTTTACTCTTTTGTTGGAGGGTTATTTGGGGGTGTCTATTTTAGGGACAAGCCAGCGCGCATTCGACTGGTTTATGGTAGACCTTTTCATCCACGTATGTGGTTAGGTTTATTCAAAATAAATAGGTATTCGCGTGGATTGGTAGGTCAAATTATATTTAGTTGCTTGTCGCAGACCCCAATCAGGGCTTGGAGTCACAGAAAACCCGGTGAGTGTCCATAGAGGGCCTAGGAAGGATCATTTACGCGACCACCATGATTACCATCTTTGTATCAATTGCAGTCTACCTACTCATAGCCAACCAGATCATCAGTTCCCCAACGTCGATTTACAGCGTCAGCTTCTCCGGTAATGCGACCCTGAAGGAGGGCGACCTCCTATTCACCTTCGAGCCCACGGTTATCCATGGATTAGGAGGCGACGCGCTCGACTTCAGGCTCACCGCCACCAACTTGGGCAACGAGAATAGTACTTTTTACCATGGTGATCTTGAACCAACTGTGGAAGTCTACTCTGCCGGGACACGGGTCTCCACACTCACTAAAGCCCGAATCTCGGATACAATTATGTATGAACCTGTGGTGGAGCCCGGCAAAAATTACACGATTGGATGGACATGGAATTTGGATTCCTTCGCCAGTAATCCTTTGAAGCCTGGTGTTTACAGTGTCTCCGCGAAGTGGGGCTCTGGTAAAACTTATACCAGTACTGAAGGGGTGGGGGTTATGATTGACTGGGAGACGCCTGGGGTCCCAATGCAGGTATACTTTGGAGTCCAACCGTTGACTGTCACAGGTCTGATACTTACCGCGATCACCTTGACTCTGATCGTCTTATTATCCCGTCGAGCTCACGAATCACCAGTTTCTTATTTAAAATCAAAGTAAATTACAAATAAGGGGTAGATCTATGGATAGGGATGCTGATGCAATTAAGAACCTGAAGACTAATCGAAGCATGCTAATTGCCGGCATAACTCTTCTAATCATCGGAATTCTACCATTCTTCCTCGAAATACGCGCGCACTACATCTAAAGAACTAAACGCGCACGATTTCACAAGATCGCTTGTTCTCCTTGTTAAAATGTTTAAATTTGTGGGATAATAAGGAGAAAACAGATGATTTTTATGCCTCTTATGAAGACGATTCAGGTTAGTGCTCCCGGAGCAGAATTCGAACTGGTCCAAAAAGAGATCCCCGAGCCAGGTGCCCATGAAGTTCTCTTAAAGGTTGAGGCCTGTGGGGTATGCCACGGGGATGCGATCGTAAAACAGGGACATTACCCAGGTTTGGAGTACCCGAGGACTCCAGGTCACGAAGTTGTCGGCACCATAGCTAAACTTGGCTCCAAGTCGGGATACTGGCAAACAGGTCAGAGGGTTAGCGTGGGTTGGCGGGGCGGATACTGCCTACGCTGCAGGTCTTGCCTGAGGGGGGAGTACTGGGCCTGTGAAAGCCCGCTGGCTACTGGAATCTCAACCGACGGTGGTTACGCGGAGTACATGTTAGCCCGCATGGAGGTCCTCACCGCCATACCCGATAAACTCAGCTCAGTCGAGGCCGCTCCCTTACTCTGCGCTGGTGCGACCGCCCTCGGCGCTCTGAAGAGCAGCTCCGCTAAGGGAGGCGATCTAATCGCGGTTCAAGGCTTCGGAGGATTGGGCCACCTGGCGCTGCAGTTCGCGGACAAGCTCGGACTGAAAACTGCAGTGATATCCCGCGGCAGAGAGAAGGAGGCGCTTGCCCGCGGGCTCGGCGCCCAGGTCTTCATCGACACAAACACCTCTAACGCTGCGGATGAACTGATGAAGCTCGGCGGGGCACGCGCCATCTTCTGCACGGCCCCGAATAGCAGGGCCATCGCTGAACTCGTTGGCGGGCTCGCCCGTAATGGCCAACTGATCATAATAGCATTCTCTGATGAACCCATGCAGATCTCGCCTGCAATGCTGATGCGTGGGGTACGGTCCGTGAGCGGCTGGGTTGGGGGAAACACAGCCGACACGCTGAACTTCAGCGTCCAAACACACGTAGTGCCCCTGGTGGAGGTCTTCCCGCTTGAGCAGGCGGCGATCGCATACGAGAGGATGATGACCGCTAAGGTTCATTTCCGAGCGGTCCTGAAGGTGGGTGATGATCAGCCATGAGTGATATATTGAGAACTATCCGGGAAAGACAATCTGTAAGAGCACCCTTCGATCCGAACCGACCAATGTCTAAGGAGGATCTGAAGCAGATTCTGGAGGCGGCGAGCTGGGCGCCTACCGCACACAACATGCAGAACTTCGAAGTAGTGGTCGTCGACGACAAAGCGGTTCTGGAAAAGATAGGAAGCGTCAAGTCACGGATCTCGGAGGAGTTTCTACGTGAAAACTACGAGCAATTATCCTTCTCCAAGGAGGAATTGATGAAGAAGAAAACTGGGATTCTGGGTATTATGTTCCCACCGGAGTGGGTAGATCCGGCGAAGATGGCGGAGATTGCCCGCGAAACCAAGCCTACCCCGATATTCCAGTCTATTCGGGGAAGCCCGACTCTCCTATTTGTGATATACGACTCGAGGAAGAGGGCACCAGCATCCCGGGGAGACGTTCTCGGCTTCATCAGCCTAGGCTGCGTCATGGAGAACATGTGGCTAATGGCTCAGGCGCTGGGTGTCAGCCTCCAGATTCTAAGCTCCTTCTCCGCCCCCCCTGTGGAGATGAAAATAAAGAAAATCCTCGGCGTCCCCGAATACCTGGAGATAGCCTTCACCTGCCGCTTAGGGTATCCGAAGGAACCAGCCCCATACCTCAGAGTACGACGCGACGTTGAGGACTTCGTGCACCACAACAGGTTAGGAAAGAAGGGATTCTGAGGAATAGCGCATATAGCGTGCCATCGGGGAGTTATTCCGGGCATCTCGTCGCCTTTGATGCCGTAGCCTCCTAAACCCCTCCTTCAATCGGCGTCCGCTGTGGTAGCGCGCGCAGTAGATTCTTTAATAGTCCCTACTGTTGGGTAACCTGTGTGTCAATTTGAGTAGTAATTTGAGAAAATTTACGCTAGAAGAGCTGAAACACTACGATGGCCAAAACGGGAAGCCGGCATACATTGCCTATAAGGGAAAAGTGTACGATGTCACCGACAATTACACCTGGGGGGATGGGAAACACTACGGTGAACATCAGGCGGGACAAGACATCACCGAAGGAATGTCTGACGCCCCGCATGGAGAAGATAAGCTCGAAACAACAATTCTAGTCGGTGAAATCACCGACTAAAACATCCTCACGATCCTGCATATAGTGCGTGTTCCACCTGAGAAGTCTGGGATTTCGCGCCAGGTTCACTCATCTAATCTCGCCCCAAGCTCCTCCGCCCAAGCCTCAACATTGGATACGCCAGTGGGGGACTCGAAGGTGCGACCAAATATCTTGAACCTGCCTCCGAGCAAAGTAGATGCTACGAGCTTAAGATTTGGGCGCTTCTCCAACGTCTTCTTTATGTATTTCTCCTCGGCTAAGGGTCGAGCCTTCTCATCAACCTCCATCGTCGAGATGAAGAAGGCAACCTTCCTGTCCCCAAAGTCATGATCCAGAAACTTAAGAGCCTCCCCGTAGATTCTCCCAGCCCTCACGCCGCCGCCGACAACGATGTTCCGGTACTTGGATACATCGGGTTTATGGTTCTTACGGAGGTCGACAACATCTACCTCCAGTCCATATTTCTCCTTCAGTACACGCGCAATTGTGTTCGCCGACTCCCTTGTGACGCCTCCCCTCGTGGAGTATGCGATTAGTGTCTTAGCCAATGACCTTCACTGAGGCTCAGGCGGCTCTAAGCTATTTGATTGTTGTTTCACCTAATTTTCCCACATATCCGTTAGGGTGCGTGTTTAATCTTCATTTAGATGTGCGCTTGTCCGTAGAGCATTCTCACCGCGTTGGATTCTTCGCCTATCTCATACTTTTACCCGATTACGCGGCTCGGGAACAAATACCTGTATGAACCCCAGCGTCACCACGCAGAAGGCCGCCGCCAAGTAGAAGACCAAGTTGAATCCATAGGCGTCGATTATGAAGCCACTGAAGAGGCTACCTAAAGTTGAGCTCTGCTGAGAGATCGCGGATTGGATACCCAGCCCGAACCCACGCATCGACGGACTTAGGAGGTCCGCCATCAACGTAGTCATAGCGGTCATCGTCAGGGCCCAGGTTATACCATATAATAAATTGAGGGCGACCATCCAGAGGAAGCCCCCGGGGATAGTAAACCCAATGAGATCAATGATGCTCAAGAAGACGCCGAGAAGGACCGCAATCTTACTACCCGACTTATCCACGAGTATCCCCGCGAGGGGTGAGAAGATGATAGTGGTCAGGGCCCTCGTAGCGAACACGTAGCTCACCTGGGATAGGTCGATGTGGATGACATCCTCCAAGAAGAGGCTCATGAAGGGGTCAATCATCGTGAGACCCGTCCTGTAAATTAGGACAGCCACGAGGAAAACGCCGACGACGACTCCGAGGCCTCTAACAGATTTTATGAAGCCGGGCACATCGATTTTGAAGCCCTTGGAAGCGTTCTTCTCGGAGAGCATCTTCTCCTTCTGCAGCGTCTCCTTAACGAATATCAACATCATAACCGCGCTGACGGCGACGAAGCCACCTGAGAAGAGGAAGTAGGTAGAGTAGTCGTTTCCGTTGATAAGGAGCGGCGATATCAGGGGGCCGATCAGGGAGCCTATACCGCCTGCAGCACTAAATAGGCCCATCGCTTTGCCTCTTTCACCAGGCGGGAAGATGTCGGCCGCCATGGTGGTCACCATCACCGGCATGATGTAGAAACCGATGCCCGCGATGAACCTCGAGATCATGAGTGCGCTGAAGCTGTTACCGACGGAATTAAAGATGAAGAAGACAATCGTGTATAATAGAGTCCCTAGAACAAGTATTTTCTTGCGACCAAATCGATTGGACAGTAGGCCAGCGGCTACACTGCTCAGGATCCCCGCGAACGTTCCAATGGAGATTAGTAGCCCGCTCTCACCCTTGGTCAAGCCGATGGCGGCGAAGAACAGTGGGAAGACCATGTAGATGGTTGACGCGGTTATCTGCATGGAGATGGTGGAGATGATGATGAAGTAGTAGTTCCTTCTCTGTTGAGGGGATACAGTTGTTTCACCCATGAGATACATCCTAGCTACAATGAGATAGGAACGGCAGTGCTCAATGATGATATTAATTTTTCGTCAAAGAACAAATTGAAGTAAATATCATCATTGAATAAATTCAAGATCTTCGAGGGGCGTAGCTTCCGTGCTCAGGAATTATCATTAATGCGTGAGCTGGATTAGTAGAAGGATAGAAATGACTGAACTGAAAAGAGTCACCACCCCTATAGCTACTCAAAGGCGGTCGCTGTGGGAGACCTCATATTCCTCGGACTACACCGTGGCAATAGTGACGACTTCATTAAACAATTCGATGATGCCATGAGAAACGTAGCTGAGACACTAGCAAAATTCAATCTCCCGCTGACCAATCTCACAAAAGTGAAATATATGGCTTAGAAACATCAACGATCTCCCTGAGATAGAAAAGCGTTTCAATAACTACTTTGATAAGGATGCGTTCCCCGCGAGGATGACATCTACGACAGAGTTCATCAATAAAGACTGCCTTCTAATGATTGATGGCGTAGCTTATCGAAAGCAGACATCCTAGTCACTTCCATTATCCATCTTACCCTCTGTTTCCCAGTAACGACGCTGGTGTGCGCGCGCTATTCACGATGTGCACGCCTTGATTCTCAAATGAATCATGTAATGTTGCGCATGCGCATCACGGCCCGCTGCGAGCCTAATTCACAATCAGCTTCAACAAATCCGACCTCGTGATGATGCCCCTCACCTCCCCCAAATCGCTCCTAAGCAAGATAGCGTAGAAATGGACCAACATCTGAGCGACAACGATCAACGACTCATCATCCGGGCAATCCACAATACCTTCGATCAACCCAGAGTCCCGAATCAGTATCGACCTTATCTTAGAACGATCTTCACAAAGAGGCTCCCTGGGAGATGGCAGAAGCATCTTCAGAATCCCTAAATCAGTCACCACACCAATCCAATTACCATTGGCCCTGCTCTTAATCGGAATCTGACTGAAACCAGGCCCCATCATCTTAACAACCAGCCCACCAATCGACTCATCATCGTAAGCGAAAACCAGATCCTCACCAGTCGTCGCATAATCAATTGCTCTCAAATCAGTTGGAATCAGAGACCTCTTCTGTAGAAGATACTGAACAATTTTCTGCACCTCATTATACTTGAATTCCCTACCAACCTTTAGGCTCCTAGATATGAGTGGCTGAGGAATGTCTAACTCATCCTCCAAACTTCGCTGAGATATCCCCAACTCACGCATCTTCTCATCGATAAGCTTCGTAAGTTTTTCTTCCGGAATTAATGGGAATAATTCCTCCATAATCATCATCTTGATTCTATCAAGAATCATGTGATATTAGAGTATTACCTCAAGCATCATTCATAAGAGTGAGGAGCAATGTACGAAGGAAAAAGTGACAAGACTCCGAAGAATGATACTGATCTCAAACTGATAGCATCCACCCTCAGAGTTTACCTAGAGAAGCTAGACAGGGAGATCAAGAACATCGAGGTGTTCATCCCTGAGAAACAGGACCGTAACCCACGGAAACACGAACTCGCCCAAGCCGAGGGCATCAGGTACGCCGCCCGAGAGCTGTTGAAGGTCCTAGGAATGAAGACTACCTGGCTCGAAGAGACCCAGATGGCAGAGAAGCAGTCGAAGGGCTACAACAACTTCAGCTACGACGATCCAGACGGCACATTCTATTTCGGCTACTTCAAGAGCAAGAAAGCCTTCGTAGATGCCTACCTAGGGGAGACGGGTAACTGGGGCAGCAGGAGCGAGAGAGGTTGGGTGAACGAGCGCGTTGGCACATTCGATGAGGGCAAGTACGGCGTGGAAGCCTGGGTGAACTTAGAGAAGCTCTGCAAGAAGGAACTGCTGGAGTGAGCTCCGATATGAACACTAAAAAACGTGCACACGCAATTGACGAGCCAAAATATGCCCGTGCTTATCGAATAACAAATCCGAGTGACCGTAGGAAAGTCACTGTATACACGGCGAAGTGGTGTGATGTTTGCAAGAAGCAGGTGCCGATGATACAGACGTTAGCCCAGATGTACGGTTTTACCGTTGAATTAGTCGACGTCGACAGCGAGGATCTGGATGTACAGAAGAGGGCCCAGTACATCCGGTTTGTGCCATATATTGAGTACCTTGGACTTGAGATCAGCTTCAGCGAACTGATGGATGTAATCAAAGAAACAGGGGGAGCAGGCGTTGGATAGAATCGAAATACTGCTTGATGTCCTCGAGGCAAACGGATTCCCTAGTATTAGATCGAAGATGCGAGAAAGGGAGGACGAGCTCATGAGAGGCGCCACGTTTAGGAATATTCTAAATGCAGAGGAGATAGAGGTTGTCAGGAAGGTACTAAGAGAGTTCAAAGTTCCAAGTCCAACTGGCTGGGCACACGCAATGATGGTTCACGGAATGCGCCAGGACATCGAGAGATTCTCAGAGGACAATGTCTACGATTATACGGAACTCTGTAACCTCAGCTTCACTCTTAGAGAAGCTGGTTTGGCGGACAAGGAAACCTGGCGCAAAATCGAGAACGCTAAAAATTCAATGAAAAAATACACGCACGCAACTTGGAGGGATTCTTGATGAGCGCTTGGGGATAAATCAGAAATAATTCGAAATTTGTTTGATACAACATTAGGCTGCGCGCACTTGGCTAGTCTTCCTTGTCATCTTCCAAGTACTCGACCTCATCACCCGCCTCGAGGGCGAAGTTCATATGAGCCATGCTTGCACCCGCGTTCAGGGCCGCAGAGATGGCGATGACCTCAGCAAGCTCCTCCTTCGTTGCACCCGCCGCCAACGCCCTCTTAGAATGAGCCTCGATGCAGTATGGGCACCTCGTTATGTAGGTGGCTGCGACCGCGCAGAGCTCCTTCGTCTTCACGTCGAGCCTACCAGGCTCGAACACCTTCTCATCGAAAGCGCCGAAGGCCTTCAGAACGTCTTGGTTGAAGTATTTCGCTACCTCAGCTTTCCTCTTCTTTGCATAATAATATGCCATAGACTAGCATCACACCAAATACTTCATTAAAACCTGTCGGTCCGATAGACTCCGTTCAGCTCCGAGCGTTAAGTGATTAGTCTTCGAGGAGTCGAGCGGATTTGTTCACCCGCGCTTAGCATAGAAACTTGCAAGCGCAAGACCATTATATGGTTAAAGAAAAGCGCGTCAGCTCAACCAGTTTTTCACATCATCCTCTCCAACTCAGCAATGGGCTCACCAAGCCCTCATGATTGATTGAAAGACTCTATAGACAGTTCACCTATCCTTAAACCAGGAGACTTGGAGGTTTGGAAAATCTAATCATAACCGCGGCCGTAACAGGCGGGGAGTACGTCTCGAGGGAGGACACACCATACGTTCCCAAGACGGTCGATGAGGTGGTGGCGGAGGTGGTGAGAAGCGTAGAGGCGGGGGCATCGATGGTGCACCTCCACGCCAAGAACCCCGAATCGGGGGAGGCCTACTCCGGGGATCCGAACCCCGTCCTCAGGGAGTACATCGAGAGGATCCGCGAGCGAGTCGACGTTGTGATCAACGTCACCACAGGAGGAGGCAGGGTGGGGAACCCCGTGGAGGTTTGGGATCGACTCGTGAAGGAGAAGTGCAGGCTCGGAGAGGAGATGATGAGCCTCAACATGGGCACCATCAACAGGTGGGCTGAACACCCCACAGGCGACGTCTTCCTTAACACCGTACCCATGATCGAACGCTGGTGCGGATACATGCGTGACGCCGGGGTGAAGCCGGAGCACGAGGTCTACGACACCGGCATGATAAACACCTGCAGACAGATCGCCGAGAAGAAGATACTGATCGACCCTCTTCACATCCAGTTCGTCATGGTGGGTAGAACCGGCTTCCTTCCGACGATGAAGACGCTCATCTACAGCCTGGACCAGATCCCGCAGACCTGGACCTGGAGCGTCTGCGCCTTGGGGAGGAACGAGATACCCATGTGCACCGCCGCGATGATCCAGGGGGGCCACGTCAGAGTCGGCTTCGAAGACAACATCTTCATCCGCAAGGGAGAGCACGCGAAGAGCAACGCCGACCTCGTCAGGAAAATGGTAAACATCGCCAAGGAGCTCGAGAGACCCATAGCCGACCCTAGCGAAACGAGGAGGATCCTCGGCCTGAAAAAGGTCTAAGCATAACCAAGGAGAGTGCACGAGGTAATCGAAGGAATCAGGCGGATCGCCTGCGTCGGAAGTGGACTAGTGGGACAAGGATGGGCGGCACTCTTCGCACTGTCGGGGTACCAAGTCACCCTCGAGGACGTGCGTGAGGAACAACTAGACGAAGCTCTCAGGCGAGTCGAGAGGCAGATGAACTTCCTAGAGTCATCCGGACTCGCAAGCAGCGCGGATAAAGCCCTCAGACGCCTAAGGAAAACGACGAGCCTAAGCGAAGCGGTGACCGGAGCCGACTACGTCCAGGAATCAGTCTACGAGAGCTACGCAGCGAAGAAGGAGGTCTACGGCGAGATGGATGAAGCCGCGGAACCCGAAGCAATCCTTGCAAGCAGCAGCTCAGGCCTAATGATGAGTGAGATACAGAAGGCCGCCAAGCGCCACCCCGAGCGATGCATAGTCGCCCACCCATGGAACCCGTCCTACCTCGTCCCACTCGTAGAGCTCTCACCGGGTGAACAAACCTCCCCCAACACCACCAAAAGAACCTACAAGCTCATGGAGGACATAGGCAAGGTACCCGTCGTGCTGAGGAAGGAAGTGCCCGGCTTCATAGCAAACAGGCTCTCATCCGCCCTCTGGAGGGAAGCCCTAAACCTAGTGGACACCGGAGTCGCCTCAGCCGAGGATGTCGATAAGGCCATCGTGAACGGACCTGGCCTCAGGTGGGCAATCATGGGACCCTACCTGACATACCACCTCGGAGGTGGGAAGGGCGGCATCGAGTACCTGATGCGGCACATAGACGTCTCCAAAGCCAAGTGGCTCGAGACCATGGCCAAATGGACCGAGACCCCAGAGTCAGCTGTCGAGAAGGCCGTCGAAGGCGTCCACGAGATGGATCTGGTCAGGGAGCACAGCTACGAGGAGCTCGAGGACTGGAGGGACAAGTCCATGGTCGATATCCTAAAGTCCCGCAGGAAACCATCCACCTGATCTGTCCATTTGCTCACGGCTCAAGAAAATCTTTATCCAAATACCTAGGCTCAGGATAGGAGTAGAACCCTCGACCCGACTTCACCCCCAGGTCCCCCCTCTCGATCCTCTCCAACAGAAGCCGAGGCGGCGCATCCCTAACGTCACGCGACTCACCATAATAGACGTTCTCGATGTCCCTAACCACATCGAGGCCCACCCTATCCATCAGCCCAAAGGGCCCTACCTCAGTCCCATAGAAGCACATCCAGGCCCGATCAACATCCTCGAAGGACGCGACCCCATCGTCAACGAGGTGCAAGCACTCCCTTTTGACAGCACGCCACACCCTGTTGAAGATGAAGCCCGTACTCTCCTTCCTGACTACCAGCGGGACCATCCCGATGGACCTCATAAAGTCGCTCACACGCGTCAGGGTCGCCTCAGAGGTTCTGGTCCCCCTCATGAGTTCTACGACCCTGCTCCTCCAGGGGAAAGAGTAGAAGTGTGTGTTTAAAACAAGGTCAGGCCTCTTCGTTGCATCCTCGATCAACGACACCCGGATCGATGAGCTGTTTGTGGTAAGAATAGTACCTGGGTCACAAAGGGTGTCCAGATCGGCAAAGACCTTCCTCTTTAAGTCGAGTCTCTCCGGTACCGCCTCGATGACAAGTTCTACCCCCTCGATGGCCTTGGCTGGGTCCGTTTCAACATTAATGTGTTTAATAGCGGATTCCTTCTCAACGATTGAAGCCTCCCCAGCCTCAACCCACGAGTCAAGTTTCCTCGAGATGTTCGACGAAGCATTCTCCAGGGCCTCTGTCGAGATATCATATAGATTGGTCGGACGGCCATGACTCGCGCATTGTAGTGCGATCTGCCAGCCGAGAGTACCAGCTCCGAAGACGCAGACGCGCTCCAGAATACCCATGGCGATAAAGAGGCTCAACTAGATAAAGTCATAGCCCCAAAAAAAGCATCCATGGACCGTACAGAGCCCATACTCTTGCCGCGCGCGCGGATTTTGCTGATCTTAACCATCATCAGGCGATTTATCACTTGATAAAGCCTAGGCACAAACTGCGAGGGGAGGGAGGCGTGAAAGAGGGCGCATCGCGTGCACATAAAGGAATACTAGGATTTGAAAACATAAAACCCTTAATCCCGAACTCGCCTCTAGGCTCCGTGGACATTCCCACCATCAGCCTCATTACGCAATTCGCCATCCTCGCTCTCCTCCTCTACGGTTACGCGCTCTTCAGAAAGGGAAACCTTGCTAGACATGGACAAGTTCTCTTAGCCGCTGTCGCCATACACACGACCGCCATCCTCGCTATCATGCTCCCCCTTTTCCTCGCCTCCCCCACAAGCTACGTCCCAAACCTAACGACGCTCATGGGGCTCGGCAACATCACCCACATAGTATCCGGGACGATAGCAGAGATTCTCGCCGTCTACATTGTCATCAGGTGGATCCGCAACCGCCTCAACCCAAGCGGCTGCAGGGGTAAACTCATCATGAGAGCCACAATGATCCTCTGGCTCATCTCTCTCCTCACAGGTCTCGGCACCTACTTCATCTATTAACCCGTTCGCGCGCGCCATCTAGTGGGGCAAGCCGGAGGCGAGCCCCGTCGTCGTATCGTGTATATGTGGGGGATAAGGCTATGGCCCCAGTCCTTTCGCCCCAAATGGAACATTCAATAAATCTTTAAAGATAGTGATATTCTGCAGTCTTTTAGGGGCGAAAGTTTTAGTCGTTAGGTTCTATGGTTCTTTTGTCGTGGTTATAT
>JBEKDF010000058.1:0-11824 GCA_050014495.1 Bathyarchaeia archaeon
ATGTTCACTTAGTCTCTTTACCTGTATGTATCTCTGGCTTTGTTGGCTGAAACTCGCCATTCTATGGCGTACCAGTTGATGGCTGCAAGCTCTGCTTATTCCCTCGATGGCATATGTGAAGGAGAGATGGCCAAGAAATTCTGTTTCGGGGATCTCCGACGCGGGGAGTGTGGCAAGAAGTTCCTTGCTCGAGGTGTGTGCCAAGAGTTCTATTTTCAATATGTGTGCTTCCCAAATGCATAGACGGACGGAGCCACATTTTTTATTGACTCTAAGAGAAGCTTTGAGAAATCATTTTTTTCTGTTTGACACTCGAGAACGGTTCGAAGATTTGCGCTCATGAGCCACTCATTGGATACTAGTCTTGTAAGAGTGAAAAATTTGTTCGCGAGTAGTATTTTTAGAACCTCACTCTCCCCTGCCTCGAGCAGCCAGTCAAGCCTATTATGTTCCAATATGCTCCCATGTTGCACCTCGAGCCTCCCTACGATCTCCGCTACCTTCGCTTGCTTAATTGAGAGTCCTTGGAAGAGACTAATAGGTGACGCACCGCTGGTCGTAGTTAGCATCGCAGTCGCGATGAGAGTTTCTATGGCGGGGGTCGATGCAAGGAGCCTGAGTTTCAAAGAGTTACACCGGGGGCATACTACTCTTCTTCGGTTTCGCTTTCACTTCGACTGGAATGTCAATCGCTCTTACAACGTTCATGGAGTTGATGAGGTAAATAGGAGTTCCATCTGGCTCGAATTGGTTTAGCCTTTTAACCCCCCTTACTATTAGTTTGACCTTTAATTTGGTCCCGTCGCTGAGTTGATAGAGGTTCCAATGCTCCTCGATCTCTGTGAAGTCTAAATCAATGCTCTCGTCTAGAGCCTCGGGTGGTATAGCCATGATTGTACCCAACCAGATAATAGGCGTCTGTAATTTATCTTTAGCCCGAGGAGAGGCGCTTTATCTTCTTGGCGACCTCAAAGCAGAGGTCAACCAATTCTAGTTTCGCTTCTAACTCTTCTATTTTCATTATTCTGCTTGTAGTGGCTGGGGTAGAGGGTACAACTTTACAGCCTTCTACCTTGCGTGCAGTTAATGAGTATGTACCTATGATTCTTGCCCTATCTTCTATTTCGACCTTATCTAGCCCGATCAAGGGGCGTAGTACGGGTATATTGACCGCTGAGTCGAGGACATATAGGTTGTCAAGGGTCTGGCTCGCTACCTGCCCCATGCTTTCACCTGTCACAATGGCCTTAGCTCTTTTGAATTTGCAGAACTCCTCAGCTATTCGATACATCGATCGTTTACAGAGGACACAAGTGAATCTGGGTTCGGGTGACTTGAGTATCATCTCCATTACAGGGCCCATAGGAGCGGAGTAGAGAGTAAAGCCCTCAGATGGAGCGTACTTTGAGATTGCTGCAAATGCTTCCTCGGCTCGTTTGATGTAGCTCTCACCCACATATGGTGTCTGATCCATGAAAAGGGGGAGGGTCTCAACGCCTCGTTTCATTATCAACCATGTTGCGACTGGGCTGTCGATGCCACCGCTAAAGAGGGCTATGGCTCGTCCCTGAGAGGCATATGGTAGACCACCCACACCATCAATCTTGTTTGTGTATGCATAAGCCTCCTTATCCCTCACCTCTATACCAACTGTGACATCAGGAGTGGTCAGGTTCACTTTGACCCCTTTTGTTTTGTTAGCCTCATTTATAGCTGCCCCTGCTTTCACTGCGATGTCATGGCTACGGTATGACTGATCACCAACAACTTTTGGCCTGACTGCGAAGGTCGAGTTGAGCTTCAACGTTGTGCTTGCTACCCTTACAGCCAACTCGAGCACGTCACTGATGTCAGAACTTGAATCCTCAGCGGGAATTGCATGGACGACCCCAAATACGTTAGCCACAACTTTGGCTGCCTCAGCGGGTGCACCCTTGATTATTATTCTGCCGAACTGTCTCTTAGCTCTGGCCTCGCTATAGCCATTTCTTCTCAGGACATACTCAATTTGGGCCACTAGCCTACGTTCGAGAGCTGCGCGAACATATCTACTCTTTAGCGCTATCTCATTGTAGGCGACAAGGATCGGCATACAAGTTTGCTTTACACTGTTGAGTCTCTTAAGGTACTCGGGATACCCTTAAAATGAGAGCATCTTCACAATCTACACGGTGCAACGTTTTGTCGTTCTGGGAGGAGTGGGATAAACGAAGGAAGCGGGGAACACCCTTCTTCTTCCCCGACCTTGAGAGGATGATAGAAGAGATGGAGAAGGAAATGGCTGACTTCTTCAAAGAATTAGAAGCCGAGGTACCAGAGGATCTCGCGCAGGAGCATGTCCTCCCCGATGGATCCGTGAGGAAGGAGTATGGCCCATTCGTCTATGGATACTCAGTCAAAGTTGGACCCGATGGAAAGCCTATCGTCCGCGAGTTCGGGAATATGAAGCCAAACCCAACATTAGGGGAAGATAAGAAACCACTGTCCCTACAGGAGGCAAGGGAGCCACTGGTTGACGTCATACAAGAGCCAGATCAGGTCAAAATAATTACTGAGCTCCCAGGCGTCGAGAAAGAAGACATCCAACTTTTCGCCACAGAGAGGTTACTCACTATAGATGTTACAAATCCTGAGCATAGATACCATAAGGAGCTTGAGTTGCCCTTCGACGTGAATGAAGAATCTGCCACAAGCACTTACCGAAACGGTGTCCTTGAGACGATTATCAAGAGAAAGCTGGATAGAGGTTCTGGACGAAGTATCGCGGTTCAGTGATCAACTAAGCAACTCCATAACATGCGTGCACATATAAGTAATTATTGTTTTGTGGAGTATCAGTAAAACTTATAGATCAAACAGGGCACATTTCTAACCAATGGACTGGAAAGAGACCGATCAAAGGCTCATCCGGCGAGGAGAACTAATACTAGAAACACAATCACTGAAAAACCACGGAAAAGAACTCAAAAAGATGAACGAAGGCAGACCAGGACCCAGATACAAACTCGCCAACAGCTACGTAGAGCTCCTAGCAGCAGTAAGATACCTCTACCAAATGCCCCACCGCCAACTCGAAGGCTTCACCAGAACACTCCACACACTCGTCCCAGACCTACCACAGGCGACTACTCAGGACTCAGGAAACGCATCCTCCGACTCAACACAGACCCCTACGGGAGCCTCAGGGAATCCACCGAACCCGTCACAATCGCCGTCGACTCCAACGGAGTCAAGGTCCACAAGGCCGGGGGATGGGTGGAGCGGGTGCACGGGAAGAAGAGCCGCTACGTGAAGCTTCACTTCGCCGTCCGCATCGACACCCATGAGGTGGTGGCGATGGAGGTCAGCACAGACGACACCCGCGCGCGCATGCGTCGGGCGGTGGAGCTGGTTAAGCGTCTCGGCTACGATGGGTGGGCTAGGCTCTCTGGTTATGGGCGGCGGTGGGCCGTGGAGACGGCTTATTCGACGTTCAAGCGGGTTTTCGGTGAGGGGTGTATGGCGAAGACGCTGGGGAACATCGCGAGGGAGCTGGTTGGTAAGGTGGCGTTGGATAATGTGTTGATTAATGGGTGAGTGGGCTGTGGGTTTGTTGATCGGTGTTCTAACCGCTACTTGATAGTCCACGAAGCAGTAATTATTATAAATATTGTATATATTTATAAGTCACTGTTATAACAAAAATAGGTAGGTCGGTAGTATGAGGCTAGAATGTGGTCACTGTAGCTACACTTGGGATTACAAAGGTAACCATAACTTTTGGGCTACTTGCCCTCAGTGCCGATACAAAGTTAGGATTATCCAAAAACCAATGATAAAATCAGAGGAAAACTGGGAACCCAACGTTGAGGAAACCAATGATAAACGTGTGGTAGATGTAGTTTGGAAACTGCTACAAAAATACAGCAACGATAAAAAATCCATCACGCAAATCTTAGCAGAGATCCAGGAAACTTACGGTTGGCTTCCACAGGAGATGATATTGGAGGTCAGCAAGCAGCTAGAGGTACCCTATGGACAGGTCTATCAGATTGCCATATTTTTGAGGGGGGAAAATAGATCAGAGGCACTGAAATCTAGTGTAAATTAGAAATATATTGGAGGAACGCGTGAGAAGCACGAGACTGCGGATACCTTTTAGCTTATAATGAGCAGAGTTTTAAGTATGCGCGCGCGCGTGGTAGAAAGTGAAACACTTCTGAATTGAAAAATTGTTATGGGGTGAGATCCCGCGCCATAATTTTGAGCACGCACTTACATGACCAAAAATTGTTCCTAATGAAATTTTTATTCTATAGTTCTTTTGTAGGCTCTGTCTATAGTTATCTCAGCGATGTCTGATACGTATTGACTTATACGTTTGATGTTCTCTTTGATGAAACTAAAATCGCTCAACGAAGTGCTTTTGTATCCGTCCACTATGGGCATCTTAATTAAATCATTGCAGAGATTATTGACAATCACTTCACGGTCAATTATCTCATTTGTAGAATCAATATTAGATGATAAAAAAGATCGGACAGCGAGATCATATGAAGCGAGAGTCATCTCTGCTGCCTTAATTAGGTTCTCCGACACGTTTATAGTTAGTTTTTCCTCAACAGGGGTTAATCTCGCTATGATTTTCGCAATTGCGGATATATGGTCCGCTATCCTTTCGATGCTCTGAACAAGGTTCTGATAATCTAGACAGTCGAGTGGATCTAGTCTCAAGTGATTACCTAAAGAAAGATTCTGCGCACAGCTCCTGATTAGCCTCAGTAAAAAGAACATAAGTTGATCAACGTCATTCTCCAAGGGTAAGACGGATTCAGCAAGGACTTTATCTCCTACTATAAGAGCATTAATAGTGTCTCTAAACATAGAGTATGTAATGAGGTGAATTCTTTCTACACTGGATGAAATTGAGGCCCTATCTTCATCAATTAAAGTCTCGAGTGTTATGCTGTTCGCATCAGATTTGATTATCATCATATAAAGGATATTCGATATTTGTCGAATAGCTGCCTGCTGGTTGATGGTGAAGATTTTTTCGGATATGAGATTAATTAAGGTGTGTCCATCCATGTAAGCTCCGATTATTTTTCGCGTAATTGAAGCATCTTTTTCATTTGTACTGATCGTTAGGGAAATGCTTCTCACATCATTCGTCATGTTTTTTGTGGGGTAAACGAAGAGTGTTCCATTGGACAAGGGTTGTAAGGAGAGCCAATCTCCTTGAGAAATATTGTTGCTTCTCAGCCAGTCCTTTGGTAAGGATACTACGAGCGATGACTGACCAAGAGCTACAATTTTACGCTGCTCCATCATGGTTGTATATGTACATATATATTCATTATAATGGTATTTCTGAAAAGTATATATTTTAATTTCGTAATGACTTAAAATCAGGAGGTAGGTAGGTAGTTGTTACTTGAGTGTCAACACTGTGGATACATGTGGGACTATAGCGGAGAAAACAGGTTCTACGCAACTTGCCCCCAATGTAGATACAAAGTAAAGTTATCTGAAGAGGTTAGCGCGACCCCCAGATCCATTAATTCGACACCTCCGAGTGGAGGACAGAATAATCTTAAAGGGGTTGGAAAGATCGTAAGGAGAATCCTTAGCAAGTATGGGTTTGAGAAGAGATCCCTGATTCAAATCCTGCTCAATATTCAACATGATTACGGTTGGCTTCCACAGGAGATGATATTGGAGGTCAGCAAGCAGCTGGAGATACCCTATGGACAGGTCTATCAGGTAGCGACTTTCTACAAAGCATTCTCGACCTCGCCCAGGGGAAGACACCACATCAGAGTATGTAATGGTACAAGCTGCAATGTCCGAGGTTCACAGGCTGTAATTGAGGGACTGGAGAGGAGACTCGGGATAGGTGCCCTAGAGACAACTGTTGATGGAAGATTTAGCCTCGAGACCGTGAACTGCGTGGGATGCTGTGCGATGGGGCCTATGGTAGCCATAGATGGGGAATACTTCGGTAAAATGGATGTTAAGGGCCTGGATACTGTCCTGGAGAAGTTTAAGTGAGGAATAGTTTATGATGTCACGTGAAATAACGGGGCCGAATATGCTTGAAGAGCTTAGGAAGGAGATCCAAGAGGAATCTGTTTCTCAAAAGGTGACTATCTCGGTTTGCTCCAGTACGGGGTGCGTGGCTCTTGGGTCGCAGAGCCTCTTGAAGATGCTGAAAGAACAACTCTCAAATCAGGGTCTAGAGGAAATTGTCGAGATCAAGGAAACCGGGTGCCTCGGCTTCTGCGAGAAAGGACCCAGGCTCACCGTTTATCCAGGAGGCATCAGCTACTTCCAGGTTTCTCCTGAAGATATCGACGAGATTGTTACAAGGTCTTTGGAGCATGGTCAACCTCTCGAAAGGCTTCTCCTAAGAGACCCTGAGACTGGCAAAACCGCTGAGCGATTAGAAGACATACCATTCTACAAATACCAGCGTAGGTTGCTGCTGAGCGATAATGAGAGAGTTGATCCGAAAAAAATCGAGGACTACATTTCGATTGGTGGATACTCTGCCCTGAGCAGGGTTCTATTCCATATGAAGCCAGAGCAGGTGATCCAAGAGGTCAAGAAGTCTGGTCTACGGGGTCGTGGCGGTAGCGGCTTCCCGACGGGGCGTAAGTGGGAGGCAACCAGGGATGCCCCTGGAGACCCTAAATATGTAATAGTAAACTGCGACGAAGGGGATCCCGGGTCCTTCATGGATAGATCCCTCATGGAGGGAAACCCCCACAAGGTACTAGAGGGCATGATGATAGGAGCGTACGCTATAGGTGCCTCGAAGGGGTACATATATATTAGAGAGGAGTATCCCATCGCATTCGCCAATGTGAAAACAGCCATAGCCCAGGCTAAGGAGTATGGTCTGATTGGTAGTAACGTTATGGGGTCGGGTTTTAGCTTCGATGTAAAGGTCCACTCAGGTGCAGGAGCCTTCGTTTCTGGGGAGTCAAGCGCACTTGTTGAGGCGATTGAGGGTAGAGTCGGCGAACCGAGGCCCAAGTACATACACATATCCGAGAGGGGCATCGACGGGAAGCCAACTTGCCTGAATAACGTGAAGACATGGGCGAATGTCCCGATTATTATTTTAAACAGCGCCGAGTGGTACAAGAGTGTTGGTACGGAGAGTAGCAGTGGCACCAACATCTTCTCCCTCGTGGGTAATGTGAATAACACCGGCCTTGTAGAGGTTCCAATGGGAATCACCCTCAGAGACATGGTCTACAAGATAGGTGGAGGCGTGCGAGGTGGTAAGCGGTTTAAAGCCGTGCAAATTGGAGGACCCTCTGGCGGATTCATCCCGGAGCAGTTCCTAGATCTCAAGGTAGACTTCGACTCCCTATCAGAGGCAGGTTCAATGATGGGCTCAGGAGGGATGGTGGTCATGAATGAGGATGCCTGCATGGTGGACGCTGCAAAGTACTTCGTGGACTTCCTACTCGAGGAGTCCTGTGGAAAATGCATACCATGTCGCGAGGGGCTAAAGGTGCTTTCAGCCACACTCGGCAGAATATGTGAGGGAATGGGAAAACATTCCGACCTCGAGATAATTAGAGACGTGACTGAGGCAATGGAGACAACGAGTCTCTGCTCACTAGGTAAAACCGCGATCAACCCGGTATTAACTTCAATGAATTACTTCAAAGACGAATGGGAAGCACATATTGAGGAGAAAGTCTGCCCAGCTAAGCATTGTAGAGCCCTCATCGAGTACTCCATAGACGAGAAAAGTTGCAAGGCTTGTCTCCAATGTACAATGAACTGCTCCACAGCAGCTATTAGCGGGGAGAAGAGGAAACCACAAAGAATTGACCAGAGTAAATGCATAAAGTGTGGAACATGTTACGACCTCTGCCCAAGCAACGCTGTTGTGAAGATATCTAGAGGCGCGGCCAAGCAGATAGGATTGGTGGATTAAATTGAAGACGATAGAGTTTGAGATAGACGAGAAGAAAGTGAGAGCCAGGGAAGGCATGACAATACTTGAGGCTGCAAAGCAATCAGGTGTCAATATTCCTACACTCTGCTACCATGAGAATCTGGATCACCTCGGTTGCTGCAGAATCTGCTCGGTGTATATTGAGAAAGGGAAAAGGGGGAGTATAGTCACAGCCTGTAGCTACCCCGTTGAAGAAGGACTTAAGGTGACGACTCGTTCACAAAAGATCGATAGGTTAAGGAAGACAATAATCGAACTAGCAATCGTTGGTTCCGGCCCTAATATAAAGGCTGACCTCTATAGACTTTCTAAGGAATATAATGCAGATCTTAATCGTTTCAGCTCAATCGGGGAAGAGACCAAATATAACTGCATACTCTGTGGACTATGCACCATAAAATGCATCGAGGCTACAGGTGGAGCAATTGGCTTTGTAGGCCGGGGGGTTGACAAGAAGATAGTCTCGTTCCCCGAGACGTCGCAGACATGTATAACCTGTAACTACTGTAACAATGTGTGCCCGACTGGGAGAATATCGTTAAAGGGGGCCGACCCGCCCTTTCCAACAGTCAACGACTTTCTCTCAGGAAGAAGCTAGTAGCATTTTTCATGCAATTTACATGAGCACACGCGGCCCGAGTTATCTCCAAAACAATTGTAACTCTTCTATGCGCGCAAATGCACACATCGTGGAGAAGCTATTTATCCCTATGGCTTGTATTGTTGTTCAGCCAATGATGTGAAGGCATTAGAGCGATTCGTGAGCGATCAGAGTTACACTGAGGCTAAACCGTAAATAACATTCAAATAGTTATTTAGCGACGCGCGCAAGCAGATAATTCTGAGTAATTCCCAACGTAAGTGAAGATACATCTATAATTCCCATACGCGAAAACTCCGTAAAATAAGAGGGTCCAGTCAATAAACGTAAATATTAAATCAAACAACCGCGTATTTTGAGCAGTTTTAATTACTAAAATCTAAAATGGAAGGTAGATGAAGGAGTGATTCAGCGTAGGAGTGCCCTGACTCAGGTTCAGGCGATCGTGATCATAATCATAGTGGTCGTCGCAGGCGTCGGAGCATACCTCCTCGGACTAATACCTGGCACGGTCTCCATACCTAGTCATGGATCATCCACGATCCAGACTCACAGCACAACACCTCTGCCATCTTCACTATCGCTTGGAACGACGAAGACTCAGAGTTTCACGTGGGGGGGCTATAACAGAACCTACAGCATACACATATCACAGATCTACGATTCAAGCAAGCCGACGCCGCTGGTAATCATGCTTCATGGATTTACGGAGGACATGCTCCTCACGCAGAGCTATTTCCCAACGGATAAATCGGATGAGGAAGGCTTCATCGTCGTTTACCCCCAGGGAATAGGACTCGGCTGGAATGTGGCGTTCGGATTCGGGGAGGCCTACAAGAATAACATGGATGATGTGGGCTTCATACGTGAGCTCATCTACAGAACCGAACAGATTTACAGGATCGATCCAGACAGAATCTACGTTGCGGGATTCTCCGCTGGCGCGATGATGGCGTACCGTCTAGGCGCTGAGCTCTCCGATAAGATAGCTGCTATCGCCCCGGTCGCGGGTTCGATTGGGGGACACATGAATGAAACCATTGCTCCTATTCGAATAATCGACAACCCCTCACAGCCCGTATCCGTCATCGTTTTAATGGGAACGGGTGATCCGAATTACTACGGTGCAAACGCGAGCGTCTTCGGTTTTTCGTCTCTGTCAGTTCATGATTCTGTTACCTTCTGGGTGGATCATGATGGGTGTAGTAAGACCGCTCAAAACACCACCGGGAATCCAGTTAAAAGTGTCTACTCCAACGGCTTGAAGGGCACTGAGGTCGTCTTATACACGTTTATTGGTGGGGATCACGAGTGGCCAAGCAATGCTGCTGATGTTATCTGGGACTTCTTTAAGAGCCACCCCAAGCGGCACTAATGCTCGCGCGACGTACAGGAGAGCTGCGAAATTATCTTCCACCGCGCGCGCATTAGCAAAAGTGAGTTTATGCGTGCATGTTAAACAACCAATATGGCTAGTACAATGATTTCAGCTAGAAGGATTGCTCCGCATAGGATAGATATGAAAGGTCTTTCCTGCTTGCTTGGATTTACATCGTCAACTAGTTCCATACGTCTTTTAGTCGGTACTACCAATATGCTTCTACTACGAACAATTGTTGAATTATTTTCATCATTATTGTTCCATCTCAAACGTGGGTTATTGGAATATGCACCAATAAATCCATAGAGGAAGAGGAGCCCTGACTCTAAAAAAGTGATGTCGCCAATAATTCCTGTAATATTGTTTATCTCGATTCTCCCGAAATAAGCATTAGATAGAATTAAACTGAGGACAATATTTATTATGCCAATGCCTAAGGCTAAACGAATTGATTTTATTATTATACTCCGATTAATAGACAAGTGTTACTGAATTGTGCAACGCTCTATTTAGGAGGTTCGCTGTGTGTGCATAACTTAAATTTCATAAACACATAAGGCCAAGGTGCAAAACTAAACGCGCGCGCATGGCATAATCGATCTACAGACCGTTGATGTTTTAATATGCACATGGCTCAGTGAATTGGAGCTGACAACAGTCAGCGACTCTGTGAGGAGAAACGAATGAAGGTCATCGACGTCCATAATCACTTGAACCCGCGCCCATTCCTAGAGGCAGTTCGAACCGGTCATGATTGGTACGGGTTCACCGCCGAGCACGGCGAGCTTGAGAACCCCCGGAACCACTGGACGCTGAAAGAGCGGATCGCCGACATGAACCGGCTTGGAGTGGATATGCAGGCACTCACCCTCTATGGCGACTTCAACAAATACGACCGTGACCCAAAGCTCACTAAGGCAGCTGTCAGGGCCTGCAACGACGAGGTAGCGGCCATGGTCGATGAGTACCCAGATCGGTTCGTGGGCCTGGGCATTCTTCCCATGCAGGACGTAGCGGCATCGGTAGTTGAGCTCGAGCGGGCGGTAACCGATCTCGGGCTAAAAGGCGTCACCATCAAGGACCATATCAACGGATACACCCTAGACGATCCGCAGTTCCTCCCCTTCTGGGAGGCCGTCGAGCGGCTGGGAGCCGTCGTCGAGTTCCACCAGGGCAGCACGATCGTGGCGCAGCGGATCCCTCGTTACTTCCTCGAGAACACCGTGGGCAACCTGGTGGAGCGAGTCCTCACCTTTGGTGCTCTGGTGCAGGGTGGGATCATCGATCGCTTCCCCAAGCTGAAGGTCTGTCTGCTTCACGGGGGCGGCTATGTGGCTTTCGGGGTCGCCCGAATGGACAAGGGCTGGGAGGCAGCGAAGCTGGACTACATGGTCAAGTACTCGGCTGAGGAATCCCGCCAGTCGATCTCCAAGCCTCCGAGCCAGTACGTTGGGAATTTCTATTACGACTGTGCCACCTTCAGCGAACCGACTCTCCGATTCCTGATAGACACTGTGGGGATCGATAGGGTCGTATTCGGGACAGACTACCCCTGCCCTATGGAGATGGTGGACTCGGTTAACTGGATCAACAGTCTGGGGAGCCTGACCTGCTCGGAGAAGCAGGCGATTTTGTCGGTGAACCCGGCCCGGATGTTCGGTATCTGACCCTTCAACTAACTCACCGGGGTCATAGTCTTATCCACACACACCCAAACCCACAACTGGTAGGTTTCAGTATGCGCAACAATCTATGCATTAATACGCGCGCGCTGGCTTGTCCCTAAAATGGTTAAAAATGGTCATAATCCCCCTCACCGAATTTGGGGGCAATCCCGGGCATATCCCAAACCCCTCACCTTCTCGTAGAACCCATCCCCTTCAAC
>JBEKDF010000059.1:0-11576 GCA_050014495.1 Bathyarchaeia archaeon
ATTGGGCTAACGCGATGATGATCCCTAGGAGAAGGATACTCATGTAGACTAGTTTATACATTATTTTCATACTGATTCAAAATGAAGAAACGCGTACATATTAACTTGAGCGTACGCACGCTAGCGTCCTCACCTTAATTGGCCTAGTAATCATCATTATTGTTAAGCGCCCTGCTCTTTCTCCTCCCGGCTGCCATTATAGCCGGCATCGTATGGTTCCTAACCGCAAACGAACTATTTACCGGTGTTGCCTTTTTCCTAGTGGCTATATTCTCCTTGACCCAGAGAAAATAGAACTCATCAATATTTCTTTTTATAATTTAGAACTTCTATTAGTTGAATCTAGGGTGAATCGTGTTGGTTGATAAAAATAATACAACTCCCTTTGTTAGAGCAGTCGATAATGAAGTAGAGGAAATATCACAGAGAATTCTAACAGAGCTTGAAAGCGCGACTTCCACAGATTTATCCGACGCTACGTATGCAAATATGATATTACAGTTATCAGACATTAATTATACAAAACATATGCTAAAACAGGTAGAAAGTGTAGCATCTGAAGATAAAAATGAGACCGGAAAAAGAGCAATAATCAAGGTACTTTTGCTCTCTATATGGTTGCAGAGACTCTACTTTATCATAAGGTCCTCAATAATGGGACTGATAAGTGGCATTGTTACAGCGCTCATAATCTTGTTCTTTGGTACAATAAATGTCGTTGGCGGAATATTCATAGGTATTTTTGTGTTCGTGTTTTCGTTAGTTATCACTCGATTATTTGATGCGCAACTAATCAAAGCCACGAAAAAGATCGTCGAAACTATGATTAATCACAGAGCTATACGTAATTTTATTATGAATCATTTCTAGGCAATGAATGTTTAACCCTGTTATCCGTTACTCGCGTATTTGGGTTTTCTAGAATTTTTTGTAAAAAGCCACTGCCATATGGTAATTTTCTTGGAAGGATAATGAGTCTCAGGTCGATGTTTAATCACGTCCTCAAGAACCTGATAATCGTACGTGAGATTAATCATAGATGAGCCTGAACGCGCACGTACGCCGAATACAACGACTTTGTATGGTCCTGCTTCTAAATTCAGTATTTTTGTATCTCTAGAAGAGTTCATGGTGTAATAAGCTACAAATCCTAGGCTTTTCAATAGGTCAGGTAATCTTGGGATTACTAGAGATGTAATTAGCGGGATAGAAAGACCATCAGTGATAAACGCAGTTGCGCCAGCCACGCCCAGCGTCAGTACAATACTTTTATAGAAACTATCATAAGTGGACTGCTTCATCACCGCAAATAACGAAACCTGCTTTGTGCTTGACCACTGAACCTTTATCGTCTGCCCCTGGGAGAGTGAAAAATCTATTGTCTTGAAGGTAATCGCGCCTAGAGGGACGTTCTCAGATACTACTTTTTGAGTCTTAGTTACATACTCCTTTTCAGTATGTTGGACATCGATAATAATTGGATTAGAGTAATCTAATGAAGGCATAATTGGTAATACAAATAGTCCAACTGTCAAGAGTATGCAGAAACACACTATCAGATATATTAAATAGGTTTCCAATTTAATATCACTCGATAGATATTAAACTATCAAGTAAATATATGAAACCTTTTCATCATGGCATGCGCGTGCGTGCTCATATTTCAAGTGTCCTTTATATGGAGTAAATGAATACACTGAACATGAATCAATGTAAACGCCTTGAAGATATTTGGACGATTTTAATAAAATACGGTTTTCGGAAAAGTTGTCATGGAGATAATTTCAATCACTACGAGGTTTAGGTTGAGAGCTTGGAACGCGCGCGCATCTAGAAAGTCACTATGAGGTGGGAAGTCTCACCGTAAAGGTTGTACCCTCGTCAAACTTGGACTCGAAGCTCACTGCACCACCATGCGCATCCACAGCCATCCGAACAAAGTAAAGTCCGAGCCCAACACCCCCTCTCTTAGTAGTGAACAGTGGCTCAAAGAGATGCTTCTTGTCTTCTTCCTTCACCCCGATACCGGTATCACTGACCTCAACAACCACATCCTCACCATCTCGCCTAGCCGAAACCGCGAGCCTACCCCCATCAGGCATCGCCTCCACGCTATTCCGAACCAGATTATCGAGCACCCTACGAATCAAGTCAGGGTCAACAGACACATCACTCAGTCTCTTACCCAAGTGCATGTCGAGGGTAACATTCCCGGGTCTAGGCATCGTCTCAACAACCTCCTTAACCAGAGATGATAGATCCACCTTCTTCTTGACAACCCTCACCTCTCTAGTACCCTCCCTGAACGCCTCAATCATCTGGAGGGACCTCTCAGCGTTGTTAGAGATCAACCCCAGCATCTTATCTGAGAGCTCTTGCTTCGCCTTTGCCATCTCCGCTGCCTGACTGATGGCCACAAGCGGCCCGCGAAGATCATGCGCCACGGTCGCCCCAATCCTGCTAATCGTGTCCATCTGCTCTAACCTACGGAGCCTCTCCTCGCTATCATGCAGCTTAGCCTCCCCATTCGCCACCAAACCCTCAAGTCGATTAGCGTGTTCCTGCACATCTTCCCTAGCCATTGCTAACTCTATATTCGACACCTGAAGCCCTGCATTGGTCTCGGTCAGCTCCTTATTGGTCGCGGACATAACCGATTCAGCTTTCTTCCTCTGAGTGATGTTATCGAATATGGCGACGAAGTACCCATCCTTCGGGCTGTAGGCAGAGATCGATAGCCACATCCTTAGTGGTTTGAAGAAGAGCTCAAAGGTCTCGGGGTGCCCGGTTGAGGCGACTCTTCCATAGGTTTCGATGACCTCGGGGTTTCCCTTTCTGATTCCCGGTATAGCCTCAGAGACCTTCTTTCCAATGACTTCCTCCCTCTTCAAGCCGGTTAGCTTCTCGAAGGCATCATTTACTTCTAGGTAGATGAAGCCCTCTGGTTTGCCCTCTTTGTCGTATATCATCTTGCAGTAGGCGAAACCGTCCAGCATGTTGGAGAAGAGGATGTGATACTTGTCCTCACTACTCTTGAACCTATTTTCCGCCCAACTCTTCTCTACGGCGTGTCTGATCCTTCTTGCCAGTACTTTGTAGTGGGCTAGGTTCGGCTCCTTCTTGACGTAGTCGTCGACGCCGATGGCGAATGCGGCTGATGCCACTTCCTCGCTTCCTCTTGCGGTGTAGATTATGAAGGGGATTGTTTTCGTCTTCTTTACCTCGGCGCAGAGCTGTATTCCGTTCATCCCCGGCATTACGAAGTCGGAGACGATGCAGTCGATTGTTTGATCGGATAGATGCTTCAGGGCATCTGCTGGCGTTGGTGCCAATGCTATAGTGAAGGCGGGATCGGCTTGCTCTAGATTCAGCTTCGTAAGCTCCATTTGGCTGGGCTCATCGTCGACTAGAAGTACTCTAATTGAGTTTTCAGCTAGAGGGTCGTCTTCGATCAACGCATGAACCAATTAAAATATTTTGGGTAGACGTTATTTTTAAATGTAACTTGGTTAGAAAACGCGCACCCCGCGACTCTTTACCTGAGAAACACCTCCACTTAGCAACCCTGTAAACAATCATCAAAGCGAAGCGCAAATTTAATCGACAAAACAACTTGTGCGTGCATAGATCCAATATCAATACTCGAGCTTAGCTGCTTACAGATTATTTCTTAGCCAAATATTTTAACTGAGATAGAAACGTAGCCATCATTAAAAGCAAAATGCTAGCCCCAATAAACAATATACCAAGATACATGAACGAAAAAGAGAGATAATTAAAAGGAACAAAAATATCCAAAACAGTGAGCCCAAACCCGGCGATAGCTAAGATGAACCCGGAGAGGTAAGAGTAAAACATCAGAGGGTTATGCATCCTACTAAGCTTAATAATACTAGACATTATCAGGAACCCGTCTCTAAGTGGATCGAGCTTCTGCACACCTACGCGACTACTATACGATATCGGGACCTCAGCAACTCTATTAGACGCAGCGGCCTGAGCCGCGATCTCCACCTCGACATCGAAGCCACCGGTTTCCAGAACCAGCTTCTTCGCGAAGGAGGTATCGAGAACATATAACCCTGAGCAGACATCAGTGAGCCTAGTTCCATAAGTAATATTGAATATCAGGTTAATCACGTTGTTTCCAAGGCGATTAAGTAGCTTAATGTTGGCCCTGTCTCGCCTAGCCCCAATTACCTGACTATAGTACGGCGCCTTTTCGAGCAGCGCCTCGATGTCCCTCGCCGAGTAGGTACAGTCGCCATCAATGACTCCGAAGTAGGGGGTCTCGATGTAGTTGAGTGCCGTCTTTATGGCGCCTGTCTTGCCCCTGCCGCTCTGAGTGTATATGGGAACCCGCATTTTTTCAACTATCTTGACGGTTTTATCGGCCGAGTTACCGTCGATGACCAACGTTTTTGGGTATCCCTCGAGGAGTACATCTTTTAAAACAAGTTCAATTGCATTCTCCTCGTTTAGGGTTGGAATTACGATTGTGACATCCTCTTTTTTGATTCGATTTCTGCTCGCCTCATTGATGAAGGTTGAATTGAGGTGAGGGGGATAGTTTTCGGAGTACATTACCAATCACAAAGTTTTGCTCTGGTCTAAGTATGGTTTCTTTGGGAATCCGTGTTTATGAATCTCGCGTGCGCGTTCGCTCGATTACACTCGTGCATTCGTGTAGGGGAAGGTGGACTGAGTTTGGGAGCGATTGTGATGATAAGGATATACAAGGAGATCATCGCCATCTTCACTAAGTATGGGTTCGTGATCGTGGTCTCTGCGCACGTTGCTTATATAAACAGGGATTAAAGAAAAATAAATTTGGGTCAGGGAATAGTTGCATAGGGTAACGGTTTATAAACATTCATTACTAAAAAATAATCGGGATGATCTAGCATGGATCTCTTCTGGACAGTAGCGGCGATACTCGTGATTCTCTGGTTACTGGGTTTCATCACCGGAATCGGGGGAGAGTTAATTCACATCTTAATAGTTATCGCGATAATCGTTGTGGTCATAAGGCTCCTACAGGGAAGGAACGTTGTCACGGGTAATTGACGACACGATTGAAAAAATGAAAAAAAAATGTTAAATGGGATGGTGAGAACTCGGTGTCGCTTAATAATTGGTTAGTCATGTTGTCTTCGATGCTTGTAAGCCAGGTTGGCCTCGCGATGGAGACTATAATAGCAGCAGGCGTACTCGTCTTAATCGGTCTAATAATCATCATGGTGGTAGGCGCCCTCCTATTTCTTTTGCCGGCGGCCATTATAGCTGGCGTCGTTTGGTACCTAACAGCTAACGAGCTCTATGCAGGTGTAGCCTTCCTCCTAGTGGCTATCATCTCCTTAACCAGGAGAAAATAGAGTCCATCGATACACGTTTCGCGAATATTAGACAATATCTAGTACACTTACTTGAAATCCCTCGTTATTTCTCTCATGGCTTCGATAATCTTTCTGGGATCAGCTGGTTTCTCGAAAACGTACTTGAACTTGTCAAGCTTCCTCGCATCAATAGCCTTTAGAAAACCCGTCAACAAGATGACCCTCATCCCCGGATATTCAAGCTTGATCCTATCAGCCAACTCATCCCCCTTCATGTCGGGCAACACGAAGTCCACTATAGCTGAAGCATATTTTCTATCCTTAATCCACTCAAGTGCGGCCCAGCCACTGTAGACGACATCAACATTGAAGCTCTCACCCTCCAGTATTCGCTTCAATAATTGAGCTTCTCTCTCGTTATTTTCTACTAGGAGGATGGGTGGATTACTAGTCATTGCATCTATGTTATTCGTTGTCTTGAATAAAAAAAAGTCGCTTAAGAGCGGACTCTATATATTATTTCGTGTACGCGCGCATTCGATCTGGATGATAGAGGATGATCAAAAATAAGCGAATAGCCTTATTTCTTTAGGAGTAGTTTTAGGAACCCTATTTGTCATACTTGATGTTTCAGTCTTCCTCGGACTCACACAATCTGTTGATAAAATCTTTTTCATCGCTGTAAACCAGTGGAACCCTTCACCGATCCTTGACGTAATAATGATTAGCCTAAGCCTCTACGGTAGAGAAGTCGTTTGGGTGGACTCATCATCGCATTCCTCCTCTTCGGAGACGAGAGACAAAAAAAGAACGGGCTGATGCTCCTGATTCTCTTTATTGTATTAACCACTGCCGGAGAAATAGTTAAGATAGTTGACTTCAGGATTCGACCATACGACGCGCTTTCCAATGTTCGTCTACTAGTCTCTCCTGAGATGGATTCGAGTTTTCTATCCGGCCACACGCTGATAGTCGTAGGGGGAGCGATCGTTTCTCTGATCAGAATGAATAGAAAGTGGGCTTTCTTATTGACGGTTGAAGCAGCTCTCGTTTCCTTCTCAAGGATCTATGTCGGTGTTCACTATCCCACTGATGCTCTAGGAGGCGCTCTTCTGGGTGCCTCTGGAGCGTTGATACTTTGTTCAAGACCGGAGTTAATTGACGGGGTTTATCGGAGACTAACCTTACTTTCTTCAGCATCAAACAAAAAGTCGCGCATGTAATCCACGAACCTCTTCAAGGGTAATCGTACATACCTCGTGAAATCCGGCGAGGGTTGAAAGACCCCTTGCCTCGTGAGCTCAAAACCCAAGCCCACGTAGTCATCCACGACAGCGGCCTTAATCATCCTCACACCACTGAGTCTAGCCGCCTTGAAGCGATGATGACCATCTAGAACCGCGTAGATCTCCTTATGCGGGTGCTTAATGACGATGATAGGTTTCAACTTAGATAGATCCATCTCAGCGAGCCTCTGCACATAATCATCATCAACATCCTCGTCACAGACAACCTTGTCGATTGGTAAATCAACCGCGTATTTGTCAGGTCTAGTGTAGGCTCGTATTAGGTCCGTCATACCCGCTGACATTAACTAAAAAGTATTAAAAATAGTTTTATTCATAAAATTAAGGCACATATCAAATACGCCTACGGTTCAGCAGCGTGATCAGAATTGGAATAGCTCTCATGCGCGCGCGTTTTCACTGGACTCAAGCAGCTCCACCCAATCCCAATGGTAACGAGTGTTCGGTCTCTTCTCCGCCACGAACTTGTAGGCTGCCTTGTAATCCATCTTATACTTCTTACTAACATACACACTCGCCAGGAACGGCGTTCGGTTGATGCCAACGAGACAGTGAATCAATATCTTCGCGTCGAGATCCGATAAGGCGACAAGAAGCCTTGCGGCTTTAAGGATCTTGCTGGGGATAGGACGGTTTTCGTCGAGAAACCCAACGTGCACAGTTTCAAATAGAGTCCTTGCATCTACGATGAAGTCAACACCCTGTTCCCTCAGCGCATCGACGTAATATGCATCTATTATGTCTCCGACCCCGATACAGTTATCAATCCAATTCAAATGCGCACGCTCAACCTCCACTAGTTTGGGCTGAGGTTATGAAGGCTTCTCCATGGTCGTGCACATACGAGATGCGCGCGCGATTCCCTGGATCATCAAGTAGAGGTTCGCACTAACACTAACCTACACACGCATAGTATCTTGCTTCCTGAAGCTAGATTATCTTCATAATATCCTTCAAACTCCCACTCCCCCTAACACCCAATAATTGAGATGTTTAGCGTTATTTGAATCCGTTCACCAAATTACATGACGAAGCATAACTTAGATATTCCCCGATCCCTCGACACTACCTGGTTGATTGTTTGTCCACACCAGATGACGTGAAGAAATTACTCGCCCCAGATGAGAAGGTTGAGATGTATGTCAAGCAGAAGTTCTACCACCCCAAGATCAGCATAGACTCCCTGGTAGTCACCAACGAGCGTGTAATCCTCAGGCACCCCCATGAGCTGAATCTGAAGAAGGATTACACCGATTATAACTACAGGGACATCGCCAACGTGGTCCTGGAGAAGGGAGTTAAGAGGTCAACCATCAAGCTGACCCTCAGGCTTGGGGGAGAGCCGCTTGATTTGAGTGATATGCCTAATTCCGACGCGGAGAAGTCTTACGGAATCATCAGGGAGTACATCGAGAAAGCTAAGGCCCCCTCACCAATCAGCTGATATTCTAATTAAAATTCTCGTACGCTCGTGGAGGACCTATTTCTTTTCTACCTTTTTTTCGCCTTTATGGCGACTGTCTATACTGCCTTCTCAGTCTTTGTAGCTCCACTTTTCACGTCTTTCTCAATAGTTCCACCCGTCTTCTCTACTCCCTTCGCTACACCTTTCTCGAACGCTTTTGCTACCTTTCCGATAGCTTCTCCAGCGTTTTCAACTCTCTCCTCGATTGTCTTCTTTTTCTTCTCGTTAGACATGTTATTTCAAAAGGAGAATTAAGAGAAGATTGTTAATAAATGTGCACTCGCGGTGTACTCTCAACAAGCGGATCGTTATCTGGGCTATTCAATTGTCATTTATTTAGAAATAACTTGTATATTGCGAAGGGCGCGCACCTGCATATATTGTCTCAATGCACGCTTGGAAAAAACACCATTCTATAATACGCGCGCGCATTTTCGATTCGATTTAAGGAGCTTGAAGGTCGCTATTCTTTAGCTTTTCTCTTTATTTTCCCGACTTTTTCTTGAACGTCCCCTTTGGCTTGCTCAATCTTGCCTTTGACCTGTTCTGTTTTGTTATCCGTTATTTTGCCTACTTCTTCACGGATCTGTCCCTTGATTTTCTTGCCTCTTCCCTCTACTTCGTCTTTGCTCATGATCGCATGATAACAATGGTGGTTAATAAACAAACGAAGAGCCTAACGATTCGTGCATGTATGCGCATATTGAGGATTACTGTTTTTTAGATGAATTAGAGAGTGCACCGTAGATAATCAGACCAAGGCCAACAATTATAGCAACGATTGATCCTATAATGTAAATTTGTAGATTGTTATAACGCTGTTTTAGCGCTGGGTCCAAAGCTGTACCTATTTGACCTAGTACTGTTGATAGGTTTTGGTAGTCGGACCAGAAGTAAAATATGCCAATTGCTCCAACTGCTAGAAGTATTAACCCTATGAATAAGACTACAGTCTTCATAGAATTCATTAGGAAATACAGGGAATTAAAGATAGGTGAAATCTAAAACCGCGCGCGATTTCCTTTTCACTCATTAAAATTACCTGAAGAAAAGATACAAGATTACACCGGATAGAATAACGATGCCAAGTAAAATCCTGTTAGCGGCACTCTTCACAGCGGTCCCAATACGATCTCCAAGACGATCAACATCATCATCCGTTAGTCTGACAATAAGATTTCCGTTTGCTAGAACCCTGCTTGCTTCGTTAACACTATGTGGCATCCTAGTAACTTCCTGTGTTGTATCGGGGAGATTGTAAACAATCTTTGTCACTTGGCTGACAATCCTGTCCTTTACGATCTCACCCAGATAGGGCCTAACCTCAACTAGGAAATTAAACCCTGGATAGATATTCAAACTATAGTCACCGATCATCATGATTACTTTTATCATCAGCATAGCGACCATTGGAACTCGCAAACGATACTTTCGCAGGGTATTGGTAATCGCTAAAAAGGCTTCTGTATCAGGTTTATTAGGATCAATAATCTTGACATTTTGGCCCTCAAGGAGATTAACATAGAGGTCATCCTTAAACGACTCGATCCATGCGTCATTAATCTTCATGCCCAATTCATTAAACACGCGAACTAGCTCGTCAACATCGGCATTGAGAACTCCGGTTAGCATTCTTAGTAAGAGATCCCTTTTCTCAGGGCGAAGAATGCCTACAAGGCCAAAATCTAGGAATACAATATCACCATTCTGTGTAACCAGAAGATTGCCCGGATGCGGATCTCCGTGGAAAAATCCATCTTGAAATATTTGTTTCAAATAAGCATGTAAACCATTACGAGCAACATCTTGGGTATCAATTCCCATACTTTTCATTCCAACTACATCGTCTATCCGAACTCCGTATATATGCTCCATCACTAATAGACGACTTCCAGAAAACTCCCAATAGATTTTAGGAATTCGAATGCCTTTCATTCCTTCCATATTCTTTGCTAAAAGTTCAGCATTTTTTCCGTCTCTAGTGAAATCGAGTTCAGAAGTAATCTGTTTAGAAAAATCCTCAACTATCCCGGGAAAATTGTAGATATTTAAGTCATATAATGCGTCAAACTTTTTGGCTATGAATTTTAGTATGCTTAAATCTATAGCAACTTTCTCTCTTATATCAGGACGCTGTACCTTCAACACGACATCTGAGCCATCTTTCAGTTTTGCTTCATATTCTTGACTGAGGCTCGCTGCCGCAAAGGGACGTTCATTCAAATAGGTAAAACTCTTTTCGATTGGGGCATACTCCTCAATTGTTGCCTTAATTTCTTCAAATGACACAGGCTCTACTTTATCACTAAGCATTTTCAACTCTTTAATCAATTCGGCTGGCAACGATTCCTGACGAGTGCTCATTATCTGGCCAAATTTGACGAATACTGGGCCAAGCTCCTGTATAGCAAGACGGAAACGTCTGTAGATGTTGAGATTAGCAAGATTAGGATCCTGTTTAAGAATCTTCGCCTTTATGCCCTTCGGAACCAGCTTCGGGATAACGTCTGGAATAGCTATGGGAATAATTTCCGGTGCAGGGATAGTATCATATCTATGAAAACTTTCCTTTATTCGTCCTTGGAAAATGTCTAATAACACTATCTCAAAACCATACTTCGTTAGTATGGCAGAGATTTCTTGCGCACGTTTACGACGACTATAAGGATGCGTTACAACCATTCTAGTCACATCATTAATATTCACGAAGCACGCGATGTTTCATTTCGTATACTCACTTACGGCGAAGACCGCCTCGACGAGTTTGGCAGCCTCCCTGATAAAGTCCTCCTCAGCGAGGTCGATCCAATCAGGGCCGGTAATAACCCCCCTAAGGTATATGGTCTCGATGAAACTACACCCTCTCTCCTCTGCCCTCCGTCGCAGCTTTTCAACGGCTTCAGGATTTGTTTCGTTCGCTCCAACTAGCCCCAAGATAACTTGTTTACCCTTGAGATCGATCTTCTCGAGGAAATCCATCATGGCCAAAGTTGGTCTTCCCTCCCAGACAGGTGTAAGCAGTATTATTGGGTTGAATCCCTCAAGAGTTGTGAAAGGTACTTTCACGTCATCGTCCTGTTGAGAATAGCGTTTGTGCTGGAACATATCCCTCCAGTCATTTGGTTCAATTAATCTCCTACTTTCAGCTTTTATTGTTGGTAGAATGATCTCCGCAATCTTCGCAGTGGTACCTGTTTTAGTGTAATATATGACGAGAGGTTTTAAGATCATCATAACGATTAACTGCACACGATTGTAAAAACATGATCACTCACTTTATAAAAAAATCTCGCAAGCGAGATGGGGTGTCACTTGCAAGACTCCCAAATAATTAATAGATTTAGCACGCGCTGGCTTGTCCCGAAATTCATCAGGGCTAATATAAGCTTATTTTGATAGTTGGGGTCTCGTCCCCCAATGGTCTGCCTAACCCTAGGAGGTGAGTTCACTTAGGACAAGATGAACACG
>JBEKDF010000060.1:0-10825 GCA_050014495.1 Bathyarchaeia archaeon
CGCGAAGGGGGACAGGCTCGTCGATGCTATAGTGGACTATACTCATGTAGTGGAGGCCGTGGGCAATAGGTGGGGTGATTCCCTTGTCCTCCTGGGGAATAAGGCCCTCGACACCGAGGATGACGTGTGTGCTTGGGCTGGTAAAGTCTAGGTCAAGGAGGCCGACTATTTGGTTTTTGTCTCTGAGTGCCAAAGCAAGTGCTACAGCGACCATGCTCTTACCGACTCCACCCTTACCGCTGCTGACAGCGATTATCCGTCTAACTTTGTCGAATCTGCCTGGGATGATGGCGAGGCGTGGGTCGTTCACTCTAGTTTCCTCCCCTTTAAGCTGGCTAGCCAGATACCACGTCCTTCGGTCACTTCGAAATCGGGACTTCCGCAGTTAGGGCATTTGAGGTAGACATGAGCCATCTCTGGAACGAAGTGTATAGCCTCACCCGTCTCCTCGTCGAGTTTCTGGGTATCCAGACTCCACTCGTGATCACACTTCCGACACTTGAATCTGGCGGGTACGGTATCTATTACGAATTTAGTCTTCTTCATCCGAGGGGTCCGCATCTGGTCTAAGGCGAATTCTATTATGTCGTGCTCAATTTGCTGAAGCTCACCTATCATTATCTTAACCTCGGTTATCTCCTCAATTCTATGGTCTTCAGCGAATTTTTCAGCAGTTTTAATGATCCCCTCGGCTAGGGCCCACTCGTGCATGGCTCATGGGGAATCCACGAGGCTAATCAATATTACTTACTGATGAAGTTGAGCGAGCACTATCGGTAAGATACTTAAATAAGTGTTCAGAGGGATAGGCGTTACCCATTGGACGCTTACCTTACTGAGCTAGATAGATTGGAGATGTGCTTAATGGTCTGGCGGGGTGAAGAGATGGTTTTCAGCAGCCGGAGCAAAGGGATACGTCCCCACCTCGAAGCGATCGAAGTGCTCGGTAGAGAAGGGCTGAATGGATCCGTGATGGCGGACAAGATAGTAGGAAGGGCTGCGGCGCTGCTGATGCTCTACTCTGTTCCCGCTGAAGTTCACGCAGTTGTCATAACAAAGAAAGCGAAGGAACTATTGGAATCAGGAGGGGTTAAAGTGTTTCCAGATTCGGAGGTACCGGCGATAAAGGAGAAGAACGGGCGTATCTATTGCCCCTTCGAGGCAATGGTTCAGGGGATAAGCGACCCCGAGGAGGCCTATTCCGCCATAGTTGCAAAGATGCTTAGTATGAAATAGTCACCTTAGGTGGATAGGTTTAAGAACAGTTTAAGTCCAGTGTTTAGGATTCACCGCTGGTTCTTGCTATGAGGGACGAGATCGAGAAGCTCGCCGCACAGATAGGAAATAGTGAGCTTAGGGAGAGGGTCCTCGAGTTGCTTAGGAATCCGACTCTCGACCTAGATTATCCCTGCCTCAGCTTAGAGGAGTGTCCCGCTGGGGCATATCAGCATCACAGCTACAGCGGAGGGCTTCTCCAGCACACGATTGGTGTCACTAAGCTCAGTATGACGCTCTGCGACCTTGTTGAAGAGGTCTACGAAGGAAAGGTTGATAGGGACACCGTCATCGCGGGGGCACTCATCCACGATATAATGAAGACTTACACTTACGAGCCTCGAGGTGATGGTAGCTATATCAGCAGCCCGCTGGGGGAAAAAGTCGACCACCTCACCCTACTCGTCGCGGAGCTATACAAGCGGGGGTTTCCAGTGGAGGTTATACACGTCGTGGCATCCCACCATGGTGATGTGAGCCCAATCAAGCCCAAGACTATGGAGGCTCTCATCGTTAGCATCGCGGACCTCGCTGATTCTGAGCTGAGTAGAAAGACGCTACGGGCCGCTGAGTACCTACTCAGGCAGATGGGGGAGAACCAGCCCAAGCTAAGCTCCAGCAGGGAGGCCTTGGACCTTGTACAAGCTAAAAGTAAGGAAGGTTGGGATGGGGTCAGAAAGCTGAGTAACGGGAAGAGTTGAGTTCCTCGTTTTATAGACAGATTAAGTTGCTACAAGGCGATTGTCAATACTAAAATATGGATGGTGTTAGTGTCCAAGCAAAGGGGTTCCACATATGATGAAGGTTGCGATGATTGGTTTCGGCACGGTTGGCAGCAATTTTGTAAAGGTCCTCCATGTGAAGAGGAAGATGCTCAAAGATCGCTATGGCCTTGAATGCGAGATTGTGGCGGTGAGTGATATAAACAGGGGCTCAGTCTATGACCCGAAGGGGCTTGACATTCCAGAGCTTCTCCGCCTAGTTAAGGAGGCGAACAAGATCGATGGGTACAAAGGGGGTAAGAAGGGAATGGATAGCCTCATGACGATCAGGGAGACAAACGCCGATGTGATAGTCGAGGTTGCTTGGACAAACCTTGAGACGGGGGAGCCGGGCTTCACTCACATTAAGGAGGCACTAAGGGCGAAGAAACACGTCATAACGAGCAACAAGGGACCCCTCGCTCTCGCCTACCCAGAGTTGAAGAAACTGGCGGATGAGAACGGGGTACAGATCCGCTTTGAGTGTACCGTGATGAGTGGGACGCCGACGATCCTGCTGGGGATGGAGGGTCTAGCGGGGCATAAGATCAACGGCTTCCGCGGCATCCTCAACGGGACAAACAACTATATGCGCGCGCGCGACCCCCTTGCGAGTGTAAGCGGCACAATGAATGCACTGACATTCGAGACCGACGGCCTTGGCCCAGTAACCATCATCGGTAAGGGCGCTGGAGGCATCGAGACAGGCCATGGTATTCTAACAGACCTCCTCGCAATCCACAGATCTATGTAGAAGGAAAACCGAAGAATTTAGTGCAGAGTATAGCAAGCATGCCAATATCTTGGAGAGAAGACGAGCGAAGCCTTGAGAGATCACACGCGCACGGAATACTCGTCCTTTTAAAGACGAGCAAACAAATTATTTCCAGATCTAAATGACGCGTGTCAGTGGGTTTAGGCTCGAAGGTGTGCTACCAGCGATCGTAACTCCCTTCAACAAGAATGAGGAATTTGATGAGCAGTCGTTTCGCAATCTCATCGATTGGCTGATCGAAAAAGGGATCACTGGCATCGTTCCGTGCGGGACAACTGGTGAATTCTCGCAGATGAACCATGCTGAGCGACAGAAAGTCATCGAAGTTTGTGTCGACCAGGTGAATGGAAGGATACCGGTAATAGCGGGCACCGGCGATACATCAACAAAACTCGTAATAGAAGCCACTAAACATGCCCTCGACGTGGGGTCAGACGCAGCCATAATCGTGAACCCATACTACATGAAGCCAAAAGGCGGAAAGGGAATTTACGATCACTACCTCGCAGTCGCAGAGAGTGTAGACATCCCAATAGTCTTATACAATATTCCACCGGCAACCAACCAGTATATTCCATGGCAGGTGATTGAAGACCTAGCTGAAGTACCAAATATTGTGGCTTTGAAAGACTCAAGCGGGGACCTCAAGTATTTGATGACGGTGCTGGAGAAAGTAAGCGACAAGATAGATGTAGTATGCGGGTGGGATGAAGTTGTTTTACCAGCGCTAGCAGCTGGAGCCAACGGTATGGTCCTCGCCAGCGCTAACGTAATCGCTCCCATCTGGCTCGACATCTATAAGAAAATGAAGGAGGGTAGGTTCGAGGAGGCGAGGGTCGCGATGAGGAAGATCCAGAAGTTCACACGGCACATCGTCGCAACCGGCGCTCAGGGGCCGAAGGTCTGCCTCAACTTCATGGGCCTTAAGGTAGGTAACACTAGGAGGCCAATAGTAATGGGAGACACGGTGAGCTATGAACTCAAAGAGGAGTTACGAATAGAGTTGGAAAACCTCGGGCTCGTTGATAAGAAGCCCATCACCTTCAGGGTGGTGCCTGATGAACCACTCGTGCAGAGATTTTACAACGTTGGATTAACTCCGGATGTGATCGATCAATTTATACTCAGGACTGGCGAGGCGCTCGTTGATCCAGATTCAAATGAGGTTGCCCACATCGACCTGATCATGGGTAGAATTGATGGTCCAGTCGGGAAGGCGTACGCTGATGCCCTCACGAGACCATCACCCGAGCGTGAGGCGACTCAAGCTATCCTCGAGCCTAATATTGCGGTGAAACCTCCAACGCTCGTTGTTCCAACTGTGCCAGTCAAGGGCATGAGGGAGGCTAGTATGGTTTATGGGCCAGGTCAAGCCGCTGTTGCGAAGGCAGTAGCAAAATCCGTGGAGGATGGGATACTACCGGCAACCGACAAACTCGTGCTCATAGCTAAGGTGTTCGTTCACCCCTCCTCAACCGACCGTCAGAGGGTCTTCATAAACAACTATAAGGCGATGCGCCACGCGATTAGAAAGGCTATGGAAGGTCGTCCAACGGTTGAAGAAGAGGTGGAAAACGCGGATAATTCACGCCACCCATTTAGAGAGAATATGTGAATACACTCCCTTCTTCAGCTCCGTAAGAGTAAAGTGTAGAGCCCCGGTACTCAGAGAGTTATTCTATTGAATCAGCATACGCGGGAAGACTAATATGGTGGCTACTGCGGTTTTTCTCTGGGCAGAGGTGCCAGAGCGGTTATTGGGCTAGTCTCGAAAACTAGTGGCCTTGAGCCTCAAGGGTTCGAATCCCTTCCTCTGCGCCATACAAAATGTTTGAATTGGGCAATATTTTGCGCGCGCAAAACGAATCAAACTGATTTTGGATAGGGAGATCCGAGCGCTGCCTTGTCACTAAATTAGGAAAACAATATACGCATACATTTAGTTGCTGTCGAAGGTATTCGACCATATCTGGCAACCAGTCTCGGGGAGTGCTAGCACAGTTTTGGTGGGGAAAATATTTTCTAGTCGATTGCAGATTTAGACAACGACATAAGATGGTTGAAAAAAGGGTGGGTAAGGACTCCGGTTACATTTTCATGGGTCCAACCGTGGAGCGGAAGAGGAAGGAGGTAAAGCCTGGTCAGGTGCTCATCGACTGCCACAAGTCGGGGATCGTCGTCAGCGACAACGCTGGCAGCCCCTGGAATAAATGCACGTACTACGCGCATGGAAGCGTCCTGATCGACGCCGCGGGTAAGCTCATCAGGCAAGCGGCGTTCGTCGAGACGATAGACCCGGACGGCGACGTGACCTGGAGCATCCTCTGGGAGCCGGGCGAGGGAAAGGCGGTCTACCACTTCATAGTCGGCACGGGGAAGTGGAAGGGGATCGCAGGCGAGGCGACCATCACGGATATGCAGCGCCGCGCTGACGACGGCACGATGCCGAGCTATAAGATGAGCTGGGAGCTCGATGAGAAGAACGATCTGACCGTACCAGCATTCGAGCCCAAGGGCCCATACACAAACAAGGCATCGAGCCTGAGCTTCCACGGGCCCCACGTTACAGAGTCGATAAGGGAACTATCCAACGGGTTGAAGCTCATCGTCAACACGCAGATAGGGGTGCTACTGCCGGAGGATCCAGCGGTCCCGAGTCCACGCGGCTACGCAGCCAGCTACGACAAGGGGGTGACCGTGTGGAGCCATGGAGAGAGGCTCGCCGATGTGATGCTGCTCGAAGACACGGACGCGGAAGGCGACATGTCGTGGCTTGTCCACGTCTGGTGGTACGCAAGGGGCCGTGGATTATACAAGTTCGTCGGAGGCACCGGGAAGTGGGAGGGCATCAGAGGTGAAGGAACCACGCTCCCCGCGATTCTTAAGCCTCGCACCGACGACTATCATTTCCTCAGGTCGGGAATACAGTGGAGGATTGACAATCCCGGCTGAGAATGAGGATCATTTAAGGTACGAACTCGGTTTCCGCCTTCATCAGGAATGAATTAACTGAAACATGAAAAATTTGAATTTACCAGTCTAAACCATACTTTGAAGCTCTTCCTCTGCGCTTTTCACAATCAAAAAATAGTCATTATTTAAGCGTAGTTTTATAAAAGAGGCGAAAATACTAGGATTTGAATTTTACCTTTACAATGGATTTATTCCACGGTTTACACTACTTGGCCGTCTCTCTTCACTGGCGAAAGATACGCACAGATTATATACGCGCTAGAAACACGAATCATTCAATAATCTTATCCTAACTTCACGCTAACCATTAACCAGTAATAATATGTTTACAATAGAAGAGATTCAGGCTGCCTACTACATGGCGGCAGCAACAGGAATACTCATCGCAGCAGCTGGCTTTGTTACATATGCCGCGCGCGTAATCTGAGACAGATTCAGCTGAAGACTTCATCGATCAACCCACGGTTAATGTGATTAAAAGCCATTTAATTTGTTATCGTGTACATCATCTGTTAGTCTCATTTCTTATTTTGCGCTAATTCATTTTGATCTTCATTCCCGTTAACGCGCGAATTCGCAACCCTCAGATGCTTCACTCCACTTTGAACCTCCATCTGATCCCTCGAAATCCCTTATGTTTAGGCCATGTTGATCAAGATCCTCCATGTAGATAACCATAAATTCCGCTTATAGCCATCATCCAGCTGAACCAGGCGGACCCGCATAACGTCACTGATCAGACGATAATCTCTCTTCTCCAGTAGACATCACATGCATGGTATCGAAGTCATCGGACCAGCCTCCACGTGAAGCGGCCACGCGCGCGCAAAAGAATTGAGTTTAACTGAATCACATAATATTCGCACACCAGCGCGTAGGTGCTCTCGCGAGCTCATCTACCAACAGGGGGAGGAAGGCTCCCACGTCAGAGACTATCCCAACAGCCTGACTAGTACCCCTATCACTGAGCTTCGTAACCACAGCAGGGTTAATGTCCACGCGGATGACCTTTACGCTCGACCTCAACATGTTCCCGACGGCTATTGAGTGAAGGGTGGACGCGAGCATGAGAACGAAGTCGACATCACGTACCAACTCCTTATACCTACCCTGAGCCTCCGCTGTGTCCTTAATCACATCTGGAATAGGCCCATCGTCCCTGATGGAGCCAGCGAGGACATAAGGAATTCCCCTTATATGGAGCTGGTGGAAGATACCGCTCCTGAGCCTACCCTCGTCTACCAGGGCTCCAATAGATCCAGCCCGGTTCACCTCATTAATCGCAGCGATATGGTTACGAGGCTCTCTCCTCCTCATACCATCATCAAGCTCTACGCCGAGGCTAGTCCCATAGAGTGCATACTCGATATCGTGAACAGCCAGCGCATTCCCGGCGAGGAGGGCATCAACGTAACCGAGTTCGATCAGTTTAGCCAGGCTAGGCGCAGCACCAGTGTGGATCACCGCTGGCCCCGCGACGACAGCTATCTTACCCCCACTCTTAATCGTCTCATGGAGCTCCTCAGCAATCTTCTTGATGAGGGAGATTGAGGGCTTCTCGGAGGAGACGTCGCTGTTCATGAACTCGAAGACGTCGACCCCCTCCCGCGGACGCTCAGGGGGCGTTATCCTGATCCCCCTCTCACCCGTTACCACGAGATCTCCTCTTCTCACTTGACTAATCGGCTTGCAGTAAGCGACACGCCTCTCTGAGTCGACGATGATCTGCTTATCCATCATCAAGTCCTCAACCTCGACCCATCTGCCGCCCAAGTAGACTGATGTTGGGTGATTTGATGTGGAGTAGAAGTCGTCGGGGAGGGTCATGTCCCTGGCTGCAGGCTTGTATTCGACCTCGGGGGTCTCCGGTGTCTTCGCCCCGAGGCGGAAGACCTCTTTGAGGATGGAGTCCAGGTGCTCCTGGCTTTTACCCGTTATCTGGATTCTGGTGGAGCTGTAGTCGTTCTTGCGTTTTCCGACTTTGAAGTCGAGGAACTCGAACTCCCCTTTCTGATCCATTACCTCGTCAAGAATCTTCGTCAGAATCATGGAGTCGATGAGATGACCCTCGACTTCTATAATCTGGGAATATTTCGCCTCATTCTCTGAGGCTGATGGGAAAACTATCCCTTCTCAACTGATTCACCGGACTGTAAGCCACTGTATACATATATTAAGAGTTACTGAAGTTGGCGCGTCCAAATTTATTCGCACGCATATTGTGACTATAGAATCTTTAAACAAACTAGTACTCAAGGTGGGATTACTTGTCGAGGAGCCAAAAGAGGAGGCCCTTTTGGGCGTGCATCCTGTTCCCAGCCTGGTCGAAAACGACAGACCGATCCGAGTCCATGACTTCTCTAGTTATCTCTAAGCCTATGTGAGCGGGGAGACAGTGCATCACCATGCAGTCCACCTTCGCCTTCTCGACTAATCCCATATTAACTTGGAAGGGCTTGAAGGCCTTAATTCTCTCCTCCCTCTCAGCCTCCATGCCGGCGCTGACCGCGACATCCGTGTAGATCACATCAGCGTCCTTCACCCCACCGACGGGGTCGTGGATGACCTTCACATCTCCACTGACCTTCTTCAGGAGGGCTGGGCTCGGACTGTACTTCGGGTCATCCGGGCAAGCGACGGTGACGTTCATACCAACGTTGGTACAGCCTATTATTGTTGAAGTGGCCGTGTTACAAGCACCATCACCGACGTACGTTACATTAAGCCCCTCAAGTTTACCCTTATGCTCCTCGATGGTTAGGAGGTCCGCGAGGTTCTGACACGGGTGATACTGCTCGGTCATTCCGTTGATTACGGGCACCGTGGCAACCCCGCCCATCCTCTCAATTACCTCCTGCTTGAGGACGCGGGCCATGATGAAGTCGACATACCTGTTCAGGTTCCTTATCCCATCCTCCATCGACTCATCCCTCGTGAACCTGCCACCCTCTATGCTGTAGAAGATGGCGTGCCCGCCGAGCTGATTCATCCCCGCCTCGAAGCTGACCCTTGTACGGAGTGAGGGGAGCTCGAAGAGCATAATCAGGGTCTTTCCATTCATGGATTCGCCGTATTCGAGGGGGTTCTCCTTTATCTTACTCGAGAGGTCGAGAATCTCCTTTAGATCTTCCTTTGATAGGTCGAAGTCGCTTAGAACATGTTTCAAGGCGATTACCTAATGATTCATTATGCTGAGGCTACTTTAATCTCCTGATAGTCGGTCTTCCCCTTTTTTAGCCATTCGTTTGAGCCCTCGAACACACAGTGTTTAAGGACTTTGCAGAGGTGTTCTCCGTAGTTCTCTAAACAGGCTTCACATGGCTTCATGGTTTGTCACTTGACCTTTGGTGAAGCAAGTTCTACAACCTTAAATATATTGCGTCACCAATGTTCTGAATATATATTTAATTGTTCTATTTGTAACGTGCATGCGGAGTGTGCTTAACCAGTAACTTAAGGCGCGCGCGCCGCAATAGAACAACTCTTACGTTGGAACATTGGTTAAGATAATCAAAATGAGAATATAGGATGAGGATAATTGATTTACGACTTCATTTGGGTATTTTGGATCCTAATCGGCATCATTTTCACCGTCCATGGGATATATACGGGGCTCTCATTTCGAAGCATCAACGCGAAATTAAAACGAAAGGCTTGGAAGCGCCCAAGGCGTAAAACTGTGGCTCCCATCTGCCTGATTGTTCCATTGTATAAGGAAGACAAGGAAAGTGTATCTAAGACATTCATAAGCATCGCAGAACAGGACTATCCCTCTGAGCTGGTAAAAGCTATCGTAGTTGTGGAGCAAGGTGATAAATCGTCTTTTGATGCTGCTGAAGAGAAACTAGACATCCTAAAAGAAGCAGGGTTTAATACGGAGATAATTATAAAGCCACCTCCGCGTAGCACAAAGGCATCGGCTATGAACTTCGCCATCACCCAAGCGAGTGAACCCTATGTCGGCATCTATGATGGGGGTGACGTCGTAAACGACAAACAGCAGTTCCGCCGAGCCGTATCCCTACTCGCCTCGGGTTACGACGGTGTCGGTATGAGAGTGATCAGGGGTGGCAGCGGCGTGGTTAGCACTTTCTCCTGGATAGACACTACTATGTGGTGTGACGTCACATTACCCGCCCTGACGTGCTTACTTAACACGCCACTCGCTAGCGGAGAGGGTTTATTCGTCAGGAAGGATGCGATCGAAGCAATTGGTGGCTTCCCTAACTCCCTGACGGAGGACTCTCAGCTAACTCTACTCTTCGCCCAGAGTGGATTGAAGATGGCACTTCTAGACAGCGATGTCTACGAGGGTGCGCCAAGGGACCTGAATAACCTGATTAGGCAAAAACTCCGCTGGCACAAAGGGATCTTCTTCTGCCTAAGACAAACCCTTTTGAGCAAGTTACCAATTAGGCGGAAGCTTGAATTAGCGATAGCGTACAGCGCCCCGATAGTCTTGGTAGCGATCGCCCTGAGTTTTTTCATGATAGTTCTAGGTGTCCTTGAACCTCACGTTATCCCCAATTACCTCTTCTGGTGGAGCATTATCGTAACTGTGAGCACATTGACAGCACCTATCTATATGGCAAGGGCTAGATATTCGATTACATTTAAGTCAAGTCTGCTTCTGCCACTTTACTGGTTTTCAGTTGGCATTTTAACAGTTTATGCGTTCTTTTCACCAAAGATCCAATGGTATAAGACAATGAGACGTTCGGATTTTACCCCCTCATAGAATCTGTTATTCAGAAAATTTGTTTTCGCGCGCGCTGGCCTGTCCCTAAATTCAAGATCAGTTAGAATAAGTTTATTTTGATAGTTGAGGGTCTCGTCCCCCAATGGTCTGCCTAACCCTAGGAGGTGAGTTCACTTAGGACAAGATGAACACGAGACCCTTGAAACACTCTTCAAAAACATCGACTTAAGCATTGCCCAACAGCAACTCCTAGGCTGCTACCACACAACCGGCCCAGGAAGACCACCAAGAAACCCACTCGGCATCCTCAGGGCCCTCCTCATCATGCGATTGAAGGGAATC
>JBEKDF010000061.1:0-10796 GCA_050014495.1 Bathyarchaeia archaeon
AGATTTCTTCTATCGTCGCGGCAATACTTTTTCCAACGCCAGGTATCTTATTGAGTTCATCTCTCTCCTTCACCTTCCGGATGTCCTCGGTGAGGCTCGATATCCTCTGCGCTGCGAGAAGGTATGCTCGGCTTCGGAATCTATCATCCTTGATTGTTAGTATCTCCCCAATCTCGTAGAGGATTGATGCGACTTCCGCGTTTAAGCTCACGTTTATGATTAGGGCTCCCCTTCTCTAATAGCCTAGTGCCTCTTAGGCCAGAGCTTATCGAGTATCTATCAAAAATAAGCTAAGTATTAGTTGCCCTGGGGGCTCTCTTAGGCACCTTTTCCTTGAAAACGAACTCGGATAGTGGACGCCTATCCCTCTTTGAGGGCCACGAATCGGGGACACCGATGGGTATCAAGCAGTTGATGACATATCTTCTAGGGATCTCGAAGAACTCCCTGAGAGTGTTCGCTGAAACTGATCCAGTTATCATCACGGAGCCATAGCCAAGAGCCCTCGCAGCCAGCATCAAATTCTCTGCCGCGAGAGCACCATCTTTATCGGCATAGCCCTTATGCTTAACAGCCGTATCGACAAGGACGACAACATGGAGAGGAGCCCCCAAGATGTTGTTGTAGTGGGCCTTCATCTCATCATCCGAGTCTGCCTCGTATCCATTATCGAGAAGCCACTTCTTCCTAGCCCGCCAAGCCTTATCCCTGAATTTCTTCAATATTGCTTTGTCTTGGACAACCAAGAATCGCCACGGCTGCTGGTTACCCGCGTTGGGTGCTTGACGAGCCGCCTCAAGTATAAGCTCAAGATGCTCCGGTTTGACCGGGTTAGCCTTATATTTCCTAACCGAAACCCGCTTCTCGACGACCTCAAAAAAGGGCATATCTGTATCCGTCTTTGGCTTCGCTGACATGGTATCACTTCAAGTCTTTAAAATAATCTCTAAAACATTTGTGTACCACTCAAAGGCTAAAAGCCTGGAATGGACCCCATAACTGACTCTCATGAATGTGCTTGACCACCTGAAGAAGAAGGAGATCATAGAACTCGGCTGCGATCTCATTCGGCAACCTAGTCTGACGAGGCAAGAGGGACCTGCCGTGAAGTTTGTGAAGGATTGGTTTGAGGACAAAGGTTTTGACGAAGTCACCCTGCAAGAGGTAGAACCAGGTCGAAACCAAGTAATCGCAAGGCTGAAGGGAGATGGAAAGGGTAAGAGCATGATATTCAACGGCCACCTCAATATATAATTATAAATAGCGAAATGTCCGGTATTTTTCAATAAAATAGCGTTAAACTAATAAATATTCTTATTTCCCCTCTTTTATAACAATTAATATAATTCATATCCGAGTTAAATATCATCAGATACACTATATATTGCCAATTTAGCGTTTAAACGTTCCGTTAAACAGTGCATATTTGTGTTTACCCAGATGTAAATTCCTTGAATAACCCAAAATTCAGGCATGTGAGTCCGTTTTTGCTATACCATCATAATATCAGCCACAAAAACACCAAAAAGAGTTTCCTGAGCCACCCTGTAACCATTGAACAATATAGGTTATGTTGCACGGCTACTTGGTGCGTGTATAGATGGGAATCAAATGAGTTTAATAATATGGTACGTGTGCAGCTCCTTGTCCATTCCGGGTTAGAGCCTCTCCTAAGGCCTGAGGCAGGTCACGGCCCTGCTGCCCCAAAGTCGACAGCACCGATATCACCCGCTCACAGATCATAATACCCTTACCATTCCTGAAGCACCACATAATCTTCCTCTGAACCACCAACTCACGAAGCGCCCTCTCCGCACGATTATTCGTCGCCTCAACCCCAGCCACCTCAAAAAACGTGAACCAGTGACCCAACCCACCAAGCACCTTCCCCGTGAACCTCCTCACCCTCCATGGACTCGTGAGGCCTCCCCGCCAAACGCAGCATCTCATCCCTCGCCTACTCCGCCAGCCCACACGCCACCCCAAGCGGAGGACCTGCCCTCGGCGGCACACTAATGCGCCGGTAGAGCCGGAGGAGCTTAAACCCAAACGGGTTCAGATCCTATTATTTCGCGTTGTATTCTAAAGAAACCACTAAAAAGTTAATCCCTTGTTTTTTTCATTTTCATAGTGGATAAGACGGGCCGGACTTGAACCGAAACGGGTTCAGGTCTGTTTAGTAGCACATTGGGAGGTATCCACCTAAAATTTTATTCCATTAGTATTCGTTTATGCATACACTTAACCTTGTAAGTTGCTTAATTGGGCTGTTTTAAGATCTTGTTCTATAATCTTCTCATGAAACAATCTCAGAGACTGTATTACAGCGTCTGAATTGCTTGTTATGATTCCACGTCTCTTCCATTCTCCAAGCCACTGGGCAGGTTCTCCTTTTAGTGTCATGTTTATTCTAACATGATTAAGATTGTTGTAAGTTTCTTTTCTCATTCTTGCACTCATCTATTTGGTATCGTCTAAGTGTATATTTTAACGAGATGGATATTAATAAGAAAGGTTACTTTGCAAATTATCCTATATCGATGAAAACATCAGCCATATACTTAGAATATTTATTCGGTTTTACCTCGATGTGATTCTATACCAGCTCAATTACTAAAGAGGTGACTTCCATAACAATATCGATCATTTCCTTTTGGGGATGGCATGAAAGAATCCTCTGAAATTGTAATTAAAATGGAAATCAAACACGCTGTCGAGGCGTCGAAGCGTTTTAGGAACTGCGCGAAAGCGTATGGAGAAAGCGATAATTTTCATCACATCTACAACGATATAGCTTCTATCTATGAGAGCTATGGTATCTCTTTCATATTCGTTCTCTTTTCGGAAGGGGTCCTTCAAGCAGAGAACTTTGAAGACTTGCTTGGGAGAGATTGTTTAGACCTGGTTAGAAACAGCTGGTTAATGAAATGACTACTTCACTTCTAATCTATTGGCCTGAGAAATTGACTTTAGATTACGATCACGGTGCTTGCGCAAGTATTGAACCAGAATTCATAGAGTAACTAATCATTTACTTTCGTTTTTTCAATTTTGCGTATGTCTCAAAGTAAGGATACATTTACGGCTGGCGAGGTTCGTGAACTCGTCTACTATAGTCAGACAGTAATTTTTGACGCCGTCCAAGCGCCGTTGAGGGCTAACAAAGAGGAGTGTGAGGCGATCACACTCAGGATGCTGAGGCAGAACGCAAGGTTAGCGTTCTATCCTGAGTTGATTCTCGAGGAGATTTCTAAAGAGGAGGTGAATGGTGGCGGTTCTTTGAGCAGAGAGTTTAGGGAGTCTCTGTTTAATCTGCTTGGGAATAGAAGCCAGGAAGTTGTCTCTTTAAGTGATGATGATTTGATTCGGGAGGTTAAGAGGCAGGTTAGAAGCTATCACTAATACGTGTGATTGAACCAATTTTCCTTTTACTCGTAAATGGAAGATTCGTTTGGGGAGTGATCTCTCTGGAGGACACCGGTGCGCTGCTAGACGTTATGTTGAAGACAAGAGTAGATCCGTGCCACTACTTTGGGATCCCAAGCTAAGCGTTGAGTTTCCTGCTACCGTGCGCGCAGTGAGTTCTATCCGTAATCATTGGAAAATAACCTCGCCTTCCTGAGTACTGGTATTATCTCGTGTGTGTTATATACAAAAATACATCTAAAGTCAAGTAAATGGTCCCTGAAAGGCTTCTCGAAAAGGATATTGAGGATATTTTAGAGAAACATCATGACTATTTCATCGAGCCTGGACTGAAATTTAAAAGCAGACAAGTCTCAGTCAAGGGTGGTCGAGCAGATCTTCTATTCGTAGATAGATTCGGGGATGAGTTGCTGGTCGAGCTTAAACGGGGAACCGTGAAAAGGGAAGCAATAGCCCAGCTCATCGACTACCTTGGCAATCTTGCTAATGAAAATTCGCGAATGAGGCTTATGCTTATTGCAGGTAGTATACCCGCAAATTGGAAAAATGCGTTAGACCGACAGGGGATAGAATTTAAGGAGTATATCGAACGAGATTACCTGACTTATCTTGAAAATAACGACAAAGAATTATTAGAGAAAATTCTTCAGTCACAAAGCGTCTCTGCATCAACCTCGATCCCTCTTTCAACTAATAATGAGTCGATTATCAGAGAGTTGTACCCTGAGGAACGCCTAATCGTCAAAAACTATGCTGATTTTATGAGGGACCCTCGAGAAGGTGAAAAATTTGTCGAGGAGGTTAAGGCGCTATTTGCGATGGTTCAGGGAGATGAGCTCACGGAGAAAGGACCTGGAACAAAGAATGCTTGGATTCTCATAAAACGTGGCGGCGTCATTGTTGCGAGGGCACACACCCTCAGGGAAAAGTATGAGCTTAAGGAGTATTCTAAACGTGTTTATGATTCTGGTCCAAGAGTTTCATCTAGATTGAGTAAGTATGAGGATTTGTTACCCCATATGGAACCACTGAGCGGTAAGTTAGTGGGTGATTACGTGATTCTGCCCTTTGATATTCTGAAGGGTGTTATGAATAGAAGTGGTGAAGAGATGAATCAGGCGAGACGTGCACTTCAATGGTTTCTCAGAAACAGGTATGGCGCAGTTGTAGCTGATAATATGGGAGACTACCTCAGTTTTGGTACAACTGTTGGGGCAATTAAGGTAATTAAAACTAAAGAATTTCCATAAAGGATACGGGGTTTCTTTTTTTTTCACTATATGCGCGCACGCCTAAAATTTTATTCCATTAGTATTTGTTAATGATTTAGCAAGATGGACCAGACTTATACCAATATGAGTATAGGTCCATATTTTAGTTTGTTATTTTTGAAACCCCGCCAAAGGAGGGGCTAGTTCGTTAAAAAGTGAGGCTGGTTAGATTTGAACCACGCAGATGTGGAGATATCCCCCGAATCCAACCCCTTTTTTTTATCTTAATTCTTTAGGATAATACATGTAAACAACTAGTTGAACGTATATGTTTAAGCGCAGAGGAAGAGCTTCAGAGTATGGTTTAGACTAGTATAATCAGTTTACCTTGTTTAAGCGAATTGAAATCGTAATCGAAAAAAACTCCTGTGTTAGTGTGAAAGTTGGTTGTTTTTTAAGCTAATATGGCAGAGGGTGTTTTAGGTATTATCATGGGGAAGCAACTCTCTCCCGAGTTATCTAAAGCGGTTGCCGAGTTCAAAAGTTACCTTCAAACCGAAGATGGAAAATTACATTTTAATTACTTGAAGGTGAAAGAGCCTACCGAAACGAAAAATGTATTGAAAAGACTTCATTCTCTGCCGATACAGAGCGACGAGTTTGTAGAGCTTGTTCTCTATGGGCTACTACCTAATTTTAAGACGAAATACGCGAAGAGAGTGAGCGTCTCACCTTCTTTCATGAATATCAGGAAGTTCTTCGGTCGGTTCAACTACTCTGAAAATGATTGGAAGGAACTGTCTCTACTTGTTTACAATCTCATTTCAAAATTCGAGCAGAACCCCTCGCACTTGGACGAGTACATCCGTGATTTCATCTCATATAAGCTGAGCAAGGGCTTGCAGTGTGGGTCCGTCTCACCAATTTTCTTCGCATTGAACCCTAAGTTCCCAATTATAAACAATAGAGAGAAGCAAACTTATGATGAGCTCTCATTTCACGTTCTGGATCTAGAAGACGAACTAAGCCAAAGGCTTGAGAACTACATTTCCAACGTATCAAAGGTTGACAAGCTGATTGAAGTGCTAGGGAAGGATTACGCATTCAAAGAGGTGGGAGATTATGCAATCTTTGACCTTTTTTGCTTTTGGTACACGGAGAGAAACAAGCTGGTCAGAAAAACAAAAGTACAAAAAGTCCGGCAAGCAACCCCGCAGGGGTCTCCGATAGAGGACAGGGAGATGGCTAATTTCATTCAAGCTATGAAGTGTTCTGATCCCAGGGCGTTTTTCATCGGCATGACTGATGGGCCATTAAACCTCTACAAGCTCGACTCAGATGGTAGGATCATCTACAATACCGAGTTCCAACGTGGTGAGGTTTGGGATAAGCCAAGCGCGCGCGCTGCCCTGTCCCTAAATTCAGAATAAACTTATCTTAACAGTAAGGGTCCCGTCACCTATGGCGGCAACCAAAGGAGGTCATTCCGTTAGGACAAGACGAACACGAGACCCTTGAAACACTCTTCAAAAACGTCGACTTAAGCATTGCCCAACAGCAAATCATCGGATGCTACCACACATCAGGTCCAGGGAGGCCACCCCGAAACCCGCTTGGCATCTTAAGAGCCCTCCTCATCATGAGGTTGAAGGGAATACGCAGCCTCAGGGAGCTCACAAGGATCCTCGACATAGACCTCCGCCTCAGAAGGCTCTGCCTCATCCGCCCCAGACAAAGAGGTTACACCCGATCAGTCATCAGCCGCTTCACCAGACGCGTCGGAGCAGAGACACTTCAACTCATCATCGAGGATAAGGTCATCTGGCTCCTACGAAGGAGCAAAGTGGAGGATGTTGACGTGCTTCTGGACGCCAGCTTCATCAAGGCCCGAAGCATCAGACACCCCGACGACGGCAGACGAGGCTTCTCAGACGCCAACGCCATGGTTGGGAGGAACGGACGCTTCTACGGCCTCGGATACAAGCTCCACGTCGCGGTGGACCACCGCAGCGTGCTGCCTCTCGCCACCCTGCTTGCCCCGGCTAATGACAACGAGAAGAAGCATGGGCCGGCGCTGATTGAGAGGACCCGGGTGGTTCTGGGGAAGGCTGGGGCGAGGCTTCGGAGCCTTGTGGCGGACAGTCAGTACAGCAGCAGGAAGGTGAGGGGTCTCGTTGAGGACTCGGTGATACCTTACACGTCTAATCAGAGTGGCGAGGATGTGCTTCGGGTTGATCGGAGGTTCAGGACATATGGCCCCGCTGGGTTAGTGGTTGAGTACCATAAGCGGTCGTTGGTGGAGTCGGTTTTCAGCTTCTTGAAGGACCAGTATGGGTTGAGGGTGAATAACGTTAGGGGTCTGCTGAATGTGTCGGTGTACGCGTTGCTGAGTTTGCTGTGTCATGTGCTGGGTCGGGAGGCGGCGGAGAACGTGGGTAGGCCGGAGAAGGCGTTGTCGCCGACGTTTTTCAATACTTGAGTATGTGTTCGTCTTTGGCTTGGGGGTGGGGTTGTTAGTGGGCGCCAGGTTTATGGTTCTTCAATGGGTGCGGATTCGCGGTTTGTGTGTTGGTGTGTCCGTGTTTGGTGGTCGGTTTATGTTTGCTAGGGGTCTTTGGTTGGGTCTTAGTGGATGAGAATCTGCGTGTGGGCTCTATTTAGGGACAGGGCAGCGCGCGCAAGGATCCAAAGAGGGCATATGATTATTGCGAGAAACTCACGGTATTCGATAGAGATAAAGGGATTTGCCAGATATGCGGAAAAGTGACTGCATTTGACAAGGGTACTGTTGACCACAAGATACCTCATAGTAAAGGTGGCTTTACGACCATAGAGAACGGCCAATGGTTATGCATAGAAGACAACCTCAAGAAGCTCGCCAAGTTACCTGAGAGTTAACGATGAGTTCGCGCACGCGCAGTTGAAGGATGTGTTCAATTCCAATATGAAAAGTGACGAACACAGAAAGAGTTTCACACGCGCCTATGCGAGTCAATAGTTTTCAGGTCGTAATGCATGAAAGTATTAGTACATGCAATCCATAGAACGTATATTTTCGTGTAAGTATTATCTATTGACTTGTCAAAAGAACAACTTATCCAAAAGTTGAAAGCCGCCTCTCTCTACGCGGAGTGCCCTAAGTGTCACGGAGAGTTCAAGTTAGGTGACGCCTTGCTATTCGATGGCCTAGGTCCATTCCCTCATGAAGCCCTTGAGGTCCAAGCTCAGCTCCAGGCAGAGATCGAAAAAAGGGCTAAGCAGCTCGACAAGAGGTCAGCGATGGCTGACGCGGGTGCGGAGCAGAGGGCGATAGCTTCTGGCTTGGGTAAGATTCTTGAGACGGTCATCCCAGCCCACAGGGACTTCAAGATCCCTCTCTACGACTGCAGGCCCTTGTATGAGCCCATTGATCTAATCGCCTTCAACGGACTTGGAAAGGGCGAGGTCAGTAGCCTCGACTTCATCGAGATAAAAACTGGGAAGGCTCGGCTCAACGAGCACGAAAAGGCCGTGAAAGAGGCAGTTGAATCGAATAAAGTGGATTATAAGGTGATTAAATGAGCGCCGGATTCGTGGATTCATTCCAGGACCTCCGCACAATCCTCTGCGTGTGTCCATGCTGTGGCGAGCTAGTTAGGGCTAGTGAACTGCACCTAAGCTTGCATGGAAAGGCTCCGAAGACGTGGCTCGACGATTACGAGGCGGAGCTGCATAGGCTTGAGGATCGTGAGGATGAGTTTGAGGCTAACGCAGCTGAGGTTAAACAAGCGGCGATTGAGAGAGGCCGTAAGAAGGTTGTGGAAAGGGCCTGCTCTTGCCTCGACTCTAGTATAGCTTGCTTTAATTATGACCCCTATGACATTAAGGCTCTCTTCCACCCTGTCGACTTCGTAGTCTTCAATGGCTTAAACGCGGGTGAGGATCTAGATGACATCACTTTCCTCACTAGGCAGAGGCGTGGGGACTTGATCCAGAAATCGGTAGCTAAGGCGATTAAGAATGGCAAGTACAACTGGAAGGTCGCCAGGGTCACGGAGGACGGTGGAGTGGATTACGAATAGAGTAGATGAGCGCTTGCGAAGTGGAAGGTGATAACGGGGTCTTTTTGGACCAACTTCAGAAACTTGTTTTACAGGCGACCAATCTAAAGAGACCTAACGAAGAATTCATTGATATTTTTAAAAAAGTTGAAGAATATTAATTAACAAGTTATGATTTTATGATTCATAAAGTATTAAAAAAACATTGACTACTGGAGATTTGATAAGAACTCAGGAATTTTGCTAGGTGTATCTACTGTGAAAAAGAGCCTATTAATCCTCGAGCTGACATCTGAGAAAATTGAGAAAAAATCGGAAGGTTGGCTATTATTTGAATTAATAAAGATATTGTGGAATGAAAGTAGAGTTGAGTTTCCTAATTCGGTTGGAAAGACCAATTTTCTTGATGCATTAAAAAATACTGAACACAGATATGTTCACGTAAGTAGCCATGGATATTCAGGAGTCAGAGGTACAAGTCTCCAAGTCCAGAGAAAACGTAATGGTCGATTCATGAAAATTAAACCAGAGGATTTCAAAGGGCTATGGGAGAACCATAAAAAAACTCCAAAGCTCATTGTTTTATCGGCTTGTGATGCGGGACATCAAGATATGATTAAGGCTCTTGCTAAGGAGGGAGTAAAGCATGTTATTGCACCTCTTCATACGACATTTTGGGATTACACGGCTGCTTTCTCAATCTTGTTTTATAAGTCGCTTCTTGGGGGAGGGCATAGTCCCTGGGTTTCATATAGAAAGGCTCAATTAGGAATGGATGCAGCTTTTCCTGATTCTACTGGCAAATGGAGATTCTATGAGTGGGGAGAATATATTCCTTTGATTAAAGAGTAGAATGCACGTTTAGATAGATTTGTCAAGTAAGGCTATTGACAGGACTTCTTGGAGGTTTGTTACGGTTGTTATTTTCAAGTCTTTTAATATGTATGGGGGTAGGTTTTGTATCTCGTTTTTATTGTCTTCGGGGATTATTACTTCTTTGACTCCTGCTTCGAATGCTGCTAATACTTTCGCTTGAATACCCCCGACAGGGAGTACTCGTCCCATAATTGTTATTTCTCCAGTCATCGCTAAGTCGTTTCTCACTTTTTTACCTGTCAGAGCTGATACTATACCGGTTACAAGGGTTATTCCAGCGGATGGGCCTTCTTTTGGAATAGCCATGTATGTTGCTAATACAGCAACGTCGTAATCGTCGCGCCAATCTAGGGATATTCCGAGTTCCTGGTGCTTTGCTTTGATATATTGAGCGGCTGCTTCGACACTTTCTTTCATTACACGTCCTAGTGATCCTAAGGGGACTATTCGTCCGGAGCCTTTGGATGCTTGCATCTCGAAGAGCATGATGACTCCTCGGTCTCCAGATACTCCTAATCCGATTACTTCGCCAACCGATGGGGTCGCTGGTAGAGCTATCCTTTGTTCTCGGCGTGAGTCTGGGAGAATTGGAACTAGGATGTTGCCTGTTTCGAGTATTTTCGTTCCGATCTTAACTTTTTCGTATTCTCCTGGGGCCATTAAATGAAGTTGGTTTCTTACCCTTTGTCTAAGTTCGCATGAGATAAGCAATGATTCTTCAAGTTCTTCGTTTGAAATCTTTCCGTTGGGATAAATTAATTTCATTAGACCTGATAATGTCTTGAAAATGGCTCTTTGATCTCTACCCGATATTCCTCTAAGGGTCTTAGCGTCATCAATTACTTCAAAGCGCATTCTAATATCGTCGATTGGATTTGTTTTTCTTAGTTCATGCATTATTTCGCAGAAGTAGTCTGTGATGAAGCCATAGTCTTTTGCATAACTGGTGGGAGAAAGCTTGGGGATTTCCCATCCAGGTATGTAGGAGTGGATTCTGTCGAGGAATGCTAATTCCTGTAGATAGTCGGGGAAGGGTTCGAATAGGTGATAATATTTTTCGTGTGGAAGGCTGCCTTGGACATCGATGTTTCCGACAAAAACAAGGCTTCCAAATGCTAATACTTCTTTTTTACCTCTGCTGAATTTCGCGTCTTGCATATATCCTTGCATGATGCTTACGAATGTTTTTGGGTCTGTAAAGTATGTGTTCGCTATTTCATCGAATACGACAACGTCTCTTGTA
>JBEKDF010000062.1:0-10778 GCA_050014495.1 Bathyarchaeia archaeon
AAGAAGATCTCTCCGAGGGAGGCGGTCTTCGTGCCGGCGGGTGCGTTGCACAGGATCGATGTGGATTTGGGGGCGGACCTGGATTACGTGGTTATCTATGCTCCTCCTGGGCCGGAGGAGGAGCTTGATCAAAGAGGAGAACACGCCTTTGAAGTATATTAATCCCTTATTTTTACGCGCGCGCGATCCTAGTGATAGTTAATGTCTGAGAAAAGTATACTATGTCTCTGGCATTGCGAGTATGAACCCTGCCTCCATACCTTTGAAAATGATAAATGAAGATAGAAAAACTACGGTGGTAAACAAATAATCATCAAATTACCCTCGCTCGCATCAAGGTATAAATTCAAAAAGGTATTAGCTTAATCCATGGCAGAGCACATAGCAGAAAAAATCAAGACGGCTGACTGGAAAGCCGAAAAACATGTTCCAGTAATTGAATGTAAAGAGAAGATCCAAAAAGACGAGCTGTTAAACGTTAAATTATCAGTGGGTAAGGAAATCAGTCACCCAAATACAACTGAACATCACATCAGGTGGATAAGGGCCTACTTTGTTCCGGAGGGTGGCACGTCCGCATACGATCTCGGATCATTTGAGTTCAACGCCCATGGGGAAAGTGGCGCCGGTCCGAATAAGGGGCCTGTTTACACTCATCATGAGGTGAGTTTCTCCTTTAGGACGGGTCAATCAGGCACGATAAATGCCGTGTCATACTGTAACATCCATGGGTTGTGGGAGTCGTCTAAAATAATCCAAGTAGAGTAGTAAAAACGAGATTTGTACACTAAATAGTCACACGCATCTAACAGGGTTGTGGGATCATGAGAATAATAGCTGGGATGGGCGAGTTCTTCAGACAGTCAAGGGTTGTCTTTATGACAACATTATCCGAGACGGGTGAGGAACATAGCAGAGCCATGACAAACTTCAACGAAGATCCATACTCGATGATGTGGTTTCCGACATATACCAATACAAGGAAGGTGGATGACATCAGAAATAATCCAAAGGTGCTCATCCTTTTTCCAGCTCAGGAAGAGGGGGAGTATTACGAGATTGAAGGCATGGGAGAGTTAGCGGATGAGGTAGAGGTAAATGAGAAATGGAGATGGTGGTACCTCTACTGGCGTCCTGAGATGGAAGACAAGTTCTGGTTCCCTAGTGATGGGATTCACCCTGAGAGGTCTTTGATTCATGTCTCACCGATTGAGGTGAAGTTGATTAAAGGGGTCAAATTCGAGAGATTAGTAGCTGAATTACCTCATGAATATCGCTATTACCTTAAAATAATAAGGTAAAATACCGTTCACGTGCGCATAGCCACAATTGGACTTGTACTCCAAACCGTAATTGTGATGAGTGCAGCCAGCCGCGCGTGCGACGTTCCTTAATAGTATTCGGATCGGAGGCTGACGTCGTCTTCAACTCAATAGAAGCCTTTGAGGCAGTCGTCGAGCGTTACCAAGCTTTGGAATAAACGAGTTCATATTCTACTATCCTAAGAAGGAGGAGCAATCCCGGTTTTCGAACGCGCGCGGCTGCACACGCGCATACATCATCGCGGACATGCTGTACAGAAGGATAAATAAGGATCGATTTACTTACTTTTTTTGACTCTGTATGCCATGTAAGTGTAAAGAGTGTGGCGAAGTCTTCCCCAGTGCCAAGCAGAGAGATGCCCATGTAGCTAAAGCACACTCGGAGAAGAAGAAGCCACAGTAGACGTGAACAGTCGCCAAACCTTCATAAAGCGAATGGACACATACCCATTTTCTGTCATCTTTCACTTTATCTTCTTAATAACTATTCGAATTGCACCGCCTTCATCATTGGTGCTGCTAACAATTTCCTGCCCAAGACGCTTAACGAGGCTGTGGATGTCTGAATCCGCAGCGGGATCATCAGCGACAACCTCCAACGTCTCCCCTACCCCCATCTCATCCAACTCCAATCTCGTCCTAAAGACCGGCTCAGGGCAGTACAAACCCAAACAATCAAGCCTTCTATCGACGCGAGAAGCCAATAAATCTCCCCCAAAACATGTTGAGCTGGTAGATTTTAGAACCACATGGTAGCATTAGCATCCAATGCCAAGTCGTTAAGCGTAGCCGCACCCACGATTTTTACTCCCGGAATCAGGGTCACCTTGTCCCATCCTAGCATCTGCTTGGAGGCTTCGCAGACGTCGATTTCGATCCCCATCTGAATAGTCTTCTGGATCATCTCCGCGACGCTGGGAAAGGCTCCCAGCTTTATCTTTTCAGCCGCCCCAGGGAGCAGTATCTTTAGGCCTTGGCCCAGGAAGTAGACTTTAGGGTTCAGACCCATTGCTTTGGCTGTCTGAGCCAATACTAGGGGGGAGTACTGTCTCTCGGGTTGGTCGCTTGTCTGAACATACAAGACGAATTTCTCATCTTTCAAAATACATTCACCAGTTACGTTTTACCCGTTATTGCTTCTTATTTCGTTCGAAATAAACATAATGCGAATGCGATAACTCGACAATGGTTTAAGTTTGTGAACGAATCATCGAATTTTTCATGATCTTCCTACATTCAACGCTGAGAGCCCATCTGTCCCTTCCCCCACGAACCAGCATACCCGACTTCACCAATTTCCTACGAATACTATCGTTGAAGACCTCACATGGTGACACTCCCCGCTCTATCCTCCTGAGATCCGAGGCGAAGCATATTATGAGGTTCCGGTCGCTCCTCCGCTCGTTATCATCGACCTCCTCCTCATTCAGGGACGGTGAAGGCCTCTGTATTTGCGTGTAGTAGTGGGTCAATCTACAACCATCCTCGTCTACATTAAAGTGATGCAGCGCAACATATGGATATGAGCCTGTGTGTACACCTACACGCGCGCATCCTAGCGTGTAATAATCTTATCCTCACTCCCACCTGATGCTAATGCGAGCGCGTAAGATAATTGCACATATAATATCTGGGATTCCGCGAAAACTATCGGTGAATAAGTTTGGTTCTACAAAAGAAGAATTTCCAGAAACCTGATGAGACTCAGACGCCTCAAGTTCAAGGGTAGACATCATCCGAATGGGTGACATGGCTGTTCTGAAACAAACGTATCAACCTGGGTGGCAATGGTCAAAACACCAGAAATCCATCGCGGGAACAAAATCCTGTCAAGTGCACCATTTCGGACTATTGCAATCAGGTAAGTTACATATGAAAGCTGACGATGGCCAAGAAATCGAACTTGGCCCAGGAGATGTAGTCGACATCCCGCCAGGACACGATGGCTGGGTAGTAGGAAACGAGCCCGCAACTTTCTATTGGTTCCAAAGTAAAACAAACCCGAAGTGAATTACTCGCCGGGTAAGAGGCGGGTATCTTTTTCAGGAATTTTCGCCTGCGTTTTTATGCGCCAATATCACCGCCCCATAGGATGAGGCTCAGGGTGAGAATGAGGACCCAGCCAGGGATCCAACTTCGTCTTTATGTACACCCAGCCATCACCGTAGTCTAGCTGGGGTAGATGCATATTCTCGGAGTGACTTCTCAACCGAAAGCACCTATCAATCAGGTGATGAATCACGCGGACATCGTCCTCGTTGTACTCGAAGAACCGGGACTCCAGCGGGGAGCCGTATTCAACGTGCCTCTGATACGCCTGTGCTACCTGTAGACCATCAAGGTCAGACTGCTTAAATCCATAGTTGAGGTACTTACCCAACTCCTTCAACGCGTAGCTGCTTTGTGGGAAGATGAAGCTCCTCCTCAGGAGAGTGCAGAGGTCAACATGGAGATACTCCTCAAGAGGATATGAGTCTAGCTCAAGCCGCTTCAAAGCCTTTAGGGTCACCCTGTAGTCGAAGCAGGTCCCCGAGTAACTCACCAGCGTATATCCTCTATGTATCACTAGGAAGCTCAGGAACTTCTCGAGGATGTCTTTCTCCTCCTCCCAACTCTCCGCGTAGAACTGGGTGAATCTACCATCGACTAGCAGTCCAATCAGCCAGACTCTGCTGCACCTGTCATCGGTCTCGATGTCTATGTAGATAAGGCGGTCGCCTGGAAACTCGATCGACTCCGTCTGAAGAATCTTCCCGCTTACATAGGAGAGGGCTCGAAGTCGAATCTTGCGGAGCAGGGAAGCGGGTATTCCGAGTGGCTCCTCGAACTCTTCGATGTCAGTTATCTTGGCGATGTCGCCTATTGTTTCGAGGCCAATTCCTCTCAGAACCTCAGAGTACCGTTTACCTATTCCATAGATGCTCTCAATAGGGAAACTCGCTGCTACACGGCTGCCTGTCCACCCAACCTCCGAGGCGTCATCGGGGCGACTCTGTGTTTCGATTGTCTCCTGCGAGGCTGATGCGTTCAAGGCATATTCGCTGGTGCCATTTTGGGCTGATAAGCAGTTGGAACGTTGCTGTGGGTTGGAGATCGGTGAAGGTGCCTTCTCACAACAGCCTTTTGCATGCATAAGAAGGAGGGATGCCTACTTGGTACCCTTCATCCTCTTCTCGACGCCGAGGATGGCGGCGATCTGCCCCTCATGATGGATTATCTCGCTCACCATAATCATCAAATAGTACTCGAGTGGCTTCTTGCCCTCCCATGCCTCTATCTCAGCGTCGAGCTTGTCATTAGTTAATTTGTTGAGGCCAGCGTTGAGCTTCCTGTGTCCCTTTTCTATGTCGGCCATGATTTTTTCCATTTTATACTTCGGGTTGCCAACGTAGTCCTTTGGCCAGTCTTTTGGTTGCGGTTCGCCTAATAATTTGGGTATATCGATGTTTAGCTCCTCACTCAGATGTGTGAGTATCCACCTGATTGTATTTGCTTGGGTGCAGCTCTTCCAGTCGAGCTGCTCGGGCTTGAGGGTCTTCGTCGCACTCCCTAATCTGTCGAATCCAATCTGTGCGAAGTCCTTTATCATCTTCGTCTTGACGGTCATCTTACTACCGGAATCTGAGTGTAACCTATGATTTATTTAACAATACTGCGCGCGCTAAGACTAGTGTGCGATTGGCCAAATTAGAATGCCTCCTTGTAGATCATCAATTTTGTTTTGAAATACTGAAATCGACTTTCATTCATATCATTCCACTAAAAAAAGACCTGAGAATATTTCTTTATAAACCTATGATTTTTATAATTTTTCCCAAAAAATTAACTAGTTTTATTAAATATTATATTTGATACAATTAAATTTACTTCTATGCTAGGATGCGGGCGCGTGTTTAGGCTTTGGGGATTACTGTTTTATCCTCTTCGAAAGATTTCGAGCGATCTTCACAGCTTCCTGAGCCACCTCTATCGGGTTTATTCCGAAGAGAAAGACCATGGGCTCCTTCCCAATGCCACCGAGATCGTAGATCACATTCAGTGGTTCCTTCACATCTGAATACGCTCGTCTTATCCCCCAAGGTATCGTTTTACCCTCCATTACCCTAACTTCTTGTGGTTCGTCTCTTCTGTCGAAGTGAGAGATCACGAGTCCAAGTTCTTCGCATACCCTGATGACTTCGGCGTCGTACTTGAGGCTCAATGATGATCTTAGAGCAGGCTGAAGGGACATCATGGTTAGCGTGGCCCTAGCCACGTGTGATGACCCACCGAACTCTGGTGGTCTTGATGATCGTGGGTACCCTCCTATTGGGTGTATCCTGCCCGGAATCCCCACGATGTCGTTTATAGTATCTGCCTCTGGTTTGCCATATGTTATGTTCATACCTATCTCGGGTATGAGGGAGGCAAGCTCTTTGCATCCCTCTATCAAGCTGAGGGATTGCCTCACCATGTCAATTATCTCCGCGTCCTCACGGGATCTCTGCTTGAATGTAGAGTAGTCCTCCACGCATACTGCGCAATTTATTGGTAGCTCCTCATATCCATCTCTATGGATTGCGCATATCGGTCCAAAGCTCCTAAGCTCCAAACATAAACCGCAGACTCTGCGTATGGCCTCTGTCTCAGTTAGCCTGCCGTCGATCCAATCCTCTGATATGTCCTTGGCGAGTGTCTCTATCTTCGTGACTCCTCTGAGCTCCTCCCTGGTCCGTGGTTTGCTGTGTAGGTAGCTGGAAACCGCGGGCTGAGTCACACCAACTATCTTAGCAGCCTGCAGTTGACTAATCCCCCTGTTGACAACTAATTCCCTCACGAGGGCTTTTCTCATGAGGGGTAACAGTTGCTCCGTTACTATCTCACAGGGTAGTCTGATCCTCACCTCGTCGCGTGGGGACCTCTTCGACTTCTCCTCCCCTTCCATGATGTTCAATAAACGATCCTATAAGCTGCTTATAGTTGTTAGTCTTCACCTAACGAGTTCCTCGACCTCATCCCACCATTTTTTCCTGGTTCCAACCAGCTTCCTCATCTCCCAGTTCCTAGACTTTGGCTCGGAATCGATTATTGTATTTATTTTCTCAATCTTGATCTTTAGTTCGTTGAACTGATTCTCTTCGACGCTTGGATCACTCCTAAGTAATCTGTTGAGGTTAGATTTCGCATCGAACCAGAAGCCCCAGTCATCGGCTAAAACGGATGCTATCCTTGAAACGTTAATAGATTCGGTGGCATCAACGTCGGTAAGAGGGTGTTCGAGGATTAGAATTTGTAGATCTCTTCTATCCTTCTCCTCAAGTGTGTGTATCTGAAGTTTAGATAATACAAGATCAGCGATCGTTAAGGTCGGGAAATCCAGCTCGATTCTCGCCGGCGCTCCCTCAGGTCGCAGGTTAATTTGATGGTTGAAGCGAAGTTTTTCGAAGAAGATGTCCACGGTGTATCTCCGTTCTGGATTGTGGAACATGAAGCGTTCCTCCCCGAAGTACGCCATAACGTAGCGGTCAGCGGTGTAGCCTGCGTCAATGAATAGATCATTCACTTCGACTTGTTTCGCTCTGTAAGTAACCATATCGACGTCTTTTAACCCGTTTTTCTCCCGCTCAGGAACGTTGAGTCGATTTGTGTGGTTGTGGAATTCAATCGCAGCTCCACCAGTGAGCCTAAGGGGGATGCCCCACTTCTCTGCCTCCTCCACTAACCTGAGGGCATCGTTGAGGATCGGCTCAGTGATCGGGTTTGTCAAGCAGATCTACCTACACTGGCGGGATCTCTTTGAAGGCGAGGTCAATGTCGACCCCCTGTCTGGCTCTGATGAATCTTATTATCCAATACAGGACGAAGCCTACAGCTATCATGCCAAAGTTCAGGAATAGGGCGTAAGGTGTTGAGATGCCGAACTGCGGGTATGCTATGAAGATGTATGCGATGGCGACCACGAAAGCCGCCTCAATGACTCCGAATATGGTTATTATCGGGATTCCGATTATCTCGCGCTTAATCGGTGAAGCCTCGTAGATGTCCTTTCTCCTGTATGGTAGTAGGGCTGCCGTGATCCCTGGGAGGAACATGCAGCTGAACGCTGGTCCGATTATTGTGGAGAAGAGGAAGGTCCAGAAGGCATCTGGGAAGATGGCTACTATCACAAGGAAGGCTTCGCATATCAGGAATATTGCTAGGTTTGTATAGGTCGGTGTGTGGAACCTCGGGCTGACCTCCGAAAGCTTCCCTGGCATCAGTCTATCCATCGACCAGGCGAAGATGTTGCGGCTGATCTGGAGGTAGATGACTACCGTGTAGATCAGGGTGCCAGCGAGGGCCATTCCGAGTACGGCGAGTGCCGCTAACACTGGGTTCTGTGTGACGAGGCCAAAGAACGCCGTTATCATCTCCAGCGCGTTGCTCCAGGGTAGTCCCTGAGGATTATACGTGGCGAGGTAGCTGACCGAGGCCAAGAAGTTGTATCCAATGGTCCTGAATGCGTAGTAGAAGAGCAAGGCGAGGAAGAGTAGGTTGAATAGCCCGGCGCCGGCCATTGAGAATAGATTTCTCTTGACGGAGCCGGCCTCCTTCACCTCGCCGGCGATGTATGCTGAGTAGAATGTCCACCAAACCGCGTTGGTTGCTATGGCGAGTAGGGGCCAATCAAATGTGAGAGGAGGTGCGTTGTATCCTCCCTGATTCGCAGCATCTATGATAGATTGGTATGGGTTCGCTGCGGCTCCGAACTGACCTCCATAGCTATGCATGAAGGAGTTGAATATTCCTATGAATCCCTGATTTCCGACAAGGACCAGAGAAATGAGGGCTACTCCGATGCCGGCGATCATGATGAGCCAGATCGCATTGTTCGCGATCAGCATCCTCTTTGTGCCTGATAGGGCGAGTAGTGTGAATACCACGTTTAGGAGTGAGCCGACGACGAAGGCGACTAACGGGGTCATCAGCGCCAACCCGATGTTGATTATGGCCTGGTTCCCCAGGAGGTACCCGATTATGTGAAATCCGGGACCTAAGCCGTAGAAGCTGATTAGGTAGAAGTTGAAGGCGAGGAAGAATGTCTGCCAGAAGACGAGGCTGAAGTTGAAGCCGAAACCTAGGGATGGGTGCAATACCCTGCTGTTGAACACGTAGTCCCCACCGGATCTTGGGAATGTGGAGACCAGCATCGCGTACACTATCGCGATTGAGAAGGCGAGTAGAACTAGTGGGAGAGCCGAGAGGACATCCCCGCCGTTGGCGAAGGTTACAGCGAAGGCGTAGTTTCCGATTACGCTAGCGAAGGAGCTCGCGGATGAGTTGTAGATGAATGTGTCTAAGAGTGAGGCCTGACGGATTAGTCCCGAGGTCTTCCTGGAGAAGGCGCTGGACATCGCCTTAATTCTTCAACCATGGTGGTTATAAGTAATTATATAAGTGACTTATAACTCGTTGAGGTTGTGGCTAGGACCCGACTCTTCTTCGCGACGGACATACACGGTTCGGTGACATGCTTCCTAAAATTCCTGAATGCATCTAGGGTCTACAAAGCCGACGTTATGGTCTTAGCGGGCGACCTCAGTGGAAAACTCCTAATACCAATCGTTGAGCGTGGAGACGACTCATACGAGTCAACGTTCATGGGGGTTCGCCATGTCGTATCAGAAGGGAAACGAACTGAACTTGAGGAGCGTATCCGTAGGGTGGGTTCCTATCCTCACATTATGAGTAAAAATGAGTACGATGAGCTTCTCAGGAAACCCGAAAGGGCTAACGCCCTCTTTGAGGGTCTGATAAGGGAGAGAATCGAGAAGTGGGTTACACTAGCGGATGATAGACTGAGGGGGGCCTCGGCGGAGTACTATGTCTCAGGCGGCAACGACGATTTCCCCTGGGTGGATGAGCTATTGAAGAAATCCCGATCCTTCACCGACGGAGAGGGAGAAATAATCCGAATCAGGGGTCGGAATGAGATGATGACCTGTGGGTGGTCGAACCCCACACCATGGGGAACGCCAAGGGAAACGAGTGAAGATGACCTGACGAAGAGGATAACGGGCCTCACTTCGGAGGTCGAGTCGATGGATGGATGCATCTTCAACCTCCACGCCCCTCCTTACGACTCTGATTTAGATGTGTGTCAGAGGCTAAGCGAGGAACTGAAGCCAATCTTCGTTGGAGGACAACCCGACGTATTCAACGCCGGTAGCGTAGCCGTCCGCAGGTGCATAGAGGAGCTCAAGCCGATGCTGGGGCTCCACGGTCACATACACGAGTCTAGAGGTGTGGCCATGATTGGGAGGACAACCTGCGTTAATCCGGGGAGTGAGTATGCGGAGACGATCCTGAGGGGTGCTATTCTCGACATCGAGAACAACCATGTCAAGAACCACATCCTCACATCAGGCTGACGCCCCACATAGTGAAGTTTGACTATCATCAAAATTCGAAAGAACGACACATAATTTCACAGCTTGTTACGACATAAGTTAGTCATGAAGATTAATCCCAATTGGTTTGTCCAATTGTGGCACTCAAGAAGGAGCCATCACGAGCGCACCACTCGTCGCCTCAAATAAGGGCCCTACCATGATATCAAAGAACCCGCAATTATGGTACCATTCCATAATTCAAGTGAAGCTAATTCGCTCGCACCCATTAATTCGGTAGGTAATAAATAATGGTACCATTTCTCAAAACAATATTATGGTACCATTCCACTTCGTATACTCACTATAGAGTCCATTAAATCAACTCCAAAAATGCAAGTGATGGTTTTCATGTAAACACCAATAAGACGGATTGTGCAGAAGATCATGGCATACCTCAGGGGCCTGTACACCTGCAGCCGCAAGGCTAAACGTATTACAGCAGAGCGCCCCCCCACCGGTGGTCTAAGCCACGACCGAGGTAGAGGCCATTGGTCCCCCAGAGAGGATGAAGTCTGGGGAACTCGCGCATGAGGAGGAGCCGAGTGTAATACAGGCGAAGAAGGTCGTCACCGAGAAGTTCACCGGCACACAGGCGCACGACACAAGCACGGTGCAGTTCCCAGATGGGGAATTGGGGAAACTCGTGCAGAAGCAGGATGGAGGTTACATGGTTCTCCCAGTCGAGGAGTCGTTCACGCCCATCGAGGCAGACGATGCGCGCGCGTAGAGCCACAGCAAAGCAGGCTAAGAGCACCACAAGAGCACCCGACCAAGCTAGCGCGCGTGGGTGGGGACCCTTGAAGGTGAGGGACCTTCCCCCACCGAGGAATCCCCCACCATGGTTGATTCCTCCACCACTTCCCCCACCACAGAGGAGGAGTCCATGGAGGCTAATCCTGAGGATGTAGTGGATGGTACACCCCTACAGCCCCCTACTGTGGAAGGTGTACTCAAAGTGGTGGTGGGTGGTGGTACAGGTGGTGGTCAAGTGGTGGTAGGTGGTGGCAACTCAGGTGGTGGTACAGGTGGTGGTACAGGTGGTGGA
>JBEKDF010000063.1:0-10135 GCA_050014495.1 Bathyarchaeia archaeon
GCACACCAGCCCAGATTGTTGAGATGAGCCAGTAGAGACTATAGCCTGATCCGGCGGTTAACAGGAGGCTGACAATCAACCAAGGAGTAGAGTATCTCATTCAACTCACACCGCTGGTAAATGCGCGCGCGCTCTGAAGTATTTCTGGAACTTCATTGCCTCCCCATGTTTCTCACAGCCTGAGTCATCACAGCACATGGTAAATTCCTGATAATATTATCAATATATTTATAATATTAATAGGATATAAGCGTCGCTCGCGCGTGAAGAGGAACCAATCTAACCAAGTGGATACGATTTATATACTATTTCAACCAATTGGTTAGTCAGTATAGGATGTCCGCTGACGTTGAACTTGACGCTAAAGGGCTAAGGTGCCCAATGCCCATCATGAAGGCCACGAAGGCTATCAAAGACATGAAACAAGGCCAGATACTGAGGGTAACCGCCACGGACCCGGGTTCGAGGAGGGACTTCGAGGGCTGGGCAAAGAAGGGGGGCCATACACTCCTGGATGTGAAAGAGGAGAGCGGGGTCTACATCTACACTATTAGGAAGGGATGAAAAATGAGTGAAGTTAAGAAGCCGAAGAAGATGGCCATCATAGTCCACTCGGGGAGCCTTGACAAGCTCTACCCAGTCTTCATGCTGAGCAGTACGGGGGCTGCCATGGACGTGGAGACCCACCTATTCTTCACATTCTGGGGGCTCAACGCCCTAAAGAAGGGGGGACTCGAATCAGCTGGCCTCCCCGGCCTCATGACCATCGACACGGGGATGATGAAGGAAAGGATCAAAAATGCGAAGGTCCCTAGCCTCACCGAGCTCCTTAAGATGTGCAGACAGATGGGCAACGTCAAGATATACGCCTGCAGCACCACGATGGAGATGATGGGTGTGAAGAAGGAGGAGCTTATCCCGGAGGTCGATGACATAGTTGGTGCTGCGAGTTTCCTAAGCATCGCTTTGGACAGCGACGTTCAGTTATTCATCTAGGTGCCACTGATGGCGCACCTCACAATCCTCCTCTGCCACAGCCCATTTCACCACGAGTCCGTCGACGAGGCAATAGAGATTGGACGTGCAGCTTTGAGAAGGGGGCACAGACTAGACCTATACCTCATGATGGACGGCGTCTACTCCGCTTTTAATAAGCAGAGTGGGGAGCCGTTCAACGTCGAGGCGGTCCACCAGAGGCTCACGGATCTAATGACCGAGGGCGCACGAGTTGTGCTCTGCCGAGTCTGCGCAGAGCTTAGGGGAGTCTCAGAGGAGAACATTCCCAAGGGCATGGAGGTAGGTGGACTCTTCGACCTCAGTGAGTCAATTGCTGAGTCGGATGCGGTCCTCAGCTTCGCGGGGAGAGGATGATTGTGCCGGAGAAGAATCTGCTAATCATTATAAGGTCCCCACCGTATACGACGCTGGACTACTACGAGGGGACGAGAGTCGCCGCTGGGCTAATTGAGCACAAGTTGAATATTCTTTACTCAGGCGATGGCGTTTACGCCGCTACGAAGACCTCTGACCAGAAGCTTACTAGCCAATTCCTATTCGATCTACCCGACCTCGGTGTTGAGCTTTATGCTGATGCTGGAGCGATGAGGGAAAGGGGGATAGCCGACTCCGAGCTACTTCCAGCAGTCAAACCTGCCAATGATGAAAAACTTACTGAACTGGCCGCGAATGCTGAGGCTTCTCTCGTTTTCTGAGGTGATTGGATGGTGAGACTATTTATCATTAGGGATTGTGAAGCGTCGCGGCTGAGGTTAGCTGAATCCATCGAGGGCGCAGCTGTCGCACTCCTCCAGGATGGTGTGTATCTAGCAACTTCGCCAATCAAAATAAATGATGTCTACATCCTTACACCGGATGCCGAGAAGCGGGGTGTAAAGGAAAAACTCCTAAAACGGGTCAAACTCTTGGGATACGAGGAACTTGTGACTCTCCTCCTCGAGTGCGGTAACACGGTGATTAATCTATAGGGGGCAATGAATTGGAGTTAGATTCGGTGGACACGCAGATTCTTGATGTCCTAGCCAAGGATGCTCGTCTCAGCTACAGGGACATCGCTAAGAGGCTTGGTCTGAGCCACACGAATGTCTCAGCACGCATCAAGAGGCTCGAAGACGACGGAGTGATCTTGGGGTATGCTGCCGTGATCGACCCAGATACTGAGGGGCTTTATCCTCTCTGCTTGAGGATATCTGCTAAGAGTGGCTTCGAACTCGGTGAGATAGGTAGGAGGGTCTCTGAGTTCCCTGAGGTTCACGTCGTGATGAGGGTGAGCGGGGACTGCGAGCTTCTCGCTTTAACACTAAGTAGGGATAGGCAGACAGCTCTGGACTTGCTCGCCAAGATCAACCGGATTGATGGGATTGAGAAGGCGGGGAGTCATGTGGTCCTCCAGTCCATCAAGCTCTCGGGCTTCTGCCTCAAGTAGAAGCCATACGTGAGACTGCAGGCGCACGCGCAAGCGGTTAGACATATCATACTATAGGTCGTTATAGGGGCAAGGCATATGACCAACGAGGACAGAACGGGGAACGAGCCGACGAGTCCGGAAGACCTGACCACAGACGAGGCGAAGCAGCGACTCAGGAAGTATGGTCCCAACGAGGTCCCAGAGAAGAAAACAAACCCGTTACTACGCTTAGTCGGCAAGTTCTGGGGCCTCACACCCTGGATGCTAGAGTTCACAGTAGCCCTCGAATGGATCCTCGGCAAGTACCTCGAAGCCTACGTAATAGCCATCCTGCTCATCTTCAACGCAGCCGTAAGCTTCATTCAGGAGGAGAAAGCGAACAGCGCCGTACAGCTCCTCAGACAGAAACTCACAGTGAAGACCCGAGTGAAGAGAGGCGGGGAATGGATCCAAGTGCCCGCAAGGGAGCTCGTCCCAGGCGACGTCGTTCGGCTTAGGGCCGGCGACCTGGCCCCAGCCGACGTCCAGGTGGCTGAGGGTCATGTTGAAGTGGATCAATCCGCCCTCACCGGGGAGTCACTCACAGTCGAGAGGAAGGAGGGAGAATCTCTCTATGCGGGCTCGATTCTCAGAAACGGAGAGATAACCGGAGTGATATCTGCGACTGGCTTGAAGACCTACTTCGGTCGCACAGCTGAGCTTGTTCAGATAGCGAAGCCCAAGCTCCACATAGAGGAGATGATCTCGAAGGTCGTCAGGTGGCTACTCATCATGGTGGTCGCCTCCGTCGGCTTAGGCATGGGGTACGCTTTACTCAGGGGGGTGCCCTTAGCTGAGATAGCGCCCCTCACCGTCATCCTACTGGTCTCCGCCGTACCGGTAGCCCTGCCGACGATGTTCACAATAAGCATGGCCCTCGGCTCTCTCGAACTCTCGAAGAAGGGAGCCATCGTAACACGCCTTGACGCGGTTGAGGATGCAGCGACTATGGATGTCCTCTGCGCTGACAAAACTGGAACCATAACGATGAACCAGCTAACCCTCGCGGACATCTTGCCAGTCGGTAACCACAGTAAAGAGGAGGTGGTTCTCTTCGGGGCGCTCGCCTCCGAGGAAGCTAACCAGGATCCCATAGACATGGCCTTCATTACGAAGGCGAGGGAGATGCAGCTGCCGCTAAATGAGTATAAGCTGGTTAAGTTCTCCCCCTTTGATGCCTCGACGAGGAGGACAGAGGCCACCCTCATGCACAACTCTGACGAGATACACGTCTCTAAAGGCGCTGTCAAGACGATTACGGGACTTTGCAAGGACTGCAGTGACGAGCTCCAGGCGATTGAGTCTGGGATTGATGAGCTAGTCGCCAAGGGATACCGGATCCTCGCTGTCGCAGAGGGTTTCCTGGGAAAGGAACCAGAGTTAATCGGTATCGCTGCCCTCTATGATAAGCCAAGGGCGGACTCTCCCAGACTCATCACCGAGTTGAAGAAGCTCGGCATCTCTGTGAAGATGCTAACAGGGGACGCTCTTCCAATCGCGAAGGAGGTGGCCGCTCAAGCTGGGCTAGGGAGCAATATCAGCCGCATAACTGATCTCAAGAACAGGATCGGTGATGAAGAGACACTTAAAATCATGGAGCAGAGCGATGGCTTCGCGGAGATCTATCCCGAGGACAAGTATCTGATTGTTAAGGCCCTCCAATCGGGCGGGCACGTCGTGGGCATGACCGGAGACGGAGTGAACGACGCCCCCAGCCTGAAACAGGCCGAGGTGGGAATCGCCGTGAGTAACGCCACGGACATCGCGAAGCAGGCATCGAGCGTGGTGCTCTCCCTAGAAGGCTTTGAGGGAATCTTCGACATGGTGGCCATTGGCAGGATGGTGTATCAGAGGATAGCATCCTGGACCATCAACAAGATAATCAGGACTTTCAAGCGCGTCGTCTTCATAGTCATCGCATTCATCTTGACGGGCCAGTTTGTAGTCTCCACATTCAACCTGATCCTGCTTCTCTTCCTGAGCGACTACGTGACGCTATCCATCTCAACCGATAAGGTCAGGTACTCCGAGAAGCCGGAGAGGTGGAACACAGGGGGACTGGTAAAGCTCGGTGTTTCCTATGGCTCCCTGATAGTAGCAGAGTCACTGCTGATACTCTACATCGCGCTCGTCTTCTTCGGATTGGACTCTAACTTGTTGAAGCTTCAGACCTTCATCTTTGTCTGGCTCACATTGTCGGGTTACTACACCGTTCTTTCGATACGTGAGAGGAGGCACTTCTGGGAGTCGAGGCCAAGCAGGTGGCTGGCGTTTGCGCTAGTCCTCAACACTCTGATAGTCTACGTCATCTCGACAATAGGCCTGCCAGGACTGGCCCCGATAACCAGTATTGAGTTCCTCTTTATCATTGCCTATGGCTTCGCCTTCTGCCTTCTGGTGAATGACTTGGTGAAGGTGCCTTTGGCTAAACTGTTCGATGTAGCGATATGAAGTAATTGAAGATGCCTGACGCGTATGCGCACTCAAGCATGCCCGGAGGGACTCGAACCTAAATGGGTTCAGGTTCATCTACTAATGTTCGAAAATAATTAGATTAAAATACCGTGTTGGAAGAGGGATTCGGATACTGATTTTTGCCGGTAAAAATATGCGCGCTTTATATCGATGATTTGTTGTTCATGATATCCTCTTGATTTGTCGAGGAGTGAGCAACCACGCAAGTTCACCTGAGGGCTTAGGCGCGAAGGAGTCGATGATGACCTTTGCCATCCCCCCCTTTTCCAGGAGGATCCGACTATTCTTACCGCCTGAGATCAAATCGCTGATCACGCCACTCAGGCAAGGTTCATGACCCACGATAAGGATGGATGAGTCTACCTTGAGTTCCGATAGCCTGCGGTAAAGGTCAGCCGTTCCGGCTTCAGGTTTAAGCTCATCCCAGACTTCGAGGACGTTTTGCTTCTTCAGTGCCTTGGCAACGATCTCGGCGGTCTCCCGGGCGCGAATTAGCGGGCTGGTGGCGATCTTATCGAATACAAGCTTCAGAACATTGGTTGAGTTCGCTACATCTTCTATGTCTTTTCTTCCAGAGGTGGTAAGACCTCGTTCGAAGTCCTCGCCCATTGAGGGTGAACGAATGCCGGCTTTGCCATGTCTGAGGATTACCAGTTCCAAGATCAGTGTCGCCTTCCCAGATGACTTCAATTAGGGATGAATTAAGATAAATCGTTCTGGGAGGAAAAGAGCACACGAATGCGCGCGCCTCTCACTAGACTTCTACTCGGAGCAGATCGTGCGCGCACCCGAGGTCATTATGCCTTTCGTGGCGCAGCGATTTCCGAATGCGCGCGCGCACTACTTAACTTCTAATTCACTCATTGGCAATTACCCGTGTAAACAATTAAGATACTTATCCGCCACTAACGGGCCTAAAAATCAATAACTTGTCATCGTTCCTAAGCTTCTCAGATGATCCCAAGGGTAGATCAACATACGATCCATTCAAAAATACTTTAAAATAACTATAAAAAGCATCTAACAAGGGCTTCCCAGTCTCTGTCTTAAACGCTTCTCCATATCTAATATTTAATTCATTTAATACATCTAACATCGTTGCACCTTTACTAAATTCCAGATTCATATATCCATCCTGAAAAATGCTCATATAATATATCTTAATATTTACACGAATTCTCTCAGCAGCCATAGATTAATCTTTTATTAGAGGCATTTAATATTATGCGCGGGCGTGAGAAATAGCGCGCGCGCATCCTTTTCAGCTGTTACCCTGACTGAAGCCGGGGTAACCGAGCGCGCGGGGCATCAAAGATCAAGAGGGTTATTGATCAGGTAGTTGAGGGAGGCGCAGGCGCAGAGACCTGAAAAGGCAGGGCATCAAAGAGACGGAAATGCGGCAGCGGCTGGGAACCACCTCAGACTGTATAGTCAAGAAAACACTGGAACAGGCTGCCCGTTACTCGATGCCACACACCAAGCAGGCATATCAGCAACTCCTTGATACAGATATTGCCGTTAAGACCGGTAAATACACCGAAGAACTGGCATTGAATATCCTGGTTGCGGAATTATGCCAGCGCACACCGGTGACCGCACAAGGCTAAACTTTTTTATGACATGTTGATCGTACCAAAGAGTACAAAGAATGAATAACAAAGTAGAAAGAAAACCGCTACGGCCGATTTACCCTACCCCCGCCGGCCTAGTTGTCTCTGTAGATGCCGCAAATAAGCCCAACATTATCACTCTCGGCGAAATATTCAACTTAAGCATTAGAAATCCGGTCTGGGTTGGGATCGCCGTACGTAAAGCCACTTATTCCCACGACCTCATCAAGGAGCAAGGAGAATTTACCGTGAATTTGCCGACAGCAGAAATGTTCGGTAAAGTGTACGGCTGCGGTCGGAGTAGCGGTCGCGATGGGACAGATAAGTTTAAGAAATTTAACCTGACGCCACTCCCATCTAGATACGTTAAACCCCCAATTATTGCCGAGTGCCCGGTGAATCTGGAGTGCAAGGTCGTGGGACTTCATATTGTCGGCGACCACGATTTATTCATCGAAGAGGTACTGCTGGAGCACGTTGATGAAGATAAGGTCAATTCCAAAGGCGAACGGGATGAAAGCAGACTTGACACGTTGGTATGGCTCGGGGTTGGGTTCTACCGGCTTGGGGAGAAGGTTGGAGAAATGAAGTAGTAAGGGTGGATAAAACATGTCAAACCGGACTAAATTGACAGGCATGCGCGCGCGATAATAAAACTGAGCAGCTTAAGGGAAGATCGAGCAAGCTGAAGGACACGCGCGAGAGGAAATCAGGAAAAAGAGGAAGACAAAAGAATAGGCTATTTGTAATTGTGCGCGAATGTGAAAGGTTTCTTCAATCAACTAGTTTGATCGCGTTCGATCTTGTCCTTTTCTTTTCTTAATCCCTTCACGATTTTATCTTTCTCGGCTTCGATTCCCCTCTTAATATGCGCGGCTCCTTCATTTAATCCGGGTGCTAAGTCTTTTCCTGCGTCATCCACTTTATCCCCTTTTTTCTTTTTGGACAAGTTACATCTACTTTTATTTCTGGGAAGCCAAGAATATAAACCGAAATTGGCACTTAAATGTATAAATGTTGCGAGCGCATGAGATATATTAAATCCGAGTTTCTACTGCCCGATTCCAGTTTATATTCTAGGATTACTAAATTAAAATTGGGATTGAAATTGTCACCAAAATCTTTAGAGAAAAAAGTAGAGGAAACGGCAGGAGACATAGGAAGGGACGCTAAAAAGGCAGGAAAAGCAGTCGAGGAAAAAGCAGAGGAAATAGGACACGATATAAAGAAGGGCGCTAAAAAGATTAAAAAGAAGCTCTAAAAAGAGACGAATATAGTCACTCGCGCATACTCACAAAACTTCAGGATTAGATCATAGATATACGCGCGTGATGAAAGAAACCATAAGGCGCGCCCACATAAAGCCATATTTAGACTTACCCCCAACCCCACCGTGAAATTAACTGCATGCGCCTATCCGCCCACAACACCAGAGGCAATATGACACTGCGCCACCAGGCACCGCCAATCGCGCGCACGACCACCACCATGGTCAGCGCTTCCACGGCGAAACCACACTAAGCCTGAGCGGCGCGAGCAGGCCCATGACCTATTTTGTCGTACGCTATCTTTGTACCGTCCTTGGACGTTACTGTGACTTTCATTCTCCGGCCTCGTCCATCCTCATCCGGGCCCTGACCAGCTTCTTGATCAAGGGGACCGGCATCGGATTGCCCAGTGGAAAATGGAGGGCCGACTTGGTGCTTACGTATCCTGCCAGCTCGTCCTTATGTGCCTCGATTACTGGGAGACGCAGGTAGAATCCGATGTCAGATTTCATGAGGCTGAAGTAGCAGAGTCGTGCCTCGATGCCGCGCTTCCCCTTGTAGCTGTAGAAGGGCATCCCGTAGCTGATGCTCTCGACGGCATCCGGCGCGGCCTCCCTGATCGCCTCACGGACCGCCCTTAGCTTCGGCTGCGTCTCCTTCGGGGCGGTCGCTATGTATGAATCGACGTCCTTCGCTGGCTTCATCCACTCATTCTACCTTCTTGGCGTCTTCAGTTATCTTCCTCTTGGCAAGGTCCGGGTTTTGCACGTACAGGATGATCGCGTTGGCGTGGCCGCGCCCGAACCCGAAGTCCGATTTGAGCCATGCAAGAAGCTCAACATACTTTACAAGGCCCTTCTCCTTTGCTAATTTTTGAAAGTCTCCCGACGACTTGCCGGTCTTCGCCTTGATGTTGTCTATGTACGCCTTGTATGTCATAATCTCACACTACGATTTTACTTATTTATTTTTTCGAAGCTGTACTTATAAAACCTGCATTTCGCGCGCGCATGACGGCGAGATAGTGCTCGGGGAAGGGTCAGCTTCAGGACCCCTGGAAGACGCGATCAAAAATTTTGGCTACGAGCCCCTCATTGAGGAATACGGCTTGAAGCTCGTAGACTTCAACAAAGACAAATCTATAGAACTCGAAGGTCTAGACTCAAAACTAGCGCCACTCCGGTTCAAGGAGTCCAAGGCCCTCCATGACTGAGACTACCTCATCTCAGCCGCGGTCCCAAAGACGCATGACACGGTCATCGCCACCCTCTCCATCAAAAACATAGTGGTTGGCTCGCTAGTCACTGTGAGTGAAAAACAGAAGATACACCAGGGATACAAGGCGATCAATCTCAACATCGCGAGATTCATACGACAACGTATGCCAGACCTCGCCATATTAGACGGCTTCATAGGAATGGAGGGAGAGGGACCCGAAGATGGAACCCCCGTCCAACTACACGCCACGGCAGCCAGCGTTAACCCAGTCTCACTCGACGCCGTCATGGCGAAGATCATGGGCTTCGAACCACTTGACATCGGATACCTTCACCACCTAGACCAATGGGGAGTAGGCGTAGCCAGACTAGGCGAAATATCCGTGATAGGTCAACCCCTTGAGGAAATGACCCCAAAATTCAAACCCCACTCAACCTACAGAGACCAACTCAACTGGAAATAACTCGCGAAAAAGACTCAAAAATCACACACCCACACATTTAACGTTACGAAGCAGCAGTCAAACCTGATGAATGCCGTTGACTCCATCTTTATGCCATAAGGTCACACGCGAATTAATGCACGTTAGGATATCCATTATGGATAGATATATTTTAACAGTTCAAGGCTTTCAGGTACACATGCGTATGGGTTGTATAATGCATGTTAAGATGAGGCTTATACCAAAGTAAATTTGGGTTAAGATTATCCGAATAAGGGTGGAAGTGAGGATAAGGCTATGGAGGAAGCGTATGTAAATGAGATTAAAATCCTGGAATATATCCCGAGGGTTACGAAGAAAGGTTTGCGTTACTTCGACGTCTCACAAGTGAGAATTATTAGAAACTTATAATCCTAGGTTAGATATTTTTCATTGAGGGGCGCTAGTTGTCGGCGAAGGATAGAATGGATGAGATGTTGAGGACCATTGAGGACGCGGGTAGTAATGGGATTGAGATGAGGGAGCTGTTGAGTATCTATTATGAGAAATGGGGTTTCAGACTCGCTACCATCAAGGGATACGTCTCTGACCTTGAGGAGATTGGGAAGATTAGAGTCTCAGGGACCATGGTCTACTATTTCAGTTATGAGCCTCCCAG
>JBEKDF010000064.1:0-10054 GCA_050014495.1 Bathyarchaeia archaeon
GTATCTGCCTGTTTCTCGGCTGATGGCTCGTGTGTTGTGAGCTTTGGCTTTTCCTCGTTTTGGTTATGTTGGGGCGTTCAGGTGGTCCTAAAATACGAATTTCTAAACAAGCAAGCGCGCGATAACTATTTACTATATTCTAAAGAATAAACTGGCTTAACTTCTTCGGGATAACCTGAAACTACGTTATAATAAATCATATGTGCACTAGCTAAACCCTTCGTTTATCAGTTAGTTTTAACAGCTGAATTGTACATCCCTACGTAGCTGATGCTTGCCATGGGGAGTGTAGGTATTACTCTTTCAACAGTCGACCCTGTCGGTGCAAACGTCTTCGAAATCTTAAAGGGTCGCGGGTTTGTTGAAGCCCGAGAGGGTATCTACGCAATGAAAGATACATATCTGGTCCCAGTGCCGAGGTTCATCGTACCCGAAGATGAGTACAAAATTCCCTCTGAACCAAACCCCTACCCTCTCGACTTCGATGCACTTGCTGTGGAGCTTGGGATCGACTACTTTGTCGTGGCTAGTCGACACTGGTCTAAGAGTGGGCAGCCTAGTCTCACTACTCACGCAACGGGTAACTACGGGAAGGCTGTATTCGGGGGGCATAACCGTGAGTTGCAGGCAGTGCCCCCGAATGGACTGAGGAATGTCTACCTTGCCATGCTGAGGAATCCTCCTAAGAACTTCCAAGTGAGCCTCGAGGCGACGCACCATAGCCCAACGCAATTTCTTGTCCCCATGTTCTTTGCTGAGGTGGGGAGTAGCCCCATTCAGTGGGCGGATCTAAATGTTTGCGAGTATCTCGTCGACGCCATCTTGGATGGGATAGCTTCAAAGGAAACGGTCCCAACATCGATTGGCTTCGGTGGTGGCCACTACTGCCCGAAGTTCAGTATCATGGAGAGGGAGCACGCCTTTGGCCACATAGCTGCTAAATATGCCTTTCCCATGCTCACCGACGAGATGATCTCTCAAATGATAACGAAGACGATGGGTAGCGTAAGTAAGGCGTACATTGAGAGTGGAATGAATAGATCGTATAAGAGAATGTTTGAGGCGGCGCTCAACCGCTTCGGCGTCGAGAGCGAAGTCGTTTAGCGTCGATTACTCAGCACTTTTTTCTCGTATCTTTTAATCTCCGTCATCCATTCGTGATCAGATGGGACACCCTGTTCATCACAGAACTTGTTCCAGACGGCTCCAAGGGGGAGCGCCTTCGACTCTTCCAGTAGAGCAAGACGCCGTGTGTAGTCACCAGCTTCCTCGGCCTCAATTAGCATATCATGAGGCTCTAGTAGAGCGAAGAGTAGTGCCTTCTGGGTGGCCCTCGCCCCGACAACCCATGCGGCTACCCTGTTTATACTCGCATCAAAGTAGTCGAGAGCCAAGTGGACCCTATCCAAAGCATCACAGCGTATAACCTCAAGGGCGACATCCCGGAGTTGGTCATCCATGATGGGTACATGGTCGCTATCCCATCTCACACCCCGGCTCACGTGCAACATCAACTCAGGCATTTGGATAAGTATGGCGCTCAGTTTGTCCCCTATTGATTCCGTTGGGTGGTAGTGACCCATATCTATGCAGACGATTAGGCCATGCCTCAGTGCGTAAGCGAGGTAGAAGTCGTGGCTCCCTACAACGAAACACTCGCTACCTAAGCCAAAGAGCTTCGACTCAACTGTGTCCTTTAGATGTGCTCCTGGATACTTCTCCGCGTAAATCTCGTCTAGTGACTCAACGAGTATCCTCCTGTAACCAATCTTGTCGACACAGCTGTCCTTCATACCGTCAGGTATCCAGAGGTCATGTATACAGGGAGTACCTAGACTCTTACCGATATGAGCAGAGACCCTTCTTGTATGCTTTACATGCTCTATCCAAAAGTGGCGGGTCTCGGGGTCCTTGCTGCTCAGTGTGAACCCAGTGTCTGAGTTGGGGTGAGAGAATAGGGTAGCGTTGAAGTCGAGGCCCAGCCCACACTCCTTTGCCCAGGACACCCAGCCATCAAAGTGTTCTGGCTCTACTCCGTCCCTGTCGACCCTGCCCTTGAACTCGCCATAGGTGGCGTGGAGGTTGATCCTATGAGGGCCTGGAATGAGGCTCATCGCCTCTTCTAGGTCACTCCGTAGCTCTGAAGGGCTCCTAGCCTTTCCAGGGTAGTTGCCCGTCGCCATGATTCCACCAGTAAGGACGCCACCAGGCCTCTCAAATCCTGCGACATCATCTCCTTGCCAGCATTGGAGAGATATGCTCTTCCCCGCCAGCTTTTTTACAGCCTCTCCTACATTGACGCCGAGTTCAGCGTATGTTCCCTCTGCTAGATCATATGCATTCTCCACGTTCAATCTTTCCACATCTCCTTAAGCTCGATGAATTTAGTATACTGCTCATCCCAACCACCAGGGTCACTGGGTTCATACTCCTTTATTTCTGTCGAGTCTCGGACGATCCTCCTAAGCTGGGGAAGATCCTTCACCCTTCCACCAGCCATGGCTTGGACAAGTAGATTACCTATTGCGGTTGCCTCAGCTGGACCAGAGTGGACGCTTCTACCGGTTGCGTCAGCGGTGAGTCGGTTTAGGAGCCGATTCCTTGACCCGCCACCTACTATGTGGATTCTCCTAATTCTATTATCTGATGCCTGCTCAAGTTGTGTAAGTGTATGCCTGTATGCTAGAGCGAGACTCTCAAGGACGACTCGAGTTGTCTCACCGTGGCTCTGGGGTGGCTCCTGTCCCGACTTCTTACAATAAGTCGCGATTGCCTCTGGCATTGAGGGCGGATTGAGAAAACCTGCCCAGTCGGGGTCGATAATCGCCACATGGGGCTCCGATGCTTCAGCGAGGGCGACTAGTTCATCGTAGCTATAACTCCTGTAGCTCTCCCACGCTCTGCGGCATTCATGAAGAAGCCAGAGTCCCGCAATATTCTTCAGGACCCTGAAAGTGTGGTTTACCCCACCCTCGTTTGTGATATTGTAGCGATTAGATGCTTTGTTTATGATAGGTTTCTGGGACTCTATTCCCATGAGGGACCAGGTACCTGAACTTATATAGGCGAAGTCATCGGAATCAGCTGGGACGGCTGCGACTGCGGAGCCAGTGTCATGGCAGGCGACTGTAGCCACTGATACTTTTCCCAATCCTGTCTTTGCACGTGCATCAGGTGTAAGCTCCCCAAGGATCTTGCCTGGTTCGATGATCTCCTGAAAAAGTCTTCGGGGGACTTCAAGGGTAGAGATTATCTTCTCATCCCACGCGCCCTCCCACGGGTTGTAGATGTGACTCGTCGTCGCCAGAGTGAACTCAGACGCTGGCACGCTCGTTAATTGATAGTTGAAGAGGTCAGCCATCATAAGGAGGCGAGAGGCCGAGCGAAGCGACTCAGGCTCGTCTCTTACAGCAGCGTAAAGCTGAAAGAGGGTATCGAAAGGAAGAATCTGTATCCCTGTGCGCCTATAGAGACTACTAAGTGACATCTTAGCGGCGAAGCACTCGACTACCCCCTCTGTTCGGGCATCTCGGTAAGCGTATGGAAGCTCCAATAAGCTGCCGTCTCTACTAAGGAGAGCGTAGTCGACACCCCAGGTGTCGATGCCTATGCTCGTAGGATCCTTTCCACACCTACGCATCCCCATATATATCTCGGCTAGGAGCCTTCCCGAATCCCAGCGAAGGTGACCATCGTCCTCAACCATCCCATTCGGGAACCTGTGTAACTCCGAGATGACGAGCTTGTCATCATCGCTTAGCTCCCCAAGGATCGCCCTCCCACTTGACGCGCCGAGGTCGAAGGCCAGATACCTAGACACGAATCAAAAACCGCTGGATCAGTATTTAACGGAAGTCACTCGAAAGTCCAGTTGTCTTTCTCTTCCCAGATCTTCTCTAGGATTTTCTTGGCTTGCCCCGGAGGGAGGCTAAGGAAGAATTTGTCGACGTGTTTACACATCCGCTTTCTATCAGTAGTCTTCTTCCAGTCGTCGCAGTCGTGGCGCAGTACCTTACCAGTTAGGTCAACTTCGATTGTGTAGTCCTTGATCTTTGCTTTTATGAGATCCTTGGTATTTAGTGTAAATTTCACGTCCTCAGGCATCTGCTCGGCTCTAGCGAGGCGACCATTATCTGTATAGTGAGTGAGGAGGTCAGCTACACTGAGTCCCTCTTCCTGCTCCCTGTAGGACTCGATAGGTTGTATATTTCCGGGGCGGAATGCACTACTTCTATGCCCTTTAATCTTGGAGAGTGCTGCTTCCTGCTCTGAAGAAGCTCCTCCCATACTCTGAAGGAGCTCAACTGCATTCTTCACCGCGCTCGCGTTGAAGTGATTGTTAAAGTAACCATAGGTCCTCTTAGCCTTCTTGGAGACTTCTTCGACTTTGGGCTTCCATTCCTCAAGTTGCTGCTTTGTGTAATCGTAGTCGTACCAGATGCGTTTGCCTTGACCATGCCAACGGATGTAAGCGAAGTCCGCTGTTACATGGGTCTCCGGAGGAAGAAGAGGCTCGTCGACTATCGTGTAGGCCACATTGTGTTTCTCAAGCATCTTATAGGTCTCATTCCTTAGCCAGCTGTCGTGTCGGAACTCTATGGCCCACTCGTGGTTCTTGGGTAGTATCTCTAAGAACTTCTCAAGGTCTGCAGCGTTCTCTTTGTATGTGAACATAGGACGGAGCTGAATTAGGATGGGGCCGAGCTTCTCGGCGAGAGGTTGCATAATATGGATGAACCTCCACATATCATCTTCGACCCCCTCGCTTAGCTTAAGCCACTTGTCATGAGTTATAAGTTGGGGGAGCTTTGCAGCGAATACGAAGCCAGGTGGTGCAGTGTGAGTCCAACCCTCGACGAGGCGCTCAGTTGGGTAGCTATAGAATGTACTGTTAATCTCCGTAGTCCTGAAAACTTTAGTATAGTTTGTGAACATACCCTGCTTCTTATCGTAGAATGGGCCTATCCATTCGTCGTAGCTCCACCCTGAAGTACCGATTAGGAGGCTCATGGACTCACCAGTGGAAGATCGCCTCTGCGCTGGTTAAATGCTTCACCAAGTCGATGCAAAGTATGAAATGCGCGCCTCCTCCATGCTTGTTCATCGGTGTTTTACATGATTAGGGTGAGGAAGCTCAACGAGGAGCCCGGAGAAATGGAGAGAGAGGAGGGCTCTCAGGGTGTTAATTCGATAGACATCGTCCTGAAGAGGGTTGATCTGAAGGCATTCAGCAGTCGGATTCTCCGCATAAATCCGGGGGGCCACACAGCATTCCATAGCCATGCTAGGGAGCACATCGCTGTCGTTCTTACGGGGAGATGCAAGATAGAGACAATTGACAGCGTACAGGAGCTGCGGGATGCAATGATTGTCACCATACCCTCTGGTGAGGGGCACCGGTTCGTGAACCCCGGGAGCGTTCCACTCGCCATCCTAATTCTCAATTTCTTCACCGAGGAGGAGCAGAAACCAGTGGAACTCCTCCCAGCAGCAAAGGTTGAGGAGGAATCTAAGCCTGAAGGTGCTTGAAGAGGGATGCGGAGAGCTCCTCGCGTGGATGGACCCCGACGATGCCCGTGAGTGGATGGCGGGAAAGAAGAGTAGGCATATGATCAACAAGGTGATTACTATAAGGGAGGCTGTTTCCAAGTTCACCTTCGATGGTGGTTACCTCGCCATGGGGGGCTTTGGCCACATACGTGTCAGTATGGCGGGAATCTACGAGATGATTAGGCAGAAGAGGAGAAACCTAGTCATCGCTGGAAAAACAGCTGTCCACGATGTGGACGTCCTCATCGCCGCAGGCGTAGTAAACAGAGTCGAGTGTGCCTATGCCTTTGGCCACGAGCTGCGTGGTCTTAGTCCCGCTGGACGAAGGGCTGTCGAGAGTGGAAAGGTCAAGGTTGTAGCAGAGCTTAGCAATGCAGCTTTCCAGTGGAGGTTCAAGGCCGCTTCAATGGGTCTACCTTGGCTGCCAGCGCGTATCATGATGGGTACTGACACGTTCAAGTATAGCTCCTCGAAGGTTGTGGAAGACCCTTACACAGGGAAGCCGATTTGCCTCATCCCCGCTTGTTACCCTGATTTCGCCTTCGTCCATGTACACAGGTGCGATAAATTTGGGAATGCACAGATCGATGGCACTATCATCGAGGATAAGGAGCTTGCGATGGCTGCAAAGAGACTCATAGTCACTACTGAGGAGGTCGTGTCAGAGGAGGAGATTAGGTCAACACCCGACCGCACAGTTATCCCCTTCTATATGGTCGACGCCGTCTGCAAGGTCCGATACGGGAGCCACCCTGGGAACATGCCGCTGCTTTACTATAGCGATGAGGAGCACATGGCTGAGTGGCTTAGCCTTACCAAGACGGAGGAGGGAGTGAGTCAATATCTAGACAAATATGTTTACCCTGTCAAAGACTTCGCGGAGTACATCGAATTAATCGGCGGAGAGCGAAAGATGGAGTACTTGGGCAGGCTGGAGAGGTTGGAGGAGCCTCTCTCAGTGCCTTGGGCGAAGAGGTGACAACGTTGTTGTATAATCCAACCGAGCTCATGGCGTGCGCCGCATCAAGGGTCCTCGAGGATGGAAAGTCAGTTTTCGTTGGTACAGGGCTCCCAATAATCGTGTCGATGCTCGCACAGAGGACTCATGCTCCTAACCTCCTCGTCGTCTTCGAGGCAGGTGGAATAGGCCCCCGAATACCCGCGATCCCGATAAGCGTTGGAGACAGTCGCACCTTCCATAAGGCAGTGATGGCGGCGAGTATGGATTATGTGATGAGTTGTGCCCAACTCGGACTCATAGACTTCGGTTTCCTCGGTGCAGCCCAGATTGACCCATATGGCAACCTAAATACGACCTGCATAGGTCCTCATGATCATCCTAAAACGCGTCTACCCGGAAGTGGTGGAGCTAACGACCTTGGAAGCTTATGCCACAACACTATCGTTCTTATGCGTCAGGACACCCGAAAGTTCGTAGAGAGACTTGACTTTTTAACTACCCCCGGTTACCTCTCTGGGCCTGGGGCGAGAGAGAGGGCGGGTCTTCCGAGGAACACAGGGCCATATAGGGTAATAACCCAGCTCGGGGTCATGGGCTTCGACACCGAGTCGAAGAGGATGACTCTCATTACAACTCACCGTGGTGTCTCTGTTACTGATATAGTTAACAACACCGGGTTCAAGCTAATCATACCTGACGAAGTTCCGACGACTGAAGAGCCAAGCTCTGAGGAGCTGCGACTACTGAGAGAAGAGATCGACCCGAATAAGATTGTTATAGGCTAGAGATGGGGCCTCACCTTCTCGGTGAAGAGTCTCATCCCCTCTAGTTCCTCTCCGAAATGGAACCTGAGAATAAAATGGTCGACACCGAGGTCCATGTAGTCCCTGATGAAAGCTGCGACTTCGTCGGTTGTACCAACAATATTGGCGGGCTGCTTTGCGAGGTACCTCATATAAGGGGTATTACTCATCTTTTCCCTATTCCTGATCTTCGTCTTAAGGGCATCTTCGTCTTCCGCCATTGTGATCATGAGGCCCGCCGACTTCCTAATTTCAGCGTTGTCTCTACCCCTGGCTTTAATGTAGCCCCTGAATTCTTCAAGCTTGACCTTGAACTGCTCGATCGGTATTGTCCAAGCGAAGTTGATAGCATCTGCGTGACGAGCTGCGATCTTAAGAGTGAAACTTCCCATACCGCCGATCCAAATGGGTGGGTGCGGCCTCTGGATGGGTTTCGGACTGCATATAGCGTCCTTAACACTGTAGAATCTACCCTCATATGTAGCCCTCTCCTCCGTCCACATCAACTTCGTGATCTCCAGTGAATCATTGAGCTGCCTTATCCTAGTATCTGGAGGCGGGAACGGGTAACCATAGGCTTTGTATTCGACCTCCTTCCACCCTGCACCGACTCCAAAGTTGAGCCTTCCCCCACTCATGTTGTCGATGCTCGCCGCCATCTTTGCGGTGAGGGCAGGGTTCCTGTAACTCTGCGATGATACCATTGCGCCTAATCGGATCCGAGAAGTATCCCGGGCAAGGGCAGCTAGAGTAATCCAGCATTCTAGACATGGAGTCTTTGACAACTCAGGAGCGAGGAAGAAGTGATCGGAGACCCAGAGAGACTCAAAACCAATACGCTCAGATTCTACAGCGAGCCCTCTGATCTCCTCGTAGCTGAAGCCATACTGAGGCTCGATCTGAAGCCCGAAGTCTAGTCTGCCCATATAAGTATCGCTTTAAAATTAGATGCGTAGCGATTTAACGACTATCAGGCGGAAAATCTGAAAAAAAATGAAGTTAAGAAACCAAACTGTAAAAGAGGTTTACTTTATGTAATCGTCGAACTTCCAGTAGTGCTCCTCTTCCTGGATCACGATGTCCTCGAACATTCGCCTAGTCAGAGTATCCCCACGCTTCATGGCCTCCTCAATTATCTTCCTGTAAAGGACAATAGCGTCGTTCTCAGCCGCGTGGTCGAGCATAAGGAAGTCGTCAGCGGTATCACCCACCTTGGGAAGTGGGTCGGGTAGGACAGTCGCCTCGCCCTCCAGGAGGTAGATCCTCTCAGATATCTTCTCCAGGTGATCCATCTCCTGCATGAAGATGGGCTTTAGGAGCTCACTTACAGCTTTTGTCTTGTTCTTCTCCGTAATTATCTCGAGGGCTGTTTCCTTCATGCGTAGGCTAAGCAGAGCTGCCTTCTCATGCTGGTTTGTATACTGGATAATGGCCATGATCTCGCTTGCAACAGCCTTGTTTAAGAGGGCAAAGTAGTCTTCAGTGAAGACTTTTCTCCACTCGGAGGGTTTTCCAGTCTCTTCCTGGGGTTCGTCCCTAATTTTGATGTACTCTTGGAACTTGAAGAGGTGCACCTCCTCTTCCCCGTAGATCTTCTCGAAGAGTTCGTGGGTCTCGTAGTCCCCTGCCTTCCTTGCCTCGTCTATAATCGTTCTATATAGTATGAGTGCCTCCTCCTCGGCTTTGACCCCGAGTTTGGCGAACTCACTAAGGGAGTCCCCGACGACGGGTTTCTTCGACTTAGTCGTCGCCAAGCCACCAAGGTAGTATATCCTCTCTATGATCGAGGCAGCATGCTTCATCTCCTGTATGCCGATCTCCCTCAGGAACTTACCTACGGCGTCGTACGTCGTCTTGTCGAGGAGGATGTTCTCGGGGAGTTTTTTCATGATGAGTTTCTCCATCTTACCATGTTGAAGCAGGTACTGGATAGAGACCTGAATCTCCCTAGCTACTGCTTCGTTAAGAAGATCGATATACTCGGGTGTAGTCTTGACAGCCATTCTTCACAACCTTCTGAATGAGTTTCTGGTATCAAAGGATATTAAGGATTCGTAGGAAATATTAACGGATTTAATATATCTCGATATTTGATGTCGTAAGTGGCTTAGTTTTTGATGAGGCCCAGAATCTTCCTCGCTTCATCGGGTTTTGCTACTTCGATGTTTAGTGCCTCCGCAATTGTAACGATCCTCTTCACAAGGTCCGCGTTGCTCTTCGCGAGCTCCCCATGCCGGATGTAGATATTGTCCTCGAAACCCACGCGAACATGTCCACCAAGTGTCATCGCGAAAGCTCCCATCGGTAGCTGAGTCCTACCTAAGGAACAGACACTCCATGTCCAGTTTGGGCTTATTTGCTCTACGCCGTAGAGAAGCGTCTTGGGTGTCGGCGACCAACCCGTAGTCCCGACCATAACAAACTGGACATGCAAAGGCTCACGCAGCACACCGTCCTTGACCAGCATCTTCGTCGCATTGATCATGCCAGTATCATAGAACTCAAGCTCCGGTCTGATCCCCGCCTCATGCATGTAGCCAACCCACCTTTTAATAGTCGGTATCTCATTCATGAAGACGTTCTCGTAGGGAGGCGTCCAGAGGTTGATGGTCCCCATATTGAGACTCATCATCTCTGCGCCAAGGGTACACCTCTCCTTAACCATCTCGTCAAGCTTTGACCCTGATGTGGGACGTGCCCCCCCCCCCCGTTGTCATATTAATCACAATGTCGCAACGAT
>JBEKDF010000065.1:0-9887 GCA_050014495.1 Bathyarchaeia archaeon
ATGGCAAGCTTGTCAGCGTCTATGGCATCAAAGCGATTGACCAGTGGAGGACTCCAAAGGGAATCGAGATTTTCGGACCAAAACACTTCGGATTCAACATTGAATACAAACCATTCGAAAAACTTGTACATGGCCATTAGACCTTTTCTATTTCTGCGCAAGTGCTTCACGTTGTGCACGTCGTCTGTGGAGACCTCCATCGTTACCAACTCATGGGTCGCAGTCTTGACAGCGAAGTCAAGCTTAACGTACCTCCTCCTCTTATTGTGCTTCCTCTCGATCCAGTCCCCCGCCTTCTAGACCTTTATCTCGATGTAGTCGACTGCGATGCTGACTGGCTCGTTCGTCTTCCTGAGGCTCCGGTAGTGGTCGACGGGTTTGTTTAGAATACGTTTCGCACGCGCCTGGACTAATCGAAAGTTAGAAATAACTCCGAAAGAATGAGGTTTGAACGATGATTGATATGACTGCTATGAAGTTGGGCTCGCTGGAGCCTATGGCTGTATGGTCGATTTTCGAGGAGATCACGAGGATACCACGTTGTTCGGGAAAGGAGCAGAATGTCCAGTGTTGGTTGAAGAAGTGGGCTGAAGAGAACCACGTCAAGTTCAAGAAGGATGAGGTTGGTAATGTCCTCCTGATACGGGAGGCGTCGTCGGGGTGCGGGTGCTACCTAGGCCTTGTCCTGCAGACCCACCAGGACATGGTCTGCGAGAAGGACGAGGGGAGCTCCCACAACTTCGACACAGATCCCATCCCCGTGAAGGTGGAGAAAGACATCGTAAGGGCAGACAGGACGTCCCTTGGGGCGGACAACGGCATTGGCATGGCGATCTCTATGGCGTTACTCATCGATCCCACCTTGAAGAGGCATGGCAGGGTCGAGGCCCTGATGACGGTGGAGGAGGAGACTGGCCTCAAGGGGGCGATGAAAATGAAACAGGGTTTCTTCACGAGCAAGAACATGATCAACCTCGACAGCGAGGAGGAGGGCGTGATAATCATAGGCTCGGCCGGAGGCGGCGGAACCCAGTACACGGTCTCGGTGTCCCAGGAGCCGATGGAGGGATGGTCGGGGATGAGGGTCAAGGTCGATGGTCTCCTCGGTGGCCACTCGGGGGTTGACATCCACCTACCGAGAGCGAACGCGAACAAACTCCTCGGCGACTTTCTCTACGCCCTGATCAAGGAAACCCCCCTCCGGATATCAAACATCGAAGGCGGCACGAGGGGGAACGCTATACCACGGTCGGCGACCTGCGTCTTCGCTGTCCCCAAGAAGAATGCCTCGATGGCGAAGGCGGTCATCGATAAGTGGAGCAAGAAAGCTAAGCGTGACTTCCCCGTCGAAGAGAGCATGATCTTTTCCCTGACCGACGCACAGGTAGAGAAAGCGATCTCTGAGGAGAAGACAGCGTCGATCGTTGGGATACTGAAGGAGGTCAAGCAGGGGCCGTTCTCATGGAGCAAGAACATAAAGGGCCTTGTTGAGACATCCAACAATCTCGGCATAGTGAAGACCGAGGAGGGTGCCATTAAGATTTCCGTCAGCTCCAGGAGTTCGGAAGCCGAGGATATGGCTAAGGACAGGAAGATCCTTAATGAGATTGCCGTGAAGTACGGCGCCATTGTGGTCCAACCGCCGGGTGGAACCGGTTGGAAGGCAGACGTCACCTCCCCATGGCTCCACTTCGTTGCCTCGATCTACGAGCAGGTCCTGAGCAAAAAGCCCGTTGTGACCGCAATCCACGCTGGGCTCGAGTGCGCTCAGTTCATCAATCTGGAGCCCGGGCTTAGGGTGGTCTCAATCGGCTCCACCATAAAGAATCCTCATAGCCCACAGGAAATCGTCTACATTGACTCCGTAAAGATGGTCTATAGCGTCGTGAAGGCTGTGGCCGAGAAAATGGGCAATGACTATAGGTGATTGAGGCACCGCTAACGTTTTAGGTTTTTCTTAGTTAAAAAATTTAAATATTTTCCAAGTACAACCTATATTTATGTCTCTGATAGATATAATGAAGACAAGGAGAAGCATTAGGAGCTTCCTCCCGAAGCCCGTGAGCGACGAGGACGCGATAAAGATACTCGATGCCACCCGTCTCGCGCCCTCGGGCGGCAACAGGCAACGCTGGAAGTTTATTTACGTCAACGACCCTCAGGTCCTGAGGATGATTAAGAACTGCGCTCCTGGCCTCTACGGGGACGCCCCGGCAGCCGTAGTCGCCGGCCTCGATGATGAGGGCAGTAGTCCAGGTAGCGTTATAGGTCTCCTCGACATAGGCTTCGCAACCGAAAACGCCCTCCTCGCCGCCCACGCCCTCGGCCTAGGCGGATGCGCGGTGGGCTCCTTCATCGCGACGGCCGTGAAGAAGGTGTTAAATGCCCCGGACAGATTCAGACCCGTCCTCATATTCTCTATCGGTTACCCTGATAAGGAGCCCCCCGTGCCATCAAAGAAGAAGCTCTCAGAGATCGTCTACATTAACGAGTATGGAAAGGCCTGGGAAAGGCTGGAGGAATTGGTGTGAGCCAGACGCTCGACGACCGCTACTTCGACCTCACCATGAAGGTCCTCAACTACGCCATGGAATTCGTTAATCAGCCCAGCTATGCCTCACTCAGGATGACAGACGTGCTCCAGAGCCTCATAGACATCTCAACTGAGATAGAGGGCATTGAGAAGAAGGAATTCTACGACTCGGTGAAGAAGAAGTTCAGGGATAGGAAGCTCATGGCGATCAAGCAGGCCGAGATCGATTTCCTTAACGAGCTCCTAATCTTCTATATCGAAGAGTGGAGAAGAAGAAAGTAAAAATCGCCTTCTTTAAAAAGTAAGAATTTTAAGGCCTTAAGGGCCTTTTTTCTGACCTTTGTGGCGACTTTCATGTGTCCTCGCCTTCTCAGGGGGAGGCGGGTAGGCGAGAGTTTACTGTGAGATAACCTGAGGCTCACCAAAGTCTCCGCGAACTTGATAGCCGTTGGCAGGGGGTCGACGACGGGAACTCCGATCTCCTTCGTAATCCTCTCCGCTATGCCGGTCATTCCCGTGCATCCTAGGATGAGGACCTCTGCCCCATCAAGCTCGATGGCCTTCCTCCCCTCTTCGACCAAAGCGTGGGACGTCGTGTCCCGATCCTTTTGAAGATCGAGAACGGGTATTCCTGTCACTCGGACGGATGCCAATTTATTGGACACCCCGTAGATCTCGGCGTTATCCCTTATCAGGGGGATGATATTCTTGACCACACTTATCACCGAGAACCTGTCGCATAGCGATGCCGCCACAAGCATGGATGATTCACAAGGACCCGTGACCGGGATGCTCACAAGCTCCCTCCCGGTCCTGACGCTCGGGTCACCAAAACAGTTGACAACGACTGCATTCACTCCGTCTGCCTCCGCCTCAGTTATCCTCTTTATTATATCCGGACCAGCAAGGGCCTCATCGTACCTAGATTCTATCGAGGCTGGGCCGTGCTCTATGCCGACTCTGTCTAACTGGGTTTCGGGACATATCCCTGAAAGCCTTCGTACTCTGTCGAGATATTCTTTGTTCTCAAAGCTAGGCATACCTGTCCTGACTATAGGCAATATTATTCTGATTCTCATTCGGTCTGCACCTAATCGCACGCGCGGTCAGGTCCTTTTTATATGATTTCCTCTATCGGCTTGTAGGGTATGTCGAAGCCGAAGTGCCTTGGATTGTAGATCTTCAGGCCCCTCTCGGTCCTCCAGACATTGACGGCTTTCACCCCCACGACGGCAACTTTTCTCCCCTGCGTCCAGGCCTCAGCACGAAAGTTCGATAGACCCTCCCCTGTCCTGCTATCTATGACGGTGAACGGGTCTGGGCAGGTGACGTAAGGCTCGCCGTCGAGCCAGGATATTTGGTTCTCGTTCTTATACCAAAAGCGGAAGAGCTTTCCATTGAAGTCTCCTGTGCCCTTGATCCAGCAGTTGCCCCAGAGAAACGCGGACTTCCCCTCCGAAGTTCGGGCCACTATCTCGCCCTCGAATATCTTGTACCCCTTCGTAGCCTCGACGATCTTTCCTATTGGATCGTCTCCTGACTCGTTAGCTTCCTTGATTGCCTTCCCTACCTTGATCGCCTGGGAGTAACTGTCTTGGACCGCTGATTCCTTGATATCCCTGCCCTTCACTGACATCACGGTCGAGTTGAAGCCTCCTGAGACTATGGCGATGGCCCTGCTAATGTCCTCCAGCCTCTGCCAGCTGAGGGACTTCTCGAAAACCAACATGTCTCCCCAGATAGTCGCTATAACTACAGGCGTCGCGGGAAGCTGCTTCACGTTGAAGCTCGTGAAGCACAGTTCCGGCACGGCACGCTGCCCGGCCATGTCGGCGTCCACGACGGGCACCCCCTCCCTCGCTCCGCTTATGGCCTGACGATATATTCCCGGGCCTATCTCACCGGCGAAGTGGGCAACGTATTTTCTATCCCCCTTTATTTTCTTCAGTCGCTCGATGGCTGCCTGCCTCCACTCCTCCCCTTGGATCTTCGCGCCCTTAAGTAGGGGAAAGACTCTGTCCATCTCGCGGAAGGCAATCTCCATATAGGGGTCGCCTCTGACCGGTGGCCCGTACCTCTCCTGGTCCTCCCTGATTATACCACCGCCTATCCCTATGGGTACCAGGATCGGGCTGGTGTCAGAGAGATCCTTAGGGTCGATCAGTTGTGGTTTAAGCCCGGACTCATAGATTGTGTCGACATCTTTACTGAAAGCCTCATAGGTTGGATTCACTCCTCCCCCGCCTGTGGCAAGAGCAGCTCCCCCTAGCACGGAACACCATAAATCATCTTTAGTTAATTCTTTTATACCCATGAAGACCGACTTATGCTTATCTTAATTGGTACTTAACTGTTATGTGCCCTGCAAGCGAGCAACGGGACAAGGCAGCGTGGGTGTAAGACCCGGGTTTACCCCAAAATAGCGCGCGCAGACCATTTTTAGCTAATTTCTAAATAGTCAAGTGCGGTAGAGCATGCTGTAAAGATAGCGGATCGCTGCAAGGAGCTGTATGAGGTGTTCCCTATGTGATAGTTACAGCCTCTCTTGTGCTTGTTCATTGTTTTGGGTTCTTGTCTGAGGTTCTTTAAGAATTTTGGGTTTAGGATAGTTCTTATCGCCCTGATGAACCTTTTATCGGCTTCCTTTCCGTTCGTGGATTGATAATATGGCCTTTTATCTAAGATTTTACTAATAATTCACAATTCAAAATATTTCTAAATAACATTTATTATGAAAAAATAACTGAAATACGCTTTGTTTTAAATAATGGTCAGTTATTTTGGTTCGAAAATTAAAATAAACCCCTTTTAAGACTTAATTTAAAAATATTTTAAAGATAAATGTTAAATATATATTAAAAAGTAGTGCTATATTGAATAAACTTGTTTAATTATTTTATTGTCGAACAAATCATAAGAGCAGGAAGGGCTGCCCAGCTCCTCTTTTTGTTAGTAGTAGTTGCGGCAGTTTTATTAGCATTGTATCTTTCAAAGAACGGTAAACAATTCAGTATTAGACCCATTGAAGGACTTGAAGCTACAAGGGAAGGAATCGCAAGATGTGCTGAAATGGGTCGTCCGGTACTCGTAACTCCCGGGATCAGCAACCTAACAGCAGTTCAAAGTGCTCAAACCGTTGCTGGGTTGACTATACTTGGTGAAGTTGCTACAAAGTCATTTGGCATTGGTGTCCCATGCTTAACAAATGCTAGTGATCAACAAATTATCTTAGCTTCAGAAGGTATTATTCGTAACTCATTGTTAACTGTCGGAAAACCGGAACTATATGCACCTGGAAAATATGTGCGTTGGTTCGGTGCAGACCAGTATAGCTATGCTGTAGGATGTACTGGACAAATTCTCGAAGAAAAACCAGGATTAATTGTATTTGCGGGCTATTTCCTCTCTGATGTCGTTGTCACCGGCGAAGCGGGTACAAGAGTAGACGCCGTCAAGGTTGGTGGAACTCTAGGTTCGATTAATTTCCTAGCAATGATGTGCGACTATCTCATGATTGGTGAGGAATTATTCGCAGCTTCTGTCGCAATTACTGAAGATAAAGCGTCAACTGCTACGCTTGCTGGACAAGATTGGAGCAAGTTAATAGTTTTAGGTCTCGGTATCCTAGGAGTAATTCTTTATGCACTAGGTAACCAATCGATCTGGTTCTGGTTGGGGGTTTAGAAATGTCAGCAACGTTAACTTTCATAAGAATAAATCTCGCCAAACTCCTACTTTTAATTGGAGGAATAAGTGCTTTATTAACTTGGTACTTCACAACGCCAGAGTTTGGAACTGTTTTCAACACATTTAACACATGGAATATCGACATCACCCTTTTCACCTTGTTTACCGGTCTCATAGTCATTTGCATGAGATATTTTAGGGGTGTTCGAGAAAAAACCCCCGGAATCTGGATGTTCGAACTCTATGGACTTATACTGATTTTTGCATGGATAATTATGGGAACGATATATGGGATGTACTCTGACACATACCAAACCATATTCCTCAGCACAAAAATCACTCTTCACATTGCGATACTAGGTCAGTTAGTTTTCTTCATGATATCTGGAGCTTACCGAACATTCAGATTAAAATCCTTGAGGACCGTTGCTTTTGCTCTATCCGCTATGGTAATAATATTTATGAATATACCTTTTGTACAAAATGGTTGGGCCGGTGCTAATGCCTTCTCTTATTGGCTCTTGAATAATCCGCAGACTGGTGGTGCTAGAGCTGTAGTAATAACTGGTGGTATCGGCGCAGTAGTTCTAGGAATGCGAATATTGCTTGGGTTAGAGAAAGGGCCCTCGAGAGTAACGGAGGCTTAAAAATGCAGATACCTGAAATAAAGTCCGAGTATATCTGGGCAACGTTATTGATCCTTTGTTACATTATACCCGGTATTTTCCCCCTTAATACTACTTTTCCCGATAGTGCAACCACTACTCAAATTTTTAATCTGATTCAAAACTTACCTAATAATTGCACTGTTGTAATAGGTGGAAGCGGTGTTTTTGCTTTTGACCTAGAATCCTCTGCAGGAACCATTCCAGCTATTCGACAGATGGCAGCTAAACACATCAAAATACTGAATGTACCCCTCGCAGTTGAGGCTGTACAATTTGAGAAATACCTCATCGATGCAGCAAAGATCGAAACAAAATACGGTGGAGACTATGTCTATGGCCGAGACTGGATTCAATTCCCCTACCTTGCAGGGACTCCCGGTTCACTTGTGGCCTTCCTTAATGATATCCCTGGGACATGCCCAACGGATGTTTATGGTACCCCATTATCCCAATTACCATTGGGTAAAAACCTGAAGGATTACAAAGATATCGCTTTATGGATATGTCCTCACTGGGACTTCCCTACAATTGTACAATATGTAACTGGTGAACGAAACATAACAAGCGTAAGTTTTGCCCAAAGTGCAGCGTATGCCCAATACGGACCTTACATGACGGCCTATCCGGGTAAAGTCTTTATGACAAATGGATTCCTAGGGGGAGCACAATATGAGAGGCTGATGGGAACCAACGGACTTGGACATGCAGTACTTGACGGTGAGCAGATTATGGGCATACTTTTTGTGGTTTTTGTTGTACTGGGTAACCTTACTTATTTTACAAGACCTAAGGAGGTAAAAAAGAAATGATCTCTATGGACTTCTGGGTCTGGGTTTCAGCATTCTTCACTATCTGCAGTTTCAGTCTACTTTATGGAGATAACATACTATTCCGGTTTGGCGAGTATACCTTTATATCTATTGTAATTGGACACGCAGTAGTTGTTGGTCTACAAACTCTATATCCGATGTTCTATCCCCTATTAAACGGTACAAACCTACTACTAATCATTCCATTGATTCTAGGCATCATGGCACTATTTGTGGCTTGGAGAAAGTATGCATGGGTCGCCTCATTACCATTCGCTGTAATCATTGGCATCGGAACCGGATTGACGATGAGGGCAACTATTACTACGGATATAATTGGTTCTTTGAGGGCTATTATCCAAGAAACCGGTATGATATTCATTGGAACCCCGGGAGACCAGCTTGGATACTTAATAAGAATTGTATTTAGTCTGGGAGCGATATTCTACTTCTTCTTCACAATCTTTGTAAAAGGGAGAGGAAGTGTGACAATTGGCTGGCTTAGAACTTTTGGAAAATACGTTTTACTAATATATTTAGGAATCTCCCTTGGTAACTCTGCCATGCAGTTCTCTGGGCTGGCTACCAGCGCGATAAATAGACTTCTACGACTCTGGCTAGGATTTGGATAACTTCTAACCAATTCCCTTTTTTTTACCGTTTTGAAGTATGGTGAAATAAATGTCAGATAAAGAGGCGGATATGATCAACAAGTTAGCGGAGAAAATTAATGGATCAGGCTTTGAGGTAGGAGCTTTGTTTTTATTAAACTCCTTAAAACCGTTTTATTTCATAGGAGGAGAACTAGGTCACTTTTTTCTAGCACCTTACTTGATTCTATTGGAAGGCAAGGGAGATGAGTTCCTCGATACTTTCGAGAAAAGAGAAAATATACAGAAACTAATTACAAAAATTGAGGAGCTCTCTGAGGAAAAACATCAGGAGATAATTGAAGATAGAAAAATAAACAATCAAAAATTGATAAATATTAAGGATTTGATTAAAAAAACATTCCAAAAGATGTTGAGAAATAAAGTATAATGCTCTGTGGATTAACTTGTATCGGTTGATGCACACTCTTCTCTATTCCGACCACCTATTCCCCTTACCCGTAAACCAGCACGTTACACAGAGCCATCTTACCAGTCAGCTACCGTGCGATGCTCTCGAAGCTCCTAGCGAGGTTGTGCGCACCGAACAACCCGATTAAACTTCGAATACGCCGTCTACATAGTCCAAGGTCTGTGCTCGCTCGGAGACTTTTTGGTCGCTGCTGAATTTTCCTCTTTTAAGGACCTTGACTTTTTCGTCGGTGAGGGTCCCGTAACACACCAGCTTGTGTACCTCAAGTCTAACGTATATCATGGATTCTTCCCCTTACTTTCATCTGATGGTCTTATTCGTATCGATGAGGGAGGAGAACCTCAAGCATGCCATCTATAAGTTTTTTCTGATAATCCACGATACAAAATATAAATGTAACCTCTGAGTTTTTAATTGATATCCTTGTATATTCAAAAGTCTGGATCAACTAATATGTGGGCTGGTTCGGAAACTAATCTGAAAAAGAAAAAACCCGAAGATAAAATGCAATATATTTTAGTTACTGACGTTGGTAGTACTACAACCAAAGCGAGATTATTCGGAAAAAAAAATGGCGAATGGCGATACATAGTAAGCGGAGAGTCGCCTACAACAGTTGAAGCCCCCTTTGAAAATGTGTGCATGGGAGTAATTAATGCAGTAAAAGAAATCGAAGAATTGTTACATATTAAGATACTTTCCTATGAGAATAAAATTATCACTGACCGAACTGGTGAAAAAGGGGTTGATTTTTACTGCACTACAAGCAGCGCTGGTGGGGGTCTACAGATGATGGTGGCGGGTGTAATGGAAAGTTTGACCGCCGAAAGTGCAAACAGGGCCGCGTTAGGCGCAGGTTCGATAGTCATGGACATTGTTGCGGTTGACGATGGTAGACCTGATCATCTAAAGATCAATCGAATCCGTAACCTTAGACCTGACATGATACTTTTAGCGGGTGGAACTGATGGGGGCACAACAGAGCTAGTTATGCAGATTGCTGAACTTATTAACGCTGCAAATCCCAAACCGCGACTCGGGACAAGTTATAGACTTCCGTTAATCTACGCCGGAAATAAACTATTACGAACAAACATCCAAGAATTG
>JBEKDF010000066.1:0-9372 GCA_050014495.1 Bathyarchaeia archaeon
CTTCTCTGGCTTGATGTAGGACCTAGATCCCTTCCACGAGGGGTTCCTCTCCGCCTTGATTCTAGCTAACTCGCCAGCAAGATACTCTCAGCGTGCACGCGCTCCCTCCCCCCGCGAGTTATGCTAATGCTTTATCAGTGAACCAACTCATCTGCGCCTGAGAATTGGAGGGGCCCTACATACCCCACGCCCTGCGCGCACACCACTATCACTTGAGTTCAGTCAGCTTGGCTGACAGTTCCCAGAGATCATGTGCGAGCTTTGCATCTTGGGCCTGCTTGCTGGGTCTCTTGATCTTTCTCTTCTGATAGTATTCGCCGGACTGCCAATCCTTACCCGGCTCAGATGATGCCAGCCACGCCAGGGTATCAGCGCCCTTGGCCGGTGAAAGAAGGAAATGCTTGATGAACGTCGTATATACAAGGCTAAAGCCGCCACCGAACTCAGAGTAAAAGCTGGTTCTCACCACGCCTGGGTGGAATGCCGCGGCTGCTATGCCCTGAGCATGGTACCGCCTATGCAGTTCCTTCGTGAACAGGATATTCATAAGCTTGGCTTTGCCGTAGGCAGTCTGTCTCGTGTAGCCGTGCTCGAGATCGATGTCATCCAGGTCGAGCTTGCCTGCCCCCAGGTGAGCGCTGCTTGCCGTGGCGATGACGCTGGCCTTTGAAGCGATGAGTGTATCGAGCAACAGGTTTGTCAGGAGGAATGGTGCGAGGTGGTTGACCTGGATGGTCATCTCGTGGCCGTCAACAGTCAATGTGCGCTCGCCCATGACTCCTCCGGCGTTGTTAGCCAGCACGTCGATCCGTGGGTAGCTGTTCCTGAGTTGGGTGGCCAGCGTTCTTACATCGTTCAGCCTCGTAAAGTCGGCAAGATAGTAGGGGGCATTTAGTTCGCTCGCCACAGCTTGGGTCTTTTGGGGTGATCGGCCAACGATAACGACATGTGCGCCTTGAGCCTTCAGTAGCCTTGCGGCGGCTGCCCCGATGCCGTCGCTGGCGCCGGTTATGATGACGACTTTATCGCTCATGATGGTAGCCTCCTTTCTTGATTGGGTTATAGTGAGCCGATTCCAGCTCAGGGGACACCATTGAGACTCACCATAATTATCGAGTCCCTGTTGGGAAGCCTAGTTTACATATGTTGGCTCGAGATGTCCGCTGGGTTATATCCTACACAAATCTTCACGCAGCCTCTGATAGGAAACGCTTCACATGAGGTAGGACTAAGCTGGAGGCGTCAAAGGTGTCAGAGTGATCCAACCCCGGAATGGACACAAACGAAGCTGAAGGCATCACACCCGCGCACCTCCTCGCCCCAGATGACCAGGGATCACGAGAACCAGCGTACAGTAAGCACGGAGTAGAGAAGCCAGCCAACACATCATCAGCCAAGGACCAGTTGTCGAGGTTCCTGAAGCACGCGTCGATTGCAGGCCAGTCGGTTTCGCGAAGCTGCTGCTTCCACGACTCAGTAAGAGGCCCAGCCTTCTCCATGGCAGTGATGAGTGCCTCGGCACCGTCGCGGGCACCTATCCTTCCGCCCTCACGGAGGAAACCGATGTAATCCTGCTCCTCCTTCGACTGCCAGGCATATGGACTCATTCCACCCAATACGAATGAGCTGAACCTTGTCGGGTTACTCTTCAGCAGCTGGAATCCTATCATGCTTCCCATCGAGTACCCCCAGTACCGGGTCTTCTCGACTCCGAGGTCGTCGAGGACTGCGGCTACGTCCCCGGTCATGTATTCGGGCGTGTAGGCTCCGGGTTCGTGTGGCTTGTCGCTTTCGCCGTGTCCACGCGCATCGATGAGGATCAGAGTGTACTCTTCTCTGAGGGCGTCCGTGTAGCCCCACACCCTCCATCTGTTGATGGACATCATGATGCCGTGCTGGAGCACGAGGGGCGGCCCCTGGCCTTCTTCCTCGTAGTGGATCTTTACACCATTGTTGTTAGAGTAAGGCATACCTGAATCTCGATTCTATGGATATTTACAATTTTGTACGAGTATCAAGTGGAAGTTGGGATATTGCTATGGAGAGATGCTAGAGAGTATCCCCCGAATGTATGTGGCTGCATTTTTTGCCCCATCAAAGTTCTTTATAGTGTAATTAACTTTCACAGATAAACTATCCAGCATCGTGTCCGCTAACGTATCCGGGGTAGCTGATGTAACCGACATCCCTACACCGATACCTCTTCTACTAAGTCTATTCGCCAAATCGTTTTGTTCAAAATGTTGAGGAATCGGAAAATAGATGAAAGGCTTCTGAAGAGCGATCAGCTCCATAGAAGTCGAAAGCCCTAGTTGAATGATCCCCAAATCACAGGCAGCAAAATGCTCAATCAAATTAGATGCATAACCATAAGCGACGACACCTTTAGGAATATCCAGTTCACTGGGATTTATTCGAGGACCACAAACTAGAACCATCTGTAAACCAGGAACCTTCTTCTCCAGAATCTTGTAGGATTCTACGCATAGCTTCAGCAAAGAAAGACCGACGTTTGATCCTCCTACACTACAAACGATCAGCGGGGAGGACGTGTAACCTAGTTTCTCCCTAATCTGATGACTATTTCTGTATGTTTCTAGGTCGAATCGAATTATGTTTCCAAGGAAAATCACCGAATTTTTAACCGCTTCCTTAACATTGACGACTCCTTTGTTGGTCTCCCGATCTTCTAAATCGTCGATTTCACCCACGAAGAACCTTGAGACCAAATTTGCAGGTAGCCCTTCCGGGAATCTGGTTATAATTTGTCGTAGCCAATTTTCGTTAATCTTTCTGACCATCGCGTCCTCCTTGGGGTCACTGGTCATGGCACGATCGAGGAGAAAATCATTGATGATTATGAATGGTGTATCAGTCACAGGCTTATTCATTAGGGCGGCGTCTGTCAGATTACTATCAATCCTGTAAGTCTCGTCGCCAACGATGAGATCGAAGGAGTATTTTTTAATTATTTCCTGAAATAGCTCCCATTGCTGATTCCAGAAGTCGTTTACATTGATGAGATACTGTATAAGATTAAGATTAGTGCCGTCGCTAGTCTTTTCCGCAGTCAGAATATCAGAGGGCCACAGCTTGGACTCTGGCAATAAGATTTCATTATTTTCCCTTAGATAGTCGCTTACTGGCGGTGCAGCGAGCCAAGATATCTTGATACCTGGCATAGTTTTTCTGAGTTCCTTGGCGATCACTAAGTCCCTCGTTACGTGTCCGAGGCCCAGTGTACTAGATATGAATAGAATTTCTGGAGGTTTTTTCTCCATAAGCAACGTGTAACAGTTAACTTAGATTATTATAACAATTTATTGATCTTTTTATTAGCTTATAACTGCTGGTTCGATGTCAGCGGTCTTAGCACCCCACCCTTTTTCAATTCTGTAGCGGTTGATTTCACCGGCTATAAACTCGAATCCAGACTGATAGCAGGGGAGGTGGAACCGTCTCCTGTACTCGAGGATGATGTCTCTATACTTATCCCAGACTATCGCTGGTGCGTCTCCGATGTACTCGACGTAGGCGTTTACGCTTATCAACCCGTCTCTAATCATTAAACCCGAGATGTTATATCTATTCCAGAGTTGAGTCATGAAACTGAAAAGCTCTGGATTTGAACCTGCCCCGTATTTTTCATAAAAATCATCGAAGCTGACCCATTTTGCCTTCATAAATTGGGTATATAGAGGAAGTTCTATGCTTGTACGTTCTTGATTGTATTCTAAAAGTGCCTGGATCTGCCTCGTCTCGAGGGTCATCTTTGTTGTTTTCTGGTTCGCCCTGAGGGTAATCACATAGTAGGCTGCCGCTACTAGTACTCCTGTGGCTGCCACCATGTAGTAGGCGGCCTGAATCTCAGATAGATCCACCAAAACGTTGTCACAGATTACACTCAGGTGGAAGTGAGGATAAGGCTATGGAAGAATTTGTGACAACCTAACCTAATGAGTTAAGACCGCATGCTCCATCTTCTTATCCCAGTCAGAATCCTTCTCCCTCCTCATCTCACCGAGAACATCAGCCAGATACTCGAAGTTCTCATACAGGTCATTAGGGTAATCCAGCTTCCGATACTCCTTAATCACCGACCCAAACATGAACCACGCGTCAGCGATCCAGATGCCGGCGACGCCGTTCACGGTCCCTATGTCGATTAGACCAGTTCTATACTGGTGTCCGATGGAGTCGCAGAGGTTCCAGAATGATATCCTCAGGGCGAAGTTTTCCGGGTTGACTCTTGAGTCATACTTTTTCTGGAAGTCATCGAAGCCGTCCCACTTCATGCTCAGGAGAGCTAGCCAGTCCTTGGCGAACTCCTTTGTGGTGAAGGGCTGTATGATGCTGTTTGTTAGGGTGGCTCGTCTGTTTTTGGTGGTCTCTCTGAGGTTAATGATGTAATATATCGCAGCTATAGTCACGCTTGCCGCCGTCACTAACACTCCAACCGTCTGCGCATCGACCAATAGAATCACTGGATTAGTATCAGATAGAAGTGAGGATAAGGCTATTGAGGAGATGAGGGCGCAGATTCCGTGTATCTCATAAATGTCTTGGGAAGCTCAACGTTCACGCCTCTTCTCCTACTCACTTCCACAAGTCTCTCAACCAAGTAATCGAACCACTTCACAAGCTCTAGCTGCCCGTATCGAACCCTGATCTCCTTGATGATCGACTCCCACTTCATCCACATCCAGATTGTGCCTTCACCTTGTAAGTCTAATAACGTGTCAGGGTCAATGAGCCCTTCAGATACGAGGTAGCCTAGATTGTTATAGTATGACCAATTTGCTAACCTCAAGCTATATGCTTCAGGGTTGTTGTCGGAGCCATATTTTCTCTCGAAGTCGTCGTAGTCTCTCCACTCCATGTTCATTAGGGTGACGTATTGCTTGTAGCCTTCAACGCCCAGACTTGTTAGATTCTGTTGGAGGAACTGCATCTTTCTAGTCTTTCTTGTCTCTCTCAGGTTCATTATGTAGATCGCCGCTACCGTCACGCTTGTCGCTGTCACCAATACTCCGATCGTCTGTGCATCAACCATAGAATCACTGGTAAGAATCAGGTGGAAGTGAGGATAAGATTATTGCATGTTAGTATATCCATTATGGATAGATTTATTTTAACAATTCAAGGCTTTCAGGTGCACATGCGTTTGGGTTGTCGAACGCACATTAAGATGAGGCTTAACCCAAGGTAAATTTGGGTTAAGATTTTCTAAATCAGGCATAATTGATAAGAAAGCTCATGAAACATTGCATCCGCTCAATTCCTAAAATAAATGGTAGTAAAAAATCGTCTGTCACTTTGAAGGAAGACTAGAAGTCCCAATATCCCACTGATATCTCCAGCCCTCAGGAGTGTTTTTCCACAAAACCACATATTTTCCCTTATCCTCATGGGATTGAAACTTCATCAAATATTCCCCCATCTCAGTAACCGTATCCCCCGATCCGATTACCTCAATAGTTTTAAAAATAGCGTCCTTAAGCCCCCTGCGCGTAATAGAGCTTCCCCAGAACTCCTCAATAGCCTTTCTCCCCTTTATAAAACTCATTCCCGCAGGCATTAGGCAGGCATCATTTGTGTATAGACCAGATATCGCCTTTGCGTCCCCTCTTCTCAAAAACTCTCCGAACTTACCATTGGTTTTACCGATTTCCCTCTTGATCTCAGCCATGTCAGAATCATCTTCTCCTCGTTTTCTCAGTTTTTGGGTAATACCCACTAAAATGTAGGTTTTGACCCCGAATTCAACATAGTAATTTTGCTATTTAATAGTATTCATTAACGTTTGCATAAAGACATACATATACACAATCTGAGTATCGACCAATCAACAATCACTGGAGAAGAATCAGCTGAAAGTGAGGATAAGATTATATTAACACACCTTAAAAATTAGGTTATTGATACGAGCATTAAACTACAAAACGTGATTTTTGGGATTTGCGCGCAGCGCGCACGGATAATCATCTTTCGTAGCAGTATGCAACCAGTCTCGTCATCCTCTCCCGAGTATGCGTGTGAATCTGCTTAACCGCCAAAAGAGCCCCTCTGATCACCAAATCCTCGACCTGTTTTATCTCCTCTTCACTCAGACCCGCAACCAACTGCTCCAACTCGTGGTATTGTTTCACTCGCTCCGCCCCGCCAGACTCCGCGAACAACTTTACGATTTGATCCGCAACCCTTACCCATCTGCGGTTATTCTGCCTCATATGGGCCCTCTGTAGCCAAACAACGTCAGCTCTGGTGACAGGGTCATCTATTAGGTCGAGTACCTCTGGGATTGCTAGACTAGTAATCGCCTCCGCGTCTTCTAGCGTTTCTACATCGGCTGTCGTGAGTTTGATCTTATTCGCGGATTCTTCGGCCATCTGTAAGTTAACAATCACTTATCTTCACTACCTTGGTCATTGGATGGTCTAAATTTATTACTTGTACTTTAGATGAGGCCTGCGTGCAGTTAAGTATTAAATGGAAGTGAGGATAAGGCTATGGCTCCCACACACACGTTCCTATGCTCAGCGAACCACGGCGACGTCTTTCCCAACTAGCTCTGGGTGCTGCTTCTGTATGACACCCTTCACCTGCGCGCGCAGATTATCAGAGCCATCAACTTTGCCTCACATGTTCAAATTGGTCAGTCACGAGTGCGCCTACGAGCATAATCCAAAACTAGAGGCAGATGATTGACCGTGGGCACAACGGCATCTACCCCTGAGGATAGAAACATCTCCTTAGTAACCATCGGCTGAGTCGCAGTAGCGTAGACCCCCACGAAACAAAACTTCGGATCCCTCTCCCCAGCACTTCTGGCAGTCAGCAGATCAGCCATAGTATCCCCAACGTAGACGCATCTCTTGTAAGGCGAATAGAACCCCGCGGCTCGGAGTAGAGGATAACCATTCGGCTTATGCAGGTTCTCCTTACCTGCCTGAGCCGAGTCGACATCTTCATGCCAGACCTGAGCATCCCGTGGGAACAACTCGACCAGGCCACCTAAGGCGTGCCAGGCACTGTTTCTGAGGCTACCCGACGCTATCCCTAGCCTCCTACCACCGAGCTGCTCTTCAAGCACCGGGATAATCGAGGCATTCAAGACCACCTTCTCCTTCTCGATGTGGCCCAGTTTCTCTTCAATAAATTGAGCGGGGAACCCAAAGGTTTCCTCAAACAGCCCAGCCCCGCCGAAGACCTCCTCGAAGAGTGTGCTGATAACACTCACACCAACACCGTCCCTGAAACGTAGCAGATCCCTCACCTCGGTTCCGATGCGTGGAATCAACAGGACCTCAAGGCCCCCAACACCGCCCGCGCCAACAGACTCGGCTAACTCAATAAGTTTAGTCTTGAGGCATTTCGCATGTAGCCCGCTGGGAGAACGAATTCTACTCAGTTCACTCAGCCTCTCAGACGGGGAGCCCTCACCCACCTTCCCCGCCGAAGCCGCTAGGGACGACAGCTCGCCGTCGGTGAGTGTCGATAATGCACCTAAAACATAAGCATACGTGACGGTCCAATCGCCGTTAAACTGCCCAGTCTTCTTGAAGGCGAAGAAAACATCATCGTCAAAGACCGATGGCTCAATACGTGTCCCAGTGAGTGCCTCCAGAATGATCGATGCCGTTTCGGCTACAGCCCCGCTGTAAGAGTCTCTAACGTCGAGGAGGACTCCATCGCAGTCAAAGACGACAACGTCGACCTCCTTAAGCGCTCCTAGGCTGGTCTCGCGTACATAACAGTCTCCTTCGCGAGAGCTAAATTCGGAATACTCTGCTTGCACTTAGAGCACCCTTGAGCATACACTTGTTTAATTTGTGTGTTGATGGATAAAATTATGACAGCATGCGCGCGCACACTCGCTTTTAAAGTAGTTGCACTTGAGTATTCGCTGTGGAGAGGAAGTACTGGTTCCCCCTGCTCATTCTTTCGACGATGTGCTTCACATACTTTATCACTGAATTTTTCATAACTGCGACCTCCGCACTAACCCCCGTCCTCATAGTGGAGCTAGGGATAAACAAGGGGACCATGGGGCTCGTCATCTCAGCCCTTTTCCTCATCTACGGACTCATGCAGATACCTGCAGGCATATTCACAGACATTATAGGGCCGAGGAAGACTATCCTCAGCTTCACAGCCCTTACCACGGTTGGCGTCTTCCTCTTCTGGGTCAGTCACAGGCTCGAACTCCTCTTCGCTGCCCAATTCATCATCGGTGTCGGCTGCAGCGTCTTCTACATCAACGCTGTCAGCATCATATCTAAGTGGTTTAAGGCCAATAGGAGGGCGACGGCCATCGGCGTCCTGGGTGCCGCGAGCAACATCGGGATCTTCGCCAGCTACATGGGCTTTCCCCTCGCCGACAAGACGTTTGGCGGCTGGAGGAATCTATACTTCCTCGTGGCAGTGATTCTGGTTGTTAACTACGCAATGAACTTCCTCATACTCAGAAACGACCCAAACGAAACTGGAATGGTTCATGAGCCGAGTAAGAAACTCCTTGGATCATTAAGAGATGTCCTCAAGGATAGAAGGATCTATCCCTTCCTAATCGGTTATGTAATGCTCATCCTTGGTATGGTCTTCAACACTTGGATGCCTCAGATCCTCATCGATACCAAGGGATTCAGCTACATCGACGCTGGCGTCATAGCGAGCGTGGGCAGCATAGCCGGCATCCCGGGCTGCATAGCCATGGGGATAATCTCGGATCGACTGAGGAAGAGGAAGCTCCCGCTAGTGCTCTTCTCAACTTTATACGTCGTGGCGCTGGTATCGTTCATCCTTGCTCCACCCGGGACGCCTTTAGCCTTGTTCCTCATCCTGTCTTTTTCCCTCAGCTTCTGTGTGTCGATCTGGGTTCTCTTCTTTAGTATCATCCCCGAGATTCTTTCTTTGGAGAAAGTGAGCATTGGTTTAGGTCTAGTTAACGGCATGGGCATAATCGCGATGTCCATTTTCACCCCTATATATGGCATCCTCATTGACGTTACGGGCGGGTATTCGTTCTCCAATCTCGTTCTGATAATTGTTGCATTGATGATGACTGGGATACTGGTCCTCTTCGCGAGTGAGACGTATGGTGGTGTGAAAAGGGAGTAATTTGTAGACGGCGCTTGTGAAGTGTATGTGGGGGAATAGGGCTATGACCCCAAACCCACGTCTCTGAAGAGCAACATTTTCTTATCCTGTAGGGAGTGGCTGAGTATGAGTTGGACCCTATGCAAAACGACGCGCGCTGCCTTGTCCCTAAATTAATGATAAACTTATCTCGACAGTAAGGGTCTCGTCACCCATGGCGGGAACCAGAGGAGGTCAGTCCGTTAGGACAAGACGAACACGAGACCCTTGAAA
>JBEKDF010000067.1:0-9358 GCA_050014495.1 Bathyarchaeia archaeon
GTACTTGGATCATGGCCTTCCAAGCCCTTCACAGGTTACTTACCGTTCACATTCAGGCTTCTTTACTGCAGTTGAGTCTTTATGGGTCTATCAGCGGGTTCATGATCCTTCTCGTCAATACGTTCTATTATTGGCTGAAAACGGGAATGTGTATTTAAAACCATTTTACACCAATAACGGGACAAGGCAGCGCGCGCGCCTCTATGTTGAGGAGCTTCTTATAGACGTCGAACTTCTGAGCCTTAGTAAGCTTAGCCTGCACCTCAGGCTTTAGCCTTTGACTCTGCTTACAAGATTCTCGGAAAGTACGGGATTTGAAAAATCGATTGTCGAAGCGGAAGAATTTCTAAATAGCCTAGCGTATGAAAACATTCTATAAATATAAAAAGTGGGTCTATTTAATAGGATTAGGTGAAAAATGGCTCGGTTACTTCTTCTTTATACCGAGTTCTTTGAACTGCCCCTCGACTCCCATCTTCATGTAGACGAGGTCATTTCCGAGGGTCACCATATTGTAGCCCTTCTGGATCCTCTCCTTTAGGGGCTTCCCACACCCCTCGTGTATACCCGCGGCGACTCCGTGGGCTTTGCATGCATCCCAAACCTTGTCGATTGCGTCCTGCTCATCCTTAGGCGTGAAATCGCCTATGTGCCCGAGGCTGGCGCTTAGGTCTCCAGGGCCAATATATGCACAGTCGACTCCCTCGACGCTAAGGATAGCGTCGATGTTCTTCACAGCTTCCTTAGTTTCTATCTGGACTGCGATGAAGATCTCATCGTTTGCCGTCTTGAGGTAGTCAGGGTCGAACATAGCAGCACGGCGTGGGCCACAACCGCGAAGCCCTTGGGGTGCATATCTACTGTAGCTAACGGCCATCTTGGCCTGCTCCGCGGTATTGACCCATGGAATGAGTAGTCCTTGGGCGCCAATGTCTAGGGCTCGCTTGATAGCTACCATGTCGTTCCACCATGGGCGGATTATAGGGGATGTCTTCGAGTCGGGACGGAAAGCCTGCATGAGGGTTTGTATATGTAGTATGTCAAGTGGGCTGTGCTCGTTGTCGAGCACAAAGTAGTCGAATCCCATGCTGCTCATCAATTCAGCACACATCGGGCTTTCTACAGTGATCCAGGTACCATAGCCCTGTTTTCCGGCTTTCATCATTCGCTTGAACTCGTTCTTCATAATATTCACCGGTTCAACTAGGTTAAGTCGGAGCATATTTAGGGTTTGGGGGATGTGCTCTGTTTTTCATTCTTCGCTTTGTCGAAAGCTTGATCTCGGATCGGAACTTCACGTCAGAAAATAATTTGACTCCAGCAAAGACATGGACCCCGCAAATGGTAATCTCGAAAAAGTGTCAAAATGATAAGAAATGTTCACTTGAATATTAACTCATGAACCAAGTTTTCTCGACGTCAAGTTTCATGAACTCCGGTGCTGCTTTCTCGAGCTGCTCGGGTGTCACAGGTGTGCAGGGCGCTCTAACATCGAGTTCCATATCGACTCCTCTGAGTCTCCAAATAGCCTTATATCGCCCCCAGAAGCTCGCGGTGCCAAAGTTAGTGTCGATTATATTGAACATCTTCACCACGAGCTCGTGGTAGTACAGAGCCTTCTTCATGTCACCCTTCTCCCAAGCGTTCTTGAGGCCGATCATTATGTGGGGGAAAGCCTGGAACTCAGCGATGAGTGCACCTGTCGCCCCTTGAGCGAGGAAAGCGAGATAAGCCGAAGGACTCCCCGTGTAAACGGCGATCTTCTCCCTCACTCTCCAAATAATATCTGAGTAGCGGAGGCTGAAAAAGTCGTCCTCTTTATAACCGACTACGTTATCGAAGTTTTCCGCTAGGCGTGAGACAACACTAGGGCTTATGGAGGCTCCGAATCCAGGGTTGTTGTAGAGTATTATAGGTATGTCCACTTTAGTGGCTATTTCCTGAAAGTGGTGGTAGGTCTCGTTGTCGTTGGCCCGCACCATAAGTGGGTGACTGAGCATGACACCATCGCATCCCACATCCTTCGCGTACTGTGTAAACATCCGAGCCTCCTTTGTTGATATTGCACCGGTCCCGGCAATCACAGGAACACGCCCATTCGCCTGGTCAACCACAATATCGATGACCCTCTTTCTCTCCTCGTGGAGGAGATAAGGGAACTCGCCTGTAGCACCCACTGGAACGAGTGCGTCAGCACCATCCTCTATGATAATATCGGTGATGCGACGCATCGCCTCTTCATCGATCTCCTCTCCCCCAGCCACGAATGGGGTAACAGGCAGACAGAGTATGCCCTTGAACTTGCCCTTGAACACCATCAATGATCAGTGTAAATACATCCTACAGGGTTTATTTCACTTCCCACATCAGACAGTGGAGTAAGGATTGTACTTAATTACCCAATGGTTTGTAGGTGCAGACTAGGATGCCTGCGAGGGTCACAGCCCCACCGAGGAGGGTGATGAAGGTAGGAGACTCACCGAGAATGAGGAAAGCGAGAAGTGAGGCCCCCACGGGCTCCCCTAGGAGGCTAATACTTATCACTGGGGCAGATATCCACCTCAAGGCCCAGTTGTAGAGTGTGTGGCCGAATATCATGGGAACGAGGGCGATGGTAAAAAACATCAGAATAACTCGTGAATCGTACCCAATGAGGGGAGTACCTAAAATGACGCTTCCAATCGCCAGCACGGCAGCGGAGACCGCGTAAACAGGTGTCACATACGTCGTTAAGTCAAGTCTCTGCCTGAGTCTCCTGCCAGCCAAGATGTAGAGGCCCAATGCAATTGCTCCAATGATCGACAATGCGTCCCCGACTAGATTCCCGGCACCAAGTCCTAGGTCACCGAATGCTATAATTGATGCCCCCAAGAAAGCGACACAGATCCCAAACGTAACTCGTCTATTCACCTTCTCTCCGAGGATGAAGTGGCTAACCAGTACCACGAAGATGGGATCAACATGGACGAAGATTACCGAACTCGCCACAGTTGTGTAGCTGAGACTCGTTATCCACGTGGCGAAGTGAACAGCGAGGATGACGCCAACGCCAGCCAGTGCCAATAGGTCACCCTGCTCCATAGTGCGAAGCTTGGAGATTCCTCCCCGACTCAGGAAGAAAGGTAAAAGCATCAGCGTCGATAAGGTGAGACGCCATGTAGCTATGGCCATCGGTGGCGCCTCCGTCAACCTGATCAGGATAGAGGCCGTAGATACCGCGCAAATGCTAATCAATAGCACCAAGTTTGGCGAGATCTGGGGCTTCTCACCCAAGTTGATCCACTGAATATTGGGTCACGAGTTATAAAAGAGAGCCAATGGATACAGATAAGGTTGCTTCGACCCGTCTTCTTTGTGCCCTACTATCCAGCGTGACCGAGTACCTACGGGGAAGAGTCGACTCATTCGTAGCTCAGTGGGGCGAGTGCACTCATCCAGCCAATGCTGAAATTTATCAGGAGTTAAAGATCAGCCTATCTGAGAGGTATAGAAATTACAGAGTTGCCTACATAGATGGAAAGACCGAGGTCATAAACAGAATAATTGAAAATGCGAGAAAAACTAGTGTTTAACGACTTTATTGAGGATATTGATATCCATCTCGAGGGCGGCGACAGGCATCTCCAGCCCCCATGCCTCTAGGGACTCTGGTTTGATCTCCCCCGCCCAGCAGAGAGGCTCCCCATCTACCTTCGCGATGAGACGTCTCCCATCGATGAAACAGTCCCAGCCACCCGCCTCGATCTCCGCCTTTACCTCCAGGTTCTCGAGGATTGAGTTCATCATTGCCTTGATGTCGCTGAAGCTTGCTCTAGAGTGACATTGGAGAACAGCCAAGCGGCGGGTGCTCCTCGCTCCTATATCTGTCCTATCATCGAGGAGGATCACATCATCTACTTCGTAGAGGCTTTGAGGATACGGGTGGTGCTTATTCAAGCTAAGGACCTCCATGAGGCTTGGGAGTAGCCTGTTACGGAGTACATTGTAGCCCTCCATCTTTGGATTCTCAACCTCCGCTATAGGCTCCACGGGTAAGCTCATATTCGTGAATAGCTTCTCCCTGTTGCTCAACATGAATGTCACAACCTCCATGTGGCCGAATCCGATTAGGAAGTTGCGTATGTATCTGCTGAATATCTCGAGCTGATCCTCCCCCGCCTTGGTGTGGATTGGGGGAATGTTAGGGATGATTTTGTCGTATCCGTAGGCGATGGCTACATCCTCTACGAGGTCGATTGGGTGCATCACATCTGTTCTGTAGCATGGGACGAATACATCGATCTCATCACCCACGACCTCAGCGCCGTGCCCCATCTTTCCCAGGAGATTCACTGTCTCTTGGTTGTTCAGATTCAGGCCCAGAGTCTTGTTGACATATTTGTTGCTTAGTTTCCACTTCTGGGGATTTAGGTTGGGGGTTGTTATCGATTTATTTGGATACTTGACTTCGACACAGTATATTTCAGCGCCCCTATCCGCGAATGTTGTGCAGATTATGTTGAGTGCCTCAGTTATCGCCTTAAAGTCGGTGCCTGTGATGTCGATGAAGATGTCCCTTGTGGTCTCATCGATGCGGGTGTACTCCCCGTTTATGATAGGTGGCATCGATAGGACCATCTCCTTCGCGTCGAGAATCATCGGGTACTCATTAGCTCCCTCAATTATCCAGGCGTACTCGACGCCCTTCTGCATATCAGTTAGCATCCAGTGAAGATCCTTCTCGAAACGCTCGCCTAGTGGCCTGAACTTGAACTCCGGTGGCTTCGTCGTATAGGTGACAGGAAATGTGATTGGTTTGAGGCTGTGGAGGCCTATTGCTACCTTGCGCCGCTTTCTGCCGTGGGTAATGTGAAGCTTCTCCTGTAACTGTATTATACTACGGATGAGAGAGTCACTGAAGTCTACACCTTTGGCGACCGCGCATACGAAGTAGGGGCGTATCTTCTGGGTCTTCTCCTCGACGACTGCGACGTAGGTGGCATTTTTAACCTTGTAGTGTCGGAGACCAGGCCTCTCCCCTGTGAAGCTCGAGTAGGCTCGTGCAAGCCCCTCGGTGCTCATGAGGTCGGGGCGGTTAGGGAAGACCTCCAGGGCAAAGCCATCCTCGTGTGGTCCTTCCCAACTCGTCCCCATCATCGGGAGCTTCTCTTGAAGTTCTTCTATGGTGACTTTCCTCCCTAGGACCTCTTGGAAGTCCGTCAGGTTGACGTTAATCACCGGCATTCAATTCACCTTGTCCAGAGCTTCGCCTTCCGGAGAAGCCCGATGTCGTTACCATATAGCTCCTTGATTGTGTTGACGTGGTAGCTCTGCATGACTAGTCTGTCGAAGCCGGGACCCCAAGCGAGTACGGGAACATCGACGCCTAGTAGAGGTTTAACGACCTCGGGGCGGAACATGCCTGCTCCGAAGAGCTCCATCCAGCCATTTCGCTCCTCTATCCAGACTTCGGCCTCCATGCTCATCTCCGTGTATGGGAAGTAGCCAGGTCGGAACCTGAACTTCTTTAGTCCCAGTCCCTCGAGGTATGCCTTTAGGTAACCCTGCATGTCGCGGAAGGTCACGTCCTCCCCAACTACTATTCCATCGGTCTGGTAGAACTCAGCGAGGTGGTTCCAATCTATGGCTTCGTTTCGGAAGACACGGCCAACGCTGAAGAACTTTCCGGGTAGGTCCTCGACCTTTAGCTTGCTGAGTTGGAGGACACTTAGGCTAGTGGTGTGAGTTCGAAGAACGCAGCGGCTGGCGAGCTCCGGGTTCCACTTGTACTGCCAACCAGTGGATCCGGTGGTCCAGCCGGACTCGTGGGTCTCCTTTACACGCGTAACTAGTTCCTTGTTAGGGAGCTTCCCCTGGTAGGGTACTTTCATGTAGAACGTGTCAGCGAGATCTCTCGCTGGATGGTCCTGTGGCTGATACAGTGCGTCGAAGTTCCAGAAGCTGAGCTCAAGATAGTTGCCCTTCATTTCCTTGAAGCCTAGCTCTACCCAGAATCGGCGGATGTAGTCGATGATCTGGCTAATGAAGTGGCGCTTACCAGGGGTTAGGCTTGGTACGGGGAGGGAGACGTCATAGTGCTGTATTATGGCATCACGCCATGTACCCGCCTGTAGTTGCTCTGGTGTGAGCTGTGTGATCACAGGTTTCGAAGATATGGCTTCAACGAAGGGTAGAACCTCTACGCCAAATGGGGTGAGCTCGACGAAGCGATCCGTCTCCTCTTTGACTTCAACAATTCCTCGCTTTGTTAGGATTGGAATTCGCTTGTGGAGTTCAGTGCTCAGTTTGCTCTCTTTAATTATAGCCTGGGCAAGGTGCTTGAGAATCTTCTCGTCGATGGTCTCGGTCTTTGCAGCTTTAAGGCCTTCAGGTGTTGGCTCAACCTTTCCTCCCTTGATATTTGCCCAGCCGTTGCTACGGACCCAGACGAGGGCAATATTGATGGCGGGGATGTCTCCCTTAAGGTGTGACAGCTCGTTGTCACCGCCAACCGCAGCCTCTAGCAACTGTTTCTCGGGGAGTCCCTCAGTCTCATATCTGGCTCCCTCCTCTGTGAGTTTAAAGAACCTTGAGACCTCTTCCCTGAAGCTTACGACGCCCTTAGTCTCCGCCCAGGCGGAGGCCTTCTCAACAGCGTCTCTTCCCAGGCCGGTTGTCTGGCTGAGCGCTGCTGTAGAGGAACTACCTCCGCACCTCAGGGCGACAAGGATCTTCCTCTCGTTCTCGTTTAGCCTTGATGCAACTTCTTCGGGGTTCAAAGGTCTCACTAGCCTACCATAACGGCTAGGTTGGATGTTTAAAAATACGAGGGGCAAGAGGAGTTAGCTGGTTTCCGAGCGATGTGATTCGTCTCGATAAAGGGATGTCTCATATCACAGGGTTGACCTTAAGTGGCAGGATTTAAGGCGATACGTGCGCTATCACGCATACTCGGTTAATTTGCGTTGGGTCAGACTTCTCCTAAGTAGTGGTCCTGCCTCTATCCATTTTTCGAGTGGAATAGTGAGTCGACTCATGACATGTTGCAAGGCAGTATCCATGGAGGGAAAAAGACAGGGTGACTGCTTCATCGCGTTCCTGCAGTTCTCTCTTACCTGCCAGACACCGACTGGTAGGATATAGTCTGGGTAAGCCTCGCGGAATATGAATACCTTGGCCTGGCGGCGCATACTGGTGAGGTGCTCCATGACGGCGAGGCGTCCAGAGTAGTAACAACCACCCATTGATGCGTATGTTGTCCTCCCGTTGTAGCCTTCCCAGTCAGTTACAATGTTGACATTTGTCTCCGAGGGATTCCAGAGGGTTCGAGGGTACCAGGCCTCGTAGGCCTCATAGCTCCAAGCGTCAGGAACTAGTAGTATCTCGAACCGGTTGCCGAGATACTCTGACTCGTAGACCTCGTACATGTTGATTATTGGGTAGTCTTTCGTCCTTTTCGCCATGTCCTTGCTAAGAAGGTCGTCTATGGCAGTGATGCTCCAACGCGTAGGGACGAGTCTCCGATTCTTTTCTATTCCAAAGCTACCGGTACTGAACGCCTTAACTATGCTGCTCACAGGAACGCCACTCCTGTAAAGAGACTTAGTTGCTTCCCCTGCCTTTAAATCGGTGTCGTAATGAGCCTTTTCCATCCAGTGGTTCCATTTGATGAAGCCTATGTTAACCCTATCAAGTGGAGCCGTGGGGCCTATAGGTTGAAGATCGTTATCCATATAGAGGCGCTTCACCGGTGGCTTCAGCAGTTTCATTTCTGTCTCTACATAATGTTCTGAGAGGCTGATTTCACGGGTTGCATCTAGGATCTTTCCGGCCCTCTCGGGCTTGTTTACGTTTACGGGAGTCATACCACGAACGAGTTGGCTACGATAGCCTATTATCTCGTCCATACTCTTTCCAAACCACTTCTCGGTATCGTCCAAGATGGCTGTATCACCATAAAAGCCGGGAGCCATGGGTCCAATCTGGACATAGGGATAACCGAATCGTCCAACGAATACGCTGGGAGGGGAGCTTCCCTCAATGTTTGTTCCATGAACACTTCGGAACATCCGTGTGTGGGCTGCTACCTGCTCAATTATGGGACACCTTGTCTTCCCACAGAGCATCTTGGAGCCTTTGCAGACTGTACAGAGACTGTCGTGCGCCTGTAACTTGAGTTGGTCGCTAGTGTAGTCGAGAGAGGCGCCTATCTCCGGGTCTGACTTCACCATTTCACGGACCCAAGTGTTGCTGGGCTTGAAACTCTTGGCGATCCTCTTTCCCATCTAGCTCTTGATTGAGATTCGGGTGGTTATAGGGGTATCGAGGCGTAGTTGTTATGGGGAGGTGGGTGGAAGTGAAGGTGAGAAAAATGGCGAGGTATAAAAATGTCGAATTCCCGAGTGAAGACAACACTCTTCTCGGTAGGATCTATAGACCTGAGGGTAGGACGAGGAGACCGGCAGTTGCGATCTGCCACGGCTACCCGGGGGACACTAAAAACATGGACCTTGCCGAGGAACTCGCTCTCAAGGGGGTAGTCACACTAATCTTCTACTATCAGGGTGCTTGGGGAAGCGGTGGGAAGTATAGCCTGACCAAACTCGAAACAGGGGCTAAGGATGCTGTTGCATACCTCCGATCACTTCCATTTGTAGACCCTGGTAGGATCGGCCTTGTAAGCCATAGTATGGGGGCGCTACCGCTTTCGAAGACTATGAGTCTCGACCCAACGATAAAGGTAGGTGTCCTGATGTCACCTGCGACCGATACAAGGACCATGTCTTCTAATAGTAACGGAGAAAATGCTAAACGGCTCGCAGCGATGGCGGAAGGAAAACTTGTGGGTGCAACCTATGAGAGCCTACTGAAGGATCTAGGGGTGGTATCGAAGGTGACGAATCCAGTCGAATTGGTTCCTAAGATAAGATCATCTCTCATGGTGGTCGTGGGCTCGAAGGACAATGTCACTCCCCCCGAAGCATGCAGGAAACTCTACGAGGCCGCTCATGAGCCAAAGAAGTGGGTGTTGATAGAGGGGGCCGATCACGGCTTCTCGGAGCACAGGATTCTCCTAATTAAAGCGGTGCTAGACTGGCTATCTGAGTGCCTCTGACATACGCGCGGCGCTACGAAGACTTCGAGAGTAAGTATGGCTCAGACAACAATATAGCGCGCGCGATTAGAAGGTGGGTTACGGCTGGTTGTCGAATAACATTATAAAAAGAGGGCCTTAGCGGGCGACATCTCCAATTGTGGCGCGCTGGCTTGTCCCGAAATTCATCAGGGCTAATATAAGCTTATTTTGATAGTTGGGGTCTCGTCCCCCAATGGTCTGCCTAACCCTAGGAGGTGAGTTCACTTAGGACAAGATGAACAC
>JBEKDF010000068.1:0-9277 GCA_050014495.1 Bathyarchaeia archaeon
GTTCATCTTGTCCTAAGTGAACTCACCTCCTCTGGTTGGGCAGACCGTTGGGGGACGAGACCCCAACTGTTAAGATAAGGTTATTCTAGTGTGGATGAATTTCGGGACAAGCCAGCGCGCGCTTCCCACCTCTCATAGTATCGACGAATCTGTTCCCCGCATAATGGAACCATCACAGCACTTGGTTTAACTCCCCATTAAAACCGGAACGCACCTCATGGAAGGTGGTAGAAGGGTAACTGAAACTGAGGCTTACTGATAGTCAATATATCGGTTTTTCATTTAGTGATGTCCTGAACCGTGTTAAACCAAACAGTCTTACGATCTCCAAGACTCTGAGTCCAGTATGTAACTCCCAACCAATAACTCATAGTTAGGTTAGTCACAGGCTTTGAGTAATCAAAGGTTTTAGTGAAGTTGTATTTTAGGGTCTCTTGAGGTTTCAGGTTAGCTATATCAGTGATAGGTGCTTCAGTGATGTTGAATGGTTCACCATTCTTGTCTTCACGGATTTCACAGATAACGATGTGGATTTGGACATTACCAGTGTTTGTAATAATTGCTGGAAAAGTAGGTATCAGACCTATGATTGATGTCTTGTTCGCATTATAGATTGGTTTAATATTACCACCATAAACTGCGATGCTCAAGTTCGGGGCAGGAAGGGAGAAATTCCACAAGAGTATGATGGCGACAAGGATTCCCATTATTGTGAAGATGACGGCCTCTTGGGTTAGATTGTAGTTCTTTTCCTCCAATTGAGGTTCCTTTTTCGAGCTACTTATCCGTGATTTCTTTTTAGACGTTGCTCTCCCCACCTTCAACTACTTCTCATAGTATCTTTAAATGGTTCCATTTGACGCTTACAAGGCCTCCGATATTATACTTATGTGGTGTAATGGAACCATCTGGTGAGAGGCGACATAGGATTCAAGGCTACGAAGTCGAGGAAGTCAAGAAGGCTGTTCTCGAAAGGTTGAGGAAACTAACTGAGGCTGAAGAAGACTTGTCAGCCTGTCAGATTCTTTGCAGGGTAGCCTATAGGTTAGAGAATCCAAACACGTGGCACCCGCTTATCCTAACGCGCGCGCTTATCCCCCCAAACCCAAACTCCTTTTTACTTCCTTACTCTCTTAGGTGCGTGTATTGATTTAATTATAAATTATTTTGCGTGCGTGTCTTCCAGAGGTTGAGACTACTTTTACGCAAACACATGTGTAGTAGCCGTGTGTCGTGACGCTGACACTTTCGCTCGTTTATTAAATAATTCATTTAATTCCTTGTAGAAATCCATTAAATCAATGACCTCCTCTCTCGAGTATTCATTATGACAGGCATTTACAGCTAAAGCCCATATAGTATCATCATTCCCGCATTGTGGACAAATCACATTAAGTTTTTTAATAGCATCAATAAAAAGATCTCCGGTCTTATGTCCTAAATTCTCATTTTCAATTGGATTACCATCATAAATTGCTTTTAATGTATTTCTCATATCAATAATTTCGGTCTGCCAATTATAACTGCATTTCTTACAGAATTGATCAATATAGAGACCATCCTCCAGGGCCCCACGAGCGCGAGTAATATAAAAACTCATTTTACTTCACCTTCTCCACGACCGCGACCATCCTCTGTGATATTATCTGCCGGACCGTCTCCTGGACGCTATCGAGGCCTCGAGCCTTCATCTCAGCCTTAATATACTTAAACATCGAATCGGGAACGGTCATCATGAATTTACTCTGGGTCATCCTCTCATCGTTTAACATCTCTGGATATCCCCGTATATCATTGTATCCCTAAGAATGCGTGCGCAGTCAACACTTTAACAAATGCTAGAAAGGCTTCTAGCATGCAAACGCATCTACCCAGAGCTAAAGAGCGTCTTCTTTGAGAATCAAATTCATTTGACGGATTGCTCCTAAATGATAAGCTGCGTGAGGAATCAGCGCCAGAACCTCCTTCAACTGCTCATCAGAGGCCCAGCTATTAACTGAGGATAATGACCGAATGAGTGTCTTGAACTCCTCCATCAAATTTTCAACCAATAACTTCCATTGAGTGGAATCTACTTTCCTAATTTGCCAACTCTCCGACCAATTCATTGTAGAATGTTTGCCGCGTAGCAATGAATTAGTCTTGTTCAGTGTCCACCTCAGATGTTCAATGTGAGCGGCGATGGTTGTTCCATTTTCAATAATTGGAGTTGATGCCTCCTCGGGTTTTAGTTTATTTATTGTTCCAAGTATCCCTGAGTCTGGTTCATTGTTGATGAACCAAGTGTATTGATGGCTTGGTCCGTTGTAGACTTCTATAAGAAATTCGATTATGATATTTCTAATCTCTTCCATTCATCTTCCCTCATCAGCGCGCGCATATTCATTATATCTTGTGTATCAGCACGTGCGAATTCTAGGTTGGGTAATAGGTGGAACTGAGGATAAGGCTATTGAGAATTGGTTTCACCTATCTGAGATACACACAAGAAAACCAACTTAATCCCCCACACATTTTAACCGTCACCACGAAACAAGGAATTGACATGAACAGACTACAGGGAAAAACCGCATTGATCACGGGAGCGGGTTCAGGCATCGGCAGGGCCACAGCCATCCTATTCGCAGCCGAGGGTGCCCAAGTCGCAGTCAACGACATCAGCGAAGTGGGAGGCCACGAAACCGTACGGCTGATCCAAGAAGCAAATGGAAAAGCCACATTCTACAAGGCAAACGTGACAAAGTGGCCGGAGGTGAAAGTCATGGTCAGCCAAGTACATGAATGCTACAACGGCATCGACATACTCCACAACAACGTGGGAGGATGGCAGAGAGAAAACAATGATACGGTCGTCAACGATTCCGAGGAGGAGTGGGATAGGCTCATCAACCTGAACCTGCGCGGAGTGTTTCTCGTATCAAAAGAGGTGGTCCCAATTATGATTGAAAAGGGTGGTGGATCGATAATAAACACCATAACGACTAACGCCTACATGAACTATGTGGGGAGTCAGGCATACGGCGCAGCGAAGGGTGCCGTACGTGAATTGACGAGGTCGATGTGCCTCGAATATGCCAAACATAACATCAGGGTCAACGGACTGGTCCCGGGGGAGACGGTGACACCTCAGTGGACGGCATCGATCGAGAGTACCCCAAACCCAGAAGAATCGAAGAACTTCCTTCTCAAGAAGATACCAATGGGGCGGTTTGCTAAACCAGAGGACATAGCCCTGGGGGCGCTCTTCCTCGCATCCAGCGACTCAAGATATGTCAATGGTCACATCCTCTTCGTCGATGGTGGATTGACCGCTGGATTCTACTAACAAATGAAGAAAGGAACTGCATCCGAGGCGGCTTGGATCTCAGCTAGGTCAACCAATCTTAGTCACAGAGAAGTATCAGGTGGAGCTGAGGATAAGAATATTTAGTGAGATACATTCCTACGACTTAAGCTATCTATCATAATAATACTCTATATCAGCAAACATATCTGGCATATTTCACATTACCATGCTCACATACGCGTATCCCAAGGTGGATGAGAGCGCATTAAAATAGTTCAATGGCAGGAGTCCTTGAATCAGCAATATTAGTCGAACAGCTTCCACCACAATACCTTTCTAGATTAAGAGCAAGTTCCTTCAATGCTTTCTCAACTTCAACTCTGGGTATCTCAGGCGACCCATCTATGAACATGACCACGTTTATCGTCTTCTCAGTAATCCTAGTCTCAACACAATCCCTGTAATTCCAACGACGAGTAAGAACCCCTCTATCATCCGCATAGACCACCTCTCCGGGATACGTGACTTCATGTCCTATCTCACCCAGAGGCGAGAACGCCTCATCACCTGTACTAAACCTCAGCACAATATCACCTACGACTAGGTCGGTGTCAAAACCACCCATGGGTATGAAGTACCTGACTGAGACCGCGTTGTAGGTGTCAACGGCTGTATTGATGAGGGGTAGTTGTTGAGTTTTGATGGCTCTTCTGACCAATGCTTCGGCTGATGGATGGTAGTCGGCTGGTTTTGTTCCGAAGGTCCGGTACAGGTTCCTCATGGAGGCGATATATGGATGGTTAATTATGGGGTCGCTGCCGATTAATTCCTTGGCTAGTTGTAAGCAATCGGATTTGTATTTCTCGAGGTCTGGGTGCATCCGTTTAATGCTTAGACCCGTTCCTGTTAGTACACCTATGTTTACCGTGGGGTATTTCTCTATGACTCCCTCTATACTGTACTTCATCCGTTAAGCCTCTCGGTGCGCGCACTATTTTTGAAATACACGTGCAAGATGATCCCCATAATAATCAACCCCAAACCAACCACTGAAAACGGGCTAATCGCCTCATCGTTCAAGAAAAATGTGAACACCATCGCTAAAAACGGAACAACATACATCAGATTCGCGATCCAATGAATATTCCCAACCTTAAGCGCTCTAAACCAGAAAACGTAGGCAAGAGAGTTCATAAAAACGCCTAGTACAACCGTATCCACAATCACAGAGATCGATGTCGGTAAAATAATCACTGATGTGAACCATATAGTCGGAACAACTAAGACCAATGCCGCAACCGCGTAGACGAACAAGCTGGAGAATGTCTCGTACTGAATTCTCTTGATAAACACCGAGAACAAACCCATGGTTACTGCAGCCAATCCTGCGTAGATGTACCCCTCAGCATATTGATTAGCGAAGTCTAAATTTCCACCAGTTATAGCAATCAACGCGCCTGTGAAGCTGATCGCAATTGCGATAAATGTCCAGAGATTTGATTTCTCCTTTAACAGCAGTACAGAGAATATTACCATGAAGACGGGGTAGAGGTAGTTCACAACGTTTGCTTGCCCGGCTGGAGCTATGGAGAATCCTTTGAAGAGGAAGAGGTTGTAGAGGTAGAAGCCGAGGAGACCCATACCCGACATTATGAGATAGTCTCTGAGTTTGTAGTTTGTGAGAAGCTTGGCTTTTCCTTGGGCGAATAGTATGCCGAATAGGCTGATTACGGATATGATGGTCGTGTAAAATAGCAGGTTGGAGTTGTCTAGTTCGCTGAGTGCTATTTTTGCGAACGCTGGTGCTGCAGACCATAGGAGAATTGTGATTGTTAAGTTGAGGTAGGTAGTTTTTTTGTCGCTCATGTCGTTTTCACCAATGTGTAAGTTATTAAGAATCTGGTGGATGTGAGGATAAGATTATAGCCTTAACCCAAATTCTTATTTTTCATCAACAAATTCTACATCATGAAACTGAATGGATCCTTGATCGCTGAACAAACGAAATGGCTCCTAGAACCTCAAAATCCAAGCGTAAGATTCTGGACACTTCAGAATCTTTTAGATATGACTCAGAAAGACGCCGAGGTAATTGCAGCTCGATCAGATATAATGAAGTCACCACCTGTAAAGGCAATACTAGGGGCTCAACAGCCTCGTGGTTGGTGGGTCGAAGAAAATAACATGTACCTCCCAAAATACACCGCGTCAACTCACTCTCTCCTCATTCTCGCTGAGCTCGGTGCAGAGATGACACCTGCAATAGAGAGGGGAATAGAACAAATATTCCGGTTTCAGCGTGACTCCGGCCATTTCCTTCCTGAATTACCTGTGACGGAGAAGGGGCGGGCATCCATCGTCAAGGATGGCTGCTGTTTTGATGGCAACATCCTCTTTTTCCTAATACACTTCGGCCTTCTCGACGACCCCAGGACTCAGAGACTTCTCGAATTCAATGTCGGGTATCACGACGACGAGAGAGGAGGATGGAGATGTAGGTCTTATCCGATAAACCCCGCAGGCGTCTTCCCAGCCAATTGCTATATGGGCGCTGTTAAGGTGTTGCGGGCTCTTTCAATGATATCTCCTCAGAAGAGAAGCAAGAAAGTTAAAGCGGTGATTGAGACGGAGGTTGAGAACATCCTTGGAAACGGAGTCAACATGTATCTTCGAAACCCCGACGGCTCGAGGAAGGAAAAAATTGGGTGGAAGAAGTTTGGATTCCCACTATTCTATCAATCAGATGTCTTAGAGGTTTTGGACACCCTCACCCGCCTTGGCGTCCGTGATAAACGTATGCAACCATCTATCGACCTAGTCCTCGGAGCCCAGCAGCCTGAGGGACACTGGCTCTTGGATAATACATTTAACGGAAAAATGTGGGTGGATATAGAGGAGAAGGGAGAGCCGTCTAAGTGGATAACCCTACGCGCCATCAGGACTCTAGCATGGTTCAATAATGAAACATCTTGTTCTAGAGCGAGCGCTCAGTTAAATTAATAATAAAAGAAAATCAGTTTAAAGCATGGGCGTATTCAAGTGGTTTAAAAAACTAAAACAAGATACGCTGAATTTAAAAAATAATCATGATTTGCAGATAATTAAACTCGAAAAACTAGTATTAGCGCCAATAAATAATATCAGAATTAAACTCGATGAAAAATTAAGAATATCATTAAAATATAGACTAATGGACGACAAAGTTATTTTAAAAAAAAATTCAATATACAAGGTATCCATGGCTGATCCTCAGCTTGAGCTTCAAGTATTAGGAATTTACCCGGATGAAGGAGTCGTTGGGATTAACACCGACTTTGGTCTATTCAGTAGTTTAACCTCAGGGGTTGAGGACCTAATTTTTCATTTAACAAACCAAGAACGACGCAAATATGTAATGAAGGACTTAGCTTGGTCAACTGGGCTATCGTCACTCGCAAAAGAGCACAGTCAATATATGGCTGAAAACAATATCGTATCGCATTATAATAAAGCGGATGAGGATATCAACGTAAGATTCCAAAGGAGAGGATTCGTATATAAAGGTCAATATGGACGCATTCTCGAAAATATTGTAAAAACAGAATATGATGTTAAAACTTGTATCGATGAACTTTCAGTTGCTAAAAGGCTAATTTTTATCATGTTCAATAACGCCGAGTTCAGCTCAAACCTACTAAATGGAGCTTTAATAGAAACCGGGATCGGCGTTTCCTACGATGGCATCAATTATTACCTTACGCAAGTTTTCTCATAGATCGCCCGTGTAAAACAACTCTGTGCGTGAGGGGGGATAAGACTAGGGTAAAGCACTGCACGCGATAACAATTAAAGAAGTATCGATGATCTGATCGAATATGGCTGAAACAGAGAGAGTGCACGGATACTCAAGGGAGGACCTCATGAAAATGGATGTGGGCTCCCTCAGGGCAATGCTCCACGAGAGGACGCACCACGGCATCGAAGTCTACCTCTACAGGATCCTTAAGGGCAAAATGGAGAAGCCAAAGAAATACGGCGCCCAGGCAAAATACCTTCTAGGGTTGTGGGAGGAGAGGAGACTACCGATAGACACACCGGATATACAGTGGTGTAAATGGAACATTGAAGCAGCGGAGAAGCTGAACAGAGGCGAAATCGTTAAGCTAGACACAAGGAAGCCGGAGCCATTCACCGATAGCGAGATGCTGACAGTGAGGAAGCTCCTATACGAGAGGAGATCCATCCGCCAGTTTAAGAAGAAGCCTGTACCGGAATCGATGATCAAGGAGATCCTCTACGCTGGCCTCATGTCTCCGCAGGGATGCAACGTAGACTCGAGGAGGTTCCTTATTCTGAGGAGCCCCGAGGAATGGAGACTCGTCAGCAGCGACCTGCCGGTGGAAAACTGCGTCATGATCCTTGTCCTCCAAGACATGGGGGTCTACAAGACACTGGGGTTCGATAAACGTGCGCCACAGAACATATTATACGATGCCGCTGCTGCCGCTGACCATATCTGCCTGATGGCTCACGCCTTCGGACTAGGCGCGTGCTGGCTCACACACGGAGAGGAGACTCAGGTGAAGGTTAGGCAACACTTCGGCCTGAAAGAGGACATCGTGAGTCGACTCCACATAATCGTTGGGTGGCCAGATGAGGCCCCGGTGAAGTCTCTCAGAATGAGCCTAGACGACGCAATAATCGGGACTAAATAACATACATAAAATAATTATGCGCGCACTCCAACATATATTCGAAAAAATATTTAGAACCTTAAATCTGTAAACCTTAAAAACCATTAGCACAACTCCCCCTATGCGGCTAGGTTCTGCATCACGACGCCGCGAGTCCTACACCGCGCTTGCGCGCGGCGGCGACGGGGCCGATAAGGCCCCATACTCCTTTAAGCACACGACTATGTTCCGGTCATCGCGCGAGATTGTCTGAATTTCAACCCAACTATATTCAAGATCACAGTCAGGTACGCACGAGCCCTCAAACAAATCTCATCATAAACGAAGTAATAGCGGGCGTATAGAATAATAATAGAATATATAGACTATTTTATCATCTATATATTACCTAGATAACGCATATTACCATCATGAAGTAACCAATTGCGATGTATTCGATAATTAGACGCTTTGAGATGGAGAAGACAACAATAACCCTCCTAACGATACTGGGACTGGCTATCACTGGGATAATAATAGCATTCGCAACACTCCCCCCCGAGGCATCGGTTATAAGAACCGTCAACGCGAAGGTCGAATCGAAGGACGCTTACATCAGGTTAAGCATGTTCATCCCAATGGGTGATAATGTCGCGGGTATTCCGCTTCTTGAGACGGTGTACTCGGTCACGACATCGACAGGTGAGCCACGACCAGTACCAGGCTCTTAATCAGGGCGATAAAGTAGTCATAAACTACTGGGTGAGGGGGTGGCTGGACGGAAAATCCCTAAGCTCAATAATCTTATCGATAGTTGATGACGACGTGGTTTAGCTATTGAAACAATAATGTTGAAAGGATTAGAGGAAACTGATGATAAGATAATTTAGGCAATCTAACTAGGGGATTAAACCCACTGGGTCATACCGCTATGCAGCCCAGGGTGTTGTTTTAGTGAGAGAAGCTTGACCTCGTTATACAAATAATCAGTCCATTCCAACGCCTGAGGGTAATTCATCCTCCTTCTCTTGCGCGCGAGTTCGGTTAAATTTCCGATAGGTGAGCCGATTCCGTATGATTTAGTGGAAAAATCGTCAAGTATAGGGTTAAAGAAAATTTAGAAAAATTGAGATGAACTAACTTCATCATGACTGCATCGCGCGTAATCTAAAACTCATGTGGAAGTGAGGATAAGGCTATTGAGACATTACTTCTTGCCGAATGTCTCGTCCCATGCCTCAGACCCACCGAAGTACTGGTAAGCACCCTTATACGCCGGGTCCCTCTGGGACTTGATCTCCGCCATCTTGAAGGCTAAATACTCGAAATTCTGCAAAAC
>JBEKDF010000069.1:0-8944 GCA_050014495.1 Bathyarchaeia archaeon
GTGTTCATCTTGTCCTAAGTGAACTCACCTCCTCTGGTTGGGCAGACCGTTGGGGGACGAGACCCCAACTGTTAAGATAAGGTTATTCTAGTGTGGATGAATTTCGGGACAAGCCAGCGCGCTATGCCAAACCTCGGAAAACCTCTAGCCTCCCTAACATTACGGACATAATCCCCGAACGTCGTCCACCACCATTGAATATAGCCAGAGGAAAGCTCCGACACGAGACGAATATTTATCAGACCCTCCCTCACGAGGACGCCCATACCCTCAAGCCACATGGCAACGGTGAGAAACGCGTCATTCTTTTCAAGGTCATTCATGAGCTCGTCGTAGTCGTCTATATCCTTGAGATTCATCTTGAATACGGTGTTTTGAGCGTTCATCAGTTCAAAAGAGTATGAGTCTCGATATATCTCCATGAAGAGCTGTGCGCCCCTCGTCTCAAGCTCCCTGTCCCTCGTCTCCTGCTCCTTCCTCTTCGCCTCCTCGGCTCTCCTGTTTGCGTTCACGTAGCTTCTAACCGCTATGAAGGCGGCTGTCAAGGTGCCGATTACCCCCACGACCTGAGCCACGTACGCTGTGGCTTGCAGAGCAGCTAGGTCAACCATAGAACATCTACCTAAGTATCAGGTGGGAGTGAGGATGAGGCTATTGAGTTATTATCTTAGGGACGCTGAACAACAACGGCTCCGTTCTCATACGGCTTCAGAACCGCGTAAATGATGTCATTCAGCGGAGTAGGAACACCCTTCTCCCTACCAAGCCTGACAACTGCGCCAACCAAGGCCCCCAGCTCAAGACGACGCCCCGCCTCAAGATCCTGAAGAATAGCCGACTTCGCCCAAGGAGCATACCCCTCAAACATCTTGAGGACACCATCGACGAATCCCACTGGATAAGTGTGCCCATAGGCTGCGGCAACAGCCACCGACTCCTCGATTGCCCTCCTCAGCAGCGCCCTGGTCTCGGGGTTATCGCGTAGTGGACCCGCGGGCAGCCTCGTCAGGGCCATGACTGGACTCCCCGACCCGTTGATCACGAACTTCTCCCAGATGTCCTTGCTCATATCTCGGCTCAATTCGGCTTCGATTCGGGCTCCTCTCAGGGTGGATTCTAGGCGCTTCACCCTATCGGCGCGCGCGCTGTAAGCATCGACTGCGTTGATCTTGCGTTTATTGCACCATTGTGATTGTCTAGCTATCGCGTCCTTGACGCTGTCAGGGTTAGTAAGATCCGCTCCGCTCCTTAGAAGAACTTTTAATAGGGTACATCTAGTCCTGCCAGTTGTTTCAGCGTAACCCTCTTTTTTCATGTACCAAGCGAACTCAAAGAGAATGTTTCGGTTCTCTGAAGTCTCCCCCGCGACCACGTTTCCGATTGTCTCGGTCGCGACCAAGTTTTTCGCCTCGTCAGCGCATACTCGGCGAATAGATTCAGAGCCGGTTGACTTTTTATACTCTTCCTCCAGAGGCCCACAGAATTGTGAATCTACCTTAACCTGTTCATTCAGATTGCATTGATTATTGGGGTCAAAAAAAACTCGTTCAATGGGATCGATAGTTTCCTGTGAAGAGTCATCATCAGACAAGTTCAGAGAAAGTGGTTTAGATGACTCGCTGAATCTGTAGCCGCAATCCCTGCAAACGTATCGCTGAATTCTCCCCTCCTTCGCGATGCGAAGCCCATCTTTGAATATTCGAGCCGATTGACAGCTGGGGCAGACCGGGAGACGATCAGCTGAAGGCGGCTGACACCCTATGCCTCCCGACCCTTTTTCCCCGCCCCGAATAGTCAATTCTAAAACGACCAAGCGTACGCTGATTCCATTTTTCGCGTAAGCCACGGGCTTTACCCTATTCTATTTATAAATGATTGGAATTATTGGTTAGAAACAATGTTCTGAATTTCGCGTTCATTATCTGAATGATGAATCTCCCCATGAGGCTAGTCGATTTGGCTTCAGATGGTTAAGATCAGAATTGATATTCTTGAACATCTGATTTATCAAATCCTTACGGGCTGGATACTCTCAAACAGATTCGATACTCCTAAACATCCCATATATTTTCAGAGTATCGCTGATTGGAATCTGATACTCTTAAACATCCCGTATATTTTTTCAGAGTATCGTGGCCTGATATTATGAAAAATCAATGATTAAATCGTTTTAAATGGACTTCTATGATAGATTGCCGGGGTTATTTCCCAGGTTATGTGGCGTGAAGTAATGTCACGGTAATTATATTACACAGTATAGAGTATACTGTGAAAATCACAAGTCAGCGAGTAATGGCTGGGGTCGAAAAGGTACAGCATATTATATTATAATGGCTGGCATTTAGTTTCGCGAAACGGGTCAAATTTATGAAATCTTGTGTAGTCCACGATTTTGGGATAGATCACTAAAATTCGATGAAGTATATTCTATAACCAAGTCATTGAATGTGCTCCAACAAATCGGGTATTACTTCCAGACTCTCCACACGCCTTCTTGACCAATTTATCCTAACCCCCTGTGCCCGAAAATTGACTTACTGGCATTTCGAGAGCCTGTAGAACTCCTAATTGATATATATAATCAACATGCCCGTCGATTCCATAGCCTTATCCTCACTTCCACCTGACTGTAATCAGTGATGATTATTGGTTGATCTATCTGAGATTCAGGCAGCCTACTATATGGTGGCAGCCACAGGGGTACTCGTAGCAGCGGTATACTACACCCTCAACATGAGGGAGACGGCGAAGAACAGAAGAGCCACGTTCGCCAACACAATGCTTCAATCCACCCTAACTGAAGAATGGAATCTGCGCCACATCGAAGTAATGAATATGCATTGGAACGACTTCGAGGACTTCAAGAGGAAGTACGACTCGAGTGTTGATCCGCAGATCTATGCTAAGAGGCTCTCCATCTGGGCTTCAGATGATAGAATAGGCGTATGTACCGACAGGGTACGATCAGCCTTGATGCGTTTGGTAGTGCAGCTGGGTTGGGGATGGTGTTGCTTTGGTTGAAGTTTAAGCCGATAATCGAGGGATACAGGGGATGGGAGTATCCTAAGGATGCTTTTTCGGACTTGGAGTACCTCGCGAACGCGTTATCGAAGAGGTTTAGTGATAGCGATCCTGACTTCATGAAGAAGGTGAATACGTTTTTCACGACTGCGACTGTTAATCAGTAATCTTATCCCGCCTCCACCCGATTCTTCTCCAGTGATTCTATTGGTTGATGCGCAGACGGTTGGAGTATTGGTGACAGCAGCAAGTGTGAGTTTGGCAGCCATCTATTACAGTTTAACCCTCAGAACAAACCAGAGAAACATCAAGATGAACCTAGAGACCAGGCAGTCCCAGTTCATGAGCCAGATAAGCGACGAGATAAACAGCGTGGAAAGCTGGGAAACCATCTTTGAGCTGCTTGCCATGGAGTGGACGGACTGGGAGGACTTCGAGAAGAGATACGGCTCATCTGGCAACCCGGAGTCGGCGGCTAGGAGGTTAGCTCTCTTCGGTAAACTGGAGAACGTGGGCTGGCTTCTCAAGAATGGAGTGTTGGAACCCGAGTGGGTCTACAGACAGTTCCACATGAATGTGAGTATGGTGTGGCTGAAGTTTGAGCCCCAGATCATGCAGATGAGGAAATCCTTTCATTCTCCCACGGTATTCATAGGCTTCGAATATCTGGGTAGGAAGATCTTGGAGATTGATAAGGTCAAGGTCCCTGATGCTGTGATTCCTACGGATTTGAAGAGTATGGATATTTCCAGAACGAATTAACTAACGAGACTGAAGTATGCATGTTGTTCTTTTTCCTCCCTAGTCTTATCCCCAAACCCAAACCCAAGGAGCTGAATACAACACGATTGACCTAACGCTCGTTCAGGAGAGAGATTTAAGGTTCGTATCTTTCATAAACTAGCTGGATATTATTGGTTATTTCTGGAATACTTCTGTATGTCTTAATGTACTCTGTACCAACTTCCATGTATCTGCCCAATGAATCAAACAGTTTTATCAGAGCCCAGTTCCAAATCTCTGAAATTGGCTTATATAACCCGAGTAACCCTGTACCCTCCAAACCCGTAAATTGCTTACACCTTTGGTTGTAATACTCCTGCATTCCCAGATCAACATTACATAGGCAAAGTTCCATAACCAAGTACTTCAGGCTCCCCGGATCCCTGATGGGAGGGGGTTGTCTCCCCGTATCCAACCCCCAATAGAACCTCGACATTGATTGAGATACATTATTGTCGACATCCGGGTAGAGGCTATGAGCCTCCTTTTCGACGATCCTCCACTTTTCTAGTGTATCTACTTTTATGAAGTGTGTCCAGTTCCAAAATTCGTTTAGGGGTTTGTATAGGCCGATGAGCTCGGCTCCATAGATTGACTCGCAGGCTTGTTCCAACGACCGATAATGTTCGTTGATTCCTTTCCGCGGTTCCTTATTCATCCAATTAGTCTCAACAATGACGTTCATATTCAAGCCGACCTAGTTCCTGACTAGGAATTATTTAGCCACCCTCTTATTGGAATCATGATTAGCACGCGTATATATCGTGGATGAAATATTATTTACCTTTTTAGTCAGAGTTATGCGCGTAACAAAAAGGCACGTGCATCCGAATTCGGGATAAAGACGACTTGATAAACTTAAATTCGGCGTTCGCGCGAGCTAAAAAACATCCTCATTCTGGGTGAGATTCAGTGTTACTATGAAATATATCGCTTACTTAGTAACAGCTGGTCTACGTCGACTTTTTACTAGATCTCGTGACTCAAGAAAGTAGGTGAAAAATGGTTGAGTAAATCGAGAAAAGGCATCACCCAGATTCAGATGATGATCATCGCCGTTGTAGCCGTCGTCATAGTTGCGGCTGGTGTATACTACTTTATGAGTATGCAAATGGGAGCGCCGACGGCGACGGAGCAAGCCAACATGGTTCTCGCGCGCAGCATGTGGAATGATGTGAGCACAGGGAACCTCAATGCTCTTGATAATATATATTCGTCGGATTACAAGCGATACATCTCAGCTACAGCCACGCCACTCACTGTTGCTCAACAGAAGGCGAGGCTGACCGGGTTGCGGACAGTGTTCCCCGATCTTACGCTCACCATTGAAGATATGGTTGCTGAAGGTGACCTCGTCTCGGTACGTATGATCGTCACAGGCACGCAGCAAGCCGTGTATCAAGGCATCGCGCCAACGGGCAAAAAGGTGACGATCGCTGCCTTCGAGATCGTTCGCATCCAAAATGGGAAAGTTGTTGAACACTGGGGCGGCCCTGACACATATGATATGCTGACCCAATTAGGAGCAAAATTCTCGGCAGGACCTTAAAAGAAATAATGTATAGTTTGCGCGAGTGATTCTCGCGCGACACAGCGGCGTGTATAAGCTTGGTTAACATTAGATTAGCTAATCCGAATAACGAGGTTGCCCCGAAGTCCCCACAGAATATAACTAAATTCTACTACGATTATTCGGAATTGGTGTACTCAGAGCTTTCAAGGGAAGTCGTACAAAATTATATCGAATACATCATCAATAAGGAACGTATCGACACTTCAAAGATTATGGAGATCAGAATAATGCGCTTTCCATTCGGATATTCGACTACAGGAATGTCAGATATTGAAGAAAAACAACGTCCACCTGGAATTACTATGGGACATTACGTTTCTGCGTTGGGAATTATAGATATTTACCCTCCAGAATTTCATCACGATTCACAGATTTCTTGGTTTAAAGAGCATAGGGAAGCTGGTTATTACTTCACCCTATTTGAGCCTCTGAGAACCCTCATCCACGAGCTACTTCGTGTTAGGTACCTAGGTGATGAAAATACCGTTGATAGACTCACTGACAAATATATGCGCCGCTTTGAAAGAAATACGTTTGGTGGGATAATTTTTTCTGACAGAAAGCCATTTTGGGAGTCGCTTAAGCGTACTGAATTTTGACTCGGATATTTACTTTGATTGTGCGTATGATTAGTCAACAACGCTTCTTCTTGTGTACCACATGGTGGGCTCCCCTATCTTTAGCTCTGAAACATCGTTGTCCTTGATTCTTGACCCACTTTCAGGTCCTTGGTTCTTGGCAGTTCGAAAACCAGTTGTCTGTATTCCGAAGTATGCACTGCCTGTAATCTTATTACCAGCCACATCAAGAATCTTTGAACCAATGCGAAGACCCGCCGTACCATCCAGTAAGTTGATTTGGTTATTAGCCACCGACCCCGTCATAAAATCACTCGACTTGCCGCCAAGAGATAGTTCAAGGACAGTGATACCACAGTAGTTGGGTTTCAAGAGTTGGAGGATATTGTCCTCTATCTCAACTTTGAAACCCAATTTCCGGTACATGAGGGAGCATTGGGCAAAAATTCCGAAACCCGCGTCGTCTCCAGTGAATGGATATGAACCCTCTATCACTGTTTTAATGAGGTTCTGTTTGATACTTACCGTGGACGTCGGGAGGTTGTCTGTAACCGATATTCCTCTACCGTTCATGTTAAGGATAGTGTTTTCTTTTATCGATACCTTCCCCGATAGATTTAGGATGCTTATGCCCATCCCAATATAGTATTCGTGGTTATTCAGGTCAGGAAGGTTTTGGTAATTATCTTTACTAGGTTCAGGATAAGTTATAGGAAGTATATTTTGTTCAGGCTGAAAAGCGAAGTCGATATAGTTCTTTTCAACTATGATCCCTGCACCAAAGTTACTTTCCCCAAAGTTCTCTGGGAGTCCATCGACCCATATTCCCGTGACCGTATCGCCAAACCGCTCATACTTCCAGCCCCTCCCATATCCGCTTCCTAAGGTTATCGCGTTGTTCCTGATCCTAAGACTTCTGCCGAGCAACCCGTGAATGCATGAGCAGTTGAAGTCAGAGAAGTGAATGTTCTCGATTGTTACATCCGCGTCCTTGCCGACGATCTTGAATACTGAGTCGAAGCTCGCTGAGGGAAACATCCAGCCCCTCTTAAGAAGTTGGGTGGAAGGAAACCTATCCTTTCTACCCTCCCCCTTTATCGTTACACTTCTATCCACGAGAATTGATTGCTTACCGAGCTCAAATGTTCCCTTTAACACGACCTCCTCATAGTTATTAACTGCATTCTGTATAGCCTGAGCATCGCCTTCCCCATTCTTTCCCTCTAGAACAATTTTACTGAGTTTGCTACTAGGTGGCTCGATAACGGGTAATAGCTCGTCCGAAACCTCTATCTCTTCTGTTCCTTTTCCTACATTTTCCCAACTATACTGAAAGAGTCTACTACACCACCTCATCGACTTCTCATTGGATGAGACAAAGCCTATGTAGTCGAATTTTCCATCCCGAGTGGGAAAAGCTATTGCACATTTAGACTCTGATACAATTATGAATTCGTCGACTCTCTTCGTATTCCTTTGCTCCACACGAGGCATAAATCCAACCCTACTGATGACCTCTGAATCTCCGAGTGAGACCAAGTCCATACTTGGGCCTGCGGTCGCCTCACTTGAAATGATGCTAACCTTTACCCCGCGTTTAATGGCATTGATCATCGACCCGATGACCATAAGGGGATACTGATCTACAAGTAAATTCACGAACTCCTTCGACTCGTTAATGATCGTGTCCATGTAATGCAGGAAATCCATCAGACTCTTGGTCTCGTGGCTTCCGTAGAGTTCGCTTAGACTCTTGAGAAACTCTGGTGGTAGGTGGTTTACACGATGGTTTATGAAATAGCTTTTGTGTTTGGTTATGAACTCAAACTCTCTAAGAAGAGTGATGGCTAGTTCTCCTAACGGGGACAGGTGATAAAATCCTTCGACGTCCTTGTATGTGAGTCCAACTTCATTTAGACGAGATAGGTTTCGGCTAATCTCCTGAGTTGTGAATTTTTGATGTTTCGCTATCTCCGTTACTCTGAGGGGCTCCTTGGAAAGCAGTACTAAAATGTCGCAACGATATTCATTAGAGATTTCAAATAAGAGGTCATATAGGCTTTCCGTAAGCTTCACTTCATGATTTCTTGTTCTAATGGTTAATATCAGCTTTGCTAAGATGGCGTATACGCGCGCGAAAAGTGAAAGCATCGCTAAGGACCAAATTTGGGTTCACACTAACCAATGAGCATAGCATACGAGCGACCTAAAACATTCTCATTCTGGGTGAAATTCAGTGTTACTACGAAACAAGTTGCTTACTTAGTAACAAGTGGCGCGCGCGAGAAGGTGTATGAGGTCGTTGGGATGGGTATGATCTCTTACTGGAACAAGTTCAGTGAGATTTTTAGGATTCAAAGGGTTCGGTATGGGAACCCGTACCTGTGGGAAAACACTGAATACCTGTATGAGGAGTTGAAGAAGATCTCGGTGCTGAGGAAAGGGTATCTTGAATCGGAGAACATGATGAAACCGTACAGCTACAAGCCCGAGTCTAGCGCATCCCCATAGTTTTATCCAAACCTCCATCTGACTCTTACTCAGTGATGATAATGGTTGATGCGCAGACGATTGGAGTATGCTCGCGCTGCGCGGGGCTTGTTTGATTCTTTGACTGGCTCGTTAAAGCGGGCGATCAACCATGGTGGCTGAGTCGATCCAAGCCCTGCAGGACAAGCGTACGCGAAAAACGTTAAATTAGGGTGTAAACTCAGCGACCTACATGGGTAAAAGGCTCATAATAGATCTAAAAGATGCTAAAACAGGTGTCTTACACGGTGGACAGGGCATCTTCAGGATCCTGATCGACAAAAAGACCACGGGCGCGAACAATTTTTCTATGCTGGTCAACACCTCGAAGGCTGGAACAAGGGGCTCAGAGCACAGGCACGATGTTGAGCATGGCTTCTACATCCTCTCTGGGACTGGAACGATCTATCTTGACGGTGAGCCGAAGAAGATCTCTCCGAGGGAGGCGGTCTTCGTGCCG
>JBEKDF010000070.1:0-11371 GCA_050014495.1 Bathyarchaeia archaeon
CTACTTCCCCTACAAGTGTCTACGAAATGAAGAGCCTCGTGTACCACACTGATATAGGTCTCCTCGATTGTGCAAGTTGACAATAGGTATGTGTTGAGGAGAATGAGAAAATCACATTCTTTGTTCTTTAAATAAAGTTTATAGCGATAGGGTTGGTTCTCCTTAAATACTAATCTAACTCTCATGTTTTTTTATGTTAAAGAATATGCTTGTGCGCGCGCGCCGCACGCGATTATTTAGCCCGTAAGGTGGTAAAAAAGTGAGCGTTCCCGACACCGAGTCTGACCTGAGATACTGGTGGACACAGCCACGTGAAAGGCTATTAGAAATTCTGAAAACAGACCAATCTAAAGGCTTAGCAAAAGATCGGATCCTTGAACAACGATCAATCTACGGCTCAAACACCTTACAGGAATTGAAACCCACAGATATTCCGACACTCCTCATAAAGGGCATCAAGCAACCCATGATGATCCTCCTTATCACAATCGCCCTAGTGTCACTCGCTTTCGGTGAACTGCTTGAGGCATCTGTGATGATCTTCGTAGTAGTCGCATACATCTCGGTTGAGTTCATCAACAAGCTGCGGACCGATCGGACGATGGCTCGCCTCAGAGAACTCACACAACCAACCACGAAGGTCATTAGGGATGGAGAACCGCAAGAGGTTCCCACGTCCGAGTTAGTTGTCGGTGACTTAATTATACTTACATCAGGAGTCAGGGTACCCGCTGACGCACGACTTATACAAGCAAGTGGACTCGTAGTGAACGAGGCGACATTGACCGGCGAGTCGCTTCCAGTGACGAAGAACCCCGAAGTTGAACTCAGACCAGACACTGCTCTAATCGACAGGGTCAACAGCGTCTTCACGGGAACAATCATCCTCGACGGAGAGGGAACAGCCATTGCTATGGCTGTCGGTCAGGGCAGCGAGTTCGGTAAAATCGCTAAGGAAGTAATGGAGACGAGGAAGCAGCAGACCCCACTCCAAGCTTCGATGAGGCAACTATCTAAGAGTCTCGCAATTTTCGCGATAGTCGTCAGCCTCATTATCCCTTTAATCGGGCTACTGCGCGGCCTTGACTTGAAGCAAATGGTGTTGACCTGGCTGTCCCTGGCCTTCTTAATGGTCCCGGGTCAGCCCCCCATTATCATCACGATGGCTCTGGCCCTAGCCTCCTTCGAACTGGCCCGGAGAAACGTCGTTGTGAAGCGCCTCAGCGGAGCAGAGGGGTTAGGATCAGTCACTTCGATACTGACCGATAAGACTGGGACCTTAACCGAGAACCGGATGATTGTTGATAAAATTGTCACACCGAGAGGAGAGGAGGTTACGTCCTCAAATGTTGCTAACGAGACGGCCCAGAACCTCTACTTCTCTCTTCCCAAGTTCCGTAGTGACCCAACAGACAAAGCAGTTGGGGAAGCTCTAAGCATCAAGGTAATAGGAGAAGAGCCCACCTCAGTCGCGTTTGAGGGGTTCTCCGACGGGCACCCATGACGCGTCATTAGTTTCGGTATAGAGGGTAATTACATTCATAGGGTAGCGGGTAAGCCCGAACTTTTAGTAGATTCATCAAATCTGGGAATAGGCGAGAAGGATCGACTCAGAGCCATAATCTACAGTGAAGGGTCTCTAGGTAAAAGAGTGGTAGCCTTCGGGACAATACGATCCCCCACAAGAGAAGTCAAAGCGCTCAAGAACATTGATCTTACGGCTCTTGCTGTTCTCAGCGATCACGTCCGCCCAGGAGTCAAAGAGGCCATCAGCGACCTGAAAGTTGCCGGGATATCGACTATAATCGTGACGGGAGATCACCCTGTTACCACAGGATTCGTAGCCAACGAGATCGGGTTGAAAGGGGAGATTATCACCGGTGACAAGCTTGAGAATATGAGCGACTCGGAGGTTCTTGATTCGCTTAGGTCCGTGAGCATATTCGCGAGGGCGACTCCCTCACAGAAGCTCCGTTTGGTGAAGATCCTCCAATCAAGTGGAGTGGATGTAGGGGCGGTAGGTGACGGCGTCAACGACGCTCCCGCTATTAGGTCAGCTAACGTAGGTGTCGCTATGGGTGAAATAGGCACAGATCTGGCAAAGGAGACCGCGGACCTTGTGCTGACAGACGATAACTACGTGCATGTTCGCGACGCGGTCGCGATAGGAAGGAAAGCCATCGATAATTTCCGAAAGGGATTAACATATTACCTCTCAGCTAAGGCAATTCTTCTCTCGATATTCCTGGTTCCACTCGCACTTGGGATCCCCTTCCCATTAGCCCCAATCCACATCATCGTGATCGAGTTGTTGATGGACTTGGCTTCCTCTACTATTTTCGTCACAGAGGCAGCCGAGCCCGATGTTCTGAAGAGGCATCCCTCTAGGATGAGCGAGTATCTTCAGGGTCCAATATTGAAAAATATTCTGAGGAATGGGCTTCCACTCGCGGTTGGAATCATGCTCGTGTACTTCACGACGTTTTATGCGACCGGTGACTTGGTCCTTTCGCAGACGGCTGTTTTAGTCACCTGGCTCCTTGGACACATATTACTGGCGCTCAACCTCAAACAGGAGACGACACCTCTTCTAAAACAGGGCATTACATCGAACAGATTTGGATTATTCTGGCTTATCGGGATGATATCTTTAACACTGTTTGTCACAAACGTCGCTTCTGTCTTTGCGTACTTTAAAACCACTTTTATCCCAGTTGGGATTTGGCTTGAAATATTGATTGTGATTTTTGGCGCGACGTTTTGGATTGAACTCCTAAAATGGTTTAAACTGAGAAGCCATAGAACATTTGTCCAATGATTTCCACTGGTGTGGTGATGATTTTAAATTATGTAGAGAGGCCTGACTGTTAAGGGGGTCAAGCAGGTGAAGTCCTCTTTCCTCACGCCGTAATGACGATAGGACTAGTGCGAATGGGATTCATTCTCGTATATTTTCTGAGCCTCTTCTGGGGTGTGGGGCACCAACCCGCTTTTACTAGTAAAGACTATCAAAAGTCCGAATAGGTTCATTTTTTTGAAGTTTAAATTAAACGAATGGATGCATTTTAGTTGAAACAAGGCTTACTATCCGTTGAGCCAGCACGTTATAAACTGTTAAACTCGGCTCTTTCTCAATGATATCATCCACTCCAATCTGACGCGCACTCTTAGCCATACTCTCATCATCCAGAGCTGTGAATAATATAAAGGGAATGTAATATCCCTCAGCTCTCAGCTTCTCAAATAGCTCAAGACCGCTCATCCGTGGCATAATATAGTTACTCACTAAGCAGTCGAAGTGCTTACCGTGGACTAACTCCAGTGCTTTCTCTCCGGAGTTAGCCTTCTCGAAGATGAGTGACTTATCTATTCCTCTAATAGCCGTCTCGATTAGTTCAAGCTGACACGGGTCGTCATCAACCAGCAGGACACGAATATTTGGGCTTGGTTGAATCATTGGCTAATGTCAGGGAACGGCGGAATTTAACAATAGAACTTTCTTCACAAGATGCTAAATGGTATTTTGCACCTAGACCTTACTCTTTGTAAGTGGAAGCCTCATAATGAAGGTGGTCCCGGCGCCCACTTTGGACTCAAAGTCTATTGAGCCGCCCATTGCCTCAACAGCCCTCCTGCAATAGGTAAGCCCCAACCCCATACCACCAGACTTGGTGGTATAGAGAGGGGAGAAGATTCGCGCCCTCGACGCCTCAGAGATGCCGACACCTGTGTCACTAACACTTATTACAAGGTCTGTGACCCTCATCTCCACCATAACTGAGAGCCTCCCGCCCTTGGGCATCGCCTCAACCCCATTCCTCACGAGGTTATCGATGACCCTGTGAATAATATCTGGATCAATGAGGATCGAATCTAGGCCATCCCCAATCGAAGTCTCGACCTCCACATTACTCGGAATCGGGTTACCCTCTAAGACACGTTTGATCAACTTACCCAGATCAGATTTGATTGGCTGGGGCACGATCTGGCGGGTGCTCGACCTCCAATCAGCGATCATCTTCAGCGACCTGACGGCGTTCTCCTCGACCATCTGAAGCATTCGGGGCGTGAGGCTCGGGTCCTGCTTGATCATGTTAACCGATTGCACAATCATCCCCAGAGGTCCGCGGAGATCATGTGCAACCGTGGCACCCATCTGCTCAACCGCTGTCACCACCTCGGCTCTCTGAAGCGCCTCTTGCAAACGCCTACGTCTCGTTATATCCCTCGAGATGACTCCGATTCCTGAGCCGACGCGGAAGACAGAATATAAAATAAAGATATCCTTGGAGACAAAACTGACACCCTCCAATTGCATCGACTCCCCGGTCCGGAGCACTTTATTGAAGGCTGCATAAAGATCAGTAGCTTCTATCCCCGGCAAGAGCTCCGTAACACCCCTATCAATGAAGTCGATCTTAGCCTTCCCAGCCGTGGATTTCATGAGAAGCCACCCGAGTTCAACTCTATTCAAGTCAATGAGGCGAAGATCTGAATCGTAAATTGCGAAGCCCTCATCTGTCGATTCCATGAAGGCTCGAAGCCGCTCCTCACTCAAGCGAAGCTTCGCGGCCCTCTCATCAACCATCCCCTCCAGCCTGTTCGCATATTCTTGAGTGATATCGTTGGCTACCCTAAGCTCCTCCTGCGTAGCCATTAACTCCTCATTAACAGATGCTAATTCCAAGTTAGTTGCCTGAAGTTCCTCCTCTGCCTTTTTCCTAGCCTTACGTTCTCGAATCGATAGGACTCCTAAGCTAATGTCTTCTGCAAGTTGCTTGAGGAGCTCCACTTCCTCGTTTGACCAAGGATTGGTTTCGCGTGAGTAGATGGAGATGGCCCCAAAGGGCTTACCCGACTCAGTTAATGGGTAGACTATGGAGGACGCGTACCCTCTCTTGAGGGCTTCCTCGCGCCATGGCTCGAACTTCGGGTCCGTGAGCATATTGCTGCAGATTGAAACCTCCCCCGTTCTGATCGCGGTCCCTGTTGGGCCTCGACCACGCTCCGTGTCGGCCCACGTGATCCTCAACCCGGCTATGTATCCCTCGTCGAAACCCGCGTAGGCGACTGGTCTGACAGTCTTAACCTCATCGTTCTCGGCGAAGCCCACCCAGACTAGGTGGTAATCGGTGTCAGCGATAATATTGTTGCAGACCTCGTTGAGGTAGGAGACCTCATCGGTAGTTCTCACGAGGGCTCTGTTGCTGTCGCTGAGTGCTTTCAGGGAGCTGTTGAGGCGTTTCGCCTTCTGCTCCGCCTTGTTTCTTTGAACCGAGTGTCTGATCCTTCTAGCGAGTAGCTGGTAGTGTGCTATGGATTCCTCTTTCCTGACGTAGTCATCAGCCCCAGCAGCGAATGCAGCGGAGGCGATGTCTGCGCTCCCGTGACCGGTATATATGATGAAGGGGATTGTGCTCGTTTTCCTGACTTCGGCGCAGAGCTGAATCCCATTCATCTGGGGCATCTGGTAATCAGATACGATGCAGTCGAAGTGGTGATCTTTAAGGAGTTTCAGGGCCACGTTTGGAATGATTGTCGATGTGATTTTGAGTGATGGATCGATCGATTCTAGGTTGAGTGTCGTTAGATCGGTTTGGGCTTCTTCGTCGTCGATGAACAGTATGTTTATGATATCTACGTCGGTGGTTGTTTGATGTGACATGAAACCCACGGAGTGGACTGATTATAGATGCGAGGAGATAATTAATCCTAACTATTTCACACGTGCGGGAGATTCATAGTTGGCGACAATCTAATGCTCCATAACTCAAGTAGATTCCTTCCGTATGGATGGCGATTTTCTATCCATCATAAGTATTATTTAGGAATCATTCTAAAGGAACTGGTGTTATTTCTAGAGCCATATGTGTCTATATGGTAAAGGTGGGGCACCAACCCGTTATTAATAGTAAAATTGTCTTATCTGATAGTGAATTGGGGTATTTATCTAGAATTTTTATTCCAAAAGGATTGAATTAGCCATAATACAACTGGCCGGTTCACGCTAAGCGATTGCTGATTTATTTGGTGTACTCTCGATTTTCTTCCTTGGTTTCCAAAGAATTCCAATAAACGCCAATACTATCCCTACGATCAGTATTCCAAGAAGAGGATCTGAGAAGCCTCTTAGAATAAGCAGAACAGCACCTAATATCGTTAGGATGCATCCCATCAGGATAAGTCTCAATTTCATACTATTCATACTTTTCACAGCCACTCCCAATTCCGTTGAATCAAGTCACTACTTCCATTTTGTCAGTATCTCCTCTCTTCGGAAAGTAGTCTTAGCGACATAAAGCAGAATCGCGTCAACCACTAACATGATGCCGGCTATGATGAGTAGGTCGTTTGCGACACCGAGCTGTACTATGCCGATTTCACCCGCGACGTAGACCCCTCCGAAGGGGAGTATCAAGAGGATACCAATCTGTTGCGCGACGCGAACATCACTCACCCTAGAAGAGACGATGACGTTCCACTCGACACTCATTATGGTTGCGAGAGGCACCATGAGGAAGAGTATGATGCCAGTGTTCCAGTTTGGGAAAAAGTTGTAGCCCAATGTGTCATATGTGACTAGATCCATGAGACCCATGAAGATCGCGGATCCTCCCAAGATGGCCACCATAGGCGGCAGAAATGCCGAGATGCCCTTTCCGAGCAGGATTTCGCCATCTGTAGTTGGTGTCGCCAGGAGTGGTTCGAGACTCTTCTCGACTTTCTCGCCTACGATGCTGTACGAGGCGAGGGTTGTCGGGATCAGGCCAGCGAGGATGAGGTAGAAGAATGTGAAAGCTGGGAGAAGCGTCGTGAGGACATTCGCTGGGATTCCGCTTGCGTTCCTGTGCTCGATAAAATAGATCAAGACAGGGAAAAGAATCGAGACGATTAGGGGGACGATGATAATTGAGTAAATAATGTTCTTCTTCTTGAGAAAGACCTTGAAGTCCTTAGAGGCGACTATCCACGATTTCGAGAGTCTCATGTTGTCTGCCTCACAAGCCTCAGGTAGGCGTCCTCGAAAGTTGAACCGACTACGGTTACCGTTTGAACGCCGCCGCCGGCTCGGACTATCACGTCAACGATCATTTGATTCTCTTTCTCTGGATTTGTTACGTTAATGATCAGCTTGTTGCCGTCAACGGCGATGTCCCCAAGCGGCAACCTCTTCACAGCGGCCATAATAGTGTCGTTCATCTGATCTAGCTGGATCTCCGTCTTTCTGCCACCCACAGACCTTTCGAGCTCCTTCGGAGTGCCCACAGCCATCAGTTTGGTGTTCAGAATTGCTATCCTGTCGCAGATCCTCTGGGCCTCATCGAGGTTGTGGGTGTTCAGAAAGATGGTTCTCTTCTCCTTCTTGAGGTCGAGGATGAAGTCCCTGACCGTCTTCGATGCCTCCGGGTCTAGGCTAGCCGTCGGCTCGTCCATGATGAGTACCTGAGGGTCGTGTACAAGTGAGCGCGCTATCGCGAGTTTCTGCCTCATTCCCTTCGAGAACGTGCCCGCCGCGATGTTCCTCTTCTCCCAGAGGCCAAGCATCGTTAGCAGTCGTTGTATGTTTTTCCTTCTTTGCTCCTCCGTGCAGTCGTAGAGCTTACCGTAAAAGTCGAGGTTGTCGTAAGCACTGAGTTCGTCGTAGAGTCCCACGTTGTCTGGCACGTACCCGATTAGCTTCCTAATCTTCAGGGAGTCCACCTCTTTGCCGACGTCGTAACCGGCGATTCTTGCCTCGCCGCTGGTCTTGGATATGAGGCAGCATAGCATCCTCACCGTGGTTGTCTTCCCCGCTCCATTGGGTCCGAGGAAGCCGAATACTTCGCCGTCGTTAACGTGCAGGGTGAGGTTGTCTACAGCGGTTAGGTCGCCGAATTTTTTTGTTAAGTTTTCTGTGTCAATCAATTAGGTTCCCTCTTATAGAATCCAATCGGCAGACGGTATCCGCCTAACAAGATATGTAATCCCCAACATAGCAGCGCGCGCACGGTCCAAGTCTACCGTTTCCCTTTGCTCTCGAGATTCAAAGCTACGGCTTCACGAATGAGTTTCTTAAACGCAGCCTCATTGATCTCGTCGCCTTCATGGATGTCGATGGCGCGCCTGACGGTCCCAGGCTGGTTGAACAGGTGAGAGGGGTCCTCCAGCGAAGCACCTTTAAAGAAAGTGAGCTTGACCACACTCTTGTAGGTCTCGCCCGTGCAGATGCCTCCGTTGTGGGACCAGACTGGGATTCCAGGTGACGTAGGCTTCACCCACTTCCACTCTTCTATACTCTCCGGGTCCGCCTCCTTGATGAGCCTGCGCACTCTTTCAAGCGTCTCGCCCCGCCAATCGCTCAGTTCCTTGACTCTCTTGCTGATCAACTCAGACGCAGGTTCTTTTGATTCTGTCCTTTCTCTTGCACTCATATTATCACATTGAAATTAAAGTTTCATCTTTATATATAGTTCGGCAAAGGTTGGCGGTGGGGCACCAACCCGATATTACTAGTAGTTGGATATTCTTGTAGAGCTACAATAAAGTTTAATGAGTCTAAACCCTGAACGAACAGAATTTAAAATCAGATATATTTGAGACACTTTTCTTCGCTCAGTGCAAGCTAATGCATGTGCTATAATAAATTCAATAACTTTTATTTATTCGGGCAAAGAATGTAAAATATGATGTTACACTTTCAGGAAAAACTTGAGGAAGCAAGATATTTCCTTCAAAAACTTGAAGAAACTCCTCAATATAATGTGCATGATAGAGAGTTTATGTATCTTCTCAGCGCTTTTCTTACTTCTTGGCGAAGTGTAACTGATTTGATATTATACGATTATGCGGAAATATTTAGTCTCGGTCTTTCTAGAGAAGATGATATAAGTCTTCATGATTTTGGACTAATAGCACGAGTTACAAATAACTCTCAAGCACAGCGATTTCTTACGTGGTTTAATCAACAAGTAGGGATTCTATCAAACAATCCTCTCTGGAGGAAGCGTAACATAATAGTTCATAGAGGTTATCCCCCTACAATGCGAGTATATTCATTGTATCTATCAGGATCAATAGCATTATCAGCATCAGTAGCATTATCAGCTTCGTTAACTGTAAATCAACCCGCAGGTTCCGGTGGCTCATCAGGAATACAGCAACCTATCAGCGCTCAATCTGTCCCGACGACAAACGTTCCAGTAGTAAACTCACCTGCAAGCGCAGTCCCTCAAATCAGGTTTGTTGATCTACCAGAACAAGGTGTAATTGATAGCTGTAGACAAGCAATTGCTCTGATGCAGGACTTTGTCAATTCAGCGTTACAACAATTCGGTAGTTAGAAAAAGTAAGAACGCATGCGCTTGTCTTACGTTATTATATTGACGCCTTCTTTGGCCTTGGAAAATTCACCATTAGGCTATAAGCAGTAATTTGAAGCGTTCTAAATTTAACCGAAACCATAATTACCTTTTTCTCTTTATTTCTATTTGGAGAATAGTTTGAGTCATCAATGTTTTCTCGTCACAGATTCTTTGATGATGACGAGTATAATGAGTGTGAAAATGAGGGTGGATCGCCAGCGATCACACCCTACGACAACACGCTTTTGCGCACGTTTTCTAGACGTAGGTTGCTAACCCTTTGCCGCAATAATAGATTTGCGCGAGATTATTTAAGATTGAACCACAGCTTATCCTTTAATGACGCTTCCTGATAATGACCCGGCGAAATGGCAATACCAAGAACATACGGCAGTGAAGCATCAGATTCTCGATGGCTACTTACATACTTGGATTTCAATATTGGGTGGATCAAACCTAGAGCTAGGATACATCGACGGGTTCGCGGGAAGAGGGGTCTATCAGGATGGGTCGATAGGCTCCCCTATAATTGCTATGGATACTGGTCAAAATCAAATCAGTAAGATAAATCGAAAGCCCTATGGAATGAAGAAGTTTCGATGCTTCTTTGTAGAAAAGAATGTGGATAACTATTTTTGCCTAAAAGAGCAGGTTGAAAGCCGGAAGTCAACTTGTCCAGATGTGATACCTGACATACGAAATGGAGTTTTTGAAGAACACGCCACTGAATTTATTGAAGTATCTAAGAAAATACCTACATTGTTTTTCATAGACCCCTTTGGCTGGGAAGTTCCATTTGAGATTATCAAGGGAATATTAGATAACCTCCGTACTGAGATTCTATTCACCTTCATGGTCTACGACATCAACAGGTTTCTAGGGAGTACCGCACATCAAGCAAGTCTGAATAAACTCTACGGAAGCTCAGTCTGGAAAGATTGTCTGGATAGTGAAGATAGAGAAAGTTGCCTAGTAAATCACTATCTAGATTCGATAAGAAAGGCGCGCGCGCGAAACTATTCTGTGAAAAGTTCTTGCCCACAACTAACTCGGCAGACGGCGTGAAGATAAGCTATAAAAAAGAAGGTAGATCCGGACAAAACGTTATTCTTATCCACGGCTGGTGCTGCGACGGAACATACTGGAGGAAAACTATCCCTAACCTCTCACAGGACCACAAAGTCTACATTATAGATTTGGCTGGACACGGCAACTCTGGGACGAACAGGCGAGCTTGGACTATAGACAACTACGGGGAGGATGTGAAGGCGTTGGCAGATAAAGAGAAACTCAGCGACGTCACCCTCGTCGGACACTCCATGGGAGGAGACGTTGCTCTTGCTGCCGCCCAGCTACTAAGCGACCGAGTAAAGGGAGTGATCCTCGTAGACACCTACCACAACATCACGATAATGCCCGAGAAGAAAATACAGGAGATGTTGGCGCCTCTAAAGGAAAACTTCCACAACAACGCAAAGCTGTTTGTCTATGATATGTTCACGAAGGATGCTGATCCGAAGTTGAAAGAGGATATCGCAGTCGATATGTCAAGTGAGGATGCATCGATAGCGATCCCAAGCGTCGAAGCAACAATCAGGTACAACGAGGGTGACGCTTTTGACAAAATGAATGTTCCTGTCAGGTGCATCAACTGCGACATGTCTCCATCTGACTACGACTCAGCGAGGGAGCACCTGAGAGACTTCGGCGAGACTACAATGAAAGGCCTTGGCCACTTTCTGATGCTTGAGAACCCTGAGGAATTTAATGCTATTCTCAGAGATACAATAGCTAGCCTTTAGACCTGCGCGCTCATATAGTAGATCGCCGCCACCGTCACGCTTGCCGCCGTCACCAATACCCCAATCGTCTGCGCATCGACCATAGAATCACTGAAGAAGAATCAGATGGAAGTGAGGATAAGGCTATTCACTCTTGAACAACGATGGGAAAGCCCTCTCCCAGCTCCCCTTCTCATAGTAAATCATGTTCCCTCTATAGCTAGAATCTACTCTGTACATCATTTTCGC
>JBEKDF010000071.1:0-8121 GCA_050014495.1 Bathyarchaeia archaeon
CTCGGAGGAGGAATACTTGTTTGGATATTCGGAGGACTACTAGTAACCTGCCTTGTGATTGGGCTAATCGTCTCTATTGCGTTAATCGCTACTGCGTGGTTCATAGGCGTTTGAATTAGGGTATCAACCCTGCTTCTGATGAGGTAGCTGTTCCTACGCATCACGCCCCTTTCCCGGTAACTACCGTAATCCTAGATTGAGCGGATGGCGGTAAAGGCGGCGAAGGCGGCGGCGCATGCGGATAAAAAACCGCAGATGCGTAAATATCCCATGAACAGTCACACTGTAGCTAGTATTATATTCCGCTAACTATTGGTTTAGGGTAAGATGTCTAACTGGCGATACGACTCAAGCAAGCAGGGCTTAGAGACCGTCTTCTTCGACTACGAGGTTGAAGAACTCAAATACCTGTGGGGGAAGGGTGCAGAAAACGCCTCATCCCGAGAAGTCAACGATCACGTTAAGGGGAAGACGCAGATCAGCAGAGCCTCAGTAATCAACTCCCTGAACCGAATGGTCGAGGACGGAATAATGAAATATACGGAGGTATCGGGGAAGGGCGGTTACAGAAGGCTGTATACCCCTGTGTTCGATGAGGCTCAGATGAAGAAGCATATCGCGGAGGAGCTAGTCCAGAGCATCAAGAGTAACCTAACCTGACTACTCAGAATACGATGAGTTACGCAGATGCGGGAGTTTGGGCTGTTCTAAATAATAAAACGCTCAATCTCCCAACGTTCTAAAATATAGGTTCATCCATCCAAGCGGGACTCTACATAGCGAAGAAAATGAAGACATCAAACATAATCCTGCTTTCAGTAGTCACCCTCCTCGTATCAATATGCGTGGGGGGAGTAATAGCCCAGCCTCCGCCTAGCCAAACGATCGACTCACTAAACCCAAACTACGTTGGGACGGGTATCGTCGGGAACATCACCGTCTCCCCATACATCCCAGCAAATGACACCAACTCGGATATGGGGGGAGGAACCATCACCCCACGCCCGATCATTCCCTATCCCTACCCATACCAAGGAAACAACAATCTGGTTCAGTTCATCACCCAACTCCTCACGACCGCCAAGGATGGAACCTACACGGGTCTCAGCATAAGCACGCAGAATGGGGTAACTACGATTAAAGCCGATGAGGTGACCGTGACCTCCGACTCGTTCTCGGTCCACATCACCGGCTTCATGGGTGTGATAGATAACAATAAAAATATGATTTCAGTAACCGCGAGCCTCATCGACTACAAGGATGGGACGACCACCTTCTACGGGAAGGATGTCTCCTTCTCCTCACCCATCTACCCCGCTATCCTCAGCCAAGGCGTAGTCATCCCTCCAACTCCCGCTGGGGGTAAGTAATGCAACGCTACTGATGCGACCTACTGAAGAATGGAAGAATCCATGAGTTTGCAAGCGCAAAGGGAGAACGTTTCTTCTCCCTCGATGATTAGATGTTCGACAAATATCCTTCTCGGGAACACTCTTAAAGCCCAAATATGCGCGCGCGGCCGACAAAACAAATCCCAAGGCCGTTGATAAGCTGCGGCGTAAGGTTTTGGAGAGGGGGTCTCGATATGTCACGACCATTTATCTCAGGGAAGTAATTACGGGTCCTGATTGGATCGACCTCGATGAGGAGGACTTCACCAGAGAGGCTGCCAGGCTCGCTGAATTGGTCTTCACAATAAGTGAGGTACCGAAATGAAACATAAGCGCGCGTCTGAGCACAAACTTATCGGTTGAGTGGTGGGAGAGCCTACAAAAAAGGGGGAGTTTATTTTAGATCTTTTCAGGAGAACAGAGGTTCTCTGCCTTAGCTGCGGTCCTTCCACAGTCCTTGCAGATGTATTTTGAGTCCTTCACAAGAGGCTTCAGTTTCTCAGTCGGAGTCTTATCCGCGACAAGCTTGCAGAGGTGCTGCTCATGACCGGGATGAGGCTGTGTCTTTGACATAACTTTCACCAAAATATCTTCGGAATCGTTGAATATATCTGTTATTTAACATAGATAGAAAAAGGCAATATGTGAAAACCCCTCGCGCATAGCCGATTTATTAACTACGCTTCTAAAAAATATCAAGTGTTCTAAATGCCAAGGATAATAGACGCATTGTCCCAAGCGGGTAAATTCAAGACACTAGTATCTGCACGCAATCTGCAGGACTAGTTGATACACTAGAAGGATATGGGCCATTCACGGTCTTCGCACCAACCGACGAAGCTTTCAGTAAACTTCCCGAAGGGACACTAGTATTACTTCTAAAGGACATTCCTAAACTGAAGAACATACTAATTTACCACGTAGTCGAGGGAAAATTGTTGGCGGTTGACGTAGCTAACCTAACTTCGGTAAAGACACTTCTGGGACAGAAGATTAAGATAGACGCCAATGATAAGGAAGAATTGGGCAGAAACGAATCATCAACACTTTATGACGGTGTTCACTGGCACACGTATCTACGTCTTAACGACAACACCTACGTCATTGAACCGGACATTATAACGGATAATGGTGTGATACACATCGTAAACGGTGTTCTAATTCCCAGGTGATTACCGGATTATTGAGGAACTAACGGTGGACGCGCAACCGAGCCCCAAGAGAACTGTGGTTTCGTCGATTTTGGAGTTGATAGGTATATCAGTCTGGATAATTTTGAATTGAGTGAAGAGGAATGATGAGATAATGAGCCCAGATCCGAATCCTAACCCTGACCCGCATCCACCTAATCCGAATCCAGCCCCTGATCCGAATCCAAACCCGAATCCTACTCCAAACCCTGACCCACATCCACCTAATCCGGATTCACCACCGAGTCCACCCCCAAATCCCCCACCAAACCCACCCCCGAATCCTAATCCGAAACCGGACCCAACTCCGAACCCTACACCGGACCCGAACCCAAAACCGACCCCGGACCCAACACCTAACCCGAGCCCCGGACCCAACCCCGGACCCCAAAAATAATCTAATCCCCCTTTTTCCATATCGCAAATTATGAAAAAAAACATACATCATTTTGATTATAGTCTATTTTTATCTATTCTAGATCTTCTTAATCACACGACCCCAGTTCCTATACGTCCCCACATTAAACGACTGAATAAGCGAAGGCTCCACATAACAATGAAGCGCACACTCATTACACCCCTCATACCTAGACCAATCATACCTCCTCCACAACGAACCAATGTCCACATCAGAGACCTTCGTAGTGGACTCATAGTTGCTCAAACAGTAACAAGGCTGAATAATTCTACCCTCAGGGTCAACGTTCACCACAAGCCAGGGCTTACAATCCCACGCCTGCTTCTTCCCGATGACCCTAAGATAATCCACAGAGTGAACGATGGGATAACCCTGCTTCTTCATCTCAATAAGCATCTCAGCTACCCCGCCTAACTCACGGCTCGATAGCTGCTCAACAGAGATGCCCTCGTAGCTATACATGGGGGCAAGTGAGATACCCACCTTGAGCTCCCTCGCCAGCTTCACCAGTTCCGGGACCTCACCGACATTCTCCTTCATGATCGTAGTGTTGATCGTCACGAATGCCTTACCCTTACAGCTCCTTATCCCCTCGACAGCCTTATCGTAGCATCCCTTAGACCCCCTGATCTCGTCGTGTGTTTCACCGATTCCATCCAGGGAAACGTAGACTGATCCATCGATGTAGGGGGCGATTGAGTCAATTTTCCTGCTAAGCAGGACCCCGTTCGTGATTATACTTGTACTCATACCGAGGGCCTTGGTGTACTCCAGTATCTCTGGGAGGTCCTCTCTGAGCAGTGGCTCTCCTCCCTCGAATGCTATTAGACATACGCCTACGTTGTATAACGCCTTAATGATGCGTTTTTCCTCTTCGAGGGAAGTGTCTTTGTATGCTCTCTCCCAGAATGGGCACATTTTGCATCTTAGGTTGCAGTTGTATGTTAGTTTGTGTCCGCTGATGTAGGGGTGTTTCTGGCCTAGAGTGTTTAAGAGGAAGGCTCGGTAGAGTCTGAGTCCCATCTTTATGTAATGCAGATAATATTCCGGCGGCTTATTCGGGGTAAAATAATTCATCTTATTGATGATGCCCGGTTTATCTGTCATTTAGTCTACCAGTGTCAAATTCAGGTTAATAGATTATTTGAAGCGATGCGCGCGCGAAACAATATATTCCTCGATTGTAAGGTCTGCTTCACGCTGTCTGTTAGCCATGTTGATTGAATTAAAAAATAGTAATACACATCAGGGAATTAAAATATAGGTCCCCATCTTCATGCTACCCTCTCATCGAGCTACTTCAACTAAGTATGAGTCCCCCAACTTGTTCTATTCCAGAATCTTTCATGGACATAGTATGCTATGCTTGTGTAAATATTACTTCCAAGCATAAACCAAAACGCAGTTTGATATTGCCCGGTGAGCAGATAGATAAAAGTAAAATCTAATATTATAATCAAAGCTCTATAGGTCACAGTTTTCACTAACGACCTAGTCCAAGGTTCTTTGACTTTCTGACTTTTAACCACCATCTTCAAACTCAATAAAAATGCTCTGAACGCACGCAGATAATTGCTTGTGGTTGTGAGTAGGTGTGAGGGTGGAGGCTTTCATTTAGCCGGAGATTCTATTTGGGAAGCACGCCCCACATGGGTAGATTATCAAATCTTCTTAAAAAGGGATACGAGTTTTGTTTTTGTCTAGACGTCTCAGATTGTGATTCTTGTTTCAAGTCAAACTTTGTGAAAGCTTTCAGAAATCCTCAATAAGCGTTTCAGCTACTCTACTTAATTCTGGGGTTGATAGCATCTCAGCGGAAATGCCTTCGTAGCGCGCGAGATATTAAAGCGGATCGAGCGTTGAGGTTCTCAGAGCATCACGCGTGCTTCGGGCTTTCTGTAAAATATTTCGTACGTGCGCGGTGACTTACGTCAGTAGTTCTCAGCGAGACGCTCATAGAAGCTCTGCGGGTGCTTGCACGCGGGGCAGACCTTCGGCGCTTCCTTCCCCTCGTGGACGTAGCCGCAGTTCCTGCACTTCCACTTGATTAGCTCGCTGTTCTTAAAGACGGTTCCCGCCTTCACGTCCTCGAGGAGCTTCCTATACCTCTTCTCGTGCCTGACCTCAATCTCAGTTATCTCCTTGAAGCTCTCCGCGACCCTGTCGAGGCCCTCCTCCCGGGCCACCCTCTCGAAACCGGGGTAGAGGGTTCCCCACTCCAAAAGCTCCCCCTCGGCAGCGGCGAGGAGGTTCTCAGCCGTCGTCCCTATCCTCCCTGCTGGGTAGAAGGCCGTTATCGAGACGTCGCCCCCCTCCAAATGCTTGAAGAAGATCTCAGCATGCTCCCTCTCGTTGTCAGCGGTCTCTTGGAAGATTCCCGCGATCTGCTCGAATCCCTCCTTCTTCGCCACGTTCGTGAAGTATGTGTATCTGTTCCTAGCCTGGCTCTCACCGGCGAAGGCCTTCAGCAGGTTCTTCTCAGTCTCAGAGCCCTTCAACTTAGCCATTATACCATCTGATTGGATCATATTTCGGCAGATTATAAAGGGTCGTAACGTGGGAAGTGCATAATAGAATTATTTCCTGAATTTCTATAGTACGCGCGAACAGGAATACGAGTGGTAGACGTTTATACGCGCGCGCGACTAGCAGTGATCTCAGAAGAGGGAACTTGAGGGTCCCCTGATTATGATGCGGTCACCTGGCAGACTCGCGACGTACCCCCAACCCTTGGACAAATAGGCATCAACGTCACAGACAGACACAACCCTCTGCGAAGTACCCTGCTCCTCCTTCGACTGTTCTAGGAGACGCTTACTCACCGTCTCCTGGAAGGAGGAATCATCCATCGAGAGATCCATTTTCTCAATCTCATCTGCCTTGAACCCAGCCACAAGCAGCAGCTGCTTCCTAAAGGAATCCCTAAGTCGCTCCTCACTGTCAGGTTCACCCCTACCAGTCTGTAGATACTCTTGACCACGACGATACGCCTCACGGAGATCCTCCACAACCTCACCTGGTAATCTACCCTTATTCAACGTATATCGATGTTCGATGTCCCCCTTATGACCCATCCAGAACTGACGATAATCCCGAAGAACCAACCCTTTAGACTCAGCTAGCATCATCTCAGTGTCAAAGTATGACCGGAGCACGTAGGGCCTCATTGGGAAACCAGCCTTGCGTATGCTGTCTCTGATCACGTCGCCGACGTTGCGTGCGCGCATACTTCGTGAGGACAGCCGTTGAAGCACATGGTGGCTCCATTGACTTCAAATCCGAGGTTGGCGTTGGCACAACCTTAACGGTGAAGCTGCCGATACAATGACTAACCGCCGCCTACTCTCCTTTGAGTCATCTTACCGCGCCTTTCAACGACACTGATAATGCTTCGAGCTAAGGTCTGGCAGTGTACTAGGTTTCCCTCTTTACTGACGATGTCGTCCACGCCGGCTGTTAGTGCAGCTTCGCGCGCGCTTGCTGTGATTTTCATCACCATCACAAGCGCACATAGAGAAACCACACCCAACCTAAAGGACGAGTTTCTTCACCGACAAGGGCACTACCTTAATTATCGCCCAGTTTGAGTGATGAATAAAACGAGGAAACCAGAAAAACGCTTTTGCCCAAGGATGCATCTCAGAATACCAGAACTCCCATTTCTCCTGTACAAAGGCATCAGGCTCGAAATCGGCCCTCCCAGAAATCTCGAAGTATTCCCCATCGATTCTCCCGGGAAACTTAATTAATACATCTGAAATGTATTTTATATCCTCAACCTTTCTCGTATTTTTGTACGTGTTAAAATTCATAACCTCATACGGACTATTATTTGTATTCACCATCGGGCGCTCATGTTTCTCACCGTCTATCCCAAATGTTGTAAATATTATAGTCTTAGCATTCGCGAAACACTCCTCTAATCCTTCAAGATGCTCCATTCTTCAACCCACGTTTTTCGACAAAATAATAATAATCTGTAACTTAAAAATGTCTAATATATTTTTATTAATCTGTAAATAATGCGCGACGCGCATCCAATATATAATCAGTACGCAGGCGCAACGTTTTCTAAAGTTGTTTACGGTGTTTGGGTTTTTAGTCTCCAAGAGTGATCGTAGTTCCTGAAGGTTGGGTATTTTAAATCCAATTTCAAGCACATTTGAAAGAAACGTCGATGTTTGATAAGTTACTTCCTCTCTCTGAGAACGCTGGATGCGCGCGCGCAAACAAATAGTCTTTTCCTCACAACTCGCTCGCACACTTTGAAAAAGGTAAGGGTACAAAAACCGCGATCAACTAACACTAACATGGATCATTAAAATCACCATTCATGAAGACGGGAATTGTATGACTATAACTACTGAGACAGAAAATGAGCTCATAAATCAAAGTGATAGAAACGTCTTCGAGTTCTGGAAGGATGAGATCGTCGCATTATACGCGACGGGGAGGAATCATCCGAATTGGGGAGTGATCCGGAGAGCGCTTCACAGGAGTAATCTAGTTAATTTAGTGAACAGTCGTTATATTTGGAGCGACGAAGGAATTTCCCTCATAGAGGGGGAGCTTAAGCGTCGGGGGCTAGTAATCAAACGCCATAAGTCACTGTTCAGAAAAGAGGCAAGCATTACGCGGACTGAGGCGAGATCAAGTTTTTAGCGTTGATGTGATTCACCTACTCTTCGAATAGATAAAACAAAATCGTTGTGACTATAATTTAGACGACAATTTTTAGATTAATCTGTTTGTCTTCAATCAACTATTTTGATCGCGTTCGATTATGGCCTTTTCTTTGTTTATCCCTTCACAATTTTATCTTTCTCGGCTTTGATTCCCTTCTTAATATGAGCGGCGCCTTCCTTTAATCCCGGTGCTAGGTCTCTTCCTGCGTCATCCACTTTTTCCCCTTTTTTCTTTTTGGACAAGTTACATCTACTTTTATTCTAGGAAGCCAAGAATATAAACCGAAATTGCCAGTTTAATGTATAAATTATGCGTGCGCGCAAGGCTGTTTAGAAATTAAATAATACATCGCATAACTCTTCCTTGAGTGTAGGTTGAACGTTGAGCGTGTGCTTGACTCACTCGACCTAGACTGGATACGCATACTTCTATGGAA
>JBEKDF010000072.1:0-7981 GCA_050014495.1 Bathyarchaeia archaeon
CTGCCCTCTGGTAGGCTTGTCTGAGGATGTATGAGGTGAAGTTGTCCATGAGACTGGCTCTAGGGGTTTTGATCTATAAACCTACCCGAGGGGGAGCAAAAACCAGGTTAATCAAAATTCTCGATAATTAATTAATGCGTTAACATGTGGTGGCTAACTGGTCTTTTTCATCGACTAAAACGGATGCCTACCTCGCTTATACCCCCGATAATACTCCTCAGACCTATAGATGGGCGGCACCTTGTAACCCGAGTCAACCACGCTAATAGCCTTCGACATCTCGTATGCGAGGTACTCGAAGTTCTCCCAGATATGCTGGTTATAATCGCCTCTTCTCTTGTACTCTAAAATTATCGGACCAAATTTCTCCCAAGTAAGGGGTATTGAATTGTTACATACCGACCAAAGCGTACAGAGATCCAGCTGACCCGACAAATACTGGTACCCCAGCATGTCGCAAGTGTTCATCACAAACACCCTCTTGGCGTAGTTGTCCGGATTCACAGAGGAGTCGTATTTCGCCCTAAAATCATCGAAGTCCCTCCACTCCATCTGCATCAGCTCCAGCTGGCGTCTGCTTCCTTCTTCGGAGGTGAAGTTCTGCATCAGGCTTGTAGTGAGGGCGACTCTTCTGTTCCTCGTCGTCTCCCTGAGGTTAATCATATAGTAGATGGCTGCCACCGTCACGCTTGCTGCTGTCACCAATACTCCAACCGTCTGTGCATCTACCATAGAATCACTGGATTAGAGTCAGGTGGAAGTGAGGATAAGGCTATTGGGATTATTGATCCTATGGGTAAATTAGTTGGTGAATTTCGCGTGAAAAGTTCGTGATAACCAAGTCTTCCGGCCTAGGTGTAAGCTCCACTGCCTTCTTCCACGCTTCGCTCTCCGTCACGCCCGGCCTGTCAAACTCGTATATCGCAGTATATTTAGGAGAACCTTGAATAGCGGCGAATCGACGCCCGCTCAATACTCCTGGGACCTTCATTAGAGCGGGGATGTGTACCTTGTTATACCACTCGTCTAGCCGCTTCTCCCCATCTGAGTCAACATCCATTCTAACTATGAGGAGATATTTTGCCTTCTTTTCAACCATATGAGTACTCTCCTAGCTAGTATCAGGTGGAAGTGAGGATAAGGCTATTGAGAAGAGAATCACTTATCTGGGACATATTTAAAGCTCTCAGGAACCTTGTACGAGGGATCTCTCCTCATCTTAATCTTCATCATCTCGTCGCTCAGGTACTCGAAGTCCCTAAGATGGTCTGAACCCCAGTACCTCCTCCTAACCTCCTTAACTATCGGCTCCCACTTCTTCCAGTGAAACACTGCAACAGACCCTCCTACGTCGTAGAGATCCTCGGCATCTATCATGCCCTTGCGGAGCATCAGGCCCATGGTATTCCACGCTTGCCAAAACGCATACCTCTTGGCTGCGGCGTCAACGTTGTTGTCTGTTCCGTACTTCCTCTCGAAGTCCTCGTAGTCCTTCCACTCGAATTTCTCCAACTCCATTCCATTCTTCTGGCCTTCAACGCTGCTGAATATGCTCGTCCCTATGTTTTCCACTATTCCCATTTTCCTGGTGTCGAGAGTTATTCTCATGTTCATCTGCTGAACCCTGAGAGTCATCACATAGTAAATCGCCGCTACCGTCACGCTTGCCGCGGTCACCAATATTCCAACCGTCTGCGCATCAACCATAGAATCACTGATTGGGTATCAGGTGGAGGTTTGGATAAGATTACTGATGAGCCTCTGGAGGTGAAATGACATTATTCATCTTCTTCATGAAGTCGGGGTCCTCATCCATCAGCTTCTTCTCAAGTACCCCAGCCAGATACTCGAAATCCCTAAAGGCACTCTTCGGCCACTGCCAACCCCGATAACCCTCAATGATCGGTTTACACTTCTGCCAGGTCCTAACAATACCCAGAGCCCAGACGTCAGGGAATGAATCGATGTCAATAGATCCTTGGCGAAGCTGCCACCCAAGGCTGTCGAAATTTGTCCAGATGCTCATTCTCTTGGCGTAGCTTTCAACATCGACGCTTGAGTCGTATTTTCTCTTGAAGTCGTCGAAGTCCCTCCATCGCATACTCGAGACCTCCATGTAGAGTTTTTGCCACTCTGGAGTTAACATGGTATGCCAAGCGTTGTTGGCGAATGTCGCTTTTCTGTTCCTCGTTGTTTCCCTTAGGTTCGCTATGTAGAACACTGCTGCCACTAGGACTCCTGTCGCGGCTACCATATAGTAAACAGTTTGAATTTCGGCTAGATCCACCATCAACAATTCACCTGAATCAAAAACAGGTGGGGGTTTGGATAAGGCTATTGAGCCACCCTGTGAGCCTTTTCCACCATATCCATTCTAGCCCGAGCATTAGGCTCACTCCTCTCCCTCACACTCATGATGGCCTCAGCTAGATACTCGAAGTTGCTAAACGAAGTCGGCCCAAAATCAGTCTTCCTATACTCCTCTATGATGGGCTTAAACTTCAACCAGTCATACGGAACAAATCCCCCGCAAATATTAGCGACCGTGTCGAGGTCTATCACACCGGACCTGTAGAGGTACCCAAGCGATTCATACAGGTACCAGAGCGACGACCTCTTGGAATAGTTCTCGGGGTTCACGCGGGAGTCGTACTTCCTCTTGAAGTCATCGAAGTCGGTCCACTGCATCGAGTAGCAGTCTAGTTCCTTTCGCACTCCCTCCTCTGTTAGCAGCTGCTGTATCACGGAGTTCGTGAAGGTTATGCGCCTGTTCTTGTTGGTTTCTCTGAGGTTGAGCGCATAGTAGAAGGCCGCTACGCAGACTCCTATGGCCGCTGCTACGTACGATGCCGACTGAAGTAAACTAACATCAACCATTAATCATCACTAGTTGAGTATCACGTAGAGGTTTGAATAAGACTATTGAGGGCCCCTACTCTTTACCGAACGCCCCACTCCCAATAGGTCCCTGATCCCCATGCTCCGCAGCGGCTATCTTCTTCACCTCATTGTACAGGTACTCGATATGCTCACCTGCAGCAGGGTAGTTGTATCTTCTCCTCAACTCGTAGACCCAGTCCCTATACTTCTCCCAGTACGATATGATGAAGCCTGACAGAAGGTCGTCCACCATCCCCGGGCTGATCAATTTCCTCTTGACGAGGACCCCCATTCCCTCGAAGTACAGGTTAACGGGGCCAAACTTTTTTGCTTCATCGGGGTTCTCTGTGAAGCTTGTTTTTCTCTGATGTTCCTCAAAGCTTCTGTACTCAGTGGTGATGGCGTTGTTCAGGTTCATAAGGAAGTCTGGTTCATACAGCTTGGCGTATATCTGCATAAAAAGTTGAGCCTGGCGTGTTTCGAGGTTCTGTTCCTGAGACTTGAGGGCTAGCTCCTGTGTTTTGCGTGTAGCTCCTATATTATAGATGTAGTAGATTGCTGCAATGCAGACCCCAATCGCCGCTGCCACCCATGATACCGGCTGTAACAAACTTAGATCCATACAAGTTCACAGATTAGTATCAGGTAGAAGTGAGGATAAAGTTATTGAGTAGTTATAAGAGATTAATAGTTCAAGACACCATCCCGATTCACAATGGGTAAAGTTAACCCCCTCTCACCCGCAATCCTCTTCATCTCATCATAGAGATACTCAGCATCCACCGCATGATTCGGCACATACGTCTCTCTAAGATACATGATAGCGGGACGGAACTTCTCCCAAAACGTTATTGTAGTATCCCAGATGAGGTCAAAAACAAGATCAGGATTTACAATACCCTGTCTCATCAACGTCCCGATTCCCATGTAAAGATACAGTTGAGCTTCCCATTTTTCATGATCCTCCATGTTCTGGGGACCATACTTCTTGAAGAAGTCTTGACCATCCTTGAAGCTCCACAACATGCCCATCTCGTCTCGGCTTCGATGGAACTCCTTTGAGGAGTAGGTCTTGTAGATGTCCATGAATAGCTGTGTCTGTCTAGCTTCTGCAGATTGCTGCTGAGCCTTGAGTGTTAACTCTAGGGTCTTCCTGCTGTTTCTTAGATTTACTACGTAGTATATCGCTGCTACGAGTACCCCCGTTGCTGCCACCAGGTAATACGTGGTCTAAATATCTGCTAGTCCTACCAAAACAATCTCACAACGTAACAATCAGGTGGAAGTGAGGATAAGACTTTGGAGGATGCAACTTACTTCCAGATTACTCTCGGCTCCAACCTGACGGGTATTCGTTGGAACGTATTCTTAGGATACCCCAACATCATAGCCCCAAACGCGTTATGCCCAGCAGGAACCCCAAGTGCCTCCCTCATAGGAGCCCAAGCATTCGCTGCGAAGTTGAACAAACCCGCCCAACAAGCCCCGAGTCCATGGGAATAAGCTGCCAAGTCGAGGAAGGTTAATGCAATCTTGCATTCTTCCTCCCACCGCGACCCCTCAGCATATGCTATAACCATGTGAGGTGCACCCCACGTGATACTATCCATACCCCTGTCCCAGTTGCTGACCCAGACCTCCGAGTTAGCCCTCTTAGCTATAGCTGGATCGTCAGTGATCGTGTATCTCAGATAGTCAACCGTCATCTTAGCGAATCTCTGGACCTCCGGTCTTCCATCAATCACTATCCACTTAACGGGCTGACCGTTCAGACCGCTGGGTGCGTAGCTCGCGGTCTCAAGGATCTCTTTGAGTGTATCCCTTGGAACAAGCTGGTCTAGGAAGTTGCGTATGGACCTCCTCGACTTCAGGAGCGTGTTAGTTGCATCAATGCTTGGTAGCAGGTTAGATACTATTGTTATGCACTGTGAGGGGCTCATATCTCGATGTTTGAATGATCCCGTTGGGCAGACTGCGACGCAGTGTCCACATCCATAACACATAGAGCCCTCCTTGTTTGATTGCTTTGGCAACTCTCCTTTGTTGTATTCGATGATTTTAGTCACGCACTCATCGGCACATGCCCCACATCTGTTGCACTTGCTTTCATCAATCGTGAATAAACTCAAACAGTAACACCTGAAGAGAGTATCATGTGGAACTGAGGATAAGGGTTATGTAGGCTTCTGAAGCTGTTCATGTATAACGCGACTCCATCTATCCTTCTCGGTATCTCCCCTGACACGATCATACTCAATCAGCTTCTTGGCAACGGACTCAAAATCGCTATAGTAATATGGCATCCACTGCCTCATTCTGTAAGCCTCGATTATCGGCTTGAACTTAGTCCATAGGTATTGAATCGATACGTTACCACCGGTCTCGATTGTATCCAGATCAAGCAGCCCCTCTTTGTAGAGTTGACCAACCTTTTCACATCGGCCCCACATTGACAGCCTCAAGGCAGCATTATCGGGGTTGATGCGTGAATCGTATTTCTTCTCGAAGTCGTCGAAATCGGTCCACTCCATATTCATGAGGTTAAACCAATCTCTATACGCTTCCTTGGTGGAGAACTCATCCATGATCGTGGTCGTCAGGGTTATCCTGTGGCTTCGGGTTGTCTCTCTCAGATTTAACACGTAGAAGATGGCTGCGACGATTACTCCCGTGGCAGCTACCATGTAGTATACTTCTTGGATCGTCTGAAAATCAACCATAGATTAGAGTCAGGTGGAAGTGAGGATAAGGCTATTGTGAAAACTTTAGATCAGCAGACACTAAACCAAGCTCAGGGTGCAACCCACCGTACTCAACCACCCTCCTAACAAGGTACTCCGCCTCAACCATGTGACGAGAGTTGTCACCAATCTTTCTGAATTCCAGAATGAAGGGACCCCACTTCTTCCACCACATCACGATAATGCCACCCACAAGCTCAGACACCAGCTTCACGTCGACGAACCCCTCCTTAACTAGGACACCCTGCCCCTCCAGCCACATGCCAAATATGCCGAACTTCGTTGACCTCTGCGGGTCCTCGATCATGGAGATGTATTCGTTGATGTCCCTACAGTTCATATAAATCGACTCGGCACACGACTTCTGGAAGCTCTCCGAGTACATCGCCTCGTATATCCCCATGAAGAGCTGCGCCTGCCTCGTGTCCAGATTTTGCTCCTGTGTTTTTAGGGCGAGTTGCTGTGTCCTCATGTTTATCCTGAGTGTGAACATGTAGTAGATCGCAGCAACCGTTACGCTAGCTGCAGTCACAACTACTCCAATTGTTTGTATCTCAGACAATCAATCTCACGGATTAGATTCGGTTGGAGGTTTGGATAAGGCTATTGAGGGAAACGAATCTTCTATCAAAGTGGGAACGTCTTACTGAAAGCGTGAAGATTGGCTCTAACCTTACTTCCATATCTTGCCTCAACAGACATATTCTCAAGCCCAATGGAAGCCATCTGCTCAGCTATCGGGTGATCACCCAACTCAAACATAGCAGAGCCCACCTTGCTACTCACACTAAGTCCACCCTTCCACTGAATAAGAGTCCTAGTCAACTTATCCCCCATCTTGTTAAACGCGTAAGTATCATCCTGAGTCTCCGAGCCAACCAGCTTCTCGATGGTGAACCTCACAACCCTCCTCCCATCAACGTTTACCTCGCAGGTCCTCACGTCTCGACTCTCTGAATACTTGATTTCGCTCATGAACTTGTTGAAGCCCCAGAGTTCGATTCCGCCTTTCATAGGCATTTCATGTGTGACTGGCATCCAGACGACGAAGCCGCCATCGACCGGAGTCTCATGATTTGAAACATAGTGAACCGGGATAATGACCGCCCACTCGTTATATGGTGGAAGCGGGTCCTTGCCTCTACGAGTCGAATACCACTCACGATACTCGGCTGCAAACATTTTGACGTTTGTGATACCTTTTGCGGATTCGACTACCTGGAACTTCTTCGTGGGGAGGAGTGTGCTTAGTTTCTCGGTGGCTGCGGGGAATGTTGCGTCCATGTAGACGAGGTCACGGAACTCGACTGGGCAAGCCTTTAACCCTTCTTCAAAATCCATTACAACCGTCATTAGATTATCAATCGAATCTAACAATCGATGCGAATATAAGATTTGATATTCATTAAAAGAACACAGATCGAGTCATTATACCATCTGCATCAACCATAGAATCACTGATTGCAGTCAGGTGGAAGTGAGGATAAGGGTATTTACTTCTTCAGATACTGCTTGAACCAGTCTACTTCCAAATCCACGATCTTACCGAACCAGGGCTCACCGTAGACATCAAAGTGGCCACATGGAAGCATAACTAACTTCTTCGGCTCACCTGCACGCTCGAAAGCTGCGCGAGACATATCTGAGGGAATCAGGGAATCATTCTCATCCACCACCATGAGAAGCGGCGTGGGAGCTATCAGACGAATGGGGCCAACCGGGTCAAACTCAAACACCTTCTCCATGGACTCCAGCGTGACCTCGTTACGCCAATTAGGAGCTGAATCCTTGGCACTTGTGAAGAACTCGTAGGAGTCAACTGTGGATAAGGCACACGCTTCACCCTGCGGGGCTACGACCTTCATGTAGTTTAATGCATCTGAGTTGCAGCGATCGGTTCTATCCTTCCCGAGGAGGGTCCTCAACCCGAGCTTCGCTGGGGTTCGGATGAGTCTCTGCTCGGGGCTCCAAGTGTTGGGTACCTGAGATACTACGGCCTTGACTCTTCGGTCGAACGCGGCTAAGTGAAGCACCGTTCCACCGCTCTGTGAGGTTCCCCATACGCCGATCCTCTCTGGGTCAACCTGCGGGTGGTGTGAGAGCCACGATATGGCGTTTCGGTAGTCATCTACTTGATCCTGTGGGAAGAGCTGGCCACGTGGCTCTCCTTCGCTTTCCCCGAAGTGTCTGTAGTCGAAGACCAGTGTGATGAAGCCAGCGGATGAGAATCGATCCGCATATCCTTCGAGGCCCATTTCCTTCACGGCTGAGAAACCATGGGCCATCACGACTGCGGGTGCCTTCTGATTGTTCGCAATATTGTTGGGTTTGAACAGCCATCCCTTGCAGCTTAATCCGTT
>JBEKDF010000073.1:0-7957 GCA_050014495.1 Bathyarchaeia archaeon
GAGTCTTATCACAGCGAAGCTTGAGAGTCAAAACATTATCCTGTGTAAGTATGGGCTTGAGCCTCACTTAGACGACTTCAGGGGTATAATCGATAGGAGTGAGGCTAAGAGTCTCGAATTGTTCAGGCGAAGGTTAACGGGCATCGAGGGAAAGCACACTCAGAGGTTTAATTTACTCAAATGTCGTCGTGAGCTGAAGGTCGTTGGAAAGGGAAATTATAACTGGACTCCCAGGGGCTCATAATGATAATGCTGAAAATCTTGAGATCCTCAGCAGCAACTCGTTAACCTCAAAATATCTAAACAAGTTCATCTACGTGTGGGCTAAGTCCTCCTTATGGCACTATCGGTATATTTATGTACACACAATTTTCCCAAGGAAAGATAGTAGATGAGAGGGCACGAGGATAAACGAAGCGCGCTACTAACCGATCTATATCAACTTACTATGAACGCCGCATACTTTGACAACGACAAAGCAGATGAGACATCTTCATTCGAAATGTTCATAAGGACCCTACCAACCTATTGGGGCTACTTCGTAGCCGCAGGAATCGACGAGGCAATCGACTACGCGACAAAGGTACGATTCACCGACGACGACGTAGCCTACCTAGAGGGACTAAACATATTCAAAGATGATTACCTGGATTACCTCCGCCACTTCAGATTCGAGGGAGACATCGCCGCCCTATACGAGGGGACCCCAATCACTGCGGATTCGCCTATGATGCGAGTCACAGCCAAGCGGCCCCAGGCTCAGTTACTGGAAACCGCCCTACTAAACATCGTAAACTTCCAGACACTCATAGCATCAAAAGCCAGCCGAGTCGTAAACGCGGCTGGAAAAGCGAAGATAATAGACTTCGGGCTCAGAAGAGCACAAGGATTTGACGCTGGAGTCAAGGGAGCACGAGCTGAATACATAGCGGGAGTTGAAGCAACGAGCAATGTTGAAGCCGCCAGAGAGTATGACATCCCACCCTCCGGTACCATGGCTCACAGCTTCGTGATGGGCTTCCACGACGAGGTGGACGCGTTCAGGGCATATGCACATACCTTCCCCAAGAGCTCCGTGTTCCTGATAGATACCTATGATATGATAGCTGGTGCGAGGAAAGCGGCGGTTGTGGCGAAGGAAATGGAGGTGGATGGTAACCACTTATCAGCTGTGAGGATCGACTCAGGCAACGTAGAGAGCCTGTCCCGCATGATCAGAGGCTTGCTCGATGAAGAGGGCCTGACCTATGTGAAAATCGGCGTGAGCAGCGACTTAAACGAGTACAAGATCGATGGATTCACTCGATCTGGGGCACCTGTGGACTTCTATGGCGTCGGCACAGAGATGATTACCGCTAAACCCGTATCGGCCCTGCCCGGAGTCTATAAACTCGTCGAGGATAATTTCGGGCCCAGGATCAAGCTTTCAGACAGCAAGCGGACGCATCCGGGTAAGAAGCAGCTATGCAGAATCACCGACAAGGATGGAAAATACCTGCACGATATCCTTCAGCTTGAAGAGGAGCAGAGCGAAGGCATGCCTCTCCTTGAACCCGCAGTTGAGGACGGCAGAAGAGTGCGAGGTATCAAAACCCTCCGGGATATTAGGGATTACTCTGTTGACTGCGTCGCTAAGCTACCAGATGAGTGTAAGAGGATCGTGGGCGCTAGGCCTTACGAGCTTAAGGTTAGTGAAAAGCTTCAGAACCTCACCGAAGAGTTAACGAAAAAATACTCACCACTTTGAGGGAAATAAAATGGGTAGAATCGTCTTCTGGGATGTTGACACGCAGGTTGACTTCATTGAGCCACTCGGAAAATTACCAGTGCCCGAAGCCACCGCAATAAGAGATAACCTCAAGCGACTGACTAGTTCAGCCCCCAATTTCTGCATTTTATCCGGATCAGTAGACGCTCACACCCCAAGGGATCATGAGTTCAAGACATGGCCAGAACATTGCGTGTACGGGACACCGGGACAGAGAAAGGTACTCGAATCATCCACACAGGACATACTGTTCATACCCTCGGTTAAACTGACGTCAAAACAGCTTTCAGAAGTCATGGCCTATAGCAAACAAATACTCTTTGAAAAGCAGCACAACACCGTCGAAACAAATCCAAATTGCCGATCCTTCCTAACAAAAATAGACCCAGAGGAGGTAGTAGTCTATGGGGTAGCGACGGATGTGTGCGTCGACATTACGGTCAAGTACCTAGCGGATAAACTCGGCTTCAAGGTAACCGTCGCCCTAGACGCGATCAGAGGCATCGACTCAAGAAGAACAAAGGAATGCATCGAGGAGTGGCGATCCCTTAAAGTGAACCTGCAAGATACTGCGCACATATTGGAGAAGCTACAACGGGACAATTTGAGACCGGAGGGGACTGGCTAGTGCATCAAGAGGGTTTGAGGGATTTCTGGAGGGAAAGAGGGTGGACCGCCAAAAAGGAAATTCAACACATACAGCGGTGGATTGGAAGATACTTTAAACAAAATCAAATCGAAAACGCTGTCCTAGGGCTCTCAGGAGGCCTCGACTCAAGCGTAGTCGCAACCCTCCTATCAAACGCCCTTGAGAGTGAGAAGATTACTGGAGTGCTCCTTCCAGATGGTGAAGTCACAGATCCCAAAGACGTCGCTGACGCAACCCGATTGGCTGAAGAAATCGGATTAACGATAAAGAGGTACGACATCTCCCCCTTAGTCTCCGCCTTTGTTAAGCAGGATCCGGAGATTGTTGACAGGGGACCCGGAGGAGAATATAGTTACAGAAACCAATATGGCAACCTGAAAGCAAGAGTGAGAATGATCAAACTCTACGAGGTCAGCCAGATGATGCCGGAGAGATCAGTTGTGGTGGGAACAACAGACAAGTCGGAGTGGCTCATGGGGTACTTCACAAAATATGGCGACGGGGGAGTAGACCTGGAGCCGATAATCAAGGTGTATAAAACACAAGTCAGGGAACTCGCACGGGAACTTGGCTTGCCTAAGGATATTATCCAAAAAAAGTCCTCACCAAACCTTGTTCCCGGTTTGACCGCCGAGAACGAGCTAGGTTTCAGCTATGAGGAGCTTGACCTGATACTTACTTGCCTCATCGAGGGTGGTTACATGGTCACGGGCTTACAAGCTGGTAAAGATCTTCTATTCGAGAGATATGGGATCGACGGCGTAAATGTGGACAGGGTTGTAGAGAAGCTTAACGGGACAGTTCACAAGAGACATATGCCCGCCTGTCCGCCTGTGCATGCAATACTAAATATCAATGCCATCTTCTAAATAACTGTCATGAGTAGGCTTTTTCGAAGAGATAAAGAAGAGAAGATTATGCTAATTTCAAACACCTGTGTGAGATAAATCACACTCGTCACTCTTCAAGAAGTATAAATTAATCCACTCGTGGAGGAGGTCGCCGTACACTTCGGGTGGCTGAAGAAGTCGAATCTGCTCCCGACGACCTCGCTCCTGTGCTTGTCCGCGAGCCCCGCAAAAGCATGGTTCGCGTAAAGGTGTGGACAATGTACCCGACGCCATAATCGTGGTCGACCGAGTCGGCGGTCGCGCCTAATTGCTGATAATCAGATCTTCGTCGATGCCTGATTCTGCTAGCCTTAATGCTCTTCGTCCTCCCTGGCCAAACCAACAAGACTATGAAGATCGATATGGCGAGTCCCAGTGTTATCGTTGGGTTGAGCATTAGCCAGCCGAGGTAGGGTATTCTGTAGATGACTCTGCCGTGGACATTTCCCTGAGGCACCCAGTAGGGGTCTTCACCTTTGTTTGCGTCGCCCTTCGTCTTGAACTCGACCGTGGCGTTCGAGTTTTCCCTCGAAGCCCGTCGAACCTGTGACCATCGCCGTTAGGGCCGAGAACACCGCTATGAAACCTATCTCGACGGGTGTCAGAAACATCGCCTTCTCCTCAGCGGCCCTGATCCTCAGCCCCGTGTAACCCAACACGAAGGAAAGAGCTGCCCCCACCAACATAGCCACCGACCCACTCGCTTAAAGCGGATAGCCGAGGATAAGTGGAGAAACAATCACGCCCAGGTTGATTATGATGGTTATATACGCCGTGCGTGCGACGAGAGCGTCTGGGGGGTGTATCACCTACGTTTAAGAGCGTGTTTCTAGGAATCATGCAAGATGAAGTGATCGGATGACCGAGAACGACGAGGTATCTTCAAAGCATCCTAGAGCAGAGTCTATTCGCATCAGGGAGCGTCTGACTAGGCGCGTCGACAGCGGCGTCGTCTCCTTGGCTGGCCTAATAGCCCATGGCAGGGGAGAGGCCTTCGACTACATCCTTGGGGAAATGACCACGCCGTCCGCAGCACGTGCGATCAGAGCCGCCGCGGGAGCCCTTCTGATCGCCGAGAGGCCGATCTTATCTGTGAACGGTAACGTGGCGGCCCTATGCCCAAGGGAGCTCGTAGAGCTTTCTGGCGTGACCGGAGCCAAACTTGAGGTGAACCTCTATCACAGGCTGCCCGGCAGGGACTCAGCCATCGAAAAGCTGTTGAGGGATGAAGGGGTGAAGGAGCTTCTAGGAGTCGGAGAGACGGCCTCAGCCCAGATCGAGGAAGTGAACAGTGATCGCAGGAGGGTTGATCCCAGGGGTATACTGATAGCGGACACTGTGTTTGTCCCACTTGAGGATGGTGACAGGACGGAGGCCCTTAGACGTATGGGTAAGACCGTGATCGCCGTTGACCTCAATCCCCTCTCCAGAACGGCTCAGCTCGCCTCCATCACCATCGTGGATAACGTGGTGAGGGCGATGCCTCTGCTCATCTCGGAGGCAAAGAGGCTGAAGAGCCTAGGCGTCGAAGAGCTTCAGAGAGAAGTCTCGTCTTTCAACAACGCGCGGGTCCTGTCGGACGCCATGCGCATGATGGAGGAGCGACTAAGGGAACTCTCGCGAAGAGGGGTGTACATAGGATCGCGTGAGAGCGAGTGAAAATATAGACATCGAGCACGTCGTCGTATTAGGCGCAGGCGCGATAGGAAGCTTCTACGGGGCCGTCCTCTCCAGAAAGATCGATGTCCTCCTCGTCGGCAGGAGGAGCCATGTCGATGCGATAAACGACGGAGGCCTCATAGTTTTAGGTGTGATCAGAGGTGTTTTTCACGTCAGAACCTTTGACGAGCTGAGGTCCATACCCGACAAATCATTGATAATTCTCGCCACGAAGGCTCAGGCCTCGGAGAAGGCAGTAGGAGGCATCAGGCACCTACTGAGGCCGGGCGCTAGGATATTCATCCTTAAGAACGGGCTGGGGAACGAGGAACTTGTCAAGGAGCTAGTCGGGCCGGATGTTGAAGTTATCAGAGGCTTGTGCTCCAGCGCCGTGGAGTTCATGTTGCCTGGCGAGATCTGTGTTAAGCATATTAGGGAAACGGTTCTCCCTAGAACGCCCACGGGCGAGAGCGTAAAGCATCTGTTCGACTCGTGCGGCTTAGAGACTCGCCTATCAGACGAGATGAACGTGGAAATCTGGCGAAAGCTGACGCTGAACTGTGTCATAAACCCCCTAACCGCCATCTTCAGGCTTCCTAACGACGAGATCGCGTCGAACTCCCTGAGGAAAGTGAAAAGCATGATCATAAGGGAGTGCATCGAGGTGGCTATAGGGGAGGGCGTGAACCTGAGCCCCGTCACGGTTGAGGAGGTCGACGCGGCCGCCGCGTCATACTCAAACCTTTCATCCATGTGCCAAGATATTTTAAGAGGAAGGAAGACGGAGATCGATTTCCTGAATGGGAAGGTCTCGGATCTGGGTAGAAGGCACGGCGTCGACACGCCAGCTAACGACGTGATGGTGGCCTTCATCAGGTTCATGGAGGGTAGAAGATGGACGTTGAAGGACTGAGGCGCCTGAAGGGGATCAGGAAGGTCGCTATGCTGACGGCCTACGACTATCAGATGGCAAAGATCCTGGACGCGGCGGGGGTGGACATCATCCTCGTTGGCGACAGCCTCGGAATGATCGTGCTCGGATACGGCGACACGAAGAGCGTGACGATGGAGGACATGGTGAGGCACACAGGAGCCGTGGCCCAGGGGACGAAGTCAGCCCTCGTCGTCTCCGACATGCCCATAGACACGTACAACAACGCTGAGGATGCGGTAAAAAACGCCGGGAAGCTTATTCGTGTGGGAGCCGACGCTGTGAAGCTGGAGGGATACAACCCCGAGGTGATAGACGCTTTGACCTCGTCGGGGATACCCGTCATGGGCCACGTTGGTCTGCTGCCCCAGACTGCCGAGCGTTACAGGGTCAGAGGCAAGAGCAGGGAGGAGGCTGAGAGAATCATGAGCGACGCAGCGGCGCTTGACAAGCACGGCGTCTTCTCCATGGTGCTGGAGTCGATCCCCCTCGGATTAGCGAGGCTCGTCACGGGGTCCGTGGGGGCCGTCACCATAGGGATAGGGGCGGGCATCCACTGCGACGGCCAGGTCCTCGTCATCAACGACATGCTCGGCATGGACACGAGCTTCAAGCCCAAACACGTGAAGAGGTACGCCTGCCTCGACGAGGCCATCAGGGAAGCCACCAACAAATTCATTGAAGACGTGAGGAAGGGAAGATTCCCTGATGATGCGCACTCATTCCACTGAAGACCCGCTGATGACCATCAGCGCCGCCAGGATAACTCGGTGGTAGCGCAACATTTATGGGCGGTGTTAATGGGCGAAGTATGGAGCCTATTATGGGGGAAGCATCCGCCTTCGTTCCTGGGCACCTGACAGGCCTCTTCCAGATCTGCGATGAACCCGAAGACCCGCTGAAAAAGGGGTCCCGAGGCGCAGGGTTATCCATCACCCGCGGGATACGCACAACGGTTCGCGCGACCGAGGCGGAGAGAGGCTCCGTCACGATAAGCATCAATGGGAAGAGGACCAAGGCCGCCGTGGTATCGGAGAACGTAGCTTCAAAGGTGGCCTCGGTATATGGCAGGCCGTGCAAGATAGAGGTCAGGCACGAAGCGGGAATCCCCATCGGGTCGGGATTCGGCGCGAGCGGCGCCGGAGCCCTCGGCCTTGCGATGGCGCTTAATGAGGCTCTGGGACTGAGGCTCTCGCGCATCGAGGCCGCTAGGGTGGCTCACGTCGCCGAGATCGAGTGCAGGACTGGGCTGGGCACCGTTCTAGCCGAGCTCACCGGGGGGTTTGGCGTGATCACAAGGGCGGGGGGGCCCGGTATCGGGGAGACCTTGAAGTTCAAGCACAGCGCTGACCTCTCGGCGGTCTGCCTCCACCTCGGCCCCATCTCCACCAAGGAGGCCCTCTCGAACCCCAAGCTGAGGAGCAGGATAAACGAGCTCGGAGGCAGGTTCGTGGAGGAGCTGCGGAGGGACCAGAGTCCGGAGTTGTTCTTGAAGATGTCGCGCCGTTTCGCCGAGCACGTGGGCTTGATCACCCCGCGTATCAGATCGGTGCTTGAGAGGACCGATGAGGAAGGCTACGTGTGCTCCATGGCCATGTTTGGCGAGACGGTCTTCTCACTTGTGGGCGGCGGGGACTCGGAGCGTCTCCTCAGAGTCATGGTAGAGGCAGCTCCGGACTGCGAGGCCTTTATCACCGGCATAGATGATCAGGGCGCAAGGCTCGTGTGCGCGTAAATGCGTGCGTATATGGACTAATAGAATTAATAAAAATACGATATAATGAGTGTAAATAAGTAATATTTCGTAGTTTTTACAATATATTTTACGAAATTATACGTAAATATGCAAATAATTTCGTATTTTCTCTATATGCGCGTAAGTACGCGTTTATTTGTTGGCTGACGCATTGATAGTCCATGGTTAGTAGGGTACGGCGTAAAAGCATGTTTGATTACCCGAACGCCGTAATCGTAATCTGGATGGTTGCAATGTTTATTGGCTTTGGTCTCTTTTCGAACTTGTATGACAATGAGGGCGTTATTTACAACCTAGTTCAAGG
>JBEKDF010000074.1:0-7840 GCA_050014495.1 Bathyarchaeia archaeon
AATCAGTGATGATTAATGGTTGATCTAGGTGAGATTCAGGTAGCGTACTACATGATAGCCGCGACCGGGGTACTATTAGCGGCAGCCTTCTACGTGATAAACATCAGGGCGCAGAACCGAAACCGCGAAGCACAGCTCTTCATGAACATATTCAAAGACCTCACATCAAACGAGTTCATGAGAAACACACACGAGCTCATGTACATGGAGTGGAGCGACTACGACGACTTCGAGAGGAAGTACGGGTCTGACAACAACGTTGAGAACTACGTGAAGAGGATGACTACCTTCTACTGGTACAATGGGCTCGGGTTGTTGCTCGAAGATAAGTTGATAGACGAATCTATGGTCTATGGGGCCTTGGGTTCCTCTGTGACCATTTATTGGGAGAAGTTTAAGGATGTGCTGCTGAGGGGTAGGGGTCTGTATGGCCCGGAGCTTTGGCTTGGGTTTGAGTTTCTCGCGGATAGGATGGCTGAGGTGAGGTTGAAGAAGGGGCAGGTAAGTCCTCCTAAGTCTGCGTTGAGATATGTTCCAGATAAGTTACCGGCGTCTTCACCATAGCCTTATCCTCACTTCCACCTGAGTGTAATCCGTGAACTTGTAATGGTGGACATAGTTGTACTCCAGTCAGCATCATATGTGGCGGCAGCAATAGGGATCTACTACGTGATGAACCTCCAGATGACCCGGAGAAAACTGAAGGTAGATAACACCATCTTCTACGGAAACCTCCTCTCAAACAAGGAAATGGTGCTCCAGTGGCGGGACGTCCTCTACGATCAATACTTCACAAGCTACGAGGAGTGGGATAAAAAGTACAGGCCCGACCCCGAAGCGTACTCGAACCTGTACAGCACGATGGGTTTGATGAACCAGCTGGGGATGTGTGTTCAGGAGGACTTGGTGGATTTCGATAAGCTTGCCAGAAAAGGGCTGCTAGCGTGGACGTTGGCGGTCTACCCGAAGGTTAAGCCGATATTTACGGGCATGGGGGCTCTCTACAAAAATGGGTTATACGGTTCCTATTCTAAGTACCTCTACGATGAGTGTGTGAGGAGGTATCCTGACGCGGCTGCGCCAACAGATCGTTTTATGTCTCAATAGCCTTATCCTCACTTCCACCTGATTCTTCACCAGTGATGATTATTGGTTGATCTTGGCGAGATTCAGGCCGCCTACTACATGGTGGCAGCAACCGGAGTACTCGTAGCTGCCATCTACTACATATTGAACCTGCGAGAAACCAGAAGAAACGGAAGAATAGCCCTAGCAAACAACATCATACAAAAAATGACGACCTCCACGGGCATGAGAATCTACATTGATTTATTGAACTATGAGTGGACCGACTACGACGACTTCGAGAAGAAGTATGGCTCAGATAACAACCCCGACTCCTACGCGAAGAGATACTCAACTTGGCAATATTACAATAATCTGGGCTTCATGGTGAGAGACGATGTGATAGACGCCGATAGATTGTTTGATCTGGGTGGCAATGGCGTTCCCTGGCTATGGGCTAAGTTCGAATCTGTGATAAGAACACAGAGGAAGTTGTATAGCTTGGGTAGTTTTTGGCTGTGGGGATTCGAGTACCTTTCTGGTGAGATGCTTAAGGTAGCTAAGAGGAGAGACCCCTCATATAAGATACCTGACAGCTACGCGAGGTATGTCCCAGATAAGTGAAGCTCGCATCACTATAGCCTTATCCTTCCATTTTCACTAATCCCAACCAGTGATTCTATTGGTTGACGCGCAGACAATCGGAATATTGGTGACTGCAGCAAGCGTGACAGTAGCGGCTGTCTATTATGTAATGACCCTACGCACCCAACAAAGAAACATGAAACTGACACTCGAAACTAGACGTGTAAACCTAATCGACAGCATAACGACCCGAATAGTAAACGTAGAGGGAATGAGAAGATACTTCGAACTCATGAATTACGAGTGGAAGGACTACGAGGACTTCGAGAATAAGTATGGCTCGGACAACAACATAGACTCAGCTGCGAAGAGGTACTCGGTGTGGAGCGACTATAACACCATAGGTACGATGGTGCGTAATGGGATCATCAACATTGAAGACTTGTACGACATGGGTCAGCTGGGAATAGTCTTTCTCTGGGCTAAGTATAGGTCGATTATTGAGGAGGGTCGGAAGAGGTATAATGGTAAAAACTATCTGAGGGACTTCGAGTATCTGGCTGATGAGGTGTTGAAATATGTGAAGGTTAACGACCCCGAATACCGTATACCTGAGAGTTTAACCAGATATGTTCCAGATAAGTGAATGTCTCAATAGCCTTATCCTCACTTCCACCTTAGTGTTATCCGTGAAATGTTTTGATGGATGTTAGTTTGCTTCAGTCGGCATCGTATGTGGCAGCGGCAATAGGAGTCTGCATAGCGGCTATCTACTATGTAATGACCCTAAGGGTCCAGCAGAGAAACGCGAAGACCACCACAGAGACAAGACAGATTCAACTACTGATGCAGATTTCCCAGTTAGCAATGTCCTACGAGGGAGAGAAACGCTACGTCGAGTACATGAACATGCAGTGGAGTGACTACGACGACTTCGAGAACAAGTACGGGTCTGATAACAACCCGGATAACTTCGCCCTCAGACAGAGCTTCAACGTATACTTCAACACTCTTGGAAACCTGCTGAAGCATAAGCTGGTTGAGCCCGACCTCATCTACGATCAGTGTGGTCCAGATATAATGTGGAGCTGGGGTAAGTATCGGGGCGTCTACGAGAAGATGCGGGAGGCGTATAGTAACCCTGCACTCTATGCTGGTTGGGAGTACGCGAATGATGAGATGGTTAGGGTCGCTGGGGGGAGGAAGCACCCTGCGAGTTTCCCTGATAGCTTCAGGTACACTGATGAGATGAGGAGAAAGGTTACGTCTGAAGCTAGTAGCGCTATCATCTGATACATGTTTTATCCCTAATTCCCTGACTCTAACCCAGTGATTCTATTGGTTGATGCGCAGACGGTTGGAGTATTGGTAACGGCGACAAGCGTGACGGTGGCAGCGATCTACTACATGTTCACGCTCAACATAAGCCAACACAATATGAAAACAACACTAGAGACCAGACAAGCACAACTATTCACCGATTTCACGAAACAAATGATAGGGGACTACTGGAAGAACCACGAGGAAATACGTAATGATTGGAGCTGGAAGAACTACGACGACTTCGATGAAAAATATGGTGGAAAGAAGAACCCCGAAATGTGGAACAAGTGGCTGACAACTCTTGGTATGTACGAGGAGATGGGAATACTTTTCAAGAACGGGGTCTTCGACGTCGAGATGATGTTCGATCAGATTGGTGGATACACAATCTCACTCTGGGAGAAGTATGAGCCAGTTTTATTCGAGTACAGGTTGAGAACGGGGGGTAATGGGCAGATGGAGTACTTCGAGGATCTCTATTATCATATGAAGGAGCTCAATAAGCTTGATGACGATAGGTACAAGGAGAGGGCTGTAACACGAGCCTCTAAGAGGAGGTCCCTCGGGCTTCCTCTTACCCCATTTTATGAGAAGTTCTGACACTCAATAGCCTTATCCTCACTTCCACCTGATCGTTACCAGTGATTCTATTGGTTGATGCGCAGACGATTGGAGTATTGGTGACTGCAACAAGCGTGACCGTTGCGGCGATCTACTACATCTTCACGCTGAGGATAAACAGGAATACACAGGAACTGGCCCTAAAGGCACAGCAGCAGAACCTCGAGACCCGAAGGATAGGGCTAGTTGACAGCATAATCACGAGAACATTCGACGAGGGTATGATGAGGAACTTCTTTGAACTCTTGAGATACGAGTGGAGCGACTATGGGGACTTCGAGAGGAAGTATGGTTCCGAGAACAACATCGATGGTGCGGCCAAGAGGTTTGGGATGTGGCACAGCCTAAACGCCGTGGGCGGTATGCTCCGGAACGGGGTCTTAACTGCAGAGGATTGCTACGATGCTGGGATTCATCTATACCCCATCTACACATGGGCCAAGTACAAGCCCATATTAGAGGAGAATCGTAGGAGGTACAATGGTAAGGACTATCTGAAGAACCTCGAGTTCTTCTCGGATGAGATGCTGAGGGTTGTGAAGGAGAAGGACCCCACATACGTGTTCCCTGAGACTCTGGACAAATATGTTCCAGATAAGTGACAACTCGTGTGTGGGCCATAGCCTTATCCTCACTTCCACCTTCCCAATTAAGAAAATCTAATCCCAAAGACTCCTTCCGGTTAGCCTCATCTAACGTATAAGAAATCTTATCCCACGCACGAGTGCGCGTGGATCCGTCGAAGGATAGGAGATCACTTTAGCTTCAAATAATCTCTTTGAACCCGAAGGATCTCATCCAGCATCTTCTCCGCACTGCTGAGGCTGTCTACGATGGGATTCACAAGCAGCGCCTCGAGGGCCCTCTGTCTCGAACCAGTTAAGGCCGCCTCGACGGTGAGATCTTGTACCGTCGCCTGATTCTTCATTAGTCCCGCTAGCCCCGATGGCATTCTTCCAACATTCACCCCATGCACACCGTTCCTATCTACGATTGCGGGGCACTCGACTACTGTATCCCGTGGCAGATTCTCGATCATGCCTTCGTTTGGAAGGTTGACTGAGAGCTCATGTTGGCCAGAGTCGGTGAGGATTCCCTCAATCATCGGGATGACGCGTTCGTCTGAAGGCCTAAACCATGAGCCTGGGGGAAGCCTCTGCTCAACTATTGTTTTTAGCCGCTCATGTTCTCTCAGGCAGAATTGCTTGTAGCTCTCGTAGAATTCGTGGACGCGCTGATGGTCGGTCCGTTCCCAAGCCCACTGGATGTATTCCCCGAAGTGGCTGTCATGTGTGTAGGGCAGATAGTTGTAGATTCTGAGTATGTCCAGTATTAGGGTGAGCGACCTATCCATACCGTACTTCGTATCCTTAGAGGTGCGGACATTCTCCAGGTAGGCCTTAGCCCTCTCCCTGATGTCGGGGTAGGCGTCCCTCCCCGTGTCCCTATACTTTACGTCGAGGAGCACTCCGAAGTGATTCAGCCCCGCCGCCTTGATCTCCAGGTTCGACATCGGCGTGTTCAGCATCTCCGGGAGGTACGTTTCGGCGTTGAATATCTCGTGGCATAGGCCAACTATCTTCACCCTCTTCTCGAACTTCCTGTTTACCGCCAAGCAGATGTTACTCATCGGGTTGCTGAAGTTGAATACCCAGGCATCGGGGCAGATCTTCTCGATGTCGCTACAGATCTCTATTATCGGGGGGATGACTCTGAGGGAGTGGAATAGCCCTCCCGGCCCCCCGTTCTCGCCGAATATCTGCCTGTTCCCGAACTTGCGTGGGATCTCGTAATCTTGCTCCCAGAGCTTGAACCTGTCCCCTACCTCGATCGATATTATTACGAAGTCCGCGTCTTCGATTGCTTCTCTGCGAGAAGTTGTGGCCTCTAGTTTGAGGTCTGGCTTCATTTCTTCCAGTGCTATTTGGCATGTTTGGCGCACCATCTCTAGTGATCGCGGATTGATGTCGTGTAGTACGATGGTTCCTCCTCTCAGAACCTTGCTGCTGATAATGTCTGCGACGGTTCCGAGGCCGAACTGGGCACTACCAGCTCCGACTAGCACAACTCGTTTTCCCTTCAACTATCCACACCTTACTTTGTTTTACATGCTGAGGGTATTTGATTGCTGCGTGTTTCCCTGTGAACTCGACCTCGTCGTTTAAGCGCGTGCCACTTAGGTATTAGCCTCAACGTGCAAGTATTGGATGGGCGAATGTCTTATCCTCACCTCCACCTGATAAACAAATAACATGTTTGCTTTTTAATAATTGATAGTGTATATATGTGCGTCTAGAATAAAGATTTCACTTTTGGAGTTTAATATGCTTAAGGAGTTCATTCGATATTGGTTGTAATATATCAGGATCAAACTTAGCTAAAGCTATAATCGAACGATTAATTGAAGGGGTTTCATTAATTATAGAATTGTGAATATTTGAATGAATATGAGCATGATAATGAGCTTTAAATGGGTATTTTGATAATAAATCGGTTAAAGATGAGAGACCCTGATTTGGATATTTAATATCAATTGGGTCGTGAGTACAAATAATTGTATTTTTGGGATCAGTTGGATTGTATTGTTTAACGGCTTCTCGAATATGCTGTTCAATTTTTTTCTTGGTTTGCAGAAATTTAGGATTTGATGGGGAATATCCGTTACCAGGGATAGTTAATCCAGCAAGTATTATTTTTTCATATTCTATTTCATTAAAATCACTCGTCATTATTTGTATTCTATTATTTTTTAGAGCTAAATCAGGAGTGATTTTAAAGGCCATAGCACCTTCTATTGCGAACCATTCATGAGTGCCTAAATAAGAAATGGTTTGTTTCTCCAAGTTCTCATAAAAATATTTGAATAATTCCCAATAGTCATTGATTAGCATTTTATATTGTTTTTCTTTTGAATTTTCATCTAGCAATTTAATATTTTTTAATATTTCTTGGTTAAAATCGATTATATCTCCGATTAAGACTAGTAATTTTTCTTTTCTATTATTCAAATAGTCTAAAAAAAGTCCTGCCTCGTTTTTATTTTGAATATGTAAATCTCCAATAATGAACATTTGAGTAAAGATATTTTTAGTGTTTTTTAATATATCGCCCCCGAGTATGTTCAGCACATTCTGAGGAATTCCTTCTTTGGGTGAAAGGAGTGAAAGAATATGCAGTTTGAAAGTCAATAACGTTTTCCGTTCATGCAATACAAGGGGGAAGCCCGACTCCAAACTGGAATAAGGCTCCGGGGGCGAGCCCTGTTTTAGGTGGCACGAAGTAGAATGTTTGGGCAACGTATCCTCAATAGCCTTATCCTCACTTCCACCTGATTGTAACCTGTGACTTGTGAATGGTGGACTTGACTGTCCTTCAACCGATCTCATGGTTCACTGCAGCAATCGGTGTTTGCGTAGCTGCCTTTTACTACGTTATGAACCTCAGGGAGACAACTAGAAATCGTAGAGCGTCCTTCGCGAACAGCGTCCTGGGCAACTTCATGTCTGAGGAGGGTGCGCTCAGGTGGGTCGACATATTGAGCATGAAGTGGGATGACTTCGACGACTACGTAAGGAAATATGACTCGGCGGTAAACCGAAAGAACTTCGCAATACGAGCAGCTTTCTGGACGACATGTGAGTCTATTTAGTACCAGTATAAAACAGGTGCAATCGACCTAGACACTATCTACTACATTAGTGGGACATGGATAATGAGTTGCTGGCAGAAATTCAAGCCAATAATCGAGAAATATAGGGGCTGGGAGTGGCCTAGCGATGTGTATTCTAACTGGGAGTATCTTGCTGATGCATTAGAAGACTTGCAGATCAAGAGAGATACCGAGTACAAGGAGAAAGTCAGTGTTATGCTCTCCACCCATGTTGATGGAGTGGGACAGTAGTCGCACGCCCATGCACTCAATAGTCTTATCCTCACTTCAACCCGACTTTAACCAGTGATGATTAATGGTTGATTTGGCGTTGCTCCAGTCAGTTAGCTACATCGCAGGGGCGTTGGGAGTATGCGTAGCAGCGTTCTACTACGTGATGAACTTGAGAGTACAGCAGACGAACATGAGGGAGGCTGAGAAAAATAGGAAACTAGCATTCACGACAAACATACTGCAGAACCTCAACTCCAAAGAGTCGAGCAGAAGATGGATCGACCTGATGAACATGGAGTGGAAGGACTTTGATGACTTCTACAAGAAATATGACTCCCGTGTCAACCCGGATAACTGGGCAGA
>JBEKDF010000075.1:0-7223 GCA_050014495.1 Bathyarchaeia archaeon
GCGTGCGGGACTTAACCCCCACCACAATGGAGATGTCACCCGCAACTCCCACTTTTTTTCTATTTTAGTCAACAAGAAAGTTGGATCGAGTATCAGATGGAAGTGAGGATAAGGCTATGGCCTCACATACCTAAGAAAGAACTGATCAGTCCAAATAATAAAGTAAGCCTCGGTGACGGTGTTCTGAACTTCTATACTAGTTATGGACGTAAATTCAATTAAGCCACTCACGCATTTAGGACCATGAAGAAGATAATTATAGACACCGACGGGGAATTCGACGACTTCATGGCCCTGGTTCTCGCATTAAAGTCTAGAGATCTAAGTGTAGAGGCGATAACGACGCTAAGCGGAATACGCGGCCTCCGCGACTCCACCGACGACGTCCTCAACGCCGTCGAGCTACTCGGACGAGGAGACGTCTCAGTTGGCAAGGGATTAGAGGTCTCGATGTCACAGGACCTCACCGAGGTGAGGAGGGATGTCCTCAGGGTTTGGAGGGCCGGAGGTAGGCTCTCTACAAGGGCCATCAGGAAGCCGGGGCTTAAACCGGTTAAGGAGGACGGCGTCAGCCTCCTGATTAGGACGATCAACGAGAACCCCGGTGAGATAACTCTCGTAACGCTGGGAGCCCTAACAAACGTGGCTTCCGCACTCCTCAGGGAGCCAGGTATAGCTAGGAAGGTCAAGGATGTCTACACAATGGGCGGGGCCGTCCTCGTCCCGGGTAACATGACTCCCGTCGCCGAGTTCAACATCTGGGGAGACCCCCTCGCCGCAAAAATATTCTTCAATTCTGGTATGCACATCACCATGATCGGTCTCGAGACCTACAACCAGCCCGTGCTGACTGGCGAGGAGTGGAACCGCGTGAGAGAGGCGAACCAGGCCACCCGCTACTGTTTCGAGAACTTTGACCCTTGGTTCAAGTACCTTGTGGGCCTCCACCCCGAGCGGAACGGTGGCCTGGAGGTGGGGGACGCCCTCACAGTCGGTGCAGTCATCGACCCAAGCCTCATGAGGAGTAGGAGGTGCTTCATCGACGTCGAGACGCAGGGCAGACTCACGGTGGGCCAGACGGTTGCCTATGGGTTATCTGGGAGACAGCCGGCCCCCAAGGAGCTGAACACGGATTTAACGGTGGACTGTGACTGGATGAAGTTTAACAGGCTCTTCATGGATAGAGTCGTCTCCTAGGTTCGGCTTAGGGCTCAACCGACTTAGCGCGGGCTGTGTGAATATGTAGTAGATCGCTGCAACCGTCACGCTTGCTGCAGCCACCAATACCCCAATCGTCTATGCATCAACCAAAACTAATCACTGATTAGATTCGGGTGGAAGTGAGGATAAGGCTATTGAGAACCAGTATTCTTAAAGAAGGTTTCATCGAAGTCCGCCTTAAAGAAGCCAGCTGGGCCGCTCCAAGAAGAATCCCTCTCCTTCTTCAACCGCGCCAAAGCATTAGCCAAATACTCGAAGTTCAAGTAATAGTCCTTAGCATAATCCGACTTCTTGTACTCGTCTATGATGGGTTTAAACTTCATCCACGTCGTCAGAACGTTGGTCCAACTGGTTTGATACACGGTCTCGAGGTCGATGAGACCAACTCTATACTGGTAGCCTAGAAGATCAAGCATGCCCATCCAAGTGTTACGATCTGCCCAGTTATCCGGGTTGACGCGGGAGTCATATTTCTTGTAGAAGTCGTCGAAGTCCTTCCACTCCATGTTCATCAGGTCGATCCATCTTCTGCTCGACTCTTTGGAGTTGAGGTTCTGCAGTATGTTTGTCGTGAATGTTAGTTTCCTATTTTTCTCAGCCTCCCTCATGTTCGTCTGCTGTACTCTCAAGTTCATCACGTAGTAGAACGCTGCTACGCATACCCCTAAGGCTCCTGCGATGTAGCTCACAGACTGGAGCAATGCTAAATCAACCATGCAATCACTGATTAGAGTCGGGTGGAAGTGAGGATAAGGCTATTGAGACATTCACTTATCAGGAATATACTTGTTGAAAGCCTCGGGAAGCCTGTACTCAGGATCCCTAATCATCTTGATCCTCAACATCTCCTTGGCTAGGAACTCAAAGTCCTGATGATTATCCTTCCCCATGTATCGCCTCCTCTGCTCCTTAATCACATCCTCAAACTTGTACCAGAGGAAGGAGGGCGCAAGGCCTAGGAAGCCATATAGTGTCTCCGAGTCCACCAATCCCTGTTGAAGCAAGAACCCTATTGAATTATAGGTGTAATTCATTGATGATCTCTTCGAGTAGTTGTCCAAGTTGAAATCTGATCCGTACCTCTTCTCGAAGTCGTCGTAGTCCTTCCACTCCATGTTCAATAGCTCTCCGACTGTCATGTGAGATTCCTTGGTGAACATGGTTTGAGTTAGGCCAGTTATGAGCTGGAGTTTCCTCGTCTCTAGGTTTGCCTTTAGGTTTCTCTGTGTGGTTCTTATGTTCATCACATAGTAGACCGCTGCTATTGTCACACTAACCGCCGTCACCAACACTCCAATCGTCTGTGCATCAACCATGCAACAATTCACTAGTTGAATGTTAGGTTGAGGTGAGGATAAGACTATGGAGTAGACTTACATCTTGCCAAAAGCCTGCTCATACCTCGCACGCATGGTATCCTGATGCTCCAAATAATGGGGAACCTTCTTAGCCTTCAGCCTCCAAAGCTCGCGGGCAAGATACTCAAAGTTGGCAAATGAATCCGTCCCCCAGTCCCCCTTCCTGTATTCATCCATGATGGGCTTGAACTTTATCCACGTCATGATAATCGGCGCCCAGCTAAGCTCATACATAGTCTCCAAGTCGATCAGACCCGCCTTGTACTGATACCCTAGCACATCCAGGCTGCCCATGAAGGATGTCCTGTCGGCGAAGTTATCGGGGTTGACTTCGTCGTCGTATTTACTCTTGAAGTCCTCGAAGTCCGTCCACTGCATGTGTAGAAGGTCGATCCACCTTCTGCAGAACTCCTTTGAGTCGAACTGCTTCATGATGTCTGTCGTGTAGGCTATCTTCCTGTTCCTCGTCGTCTCCCTCGTGTTCTCCTGCTGGACTCGCAGGTTCATCACATAATACACTGCTGCTACGCATACTCCTAGGGCTCCAGCGATGTAGCTGAACGATTGGAGTAACGTTAGATCAACCATTAATCATCACTGAGTTACACTCAGGTGGAAGTGAGGATAAGATTATTGAGAAAAAAAATGGTGATGCGAGTCTTTTCTCCTCTTATTCAAGGAGAGAGTTTCTACATAAGCTTCGAGCCAGCGCTGGGACCATAGAGAGCCTGGTAGACCTCAGACACCTTGCAGATGACGACCGCCTTACCTGGGAGCGGTGGCTTCCACTCCTTCGCCTTCTTCGCCCCTGCTTCGTAGTCAGCCCCCTTCGTCTCAATCTTCGTCGTGCACTTGATCTGGAAGCTCTTCCCCTTCTCCTGGTTGAAGCATACGAAGCTCGCCTTTGGGTTCTCCTCCAGGTTCTTCCTAGTCTTATTTAGGAAGTTGTCCACAACGACCATCGTCTCGTCGTCCTTCCACCACCACATGAGGACGTAAATGACGTTGGGGTTCCCCTTCTTATCCGTCGTAGACATGGGTATCGCGGCTTGCTTGGTGAATATTTCCTTGATTTCCTCGGGCACTTTAACCATCATGACACCTCAGTTTGGCTCAACTCCAAGTGGGAGGAGCCTAACTGTTAACTTATTTTAACATGTATTTGAATTTATCCAGCTACCTGTCCGAGCAGCGAAGATTTTTAGAATATCATGTGGAAGTGAGGATAAGGCTATTCATCTATCAGATACTTGTACGTTAGATGAGGCTTATACCAAGGTGAATTTGGGTTAAGTTTTTTCTATGTCAGGTGGAGGCTTGGATAAGGCTATTGAGACTGTAATCACAACATCGACTTTTCAAGAAGTAATAGCCGAGCGTTTCGTTCCCTCCCTCAAGGGAGCGGAGGTAACCCGTCCTTTATTCAACTTCATAATCTGAAGATACAGTCCTTCGATTGAGATGCACTGACTCGGCCAATTCAACTCCTTCCTAATATCCTTAACACCAGACCCATACTTCTCCCACACCACATCACCTGGCCACCCATCAGACGATTAACTAGACGAACATCAACAAGTTTCTCCTCAACGAGAACGCCTATCCCCTTCAGGTATCCCTGCCACATATACCAAGATTTGAACTTCTCAGGATCCGCCGCGAGGGTGTTGTAATCGTCCAAGTTTCTGATCTCGATGTTGAAGCTTCCGTTAATGTCGGCGTCCAGCATATCTTTTGAGTACTGTTCTTGGTAGATTCCCATGAAGAGTTGGGCCTGCCTTGTCAGGAGTGTTGCTCTCATGTTCATCACGTAGTACGCCGCTGCTACTAGTACTCCCGTTGCCGCCACCATGTAATAGGCGGCCTGAATCTCACCCAAATCAACCATCAAACATCACCCAGCTTAGCATCGACGGAATCAGCGGATCTGAGCCACGAACCAACCAACGTCTCAGGCGCCCCCGGGTGCTGCTGCTTCCAGATCTCATGCACAACACCATAGAGGTACTCAACGTGCTCAAAATATGTGGGCTGGATACGCCTCTTCCTGAACTCAATGATGAATGGCCCAAACGTCCCCCAGAAGCCGATTATGTACACGGACATCATGTCGTCGACAAGCGCCGCGTCTATGAGGCTCCTCTTCACGAAGACCCCGATCCCCTCGAAGAATGTGGCTATCAGCATAAACTTCCCATAGGCCTCGGGGTTCGAAGTCCTGTAATACTTCTTCATGAAGTCGTCGTAGTCGCTGTACTCCCAGTACGTCGTCTCAAACCATGTGTTCTGGAACCTTGGCTCGTTCCATCTCTCGTAGAGGTTCATGAGCATCTGGGCCTGCCTCGTCTCGAGGTTTGCCTTCATGTTTGTCTGCTGGACCCTCAGGGTCATTATGTAGTAGACTGCCGCAACCGTCACACTTGCCGCTGTAACCAACACTCCAATCGTCTGCGCATCAACCAATTTGTTCCACTTGTTGAGTATCAGGTGGAAGTGAGGATAAGGCTATTGAAGGGCTACTAGAATCAAAATCTATTTAGGTATCGCAATCCCGAGTTCTGGATGCTTTTTACCGTAATCAGAGATACTCTTCGCAAGATACTCAGTCTCAACCATATACCTCGGGAAACCATACTCCTTCCTATTGATCTCCACGTGATGCTTATACTTCTCCCACCACCCAAGAGTAATTCCAGACATCAGTTTTGCCACAAGGCTCACGTCAACCAGTTTCTCCCTCACGAGTACACCCACACCCTCGAAGAAGCCGCCGTAGATGTAGAATGCCTTGTACTTGTCACCGTCCTCAGTCATCTTCTTGTAATCATCCAGACTATTCAGCTCTATGCTGTAGGTCTTGTATTGGGCGTCTTGGAAGAACTGGGAGTATGTTGTCTGGTATATATTCATGAAGAGCTGGGCTTGCCTCGTCTGGAGGGTTGCCCTCATGTTTAACACATAGTAGATTGCTGCTACTAGCACCCCCGTTGCAGCAATCATGTAATAGACTGTTTGAACATCAATCATTATTGTTCACTGGATTAGAGTCAGGTGGAAGTGAGGATAAGATTATGTGTTGATGAATCTAATTTCTCTTGATATAGCTGATAAAATTCGGAGGCACCTTATACGTGGGATCATTCCTCAACTTGATCCTCAGCATCTCCTGGGCAAGGTACTCGAAATCAACAAGGAAGTCCTTCCCAAAGTAGTGCTCACGCTCATAGTCGATGTAGCCCTTGAACTTCATCCATAGAAAGATCACCATGTGGAAGCTCAGTTTGTACAATGTCTCTGCGTCAACAGCTTTCTCCCGTAGCATGCTCCCTAGTAGGTCCCAGGTGAAGAAGACCTTCAGCCTAATGGCACCGTTGTGGAGGTTGAAGTCTGATCCGTATTTTTTCTCGAAGTCGTCCCAATCGCTCCACTGCATATTCATTAGCTCGACGAATTGCTGGCTTTCTTCGTAGTTGAATAGCCTCTCGCTGTAACTTGTTAGTAGCTGAAGTCTTCTGGTCTCGAGCTCCCGGTCTCTGGTCTCTTGTTCCTTCTTCTTGGATTCTTCTGTTCTTCTATTTGCATTGATATAACTTCTGACCGCGATGAATGCGGCTGTAAGAGTCCCTACCACGCCAACGACCTGAGCGATATACGCCACCGATTGAAGCATAACTAGATCGACCAATTCAAGTCACTGATTAGATTCGGGTGGAAGTGAGGATAAGGCTATTGAGTTGAAAATGGATTGAACCAGAACACAGATCCAGGAATTGATGGATGAGGTCAAGCCTGTGAGAGAAAATTCAGGATCACAGGTTTCACCTCACCCCACTTCTCATCTAGGACACCGTGGCTAGCCTCCACATACATCAGCAGCTTAGCGCCGGGAATCAACTTCGCGAGCATCCTACCACCCTCAGGCATAATCAACTCATCAGAGACACCATGTATTACAAGTGTTTTTGATTTAATCTCCGAGAGCCTATGATAAGAATCGAACTTCATGATCGCATCGTATTGCTTCTCCAGCGTCGAGTTAGGGGCAGGATACTTCACCGTAGATGACATTATCTTAGCCCTGTTCTCCTCAAGGAACTTGGGGTAGTAACACATCCCATTTATCCTATTCATCACTGCCTCAGGCGTCATGCCCGGAGGCGTCGAGGTGAACCATGACAGCTTCTCTAGTGCTTCCCTCATCCCTTCGATGGAGTCCATTGTGGGGCCGCCGGGGAATGTGCAAACCAGTATCAGGTTCATCACCTTCTCGGGGTGGTTGATCGCTAGCTCCTGAGCTATCATTCCCCCCATTGATTCCCCGAGCATGTGTGCTCTAGGTATCTTCAGTGCGTCCAGAAGCCCCGCCGTGTCGTCCGCCATCATCCTTACAGAGTATGGGCCTGGGGGTGCGCTGCTTCTCCCGGTTCCACGGTTGTCGAAGATTATTACTTTGTGGTGTTTGGATAATTCACCTATTCTTGGGATGAGTGTGTCCCAGCTCTCGGAGGTTCCAGAGTATCCCTGGATCATTATCAGCGGATAGCCCTCTCCATGGACTTCGTAGTAGAACTCTACCCCATTTAACTTAATTTTTGGCAAGTATCTTCACACATAAGGATTAAAGTGAACTGAGGATAAGGCTAT
>JBEKDF010000076.1:0-8414 GCA_050014495.1 Bathyarchaeia archaeon
AGCGTGCGTACGCTCAAGTTAATATGTACGCGTTTCTTCATTTTGAATCAGTATGAAAATAATGTATAAACTAGTCTACATGAGTATCCTTCTCCTAGGGATCATCATCGCGTTAGCCCAATTAATGGGTGGGAACAACGTCATAGGATTCATCGGGATAGGGCTGCTCGGATTGGGGGGCTTCTTGGTTGCCTTCGGGTTCTGGGGCGCTGACTTCGCCTTCTCTCAGGCTCTCGGGGAGCTAAATCAGTCGAAGGAGATAGGTGAAGTTAGGGGTGAGCGTGGTAAGGTAAATGTTCCATTCATACACAATTATACGCCGATGGAGTGGTGGAACATCAACTGGCTGGTGATCACGATAGGGGTTTTCTGTTTCGGGGTCGGTACCTACTTCATAGGCTTTGTCTTGGGTAGGCTCGGGATGCAGATGTAGACATAGTGGTTGATAGCCGCGCATGTACATTCTTCAAGTGAGGAATAATGGAAGATGCGCACGTTTCTATAATATCTATATGCCGCCGAATTTAACATGTAACCAATGAGATCCGCTGGCTATGATTTAGTTCTAAGTATGCATAAAAATTTATACAATAAGATCTTGAGTGACTTATTTAAAACAAATGTCGAACTAGCCAAGAAAACTGGAAAAATACTTTCCTATTCCCTTACATTAAAAAAGCCACCCATAGTTGAGTCTTTCATCGAAAATCAAATTAAATTTAACTGCGAACTCAGATCCGATTTTTCAATATTCAATTACCTCAGATTCAGTCTATCTCCGGTTGCGAACCTCATCGTCTCCATAAATTATCTAAAAAACGAGAAAAAAATACAGGCGAAGCTTGTCAGATCCCACCTTAGCCCCGCTTCATCCGACGGTAAAAAACCGGGTATTCTCGGAAAGGTATTCTATAGACTTGTGGATCAATTGTTCGGATCTCGTTTATCTCAGCAATATGAAAAAATAGCGTTACCCTCTAACCTCTACGCGTTCACTCTCCCTGAGATGCCTGGTGACAGCGTTCAACCCTTGAATGTGGATGTTGTAAACATCACTGCCGTGAAAAATGACGTTATCTCGATTTGCGCTAATTTATTAGGTCGAGTCGGTGGAAACTCAAAAGAACTCTCGGATTTCACGGATGGTCAAGACATTGCCTTCTGCCTATCCACTGAGGCCATAACCCGTGTTGAGAGCTTGTTTTGGAAGGGTACCAATAGTACAAGAGTCGAAGCTAAGGAGGGGAGGCTTGATGTCAAGCAAGACATTCTGTTAAACGTACTAACTCAATTAAGATTAGCGTTTGATGATGCTTTAGTCAAACATACAATTCCTCGGTACCATCAATTCGTGGATTCCTGGATCGATTATCGAATAAGTGCGAGATTTCCCGAGCCCACATTCAAAATAGCGGAGGGAAACAAGATTGATATCCCTAATATTAAGGTCATTCTAAACCTAGATGCCAAGCTACAGCTAAAGAAAGTAAAAACCGTAGGTAATATTGAAACAGATGACATTGTGACCGCCGCTACCTTTTCGGAGAGAGACCTCGACTTGATGGTGAAAAGTGCCACTGCGAAGCTTATTATCGATAAGGGTTTCAGACTATTAGCTAAGATTGAAAAGTTAGATGTAGATTTTGATTTGAAGTGGGGTTTACCTGATGTTATTCTAGACGCGTTTGTTGATGAGATAGAAGATCATATTGTTGGCGTTTACCCTACTCTCGTATTGTCTCCCGCTATGTTTTCCGAGACCATCCCAGGTACCGCTTTACAATTCGATCTGGATCTCGGTAAGATAATGACATATACGGATGAGATTATTGTTCTCGGAAGCGTTGATGTAAAGTAAAAAAAGTTGCCTTGCTCTTGACCCTGCGCGCGCATCGGTAAGTATGGATTGTGTATGCTTAATAGGCAGCATGAATCAAGGACACCCATCGGAGCGTGAGGATATAACTACATGAGACTTAGAGAGATTTTCGCACTTATATTGGGTGGAATCGGAATCATTATCCTGGACTTGGCCTTTAACGGTGCCTCTGAAAGCGACCTCTTTTTCCCCATATGGCTTCGGCAAGCTATTCCCCCCCAACTAAACGCCACGACAACCAGTGGTTCATCGATCCCAATAATCGGGAGTCTACTTCCATCAGGCCAAAACATCTTCATTTACCTCTTGGGAGGCGCTCTTCTCGGCGTCGCGATGATTATCCTGATTCTATCTAATCGCAACCGTATTCAAGTGTCATAGAAGACTAGGTAGACTTTTCGCGATTAGCCGACGCTCTTACTTACATTATAAAAGCATTTCGTACTTATGCGCGCTGATAAGCCGGTAAAGACCATCCCTTTCAGGTTATTGTTTGGCTCTCAGGCTACTGATCCTTGAACCGCTCGAAAAACTTCATGTCGTCGATGATGGCTGCTATGGGGTACGAGAAGAGCGCAGCCCCTATCACATCAGTGAAGTAGTGAGTGCCAGTCGCTACACGACTCACAGCAAGGAGGACAACCATCGCACCGAACACCGCGTTCAGCAATCTCGAATGATTGGCGAGGAGATAAAAACCCCCAGCTGCCGGTGCAACATGCCCTGACGGGTAAGATGGGAGACCTTCGTAAGCGTAACTCTGCACTAATGAAGGGAACGCTTGAAAGGGCCTCGGCCGGGGAAATACCAACCTGAATATAACGGTGACGACAGCGACTACAGTAATAAACGAGAAAAACTTTAGTGCCCTTCTCTCTCTTCTGAAGTAGAAAGCCAACATCAAAAGCGCTACTCCTATCCAGACTATAGAATCGCCCAGGTGAGCATAAGCCACAAAGAACCACATTAGATTAGCATTCAAAGCTGCATTCTGAAGGGATGCAACAAGTGGAATTTCAATTGAATCCAAATAACCGAAGTGAACGACAACGCCTAAAAGAATTGAAAGGGATATTAACCCATATCTAATAACTGCATTTTTTTGCATGGCTATTAATATTTAGGAACGATTGTTTATTAGTCTTACCTTAAATGAAATATTTTTGCAATTCCGATCGTGTGAAAAATTCCTGGTAACCACTATTAATAATATCATTTGACGCAGCGATTCTAACCGACTTGCATTTAAGTTGACTATCCTCTCTCAAACAGGACTAATTAGGATGCGAGCCCGTGTATTAATGGGTTAATAAACGTGGTTTCCTATGATGTAAACAGGTAATTGTTGTGACTTACAATTCATTGATGGAAAAAGTAGATAACTGCAATATACAGGAGAGGAGGCCTTTTGAGGACACCCACAAGATCACACTCGCGGGCACGACGAGCAAGACTGCTCAGGCGGTAAAGAAATCGTTGCCAAAATCGCATCCGCTAAGAGCCGCGATTGTACTTGCGATGCTTGCCGGCCTATTCCTGATTGCAAGCGGAGTCGCATCAGGTTCTATACTAATTACAGGTCTGAACTACGTCGATACTTATTTGGGGCCAAAAATAGGGGCAGGCCAACTTTTAGTACAGCTTGCGATCGCTGCCCTCACCATCATCGTCGGATTCGGAGGATTACTGGATATTCTCGGAGGGCTTCTTCTATGGCGCGAACATGGATCTTCGGGAAGGTTCTTAATAGGTCTTGGCGGGGGGACGGCGATTTTGGGGTTGCTGTTTTCGATGGCTGAGGCTTTGTTTGTTTCAGGACTCTCTGCCCCTATATTTTATCAGCCCTATTTCACACTGTACTGGATTGGCGCTATTCTTGCAACCGCTTCGATCTTGTTTTCACGGCGTGCTCCAGCAACTAAGCCAATAATATAATAGTCCTAGATACTGTGTGCGTAATCTAGAATCCTGTAAGTGACTTAAGGAGTGGCAATTTCTTTTTGAGAGTATTTTGTAAGCGTGTTTCTGACAACACTCCTCATCTTTCCAGGTAGTATTGGAAGGAAAGGTATCAGATATCTTACACTCTTCGCTTTTGCAACAACTTCTTCACTACTCTCACTCCTATAGCCGGTGAGGAAGGCTTCCGCGACAAGCCTCATCCCTTCTTCCTTATTCACCCCTTCCTTGGTTTTGTCATCCTTCTTCTCCGCTTTTTCTTCCTCCAAGTGCGTCGCGGAGAAATAGAGAAATTCGGCGAGGTCCCATGCCTTATCTCCTCTCTCCACCGCTTGCTCGAGGTCTATAAGATCAATCCTATCTTTGAACACGAACGCGTTTTGTGGCTTCGTATCTCCGTACACCAAACCCGCCTTGTGAATTTTACCTAATATCTTGCCATATTTTTCGATGTTACTAGTGTCTGTGCTTTTTCCATTGATTATATCCTCGACGAATTTTGAGAGTGGGACACCATCGAGAAACTCTGAAACCAAGGTCCTATCGTCTAGAATAACACCGATTATATGATGAGTTGGAATTTTGAGTTCACGCAGCCTTCTGAGAGCCTCGACCTCCCGGTTTAGTCTTGAGAGAGGACTCTGGTTGAATCGTTTAGCGGCAATTGACCACAGATTGAGAAGCACCCACTTAGCTGACTTCAGTTCGGGGAAGTGCTTTAAGACATACTTGATTTGATTTTCATCGTCCCAGATTTCTAATAGTTGAGTAGAATTTATGAAATCTCCCATTTTTTTCTCTTTGTATTCGTAAGTATCGCCAAAACCTGCGATTTGTGCAAGCTCTTCAACCGACATTGTTGTATCGTCAAAGATTACACCTTCCTCCAATCGAAGCAACTTCTTCGGTCGGTCGAGCTCGATCATGGATTTAACTTTCCCCATCATTTTCAGTTTTGCGAGAGGTTTCGTCTTGAAGCCATACCCAATCCTATTAGCAAACCCATGATACGCGTATCGAATGCCACCCCTCCTCTCTAATGGAAATACTTTGAACAGATTAGTTAGTGCATCATTACGTTTCTTTCCCCTGAAGATCCTAACAGAGTCACCAGTGTTCTCTATTATTCCGTTTGATGCAAGCGATTCTGCTGCTTCGCGAAATCCTCTAAGGGTGAATTCTATGTTCTCTTCCCTTTGATCACACGCGTATGTGCGGGCGTAGCTGAACATCGCCTCTGGGTAGGAGAGGGCCCTTTTGTGCAGCTTATCGAATAGAAAGTATTCGTAAGGAATGACTAAGTTTGAAGAAAAGTCGCCGTAGTCCGTCTGGATCTCAAGAAGCTCCTCCGCTATGATTCTTTTCTTGTATTCAACCTCGACACTATGGAGGAATTCCGCGTTAACTATGGGTTCATAGATGTTCAGAAACCTGCCAATGATAAACTCTCCACCCGAAGGTTGCTTTGCGTCCTTCATTAAGGCTGAATCTTCTATGATGAGCGGTTGTGATTTAGTAGGATCTTTTTCATCCTTCTCCGCTACAGTCTTCTTGACGTTATTCGCGACTATTATTATGTCATAATCAGAGTCTTCTCTAGCGTATCCTGCAACTCTTGAGCCGTAGGCGGAGAGGGAATAGATCTCCTCTTTCTCGACCAGGGACTCGGCGAGAGTAATAATTTTGGATCTTTCCATATCGGTAAGTCGGCTCTTCACAGTTTCAACTCCGTACATATGACCTCGTGGGTGCCTTCAAAGAGCATTATCTTTTGTATCTTCCAGGCATCCACTGTTTCCATCAATGAATTATAAGTCACTATAATTACCTGTTTACAGCTTGGGAAACCTCGTATATTAACCCAGTAAAGCGATGTTTATCTCGAATATCGTAGCCTTCTATACTTGCGCGCGCCCGTAATTATACACCTTGATTCTCTCCTATGAGAACAGAATCGACTCCCTCATTAAAATCCATGACACACGCGCGGACATTCAACACCATCCATTACCCTCTCAACCTCTACCTCGATGGCGCGCATGCTTGGTTAAAAATTGATACAGGTTCTTTCATTTAATAGCTGTGTAGTTTAGAGATCTCAACTCTCTTCTTCATCGTAGTCCGCGTATTGCTGTGGAGACTCTCCTCTTAAACCAATGACTCGTGGATAGCGAACCTCCTCTGAAGCCCCCTCCCCAACATACTCCACTTCGAACTGCCATTCATCTCCATAGTCGAAGATGTAGAGGAACCTCTGCCTCGGTTCTAAACTCAGCGAATGTATACTAATTTTAGTAGCTGGAAGCCTCGGCTCAGGATACGTGCCTCGGATCTTAGACGCCATCTCCCTCATCCTCTCCTCAATAGGCGTCTGAGGAGCAGCGTCGGGGTGGTGATACTCATAGTCGGAGAGGTCCCAAGCCCTTCCACTCATGAAGTAAGAGTACAGGTGGTCGTCGTCGAAGCCGTAGGCCTCCTGGATGGCCCTATGCAGATCATCCAGAGTCTGGCTGCCGAGGACCTCAACCTTACGCCAGACCCGCTTATCATGCTTCAACTTGACCTTGAAGATGAAGGTCTTCATCCCACATTACGAGCATCATCGACACAGGCATTTAAGTTGAGTCATGATCGGCACTGTAGACTGCCCCCGAGACGTGCAGGGCACCTATCGCGCGCGCCAAGACCCTCTATGAATCCCCTTAAGCCTCCGCTCGATACTGCTTATCGCAGATCACGGCCTCGGCTCTAACCTTTTCAGCCACCTCGCGCAGAAGCGGTGCGTCATGCTTCTTATCATTCTCGTTGGCTGGCGCAACGGTGTAGGCCATGGGCATCTCTGCTTCGCCGTCGCATGCCAGGTGAACCCTGTATTCCATGATCAGGCCTCTCACGCCTCTGCCAAGCCTGGCCTCCGCGTCGAGCCTTCCCCTCGACGGGTTCTCCGGGTCCCTTCTACACCTGGCCTCCAGAGGCTTGGAGTCCAGGACGACTTTCAAGCCCTTTATGAAGCCGCATCCAATGAGGTCGTTTATTATGTGTCCTGCAAGCTTCTTCAGCCTCTCAGCGCATATTCTGTATTCAAACCTGACGATGGTGGAGTTGCTTGGTACCTTCCCGTTGAAGCCGCAGAGTGATCTGGTTTTGCTGTTTACTTTGACTTCTCTTTCTAGGGATCTCTGGGAGCGGTAGCCCTTCATGAAGTATATTATCTTGAAGCGGAGCATTCCCAGAGGGTTGAAGGGAGGTCTCACGGCGCCAGAGCCGTGGTATGCGCTCATCAGCACATTCTTGATTAGGCCGAGATTCAATTGATTGAAAAGTTACTTCTAGGGATTCAAATTCCACAACAGCCATAATAACCCTTAAACAAACCTTACAAAAAAGAATTTTGAACCAAGCATGCGCGCGTATTTCAGTTTATATTCTAGGCTTTCCAGATAGAATTGGATATAAAATGCCAGAGGAAAAAAAGACCTTAGGGGAAAAGGCGGAGCATGCAGGAGCAGTTGTAGTAAACGGAGTTTTAAGGGACTAAAGAAGGAAATTAAAAAAATTAAGAAGCAACTCAAGAAAGATAAAAAGAAGAATAAAAAGAAGTAAATAGGAACCAGAAGCAGAATCTCTTGAAGAGCCAAGACAGAGACGGATTCGAATATATTTAAGCGAATGAAAGTATCACTCGCTATACTTGTTATATTTTTTAACTAATACTCAAGAATTACTAACAAAAAAACTCTGGGATCGCTATGGCAAATTCAAGGAATTTGCTCCATTAATAATCATCTGCTTACGCATGCATTGTGGTTTAGATTTATATTCTTGGCTTCCAAGATAAAATTGGATGTAAAATGCCCAAGGGAAAAAAAAGCTTAGAGAAAAAAGCAGAGAAAGCAGGAAAATCCGTAGTTAAAGGATTGAGGAAGGAAGCTAAAAAGATTAAAAAGCAAATTAAAAAAGAGAAAAAGAAAATCCAAAAGAAGTAATACGAAATTAAGAGCTCAATCGTCTACTCCACCGTCGATTAAAACCCTGGCCCAACCATCATGGCCATCGATGCGTTATTGACTTCACCTAAATTGAAAAAACGGGTACTGCACTCACGATATCCCGAGCTTTGCTACGTCGAGTGTGCGCGCAAAAAATATTCTCATAAGATTTGTTAATGTGCCCGAATAATACGCTCACGCATTAGTTTACTTCTTTTTCTCCTTTTTATCTTTCTTATTCCCTTTTTTTCCTTTTCCTTTCTTAATTTCCTTCTTAAGTTTTTTAATTTCTTTCTTCAATCTCTTAAATTCTGCTTCTCTTGCATCTTCCGATTTTTTTTCTATGGTATTTATCTCATCTTTTATACCTTCTTCAAACGTTTTAGAGGTTTCTCTTGCATTTTCCGCTTTTTTTTCTATGGTATTCATTTCGTTCTTTATGTTTTCTTCAAATGCTTCGTACGTTTCTCCTGCTTTTTTAGCGCCCGTCTTAACTCCGTTTACTACAACTGCTCCTGCATGCTCCGCCTTTTCCCCTAAGGTCTTTTTTTCCTCTGGCATTTTATATCCAATTCTATCTGGAAAGC
>JBEKDF010000077.1:0-6813 GCA_050014495.1 Bathyarchaeia archaeon
GTATCTGCCTGTTTCTCGGCTGATGGCTCGTGTGTTGTGAGCTTTGGCTTTTCCTCGTTTTGGTTATGTTGGGGCGTTCAGGTGGTCCTAAAATACGAATTTCTAAACAAGCAAGCGCGCGAATTTATTCAGGAATTGATCAGTCTCGGCCCCCTACCCTACACCGTTAAAAATGCGTTTCAAACCGTAAAAAATGACGCTTCCAGATTACGGCCAGCCTGGGGAAAATTCATCTCCACCCTATACCTCTTAAGAGCCGACTCATTCTTGAGCCAAAAGGACATCACCATCGTAGGCATCAACTCATAGACCAAATTAACGTCTATGAGCTCCTTCTTTAATAGAACCGCAATTCCCTCGAAGTACTTCATCACGGAGATGAGCGATGCATCTTTCCACGGTGAAGGAAAATATGACTTGTTGACGTCCTCAGGGCTGCGGCTCATTACTTCGTCCCATTGCTTGATGAACTCAGGCGTGCTCTGAGCCTGGTAGATGCCCATGAAGAGTTGTGCTTGCCTGGTTTCCAGGTTTTGTTCCTGAGTTTTTAGTGTAAGCTCTTGAGACTTGAGGGCCAGTTCCTGTGTCCTCATGTTGATCCTGAGAGTGAACATATAGTAAATCGCAGCCACCGTCACGCTGACACCCGTCATCAAAACTCCAATCGTTTGTAGATCGACCAACTCAATCTCACAGATTAGAGTCAAGTGGAAGTGAGGATAAGACTATTGAGCCTCAACATGCTCCTTAATCACTCTACTCATTCTAACAGCCATGTCCTCTCCAAGAAGCCTCTTATTCAACTCATTCAGCTCCCCAGCGAGGTACTCAAAATCCCTAAAAGAATTCGGCCCATAGTCAGTCTCCCTATACATCTCGATAACGGGCTTGAACTTTACCCACATGTACTGTATCATACCGCCCGAGGTTCCGAGAATCGTCTCAAGGTCAATTAACCCCTGCCGGTAGAGCCTGCCGAGGTTCTCGCATAGGTTCCACATCGAGTACCTCTTCGAGAAGTTCTCTGGGTTTGTCCTCGAGTCGTATCGTCTCTTGTAGTCCTCTATGTCGCTCCAATCCAGGTTTATCAGGTCGATGAATCTCCTTATGCCGTCCTCCGTCATAAAGGGCTGCATGAGGCTTGTCGTGAACGCTATTTTCCTGTTTTTCTCAGCCTCCCTCATATTAGTTTGTTGAACCCGTAGGTTCATCACGTAGTAGATTGCGGCTACGCAGACTCCTATTGCTGCGGCTACCCATGATACTGGCTGTAACACACTAAGATCAATCAAACAATCTCACAAGGTAACAATCAGGTAGAAGTGAGGATAAGGCTATGGCCATCAATATTATATGGCTTTCACATTCTCATTCCTGAAGCCATCCAAAATAAACTGTTTAATCCTCTTATCCTCGAGGCTGGTCTCCTCATCCATTCGATTGGCTAGATACTCCCAATCCATATAGGCATCCATGCCATATTCCCGTCTCCTGTACTCCTCGATGATGGGTTTGAACTTCAGCCACATGATTCTAAGAGCACTATACCTGCGGAGCGTATCGTAATCGACTACTCCCGACCTCAATGCCCACCCAATTGAGTCACAATAGGTAAAAGAGTGTTCTCGTTTAATGTAGTTCTCTGGGTTCACCCTCGAATCGTATTTTCTCATGAAGTCGTCGAAGTCTACCCATTGCATTGACATTAGTTCGTAGTAGTCGCGGAGTCCTTCCTTTGAGATGAAGTCGCTCATCAGGGTGGTGGTGAAGGTCGCTTTTCTGTTCTTTGCGGTCTCCTTCATGTTTGTCTGCTGGACTCTTAGCGTCATTATGTAGTAGACCGCTGCTACCGTCACACTTGCCGCCGTTACCAATACTCCAATCGTCTGCGCATCAACCAATATTCGTCACATTTAGCGATTAGTGGTAAAGGAAGGATAAGGCTATGGCCCCAAACCCAAACTTCGACTGACTAACTGACGCTTACCCTTACTCGCCTACTCCCCCATACTCTCCTCTACTCTTCTATTACACACCCACACAAACCGAGGATTCCAGAAAAATTTAAAAAATGGATTTGAACTACTTCTTCTTCTCTTTAAAGTACTGCTCTACGAACTTCCCAGCATCAAGCAAAGGCACGAACTTTAGCTTCCCTTCAGGCATGTAGTGGATCACGAGGGCGTTCAGCTGCTCCTCGCTAGGATCCTCGTATACTTGGACGCTTTTGAATTCTCCACCGAAGCTATGGGATGCGAAGGCAACCTTCGGGAACTTCTTCGATCCCTTTTCTCTATCAGCCATGGCAGACCTGAATTTCTCCACTATCTTTTCAAAGTCCTCAGGGCAGTACTCCAAAAAACTCATGACTTTCATCTTACCACCCGCGTCTTTCATGGTACTTGTATGGCTCCCCACCTCGGAGCCGAGTTCAACTTATCAGTTGAATCCCGGGTGGAGTAGGTAGGAAGAGTGCCTATAGTGTTATCGGTAAATAATCCATAATTATCGGAATAATGTCAGAATTAAATATGAACAATTTAACTGATAGCTAACTATTGTTACCTGTTGCCGCCACCATGTAGTAGGCAGCCTGAATCTCACCAAGATCAACCAATTGATCACCCACCTCCCTGAGAAATACGTTCAGCTTCCGGATACCACTTTGGCGAATAATTGGGAGGGTTAATCCTCATCAGCTCAATATACAAATACTCAAGGTCCTCCCCGTAGGTGGGATATCTAGCTCTGACCCTGTACTCCTTAACGTACTCGGAGAATTTCTGCCAGTACATGATGACCGGGCTGCCTATCATGTCATAAACTATCTCAACAGAGAGAAAACCCCTCTTGACGAGGGTTCCCAACCCCATCATGTAAGCGGCGACAGCTAGCCTGCCCGAGTATAAGTTTATGTCACTGCGGTCCTTGTCCCACTCCTCGTAGCTCTTGTAATTCTTGCTCATCGCTAGGAGATAGTTCCTCCAGAACGCTTCGTCGTATCTGTTGAAGACCTGAGTCCAGAGCTGAGCTTGCCTCGTCTCTAGGTTCTGCTGCTGGGCTTTGAGGGCGAGATCCTGCGTCTTCTCCGTTTTCCTGCTGGTTATAATCGAGTTAGCCACGAAGGCTACTACACTCGCTGCCGCTATCACAACCGAGATGGTTTGAATCTCAGACAATCAAGTTCACTGGATTAGAGTCAGGTGGAGGTGAGGATAAGGCTATTGAGACCCTATTTTGGCTTCAGAGGATTCCTTAACTCAGTCGCCAACTCAGGATGCTCCCTAATGTACCTTAAAAGCTCATCATAAAGATACTCAGTTTCACTCATCCACCTCACCCAACCTAAATTAACTCTCATATCCACTTTAATGGGATTCAGTTTCTCCCAAAACGAACGAGTCATACCCGTGATCAGAAGAGCCACTAACCTGATTGGAAGAAACCCCTCCCTTACAAGCACCCCTATGCCCTCCCAATACATAGCGAGTATCTGAAACTGATCAAGAATTTCCTTCTTCTGGCATAGTTCCCTGAATTCGTCAAAGTTCTTCCATTCGTATGAGAGGAAGGTATTGTAAGCTGATGAGAACTCCTTCGTAGCTGTCTGCTGGTATATGTTCATAAACATCTGGGCTTGCCGTGTCTCGAGGGTCTGTTGCTGGGTCTTGAGGGCTAGTGCTGAGTTTCTCTGGCTTATCCTCATGTTGTAGATGTAGTAGACTGCTGCCACTAGTACTCCTGTGGCTGCCACCATGTAGTAGACTGCCTGAATCTCGGATAGATCCACCAATCATAAATCACCTGAACAAAAGTCAGGTGGAGGTTTTGATAAAACTATGGCCTCAAATCTAAACCCAAAAATAATGTGTGCAAATGGATTTGTTCTGTGTAGCCTATGTTACCTCCTAGGAGTGGGTATAACTCCTAGCTGCTGCATCAAACCAAGAGTGTCAAACCTAGCCCAGCCCTCAACAAACTTGCCGCCAACAACCCGGTCGATCTCGATCCCCCAAACAGTCACCTTCTTATTGGTTGGAGGAATGCCCATCAGTTCACCCTTATGCGTGCCAGTAAATGTCCAGCGTGCAACCACCTTGTCTCCCTCGACAACAACGTCATCCAAGGTCCAAACTGCGTCGGGAAAAGCGTCGCAGTAAGAGCTCATATATTGCTTGAAGTCTTCGAGGCCTCGGAGATCCCTGCCTACTCCGCTGTGAAATACGTAGTTGGTGGCGTACGCCTCGTCTATTTCGGCCATGGTGGCCGCCTTCCCCTTGCTCCACTCCTCAAAGATCTGGCGTGCTAGCGCCTTAATCTCTTTAACAGACACGGAAAGTCACCCCGTTAATTATCGTGGATTTACTCTGGATAAAAGCTTGGCTGTAATAGTTTTTTTAGTGATTCTCTCAGGTCACGGATTAGAGTCAGGTGGAGGTTTGGATAAGGCTATGGCCCCCACACACACGTTCCTATTCTCAGCGAACCACGGCGACGTCTTTCCCAACTAGCGTTGGGTTCTGCTTCTCCATGATGCCCTTCACCTCACGATAGAGATACTCCACCCACTCCACCAACTGAGGCCAGTTCCTCCTCCTTCTCGCTTCAACATAGATGGGTCTAAACTTCTCCCAGAACGAGACCACCTGGCCAGACATCAAGTCGTCCACAATTGCAACATCTATGAAGCCCCTCTTCACAAGGACTCCCAAGCCCTCGAAGAAGCGCGCTCGGGAACGATCCGGAGCCCCGGATTCTCCCTACCAAACTCAATGATCCGATCATTCAGATACTCAAACTCGATACACCACCTGGGAAACCCCAACCTCTCCCTGGCCTGCAGGATGTAGGGACCATACTTCTCCCACCAACCGGTAACAAGGCCCGAGATCAACAGAGAGACGAGGCGAACATCGATCAGGTTCTCCCGAACCAGGACGCCTATTCCCTCGAAGAATAGGACGACGCCTGTGAAGTCTTCATACGTCTCCGGATCCTTAAGGATTCTGTCGAAGTCGTCCCAGTTCTTTACCTCAACGTCCAACTTATTTACGATGTGCAGGAAGTCCCTTGAGATCGATGTCTGGTATACCCCCATGAATAGTTGGGCTTGTCGCGTCTGGAGGGTCTGATCCTGTGATTTCAGTGCGAGTTCCTGTGTTCTCCTCGTGGCCCTCATGTTGAGGACGTAGTAGGCCGCCGCCACTAATACCCCCGTTGCTGCCACCATGTAGTATATTGTCTGAATCTCTACCAGGTCTACCAAAACATTTCACTGATTAGGATTAGGTGGAAGTTGGGATAAGGCTATTGAGATACAGCCCTGAGTTCGGGATGCTGCCTCTCCACAATGCGCTTGACCTCATTATAGAGATACTCCACATGCTCATTCATCTGCGGCGTATTATGACGAACCCTCCACTCCATCATGACCGGCCCAGTCTTCTCCCAGAACCTCATAATCCCACTCGAAACAAGATCATCGGCTAGCTCCGAATTTATCAGCTTCCTCTTCACTAGGACCCCGATGCCCTCGAAGTAATCCGAGCAGGCCATGAATTTGGCCCTGTTATCTCTGTCGTCTAGGTACTTCTTCTCGAAGTCGTCTAGGTCGGTCCATCTCCATTCATCCAGTATCTCCCAGTTGTCTTTCATGAAGTCTTTCTCCGTCACCTTCGAGTAGATTGGCATGAATAGCTGTGCCTGGCGTGTCTGGAGTGTGGCCCTCATGTTCAGTATGTAGAATATCGCTGCCACGATTACTCCTGTCGCAGCCACCATGTAATAGACTGCTTGAATCTCGGATAGATCAACCATTAATCATCACTGGATTAGAGTCAAGTGGAAGTGAGGATAAGGCTATGGAAGAATATATGACAACCTAACCTAATGAGTCAAGACCACATGCTCCATCTTCTTATCCCAGTCAGAATCCTTCTCCCTTCTCATCTCACCGAGAACATCAGCCAGATACTCGAAGTTCTCATACAGGTCATTAGGGTAATCCAGTTTCCGATACTCCTTAATCACCGATCCAAACATGAACCACACGTCAGCTATCCAGATACCAGCGACGCCGTTCACGGTCCCAATGTCGATTAGACCAGTCCTATACTGGTGTCCGATGGAGTCGCAGAGGTTCCAGAAGGATATCCTCAGGGCGAAGTTCTCCGGGTTGACTCTTGAGTCATACTTTTTCTGGAAGTCATCGAAGCCGTCCCACTTCATGCTCAGGAGAGCTAGCCAGTCCTTGGCGAACTCCTTTGTGGTGAATGGTTGTATGATGCTGTTTGTTAGGGTGGCTCGTCTGTTTTTGGTGGTCTCTCTGAGGTTAATGATGTAATATATCGCAGCTATAGTCACGCTTGCCGCCGTGACCAATACTCCAACAGTCTGTGCATCAAACAATATTCGTCACGGTTATCGATTAGCGATAAAGAAATGATAAGGCTATGCAGGAAGTGTATGTAAATGAGATTAAAATTCTGGAATACATCCCGAGGGTTACGAAGAAAGGTTTGCGTTACTTTGACGTCTCACATGTGAGAATTATTAGAAACTTATAATCCTAGGTTAGATATTTTTCATTGAGGGGCGCTAGTTGTCGGCGAAGGATAGAATGGATGAGATGTTGAGGACCATTGAGGAAGCGGGTAGCGATGGGATTGAGATGAGGGAGTTGTTGAGTACATATTATGAGAAATGGGGTTTCAGACTCGCTACCATCAAGGGATACGTCTCTGACCTTGAGGAGATTGGGAAGATTAGAGTCTCAGGGACCATGGTCTACTATTTCAGTTATGAGCCTCCCAG
>JBEKDF010000078.1:0-6387 GCA_050014495.1 Bathyarchaeia archaeon
CTGTGATGGGTGTGGGCTTGTTTTTGCTGTAAGTGAGTGGCTGAGTCATTTATGTGGTGGTTTTACTCTTTTGTTGGAGGGTTATTTGGGGGTGTCTATTTTAGGGACAAGCCAGCGCGCGCGAAGTCAAGCGACATGTATGTTTTCGAGTTAGTTTATAGTCAACCAAACGAAGTGGAGATCAATGGTATTTTCTATATGAGAGGTTTAGATTATCCTATTATAGCCACTAAAGACTATTTAGACCTTAACACCAACAAGTTCATTCATCATACAAAAATAAGTAATGGTGCAGGAATTATTATTGACAACAATTCGATAGCTATCTAAATAATTCTAATACTTCACGGTTTGGGTTTGGGTCATAGCCTTATCCTCCCTTCCACCTGATACTCAACCGTGAAACTTGAATGATTGACTTGCAGACAATCGGAGTGCTAATCGCGCTCGCATTCTAAATGAAGCAGATAATAGAACTTAACATTTATACAAATATTTTATATGATTAAGAGTTAAGACGTCATGTAATCAAAAAAGATGTTGATTTTACCCCCTGTAAATATCAGATCGAGCAAAGTGTTGGCACCTATACCGATAACACGCCCACTCCCCGAACTAATATCAACTATAGCCGGAACAGACCTACCTACGCCAATCAACACCCCAGGGTAACCAGCGGAGATGTACCCGTCCCAAAGCTGAGTTAAAGTAGTCTTAGGGGACATAGCCTGCCACAATGGATGATTTTCTTGTCCAGAAACAGGTGTGACAGTGAAGCTTGTATCGCCTTCAAAATGGAAGCCAAACTGACTAGCTAAATCATCCTCCGCCTTGATAGTGGGATCAGAAAAATACATTTCCGTGTCACATGCAATAATGAGATTACCCTCATTTTCAACATATTTCTTAATATTCTGTTTCTCGTCGACGGTACACATTCTATGGGTCCCAGCGCATAAAACAAGGTCAAATCCACTTAGATACTCACTAGTCAACTCTGTCGCGTCAGACCATCCTTTCTGAGTAACATTATAGCCGACTTCTCTAAGAGAAATCACAGCGTGAGTACCATCTTTCTCCCAGGTGTCTTCACCCCACCAAAGTATTTTTGGCTCGTGTGTGAGGCCCTGCAATGTACTGATCTGATTATTTAGACTCTGAACCTGGCCTTGCAAAGTAGCTATCTCAGCTGTTTGAATTTGATTATTTGTGTAGTATACGTAACCGATTCCAGCACATACCAAGATCAGGGTAGCTATAGTAATTAGGTAGATTTTTGAGCTTTTCTTATCAATAACAGGCGTTGACATAATGGTTTAGGATATTCTCCTGAACTCTTAACATTTACGTGCAGGTACAAACTGATAAAAGTCATTAAGCAGGACACTTGCTTTTAATGACCGCGAGGTGCCTCTGATACTTCTATTGGTCGAGGTCTCTATGTTTGAGTCATCTTCATCGTCGTGGGGTTTGGGTTTGGGTCATAGGCTTATCCCCCAAACCCAATATCTTTAAGACGTGCCCACAGGAGAGGTTGAACGTTGAAGCTACCTTTCAGGGGCAACCTATGGCACCACGAGGACTTCATGCGGTTCTGGTTCGGTGACACGGTCACGCAGTTCACGGGTCAGGTCACAGCCCTGGTGTTGCCGACACTTGCGATATTGACCCTCAACGTCACCGACTTCCAGCTCGGGATACTGAACGCGCTAGGCTTCATAGCCTTCCCAACACTCGGTCTCTTCGCAGGCGTGCTGCTGGACAGGGTAAAGAGGAAACCAGTGATGATCGTGGTAAACGTGGTCCGGATCGTGACGCTGGCAACGATTCCTACAGCCTACCTACTTGGTGTGCTCGGCCTCTACCAACTCTACGGTGTTGCCCTCGTCATGGGGATCTGCACGCTTTTCTTTGACGTGGGATACCAATCATACCTTCCCAGCCTCGTAGGAAAGGAGGACCTGGTTGACGGAAATCAGAAGCTACAGGTGAGTGCTTCCGCTGCCCAGATACTTGGCCCGAGTGTGGCTAGCGGGTTAATGGGACTCGTTGGGGCAGCTCTGGCCGTGTTGGCGGACGTCCTAGGTTTCTTCGTATCTGTCCTGATGCTTCTCTCGATCAGAACACCGGAGTTGAAGCCCGAGCCTCATCCGCCGGAGGGAGGGAGACACTTCTTCACGGAGATGAAGGAAGGGATCAGGGTCGTGACTGGTAACAAGCTGCTCTGGACTCAGGCAGGATGCACGGCAATGGCTAACCTTGGAGCCAACATCTTCGGTGTGGCGATCCTGCTCTACGCGTACCGGGTGCTTGGCATCTCAGAGGGCATCATAGGCGTCGCTTTCTCGATTGGCGCGGTCGGCTTTGTTGTAGGTGTCCTATCCTCCTCCACGGTCACCAACAGATTGGGCTTCGGGAGGGCGATAGCTGTGTCGAGCATGATGAACTTCGGGCTTCTAATTGTGTTGCTCGCGGGTTGGGGTTACCCTGTTGTTGTGATAGGCATCGCTTACTTTGTGAGCGGGATCGGCAACCCGATCTACAACATCAACATGGTCAGCCTGAGGCAGATAGTTACCCCCAATAGGCTGCAGGGGAGGATGAACGCGACGATGAGGACGATTGTCTGGGGTACGATACCTGTCGGATCCTTCCTGGGGGGTGTCCTCAGCACTGGCATAGGACTCGTCCCAACCATGGTGGTTGGAAGCGTCGTGGCGGGTTGTGCAGCGGTATGGGTCGTGCTCGGACCGATCTTCAAACTCCAGAAGCAACCCGCGCCTGCTGAGGAATAGCTTGCAGTTGTGTGTGGGGCTATAGTCTTATCCTCTCTCCTCTCATTCCACCTACTACTACTAACTACTCTCTGTCATCCTCTACCTCTACCCTTATCCCTCTCCCTCCCTTTCCCTTCACACCCACGGGAAACAACCAGACAGACAGACAAACAACCCGACAAACAGACGGATGAGAGTAGTGGGTAGAGCTGATGGAGGCGAGCGCATTATTTTACTAATATTTTTTATTTAATATTTGCTAATGATTTCCTTATTGTTTTTATATCTCTTTCATGACTCTTCTGTATTCTTTCTTTCTTTTCTGCCTCTTCTCTATCATAATTATCACGAGCAGTGTTAGTCTTTTCTACTACCTCTTTTATCAATTGAATGTTTGCAACTATTTGGTTAGGTAAAGTTTCGATAGTGACCTTGTTGCCTTCAAATTTAGTAAACATGTCGATGCTAGGTGCTTCTTCGCTTAATATCTCGCGAAAGAAATCATACCAAATCTCATCTGCTTCACTAATAAGATTAAGTGTTACCCTATATGATCCATTTTCCTTCAATGGGTCAACTGGCTCAATAGGAATTTTATCAGGATCTATTGGTAAAATAAGATGAGGTCGTAGAGTGCTCTTATTAGACATACTTCAATAAAATGCATATAGCTATAAAAGAAGTAATGTCGCTACTTGAATTGCGTGCGCGTTAATTGGTTGACCTAGTTGTTTTCCAGTCACTGTCCAACTGGCAGTGGCTATAAGAGTGTGCGTAGCGCGCGCGGTAGTGCTGCATGGTAATACTCGGCCAGGTTCCGGTCGGATTCCTCCTCTAAGTTTAGGCCCTCTTCCTCGGCGCGGCGAAGAGTCTCTGGCGTCGACTCCGTTGGAGCCTTATACTTACTCAAGCATCGCCTCCCTAGGGTGGGTGCGCAAACCCGGCGTAGATCTTGGATAGGTCACGCTGGAGGTATCCGGGCTGCCTCTCGAAGCATACGCATGAGCCCGTTTTGTCAAGTTTATTTTGGGGCCGCTGACACACATTGTCGAGCCTATGCCGACAATCCTGAACGCCACAATTAACCACGGTCACAGGCTCCACCTCCAAACCGAGCGCGCATTCAATTTACAATGACCAAATATAATAAAATTCTAAAAAAAAGATAAATTTTTTGCTATGTGGAATACACGCGCGCTGGCAGCAAGCTTATCACATATTAATGATGCAAGGGGGTCGATTAATCAGGTTGCCGCGCGCGCAGCAAAGTGGCAAATACTGATCTAATAAGTCATTGTACGGAGAACATATAATGAATCATTTTCCAAAACTTTTCAGTACGATGAAATTAGGGCCCTATGTATTAAGGAATCGGATTGAATCAGCACCTATGGGGGCGCATGGCACACCAGAAGGATACCTTACCGCTGAGAATGTAGCATATTATGAGCTCCGGGCGAAAGGCGGGGCAGCCATTGTCACCCTCGGAGAAAGCATGGTGGATTCGAAAGGAACATCTCACGGGAGGGAAAACCCGCTGGATGACCCGGGAATCCTGCCCTCTCTGATCAACACCACAGATGCGATTAAAAGACATGGTGCGGTTGCCTCCATTGAATTATTGCACGCCGGAATCCGGTCAAGGACACAGCTGCCAGACGGGGCAGTGTACGGTCCAAGTGCGGAAATATCCTTCTATGGCAAAAAAATCATTGAGATGGGAGAAGCAGAAATCGAACAGGTAGTGAATGCCTTCGGAAATGCGGCTGAGATGGCTAAGTTAGGCGGTGTACAGATGTGCATGATCCATGGGGGTCATGGTTGGCTCCTATCACAATTCCTCTCCCCTTTGCACAACCATAGAAAAGACCGCTTTGGAGGAAGCATTGAAAATAGGGCACGTTTGGCGTTGATGATTATTGAAAATATACGAGAAAAATGTGGTCCAAATTTTCCGATTGAGATCCGCCTGAGCGGCGATGAGTTTACGGAAGGCGGGATGAAGTTAGAGGAAACGATTGAACTTGCAAAAATACTGGATGGTAAAGTTGACCTGATTCATGTATCCGCAGCAACTTTTAATGACCGAACTGCCGGCCTCAGAATGTTTCCTAGTATGTTTCTCCCCCGGGGCTGCAATGTGTATCTTGCTGAAGCAATCAAGAAAGTTGTGAAGACTCCAGTGAACACAGTTGGGGCATTGAACAATCCTGCTCACATGGAAGAGATCCTGGAGAGTGGAAAAGCAGATATGATAACCCTGGGAAGGGCGCTTTTGGCAGATCCCTACTTACCAGAGAAGGCAAGAAAAGGGAACGAGGAAGATATTACGCCGTGCATCCGTTGTAATTATTGCATCAGCCAGTCATTTACTCCATATGTGAAATATCCAAGTTCTGTCGCTAGGTGTGTTGTTAATCCGATCATAGGCAGGGAATATGAGAGCCAGTTTGTTCAAGTAAGTGGCGGAAAGAAAAAGGTGATGGTGGTCGGAGGTGGACCGGGAGGGATGCAGGCGGCGATCACAGCTGCGGACCGGGGACATGAGGTGATCCTTTGTGAAAAAAGTAAACGACTCGGTGGGACGTTGATATACGCTGAACATGAATACTTCAAAGAGGATACAAAGAAACTGACTGAAGTACTGATCCGGCGGGTGCATAAACGACCGATAAAATTAATGATGGATACGGAGGTTACGCCTGAGATTGTTAAAGAAATCTCTCCCGATGTTCTGATAGCTGCAGTGGGAGCCGATCCAATCATTCCTGACATACCCGGGATAAAGAACAAGAATGTGGTTGTTGCAGCAAGCATGTATGATGAAGACGCTATCGGTAAGAAAGTAGTAGTTATAGGAGGCGGGCTGGTGGGTTGTGAGGAAGGATTACATCTCGCTCACCTGGGTAAGGAAGTGACCATTCTAGAAATGCTTGAGAAGGCGGCGGCAGATGCACCTTACCTGCACTGGCTGGGGCTAATGAGAGAGCTTGAAAATAGTGTCAAGCTGGAAACACGTGTAAAGTGTACACGAATAACGGAAGGGGGTGTGTTGGCAGTAAATGAGAAAGGAGAAGAAAGGTTTTACGAGGCGAATACGATATTATTGGCAGTCGGGCTGAAGTCGAGAACAGAAATGGTTGAGTCCCTGCGCAACTGCGCACCGGATTTTGTAGTGATTGGAGATTGTCTACGGCCAGCAACTGTTATGGAAGCTATACATATGGGCTATTTCTCCGCCATGAATATCTAAAATTTCATTTATTCTCTGTAAAATGCAACGGTGATAGGTCTCCTGTAACATGAATGGGAACCTGTTTGCCTCGGTAAATATGCGCGTGCAACTCTACTTCATGCGCACGCGCGTTTCTCTGATTTATTCTGAGTGTGAACATGTAGTAGCTCGCCGCAATAGTCACACTTGCTGCAGTCACCAATACCCCAACCGTCTGAGCATCAACCAAAACTATTCACTGGTTAGAGTCAGGTGGAAGTGAGGATAAGGCTATTCACTCTTGAACAACGATGGGAAAGCCCTCTCCCAGCTCCCCTTCTCATAGTAAATCATGTTCCCTCTATAGCTAGAATCTACTCTGTACATCATTTTCGC
>JBEKDF010000079.1:0-11484 GCA_050014495.1 Bathyarchaeia archaeon
CTGCCCTCTGGTAGGCTTGTCTGAGGATGTATGAGGTGAAGTTGTCCATGAGACTGGCTCTAGGGGTTTTGATCTATAAACCTACCCGAGGGGGAGCAAAAACCAGGTTAATCAAAATTCTCATGAAATATATTGAGAAGAATTATACGAGTCGGTGTCCTTGGAAAGACCCTCGAAAGCTGCAAAATATGGAATAGCGATCATCTTTTTAATAGTGGGAGTAGCCATCGGTGGGGTTGTTGTATTTACTGTTATGGAACAAACGCGAGCGACGACCAATTACAACCCGCAGGTAATCGAGGCCTCTAATCTCTTTTTAGATAGTTTTGAAGGCTACACTGTAGGAACTCTTCCAACTCAAAACTGGCAGTTCTGGTACAACACGGAGGGAGCGATCACGAATTCTACATACATCTCACCGACAAAATCGCTACAATTAACAGCACCATCAGCGGGTCATATGTTCGCCACAATCGGCGTCAGGAGTTTCTCAACCAACGCGAGGTACATAGGTTATCAAGTTAATGTGAAAGTGGATAACTTCACGACCTATGTATCATTGAGAGTTGGTTACCTGATCAATATTCCTGAGACTTCCTCTACTGCATGGCACGCATTTGTAGAATTCGCTGATGTCAATAACACTCAATTGTTGATGGGCTGCAATGACAAGCTGCAGGGGTATTCTCCCAACACTTGGTATAAAATTAAAGTCATACTTGATAGGAACACTGATAGTTTCAATGTATGGATAAACGACTCGCTTGTGTCTTCCAACATCAAAGATGTCTCTACAGGTTATGACAATACAAATCCTTACACCTTGCAATATTTTGGAGTTGCTGCGATAAAGTCGAACACAAATTGTTATTTTGATGATGTTCAACTCTTTGTTGCATCTTCAATTAATGGCTGATCCATTCGGATGCATGTGCGCGCGATTAGAGAAATAAGACTTTGAAAATTGAATATATTGAGTTTCGACATTGAACTCAGTTGTCTCAGCATGTGTATTACGGGATAGGCGACGGTTTCCGCTAGACACGGGAATCCAATTTTCATTTTTGCTCCTTTGTTTCCTGATTCTGAGGTTTTGTTGAGGTAGATTTGGAAATGGGTGAAAGTTTATAATTAAATATGACAGGAAGTAAGAAAATTACTGATAATATACACCCAATAAATAGCACTACCAATACCTTATAAATAAAAAATTGATTTGTGAACCATCTTGTAAAGAGATCTAATACTTGTAAAGTTTTTCCGTGGAAATATTCGGTTATATCATTATAATTATTAAATGTAATTGAATTATCAAACCTATTAATTTGGTTAAGAAGCGCTCCGTAATATATTAACCTCAACAAAAGATAAATTGGAAAAGATAGAAGAAGGCCTTGAATCATTACAAAAAAAGCCTTCAGGCAGTGCACATGGGCTTTCACATTTTCCCATTTATAATCGTAGACTAATTTTAAGAAAGTAAAACTAGATGTGAAACCTGCAAACAGCATAATGCCATGGGCTGTGAGTTCACTGGTAACGAAACTTACTAAAGTACTCACGTCCAGAGTCACTTAGAGCACCTTAAAGCGAGAACTGTTAATTGAATATTTGCGCGCGCGCATGTACGCTCATAATAAAAAAAAGTTTGCCTGCGCGTACTGAATATATCTTAGTTTAAGTACAAGAATAAGTCAGCTTAGATAAGCAATTCTTGGAATCAAGCTCTGAGACTCTCCCCTCAGGTACTTCGCGAAGAGGAGGGCCTCCTCATTGATCAACGTCTAAAGTGTCTGATGCTCCCCGTACCTAAATTGCTTGACGCGTGTGCGTCGTACTAAAATTTATTAATTATATGGTTCGTTTGCAAGGAGAATTGTTTTAATCAGTACTTGTGGTCTGTAAAAGATAAATAGTCTATTTTTAAAATAAGAGTTGATGTAGCTTGGATGATAATGATTTTAAATTGGCTTTTTTCGGGGTTTCGATGACGATGGTATTCCTCGGTTTAAGGATATTCTTGGACTGGGAAAATAAAAGAATTCAATTGGATATACATCCTAAAAAATAATCTAATGCTTGTTTCAAACATGTTGTGCCGCGAATTCTATGAACCGTGCACGCGTCACTTATAATGAGCCTTCTTTTAACTTCAATTCCTGAAGTTCCTTAACTAATTTCATATTCCTCAGCGTCAAATCCCTAATTCTAATTGAATTACTCATTAACTCTCGCTGAATCTTCTTTACTCTATAATCGAATACAGTTAATTTAATACTCATTCACTTCACCCTCTTCCATATCCTTTTGATCATCCTGCGCTCATCGAGGAACACCGCGACCCTCCCCTCCTGAGAGCCAGAGCGAAAAACAAGCCTCGGTGATGGTTTATCACCCTTCGGCACGCGCGCGCTTCGGTTTCTTGCACAGTAACCAGATGGCTAAACTTAGCCTCGTCTGCGACTTTCAGGAGCTTTATCGCTACTTGATCGACGACTTTCTGATTAATTACTGTCAAAGAATCAGTAAAAAGGATTTCAAGATGAAGGCTGAGTCTGCGAGCCATGGTAAGAAGGGAAAGCGAGAATACCTTACAGACTCTGGTACGAAGATTTTACTAGATGAGCTTAACAAGTTCTTCGAGACGAGGGTTGAGGTTAAGCGGATTAGGAATGGGGAGCATCAGACACTTTAGACGTTGATCAATGAGGAGGCTCTACTCTTCGCGAAGTATCTGAGGAAAGAAAATCAGAGCCTGGGCTCCCAGAGTAGCATTCATCCTCTAAAGATTCCAGATATAAACCAGTCATCTTAAAGTTGCTTATGGAGTACTGAAGTGTTGGAGTATATGTACAACTATTACGATATAAAAAGTTAAGGTTATGCTTACGTGTATAAATTTATTGATGTGTGGTTTAATTAGGTTGTATTTTCCAATCTTTTTCAAAAGCTGAAACCTTGAGATGAACCCCGTTACCACCAATATAGACACAGTAATGAATAATGCTTCTCCGGTTCCATGTGGGGTCATCTGAAAATAATGAATCGATACTAGCATGAAGGCAAGCAGGTTACCAAAGGTATGAATTCTAAGTAGGTCTTTAGTTCTCCTGGGGTGGCGTCGCTTAAGGATAGTGTATGTAGGCGTATAAATTGCAATAAATAGAGCTCCAATCCAGCTTAGCCAATGAGAGAGTGTTAGTGGACCTATTAAGAAACTGAATTGAAACCAGTGATAAGATACTCCAGCTGACAGAATTATGGTTAGTAGAATTATTGCCAGTGCGGTTAGAAAGTTTAGGTCTCTAAAAAGTTTCATTGTGTACGCATCTCGCTTTTTATGGCACTATTACCTAAACCTCTTCTACCGATCCAGGACATTGTTCTTAACTTTCATCTCTGTGATGAACCCTGAAAGGGCCTATTCGGATATATATTATTTCTTGAGATTATTATTCTTAGCAGAATTTAAGAAATTGGGTTTGGGTTTGGGGCCATAGTCTTATCCCCCAAACCCAAACAAAAGTTGTGAAAGCGCATGCGTGAGTGTATTTATCCGATTTTATGGAATTTTTGAATAACCAATAAAATGGATAAAGCCATTACGATCCCTAGTATAATCGACTCATACGGGTAGCCCGGAACCCCTCCGCCTGATGGCTGCGTGCCTCCCCCACCCGACTGCTGCGCAGTAAGACCTATGTTGATATTTGCAGTACCGGTCGTTGTAACGCTTCCGCTTCCGGTATTAGTCAAATACCCGCTCTTGACTGCCTGGAAAGTGTAGCTACCAACAACTACTCCGTTAAATGATAATGACCCATCCCCCGTAGAGTCACCACTTAGTGCAGTTTGTCCTGGAGGTGTATAGGTGGATGACACGGCTGCACCGGAGATTGCGTTTCCGTTTGAGTCTTTCACCGTGACGACTAGGTTGCCTGTCGTCGGCGCTGATCCGGAGCCATCGGATATGACGACGATCGCGCGCGCAGCTGTATCGCTCGCAAAGATCTCGCCCATACCGGAGTCGTAGGCCAGCTGATTGGAATAGGCGCTATAAGAAGACACCTTTCCAACAACCGTATAATCGCTATCAGATATCGCGAAGATGCTGAGGCCATGTATAACGAATATAGCGCCCACGCCGGAGTCATAAACTATAGAAGGGCTTAGGAACTCTAACCCACCGCCGTCGGGCGGCTTCACGCTCGCCAATATTATGTAATTCTTATCAGATATCACCGAGATGGTGCCATCGTTAATGTTGGTCACGAACACCTTACCCTGAACGGAGTCACAAGCCACACCCGATGGGGAGGCCCCCACGGTCACGTTTGCAACCACCTTATTGCTGCTGTCCAAGATGACGGAGACGGTGTTGTCGGCGGGTTTACCGGTTGTGCCCTGATTGAGGTTGGAATTAGCCACGAATACCTTACCCTGAACGGAGTCGTAGGCTACGTCTGTGGGATAGTTTCCGACGGTCACGTTTGCGACCACCTTATTGGTGCTGTCCGAGATGACGGAGACGGTGTTGGAGCCGAAGTTGGCCACGAAGACCTCGTCCAGGCCGGAATCGTAGGCTATGCCGCTAGGGTTTGTCCCTACCTTAATGGTTGATACGACGGTGTTGTTGCCGTCGGATATGACGGAGACGGTGTTAGAGTTGTAATTTGACACGAAGATCTCGTTTTTGGCGGAGTCGTAGGCTAAGCCTGCGGGATATTGTCCCACGGTCACGTTCACTAGCTCTTCGTTGGTTTTGTCCGATATGACGGAGACGGCTTGATAGTTCGCAAGAGCCACGAATATCTCGCCCTTGCCTGAGTCGTAGGCGAGTGCTGCGGGGGTGGAGGTCCACATTTTTATGCCGGCGGTCATGCTGATGGTCGCTTGAACCCCGGTGGTTGCCCCTAGGACTAGAATTATTGTGAAGAGAACTGAAACAGAAACGTAGATGTGTTTATTCATGCGAATATGAAAATCATGCTTCTTATTAAATTAGAGGTTAACGCGCAATATGCGCATGATGATATGTGCATGCTAGACGGGTAGCATTTATTTTTGCCCTCCCCCAACACCATCACCCTCATCATCATCCACGCTGTCCCCCGCCGCCTCGAATTCACCTAAACCTTCCACATCGCCCAGCCAAACCCAAACACCGAGCGGTGAAGGTGGTGTGCCAGGCTTCCCCTATGAGTCTGTGTTGATCGGGGCTGTTTCAGCGGTGGTGCCACTTATCATTTTGCGTAGAAAACAGTAAATAAAACCAAGATGTTCGTGCAGTATCCTAGTCTTATCTGGAGTTCCAACGCGCTTGAAGGAGTATCGGGGTTCCCCAGTTGAGGCCATGTTGTTGGGGATAATTCTTGTCATTTCAGTTTTATTCTTGAGAAGACTCACTTCCTCAATTTCTTGGAAACGTACGCGTACTGAGGGCGTGGGTTATCTGCTGAGTTTACTGGGGATGGTTGTAACCCCCGAGTAATCCATGCAACTAATACTTGGATAGCGACTGCTACGATTGTATAGATGACCGCAGTCAAATAGCTTCCAGAGAGGAAGCCGATGATTATTGGAATAATGAGGAACTGCACTGCAAGCATCATCATCCAGACGCCTCCTCCCCAATCCACGGAACGTACGATCAACATAACCACGATGTAGAGTACAATTCCCACAATCAACGGAGTGTACTTGTTCATCATATTCACCTTTTTTATATTTTAATATCTTTTAATGTAGATATATAAAAAATGTACGCGAGTACACACCGATTCTCCCGTCTTGTGGGTGGGGCGTGCGCGCTCCTTAGATAAGCGTATATTATTCCGTATCTTCTCAATTTCATGGAAAATACAGACCATTTTTATCTTAAACTATGCGCGCGCGCACAATAAAGAAGCTCGAGATAACAACCGCTGAGAACGAGGAGATAAAGAAACAAAGCACCGAGTAAGCATAATCAAATAATAATCTCTTAATTCTACGCGCGAGTGAAGGAAGGTACGTCTCATGTACTGGCTGTGACAGGTGGAGAAGGAGGAGTGGGCACCTGCTCCGCAGTGTTCTCGGGGATGGAGAAGAACGCGACGATCAGTAGAACCTGAGCAACGAAGATGATGAAGAACCCTACGAACACTATAGAAGTCGCAGCCCCAATCAAGTAGACCAGGCCAGCCGTCCTGAACATGTCTACGCCCAGCTTCGAGGCGATGGATGAGTAGCTTCTCCTGACGAAGACCGCCGATATTATGAGTGCGACCCAGACGACGGCTAATGCGCCGAGGATCGGCACGATTAAGCCCACCCATTGGCCAGCTGGAATGCTTGTGAAGTCCGGGTTCGGAAACGTGATGCCACTATTAATGAAGAATGTGGCTACGCTTCCAATTAGCAGGATAGCGGCAACGGCTATGCCAACGATGGCTGCCCCGACTGATATCAGCATGTTGTTGAAGATCGATCCGTCTGCTACGTGGTCCGAAATCTCCTTGACCGCTATAAGGATGAGTATGAATCCCGCTATGCCGAGCAGGGACCCAACGCGGGGGATGGCTGTCAGGACGACTAGGATCGAGCCTATCTCGCCTAGGATCTTCGCTTGTGACAATGGGGCCAAACTAAATCACCAACTATCTAATTCGTTAGCTAATTAGTAGTATAAGGTTGACGATGCGCGCACAGTATAATATAGCACTCCGAATCTATAATGATCACAATGTTTCGTGGGTACTATGCGATAGCACTACAGGGGTGAGAACAGGGGGTTGACGGAGAGAAAACTTAAGAACATGAGTAAGAGAGCGTTAGATGGCCTGCGGAACTAAGTGGGATGCTGCCCTGACACTGGAGCTCCTGAGACGTTTCTCATAGGAGCGCACGAATGAAAAGAGCCGATTGCGCCATCATGTTATAGAATGTTTCAACAATATAGGGGTAGGTAATCGGCTACCGGCTAACTAGATAACCCTAGAAAATGCGCTCAGTTTTGCCTTTCATAGCCTTATCCTCACTTCCACCTGATAAACAAATAATTTATTAGCTATATGAATGATTGATAATATTGCGCGCGCTGCCCTGTCCCTAAAATGGTTATAAAACCCCTCAACGGATTTGGGGCAATCCGAGGCGTAACACCGGCCCCTAATCTTCTTACACCAACCACCCTTCTCAAACCTGCAGATCTGACTCAACTTACTGAAACTAAGCGAAACCACACCCGTCGATGGATTCGGAAGCATACTAGACGCTCTACCTGCACCAACAGGGACCGAATATGTGAACTTTGGCTTCCCACGCCCTCTCACGGGCTCCTTGCTCTTCGTTATGAGGTTCTGATCAACGAGTGAGTCGAGGTGATGCCTTAGTGTGTTGTGGGAGAGCTTGACTGCGGCGAGGATCTGCTTGAATTCTTTTGGTTTGCCGTCTCTTAGATGGTTAAGGATCATTATGTCTAGGGGGTCCATTATTGCCTTATTTGGCTAAATGGTATTTAAAACCATTTTAAACCATCTTAAACCAATTTCGGGACAGGGCAGCGCGCGCGCATCTCATCCAGGTTACACTGTTATTTATCGTAACCCTTTTTCCGTCGCATTAACAACGGTGTTCACAACCCACTTCTGCACAAAACCCTTAGCAGCCTGCTTAGCAAGCATCAGCCTATCACTCATCACGGTGTGGCGCTGGATCTTTTCCCCAACGAACTCATAAAAGCACGCTCCAGGCGTCTCATACCTCCTACCATCCTTCAAGACACCATCATTGACGAACTGGTAGACGGCCTTGTTTCCCTTCACCATTATCCCAACCCCGGCGTCCCTGAATTTTATCTGGTCGTGACTCTGAAAAATCCAGGTCAAGTCACGCCTCGCCTCATCCTTACCGTTAAACGTGCCCTCAGGTGCGGTCCAGATAACGTCGTCTGTGAAGAATGAAAGTGTCTTCTCCACATCCATTTTCTCGAAGGCAGTCTCATATTCTCGTATGATGCTCTCGAGTTTTTCCTCGGGTACGCTCGCTTGTTTAGCTTCAGTCATCTAAAACACCTAGAGGGATTGGAATCGTCTCCTGAGATAACACTATCGGTGACTATCACATGTGCTCAATAGCCTTATCCTCACTTCCACCTGATACTTCTCCGTGATTGTTGATTGCTGATAGTTGCGCGCGCTCGCAAAGTTTTAAATATTTATAATCAGGAGATTTAATTGGATGTTTATGAACGGAGAAAAACTAACTAAACAAACAATAGAGAAGTTACCTGAGCACCTGAAAGAAGCATTGAAGGCTCAATGTAATCTTCAGAAAATCTCATTTGAAAAAGTAGCAGTCGACGAAATTGAAAAAAGACTAAAAGAATTGTGCGCAAATAATAAACACAGAATTACTATGGACATGGAAGACATCGCTAAAAATTATCCGGATAAAAAGGAAGGTTCGGAAGAAAACTACCTGTGGTACCTCGCCAATATACTCGCAACAAACATCATCAAAGCCGCGGTTTTTGAAGACCGTGGTGGTGCGAAAATATTACCAAGCGACCTTTTACTCGGGTTCTACGACTATCCACATATTGTTGAATCAAAACTCTGATCCTAGACAATAAATATCCTCTTTTTTTTGGGAGTTGAAGCACATTTGTACCATTCAAATAGCGAAGTAATTTCATGGTACGAGAGTAAGACTGAGTCGATTATAGAGAAGTATGGCTCAGGACCTAAGATACACTTTCACACAGGATATTTTGACGACGGGGAAAATCCATCAAAAAACGAGTTCGAGCTAAGAAGGCAGCTCATCAGATCCCAGGAAAAGTTGTTGAAAAATGCCTTTAGGTTCTGGGATAAGGAGTCAACAGTAGGCTCCAGCGTCTTGGACGTGGGGTGTGGACTCGGTGGGACCTCCATCTTCCTAGCCAAGAAATACGATATGAATGTGATCGCCTTAACAAACGTCCCAACTCACGCGAAGCTCACAGAGGAATACGTCAAGGAAGCCTGCGTATCAGATAAAGTTAAGGTAGCCCTAGGAGATGCCTGTCAATATAGCGGGGAACTAATCTTGGACTCCGCAATAGCTTTAGAAAGCTCTTGTTACCTTGAACGCTACGAATGGTTTAGACGCCTATCAAAAATATTAAAGAAAGGTGGTCATGTCTACATTTCTGACTGCTTTACTCCTAGCATTAATATTGCTAAACCCTTCAACGAATATTGGCTGACGCGCGTGGGGAGTCTTAACGAATATTTGGAGGCAGCAGAAAAAGGAGGTTTTGAGCTCGAAACCTTCAAAGATTTAACCTCCCATACAGTCGACTTCTGGAGATTCAACATAGCATACCAGGCTATGCGTCTTAAGAAAACCAAATCAGTGAAGGAATCTGAAAGACTTCAAAAAAGTATAGAATGGCAGCAAAACCTTCATCGCATATGGGGAGGAGGAAGGATACAATACGGGCTACTAAGCTTCAGATTTAAATGATCAATGAGACATGAAAAACATTAAATCACAGTGAACAATAAAAACTAAATAGTATTCATATTGTCTGCATTTAATACACCAATTGATCTTGCCCAACTTGTAACCATCTCGGGCGTGGTCGTGGCTGCCATTGTTGGACTACGACAGCTTAGCAACCTCGTGGCAAACAGGCAGGCCCAGCTCTTCATGCAGCTGTACGACCGCTTCAGCAGGGAGGAGTTCCTCAACGAGTTCATCGAGGTCATGGCTTTACAGTGGGTAGACTTCGAAGATTATTGGCAGAAATATGGCTTAGATAACAACAGGGATGCCACCCTAAAGATCCACTCCGTCGGCAACTTTTTTGAAGGAATAGGGGTCCTAGTCAAACGTAGATTAATTAAAATCGAGCTAGTGGATGATCTAATGTCGGGCAGCATTATCCGTTACTGGGAAAAGATGATGCCGGTGATAATAGAACAAAGGAAGAAATTTAACTGGCCCCAGGCGTACGAATGGACAGAGTACCTATATAATAAGATAGTCGTCATGAATAAAAGTAAATAATGTCAAGTTGGTTGAGAGACACACCAAAAAAAAATAGCTTAGCAAAACCATGCGCGCGATTTTTGCGGTATGTTAAATGAGATGGGTTAGTAACTCTAAATTATCCAAAGGTTTTCAGAATAATTATGCATCCAATCCACCCAGCAATCATGAGCAATGGGGCTAACATGTTGAAAATATCAGAGAACGTTGAAGTTTTATTATCGCCAGGGTTGAAATAGTGTTTGTAAAAAAAACTTGTAGAGAACATTGTAAATAAATCCTTTCCCTCTTCCTTATCGAGATATTGGTTTAACGAAGAAGTGATTTTGCTTATCTGGGCCTTATTAGAAAGTATTAGAAGGTTAATACCAATACCCAATAGGCAAATAATTAATGGAATCCATACAAGGTTCCCTGTTATTTTAGATGCAACTAAAATAGCAAAAGCATTGAATAAGAAGGAATTTGCGGCTATGATGATGTTTGCCCTGTTGCTTACTTTTTCCTCTAAATGCAATATTAATTGTTCTATTGATTCACGCTCAGCTAAGTCAGCCAATATGGTTCACGTGTTTATGTTATCGTGAAGTGAAGATAAGATTATTGATTATTCAAATGGCATGCGCATAAATGTGTACACCCCTATACGCATTATTCCCAAGCGGTCTCGCGAGGCGATCCGGAGGCAGCCCCGTCCATCGTCGTTCGTTGTCGCTGTCGGATCTTGCGCGCGCTACGTCGCGGTGGAGAGCACCGTCGCGGAGAGGCCGACCTTGAGCCCATCCTACCTCACCCAAGTTACACCTATTCTGTTTGGGGCCACCTGGGTGACGATCCTCGCCTTGCTGCTGACTCAGCTAATATAGGACATCGCGTGCCTTGCTGTGGGCGGCTTCATCCACGGAATCGATGACAACCCCCTCAGCACCGGTTGTATGCCTCGAGTATGTGGAGGGCTTAATGCGTAACTATTCATCATTTTTTTCTGTATCAAACAAGAAGCCTTGCATATACAAGATGAGACTCTTCAGAGGTATCCTAACATACCTTGTGAACTCCGCCGTGGGCTGAAAGACCCCCTGCCTCGTGAGCTCGAATCCCAAACCCACGTAGTCATCGACGACGACGGCTTTAATCGTCTTAAGGCCCCTGAGTCGAGCCGCTTTGAAGCGATGATGACCATCCAAAACCGCGTAGAGTTCTCTCTTTGGGTGCTTTATGACGATGATCGGTGTAAACTTTGAGGCATCCACCTCGGTCAGCTTCTGGGCATAGTCATCGTCGATGTTTTCGTCGCATACAATCTTCTCGATTGGCAAATCAACGGCGTATTTATCGGGCGTTGCGTAGGCTCGTATTAGGTCCGTCATCTGGGGATCATCGACTCTAAATGGATAAAACGATTTTGTGTAATGTGCGAGCGCATAAGATTCCGTGTCTCGTCAGGGTTGACTCAAACGCGCGCCT
>JBEKDF010000080.1:0-5714 GCA_050014495.1 Bathyarchaeia archaeon
TCTATCAAACCTCGTTTCTATCTACTGAGGTTATTAGTATCTTATCCCAAAGTCTCTTTGGCATTAGCCTCATCTAACGTACAAATAATTTGGTGGACGAATAGCCTTATCCTCACTTCCACCTGAGTGTTACCAGTGATTCTATGGTTGATGCACAGACGATCGGTGTCTTTGTAACCAAAATTGCGCATACATTCACATTTGGTCAGAATAGTTAATCCCAACTTCTTTTAAATCTGTATAAAAATTACTTGATTTATTGTATCAAGATCGGCTAAAGTTCGAGATGTACCTTGAGCTACTAACTCAGGTGAAATACGGGAACTGCTATTACGCCGAATTAAAGAGGTGTACCCAATTCTCAGAGGCTGTACTAGATCACATTTTAGCTCCTCTGGTCTCTGAGAGATTATTGAAGGTGAATATTGGGGATGCTCAGGATGAGGAGATACGTTTCAGTGTAACTGACATGGGAGAACAGTTTATTGATGTTCTGAAACTGGCTCTTTATTCTGTTGAGTATTTGAGCGATGACTAGAAAACAAGTTTGGGGGTTTGGGGCCATAGCCTTATCCCCCAAACCCAAACCCAAACCCAAACTTGGTCGTTTTTCACTTCTACATATCTCTTTTAGATCATCTCTATGAATAAAAATAGATAATTTTTAATTCATATTTTTGGTTCATATTTTACCGCACGTAATTCTTTAATAATATCAGCATAACATTCTCTAATTGAATAATTGTATCCTATATACACCATACCATCAATATCTGTTGGTAATTCCATCTCTACTGGGTATATAATACATACCCGATCACGCCCTATTTTTCCCTGAAACCAACCCATTTCAAAAATTACATTTTGTCTAGCTCTTTCATTTAATTTTTCTTTAATTTCATCAATCTTTTGAAGTACAACTAAATCTTGTTTTAGCCCACCTAGATCGTCAGGTGATAATAATACAAAAGCATACCCAGCTTCTTTACCATAATATTCTAATTTCTCAATTATAGTTTTTCCCATACTTGGCTGTTCATGTAATATTATAGGTTCAAAATTCATACCTCTTAGCATTCTGTATAATTCTAATTTTGATATATCGTCTCTTCCATGAACAATAAATATTTTTTTTCCTTTAATTCCATCTTCTTTTGTAGTTGATGGTTCTTTTTTAAACCCTGCTGGACCTAAAATTAATTTTCTAGTTATATTATTACCCTTACTAAAAACCTCATATTCGTCACTTATCATCGCTACTATTCCACTACGAGAATTTTCATAACGAATTTTGGGGATAAGCTCTTTTGAAGACAACTCAGTTTCACTTATTTGGATTTTCTTAATTTTTAAGGGATCAACAGGTGTACCTGCTACCAAAAAACGCTCACCTCTTTCATAAGGTTCAATTACTTTATGTTGTAATTCTTCTTCAGAAAAATCATTTTCGGTATGATCCCCGTCATCTTCCAATTCGATATATACGTGAAAAAACATAGCACATCCTACTCAATTACTTTGTTAAAACAGTCTAAAGTCAAGTATTTAACACATATTCAAGAATTCAATCTTGGATTTCCCATCAAATATCTCGTAAAAAGTGGCTTATTAGCTCACGCTTTCTAAATATAATTTTATGTAAAACTGTTACACTTGTTAGGGATGCTGTTAGGATAAAAAAGAGACCCTAGGAACCCAACTATTTACCTCTCCCCTTAGATACTTTGCGAATAATAGAGCCTCCTCATTAATCAGAGTCTCAAGAGTCTGATGCTCCCCGTTCCTGATCCTCTTAACCTCAATTCTAGTCTCGAAGAAATAATTCAACTCATCGAGAAGAGCCGTTGTCTCAGCATCCGTAAGATACTCACGCTTACCCTTCTTACCGTGGCTTGCAGACTCCGTTTTCATCTTAAAATCCCTCTTATTGAGTTTCTGACAGTAATTAATCAGGAAGTCGTCGATCAGGTAGCGGTAAAGCTCTTGGAAGTCGCATACTAGGCTAAGTTTAGCCATCTCGTTCGAGTGAAGGAACCCAAGATAGGGTTCAAGCTTCGCCCTAACGAGGGCCTTGTGTATCTTCCAAGCAAGAATCTCATACGCGAGATTGAATAGGTTATTCGTTCCATCGTAAGCCATGAAGCCCTCCCTCTTCTTGGGTCTGAGCTTCTCAGGGAAGAGGCCGAAAATCTGCTTATAATATCGCTGGGTATGCTTCCCTTCGATGCCCGTTAATCTTCGCCTTAATACTTCGAGGCTCTTCGCCTCACTCTTATCGATCATGTTCCTAAATATTTCTGGGTGTGGCTCTAGGCCGTACTTTCTTAGGATTACATTCTGGCTCTCAATCTTGGCTGTTGTGAAGCTCTTCGCGATGTAATAGGCCCTCTCATCAAGTGACGCCTTATACTGGGCTATTCTGGTCTGAACATAGGAGTCGTCATTTAAACTTCTCAACATCGCTACCGGGCGACCTCTAGATGTCATCACCATAACGTCGATGTCCCAGAAACCAAATGATGCTAAGGCCCCCGTCGATATGCTGTTACCGCTTTTCAGAATCACCTCACCAATTTCCTGCTCGAATAGAGGATACTTACTAATCTCTCCCGTTTTATCCTTGAGAACATAACAGCCCTTCTCCATTCCGAGATATGAGCCGTTCCCATCGAGGACAAGCTTGGAGGCGAGTTTAGCCTAGCCGCCTCCATTCAACAATCAAGTCTGCTAAGGCTTGGCTATCCTCTGGGTCCGTGAATGACTTAATTGCACCTCTCTCAAACCGCTCCATGTTATCATTGAATACCTTCTGTGATGCCTCCTCAACGTTCAACCTTTCACCGGGAGCGGTTAGGCTTCTCCATGATTTAACTTGAATCGATGTTGTGAGAGGTGGGGTGATAGAAGTGAGCCTACTTCAGTAGTCTCCAAATCTCTGACGCCGCATCGTATCTGACCCAGCCCTCACGCTCCATATTTCTGAGAACCCTCTCAACATCCACTGAGTCTACGCCGATGCGGGATGAGATGTAGTCGAGTGAGCAGAAGCTATGGCTCTCCTCGAAGGTTTCTCGGATTCGGATAGCTAACTGAACCTCATCCATGATTGATTGCTTAGCTTGGATGGTTAAGGTTCTTTCTCAGGTGTGTGTTTTTAACTGTGGGTTTCTGAAAAATGTTAAGAGATAGTGTAGGGTGGGCATCTTTAGAATGAAGGCACTCGAATCGTTCAAGGTATCACGGAGGCATCAATGGATATCCAGCGGACCTCTACGAGTGTAACGTTAGAAACTTGACATAACAGTATCGAAAAACAGTTGAATGCGGCCGTGTAGGGGTCATCTCGTTAACCAATTATGGCTGTCATGCTCTTGCTCCACGTCTCATGAACCTTCTCCTTATCAAATCCAGCGTATAGCTGAGTGATCATCTCCCAGTAGAGCGCAAGGACGATGTTAGCTATAATGTACGCATCCAAGTCGCTTCTTATTGCCTTAGTATCCATCTGATTCTGTATAAATTCCTGTAACTCCGCCAGGTCTTTCTCGCGCTCATCTCTCAGTATCTTAGTTACATCCTCATCACGAGGAGACAGTTTCACTATGTCCATACTTGTGTGTATAAATTCCTTCAAAAGATCCATTTTCCAGGTAACTATTCCTTCGACAGCACCCACGTAATCGTGGTTACTCAACGACGTGTGGAGAGTTTCCCTCAGCTTCTGGTTGGCAGATGTCGCAATTATGTTAAAAATGTCTTTCTTACTGTCGAAGTATGAGTAGAGCGTGGCTTTAGTGACCCCTATTTCTCTGGCGATGTCATCCATGCTAGTTTCTTGATATCCTTTTTGGGAGAATATTTTGGTGGCAGCCTGAATGATTCGGGTACGGGCCACCTCTTTGTATTCGGGAACTACTTTTGGCATGGCTTATCCCAAGTATTACTTAACCTCGCGGATATAAATACAAAACGGTAAGTTTATAATAATAACCGTTAGTATATCATTATATACTCATGGTAGAAGTGGGGGTGTCCTTGTATGTCGGAAGTAATTAAAACACAGAATCTGACAAAAAAGTTCGGAAACGTTATGGCCGTTGATCAACTGTCTATCACGCTCGACAGGGGAGAGATATACGGTTTTATTGGGCTGAATGGAGCTGGGAAAACCACCACTATTCGTATGCTGCTGGGGATGATCAACCCGACCCGGGGAGTGGTTAGTCTCTTTGGTGAGCAGGTGTCTTCAAGCTCAAACTCGCTGTGGTCACGCGTCGGTTACCTAGTTGAACGACCCTCCGCCTACCCGAAGCTGACGGTTCGGGAGAACCTGGAGGTCACACGCCGACTCCATCTGATGCGCGACTGCGAGGCAGTCGATGCTATAATTGAGAACATGGGTCTGACCGAGTTCGCGGATCGACGCGCCCAAGGGCTATCGACCGGGAACATGCAGCGCCTCGGGTTGGCGAAGGCACTCATCCATGAACCTGAGCTGCTAGTTCTCGATGAGCCCTCTAACGGGTTAGACCCTGCGGGAGTTGTAGAGGTGCGAGAACTGCTTCTAAGTATGAGAAAGGAGGGAACAACGATTTTCATGTCTTCACACATCCTCAGCGAGGTAAATCGCCTCGCGACGCGAATAGGAATAATCCACGAAGGGCGACTGTTAGAGGAGATCGACGCCGCTGATCTGGAGAAGCAGTCTCAGCAGTCCCTGGTGATCCAGACTCGGGACAACGGGGCAGCCTGCAGGTATCTCGAGTCCACCGGGCTTGATGCTATACTCAACGACAAAATCACAGTACACAGTCAGGAGGCTATAGACTTCCCTGATCGGATAGCGTCACTACTAGTGAATGCTGGGTATCCCCCACTGTCGCTTAGAGTCGAGCAGCCCGACCTAGAGGCGCACTTCCTCCAGCTTGTTGAGTCGAAGGATGTGTGATGCTTTGAAGGGTTTCAAAGGCGCGCTCTGGGAGGAGTTACTGAAGGCTAAGAAGTCTAGGGTTCCAATATTCATAGCCCTAGGGTACGCTCTAGTTCCGTTGGCGATGGCGTTCTTCATGGTGATTATGAAGGACCCCGAGGGGGCTCGTCGCCTAGGCATTATCGGCATGAAGGCGCAGATAATGGTTGGTGCAGTTGACTGGCCGACGTACCTCGGGATGCTGTCACAGGGAGTCATGGGGCTCATCATTCTAAGCGCCTTGATGGGGGGCTGGATCTTCGGTAGGGAGTACGCCGATCGGACGATGAAGGATCTACTTGCTCTGCCGACCACGCGCTCATCGTTCATTGCTGCAAAGTACACAATATTCGCTCTCTGGTCGCTCCTGATGATTGCTATTGTCTCAGTTTTCGGGGTGGTTTTAGGTTACATTATAGGTTTGCCGGGTCTTTCATTGGAGATCGTTCTCGGTGGTTTGTCGACTATTTTCGTGGTCGGGGTCATGAATGTGATGCTTATTACCCCTATTGCGTTGGTTGCGTTCCTTGGGCGTGGGTATCTTCCGTCAGTGGGATTTATGTTTTTGGCGTTGGCTTTGGCGCAGGTAACGGAGGTGATCGGGTTTGGTATGTATTTCCCTTACGCGATCCCTGCTCTCTTCATTAAGGGAATATCAGGCGGTGACCCTCTGAGTGTTCTTAGCTATCTCATTGTCCTCCTCACGTGCTTGGGCGGCGCGATTGGAACCTATGCGTGGCTCCGG
>JBEKDF010000081.1:0-5708 GCA_050014495.1 Bathyarchaeia archaeon
CTGTGATGGGTGTGGGCTTGTTTTTGCTGTAAGTGAGTGGCTGAGTCATTTATGTGGTGGTTTTACTCTTTTGTTGGAGGGTTATTTGGGGGTGTCTATTTTAGGGACAAGCCAGCGCGCGCATTGTAGCTTCATATAAAATAACCAGTTTTACCACTTTCACTCCCCATTCATCCCACGGTTAAAACCGTGGGCTTTCTGGGGAACCGATCGTAATGGTCTTGTGAGCCAAGTTCAGAACTCAGTGTATTATCCTTTTTTTTATACTTCTCGACAGCGAGGAAGAACCAACAACTCAACTTTTCGAGCCGCTGCCCAAAACCTAATATTAAAAGACAAACCTCGGCGCACCTGCACCATTAAGAAGATATAATATGCGCGCACACGCGGACCTTGGAAGAGCTGAATAAATAAAGGCGCAGGCGCAGTTAGAGTGGCTCGTGCTCGTTCAAGACGCGGCGCTCCTCTTCCGGAAATCCCTCAGATGAATGACCTCAGTCTCACCTTCAGCGCACCTCACCTGCGAATCATCAGCCGTAAGCAGCGCCACTCCATTCACTTTGCTGGCGTACACATAGACCGCGTCATAGAAGCTCATCTTCCTCCTGATGCTCATCTCCAGAATATGCTTGTGATCCTCATCCGTCAACTTTATCCTCCCCAAGCCCAAGTCAAGGAGCTTCGAATACATGCTGGAGACCTCCAAATCCCCCGAGATCCCCCTAGCCACAGCCGTCCTCAAGGCGTTGCCGACCTCGACCATAATGAGCCGCGGCGCAGAAAGGTCCAGGTTGCCGTCGATGAATTCTTCGAGAGCATCCTGGGCCTGTCCACCAAAGTCTTCCTCCAGCAGGAACCTGGTTGCCACCGAGGCATCGAGTACGAAGGCCCTCATGTTTCTCGGGCTTCCCTTATCGTCTCGTTGATGAAGCCTGAAGGAACTCTCTTTGGGCTTGTCCTAAGGTCTGATAGAAGCCTCTCCGCCGCCTTCCTCCTCTGTTCCTGCTCGATCCTCTTCCTTATCGCGTCTCTGAGGTAGGCGGACCAATTCTCATCCACCATCTCCATACGCCTCTTCAGCTCCTCGTCAACCTTAATGGTAACTGTCTCCAAGGTAATACCTCATTTACTGATTTTAATACATCTGTAAAAACATTACTATTATATGTATCAGAATGGGGGTGACCTACGCTAGACCCGAAACGCGCGCGCATCGTGGGCTTTCTGCGCTACGGATCGTAACTGCAACTGATATTAACATAGAACCCGGTATTGTTCTCGATCAAAATGTCTGAGAGAAAATCGATCATCTACTTCTCCAAGCCTGGGGAAGGCGACGCCGACGAGACGATGAAAGCTGCCTATGAGAGGGCGAAGGAGCTTGGCATCAGAGACATCGTGGTCGCCAGCACCAGGGGGGCGACGGCCCTCAAGGCGCTGGAGGTCTTCAAGGGATACAACGTGGTCGTCGTCCCACACGTCTGGGGGTCGAGAGAAGCCGGCTCCCAGGAGCTGCCCGAAGAGACGGCGGAGAAGATCAGGAGTATGGGGGGGAGGATCGTGTACGCTGCCCACGCCTTCTCAGGCGTTAACAGGGCGATACAGGCCAAGTTCGACACAATGTACCCCGCCGGTGTAATCGCGCAGACTCTGAGGCTGTTTGGGCAGGGGATGAAGGTGGTTGTCGAGATATCGGCGATGGCGGCCGATGCGGGTACCGTTCCCGTTGATCGGGACGTTATTGCGATCGCTGGCTCAGGTAAGGGTGCCGATACGGCTGTTGTCATCAAGCCTGCCTACTCGCATAGCATCTTCGAGGCTGTTGTGCGCGAAATTATCGCCAAGCCTAGGGAGATCTAGCCGCAGCGAGCGTGCGAATGGAACACGCAGATACGTGCTGTCTTTCATGTGTGTTGACTATAATGAGCTATAATGTCAATGGATCCCTAATTTCTATGGTGGCGGACCTCCACGTAACGCGTCGAATAGACAGCAACTCTGTATCATGTGTATACACGACTGGAATCTTGCCTCCTAGGTAATTGGCGAGGATCAGTGCATCCCTTCCACTAAGCATGTATTTTGTCGCGATGTCCAGCCCGATCTGACAGGTCCTCCTCGTCTGGTTGATGAAATATATGTATGGGTGATTCAACACCAGCCCAATCTGCTGGATGCCTCGGCTCGGGTGAATTTCTGCCCATATACAAGCGCGTGGTATGACTCGTGTATTACTGTGGGGTTGACAGCTATGGCCTTCTCAGCTGAAAGGTTTAGTAGGAGGTCCCTTATCTGGCTGTGCTCTTCTTAGGCTAGGTCCAGGGAGTAACAGAGGATGTTACTGTCGAGGCCTATGCGCGCGCGGTCCTACGAGACGATGATGTGATCTTTCCACTGGTTGATCGCGTGCGTGCAGGGGCCTATACACGCTATCACTAGGCGTGCTGCCTTGTCACTAAATTAATGATAAACTTATATTGACAGTAAGGGCCTCGTCACCCATGGGGGCGCGCGCGACGAGGGACGTGAAGCGTTTTAGGGGTTTTAAGGGTGTTAAAGTGGAGTCGTATTAGTGCGCACACTTGGTGTTGGGTTCATGTGGTTATGCGTTTGAGGTCGCTGAGGCGGTCGAAATCTTTGTCGAAGCTGTATAGTTCCACTATTTGGTTCCCCGTCATCGTCGTGTAGGCGAGGCCGTCGTTGACCCCTAACCCAAGCAACTCGGCTGCCCTCAGCGCGGATCTGTAGGCTTCACCACTGGTTCCGATGATGGTGAGGTTTGGGAGTGACATCAGGGAGGAGAGAACCTCGAGGGAGTCCCCGGGGGGCATCCTCGATTCGAAGATGTTCGCTACCTCTGATAGGTGGACGACCGTCGTCGCCATTTGTTCGCCCTCCTCGAGTCTTAGTATTATTTTTTTCGCGGATTCCTTTATTTTGTGCTCGTGTGGCTGTAGTTGTCTCCTCGTGTCGAGGAATGCGTGGATGAAGACGTTGGCGTCGATGAACCTCATCCAGGTGTTCCCTCGGGGTTTAGGAGTTCACGTCTCACGCTTCTCCAGTCTGATAGGTCGCATTTGACGTCGGCTTTCAGTGTGTCGAAGAACTCTGAGGGTTTGCGGCCTCTGCTGGCTTTTATTAGGAGTTCTTCTCCTCTCTGTATTATTATCACTGATCCGTCGGCGCCTAGGTGTTGTCTCCTCCAGTCGGCTGGTAGGCTGACCCTGCCCTGGGCATCAACTCTCTTCTCCTCCACCTGCATAGTATTTCCCCATGTCTATATGAGTCCCCCAATTATTAGGCGTTATGGGTTAATAATTCTGGTTAGGGAATGTGCGCGCGCACACCCGAGCGCCTTGTTGACTAGACTTCATTCGGGTCGAATACACTCAACCCGGGGACCCTGCCATAGACGTGCTCAGTGCTCATGCGCGCGCGTGAACCCTTTGATTTGGCAAATTTAAGTTGCCCAGCCTACTTCAAGAAAGCCAATTTCTTTAAGAGGTCAAGGCGCTTTGGGTTGGTGAAGAGACCTGATCAATAGCAGCGAACTCATCATCACTGAGACGCCAGCTGAGTGTATCGACATTATCCAAAGCATGATCTGCATGGGTGCTCCCAGGGATAGGTAACACGTGTTCATCCCTACGTAGCATCCAGTTCAGGGTAACCTGGCTGACGCTCTTCCCACGCTGTTGCGCAATCGTCTGCAGGGTATCTTGGATTGCCTCCTTCTTCGAAGCTGCTTTCCCCTTCTGACTTGTCGGGGAGACTGAGAGTTGACCTCCCTCCAGCGGGCGGTAGGCCACTAGGGCTACGTTGAGTTTACGGCAGGCATCCAAGACGCCGTTCACTTCAGGCTGGCGGTGGAAAAGGTTGTAGCGGACCTCGTTGGCGGCCAGCTTAATGCCGTACTTCTCAAGCCGATCCGCGGCATCGATCATCTGATCAGCGCTGAAGTTACTTACGCCCACTGCACGGATTTTTCCTGCTTCAACGGCTTTAGCCATCATGTCCATCACCGTTTCAATGCTTGGCAGCGGGGATGGGAAGTGGAGGTAGTAAAGGTCAATCACCTGCCGGTTTAGGCGTTTTAAGCTGGCATCCAGGGCGCTCATGAATTGACGGCGTAAAAGGCGCGTGGGGTATGGGGCATACTTGGTTCCAATAACCACCGGTCGAGGGTCCCTCTTGAGGCAGTCGCCTATTAGGCTCTCCGATTTCCCGAAGCTGTAGACCTCGGCGGTGTCGAAGAAGTTTACACCTGCGTCAACCAGAGAATGATAGGTCTGGAATACGGCCTCGTCATTTTTTCCTTGCCACCATTTGTTGGTCCCTGTGCCTATGGGGGAGACTTTTATTCCGGAGGCGCCGAGGTTACGGTACTGGCTTTCTGTTATCATGAAGTTATCCCTTCGCAAGCGCCTTTAGTGCCTAGGAAATCTACGCATTTTGTGATTTCATTTTTCAGGTTTAAGCCTGAAAGGGCAAAGAAATTGCCGCACTGCTTTGTTAAGTTGTCTGCTTCGATGGATGACATAGCTATCGCCTTTCTAGACAAAGTGAATACGAAGCCAGATAAAAGTGGAACTCATTCGGTGGGGATAAGGCTATGGCCCCAAACCCAAACTCTTCTTGCTATGCTAGCGCCGTCTTAGGGAATATAGGAAGAAAAAAGACGCGATAGTTAGTGCACGAGTTATATTCGTGGAAACCTTAAGCCCACCAAACTTCAACTCCACTTTCCACAGACCATACGCCATTGATCCTTATGAGTATATAATTACCAGCCGAGTTAAAATCTGGGAAGTAGCTATTGTAGCCTGACAAATACGTTACAATACATCTAGAACCAGTAATGGTGATATTCGTGAAAATAATGGCGTATCTGACATCATCATCATAATGTTGTGTTGCATTCGAAATTAATTGCAGCATTCCTATCTTCGACACTGGGACCCCGTCAATCTCTTGAGGTAGCTCAACGTTTGAGATGAGGCGCGAGTTTACAACCAGTATAGTTCGCTGTAGCCCAAACTTCTTCTCTCTATACTCAAGCAAGGCTGAAACTATTTTCGACTTGTCGACGTCCTGTTGGTTCTGATTGAATATCCCTACAAGGATTATTGACAATAGAATGATGGCTGCAAATGTTACGAGTTTATGCACGTTTTGTATTAGCGCTCGAATTATTTAATACGTATTTGCGCGCGCAAACCCAAACCCTCTCTGACTAACTAACTCTATCTAAAACTAACTCCCCTACACTCTCTCCTATACTCTCTAAAACAAACAAACAGAAAGACAAACAGACGCGATTTTACTCATGAACACAATCAACATTTACCCACAACCGCGCAATAATTTTCGTAGAAAGTTTGTCGGCATTTTTCAATACAACCTCCTCATCAAACATGAGATCATAGCAAACAGTATAAACAATCGTGTAGAATGAATCCATGATGTGGGAACTCGGAGATCTATTAATTTTCGGCTCGATCATGATCGTAACATGGTTCCTCTTCATCTACAATTGGCCACGCCTAATTCTGTACATATACAAGAGAGCGATCCTCGGTAAAGGATTCGGCGAAGGCCCCATCCCTGTCAACACGCTCAAAACGGAGTCCCAGGAGCTCTTCGCGGACCCCATCCACCCGCCCGCCTCGGCCTCAAACATGGCAACCACCGGCGTTAACCGCGACACG
>JBEKDF010000082.1:0-5271 GCA_050014495.1 Bathyarchaeia archaeon
TTGGTTAGGTTTGGTTTTTGGGTTCTTGGGGGTGTTGTTGGTCTGTTTATACGCTTCGATTGTTGGCTTTGTTGGGTGAACGATTAAAATCAGAGGTTACTACGAATCCTCTTATCATATATAAAACCGTTATGTGTTAAATGAAAATATCTAATGAAATTGTGTGAGGGCCATAGTCTTATCCCCCAAAACCCAAAAAATAGTAATATTAGGTGTGCATTAAGAGTTAAACATGAACGTCTTGATTGCTTATATGTCTCAGACTGGAAATACCAAGAAGGTTGCTGAAGCCATCTACAGTGCGATTCCTCAACCAAAAGAGATTAAACGGGTCGAAGATGTCACATCACTTGAAGGCTACGACTTCGCATTTCTAGGGTTTCCAACGCATGGGTATGGTCCAGACAAAAAAGTCAAGACCTTCTTCGAAACACACGCCAAGGGCAGGTCAATAGCGCTCTTTATCACGCACATGGCGCCCGATGGTGCACCGCCTTTGCAAGATTGGATTCAGAAATTCAGGGACGCTGCCGTGGGAGCCAATATTGTTGGCGTTTTTGACTGCCAAGGACAACTTAACTCTCCACTGCTTAAAATCGTCATGCGAATTAATCCGAATCCACAAATCCGTGCATCGGCGCGCTCCAGTAAAGGCCAACCAGATGCAGCAAGGCTGGAGCGGGCAGGAGCCTTCGCAAACGAGATGTTGAATAGGTTAAAACCCTAGTGCCCGCACGCGCAATGGTGGACGTTTACAATTGTAATCTTTGAATTCGAGTCGAATACAAATGTAAACATCCACGATAAATGTGCGTGCGCGTAAAGAAAATTTGGGTTTGGGTTTGGGGGCCATAGTCTTATCCCCACACACCTACTAAAACTACCACCGTATTGATATGAATCTCATTTAACCAAGTGTTATCACGATCAAGGTGAATGTAACGATCAAAAAAAGCCAGGGGATCTTTATCTTTGTCAATATTTGTTTTTGAAAATGTTGAATATAAACATATTAAAATTGGATTGGTGCATGCGCAGGTAAAGTAGGTTAAAACGGGGAATAACTTTGAAAAAGGGTTTTTGAGTAAAGGTTTCAACTACTTTAAAACTAGTATCATTCTCATTGTTCTTCTCATTGTCCTGACTTCACCCACGAAACTCGTGTTCTCTTCCATCCAATGTAATTCAAACACCGTGCAGACGTCTTTTCATCGACATGTGGGAATGCTTCTCCCAATAAATCCGTCTCTGAGCAATTCGAATCCATCTAGAATTAATTATGATCTACAAATCGGGGAGACTTTTACCCAGAGTTTTGTCAACATGGGTAAGAACGTCACCGCAGTAGCTCAAGTCAATAATGATGGTTATGGACCAGCTTACCTCTTAAACGGATTCTCTGACACAGGTTATTGGTATCAAGTAGGATTAACCTACAATTGGCTCGAGTCCCCACCAGTTACTGGTTTTAGGTTTCTTTACGAGGTATTCAACCCCGCTAGAAAATCCATATTTCCTTCAAATGGTGGAGGAGGGGACCTCAGCTTCACAGGTGTAGTTAACGCTGGAGATATTGTAAAGCTCAGTCTGTATTTCGGAAAAAATAGCTATGCGGGGAAGGTTGTGATGAACGCACAAGATTACAATACAGGCGCATATGCTTCTGAAACATTCAGCTCGGAGGGTGCGAGCCAATTCAGAGGCGATGCTAATTCTGCAAACACGAAGGGTTTTTTCACGGGATTAATGACAGAACAGTACTATTCTAAACCATATTATGGGAACGAGAAGCTAGTTACTTATTCTGAACACTCATTTGCTTTATCTTCAGCTTGGTTATGGGTCGACGAATGGAACCCAGTCACCAATCAGACTATCTTCCGCCAAAGCAGCGAGTCTCCTATAACATTTGACAATTATTATCAACTCCACGAGTTTACGAGTAATGGAGTCACCGAATACGCCAATGCTTACACGTTTTACACTGGCGCTGACCCTGTCTCAATGAGCCTCTCAGCTTCACCCATCCTAGTCGACCAGGGAATGCAAGCGCAGGCACATTTCTCTGCGAGTGTTTCAGGAGGAACAGCATCCTATACCTATCTCACATATCTAGACAACAAACTGGTATTCAATAGCACATCCAGAGCCAGTCTATACTCAACGACCATAAACTTGGGCTCACCCCCCATCGGAAATCATCAGTATTATCTCGATGTTATCGATTCCAAGGGCTACCCAGCCAGCTCCCAGACCATATCCTTCATGGTCAACCCGGACCCAACGCTTACTATCTCGTCTCAGCTAGTCGCGGACCAAGACCAAGTTATTAAAATTAGCTCTCAGTCATCTCAGGGATCTTCACCCTACACTATGACCCTTTATATTAATGGAGTAGCGTCCCCCGAAGCATATTCGGACTCGGCAACTATGACCAAGTTGGGTCAAAATGAGGTATATGTCAAGCTCACCGACGCCGCAGGACTCATGGTCAACTCCAATATTTTGGTGATAGTAGTCAATAAAGATCCTGTGGTTTCGTTGACATCGACTAGCTCTGTGACTGACGTGGGGCTGCCGATTACATATACAGAATCCGTAGTGAATGGAACTGCACCGTATTCCATCAACTGGCTCGTGGATGGGCAGCCTGTATCTGGCTCTGGTACAAGCTTCAGGTTTGTGTCCAACTCTTCAGCCGCCTATTCGGTCTCTGCGCAGTTAACTGATAGGGCGGGATATGTTGTGAAGTCCACTCCATCAACTATAACGGTGAACACTGACCCAGTTGTCTCATCTTATAATTCGACGGGTCAATCAACCAACTTCTTCCTCTCTAACAATGTGGCCCAGTCTAGGGTGGATATCTCGGGGGGAACCCCTCCGTATGTCTATGATTGGTACCTGAATGGCTTGAAGGTCGCCCAAACCAGTGACCCTGCCTACTCCTACACGTTTTCTGAAATTGGGTCAAACCTGCTCCAGGTGAAGGTTTCTGATGCTGCCGTATATAATGTAGCGTCTGAGACTACTGCTGTTAACTTCGGTATTGACTTCATACATATTGGCGTAGTTGTGGCAATCGTTGTTGTGGCTTTAGCCATCTTCCGACTCGGGAAGGGCCGTGGCTCGAAGACGGCTCCGCCGGAGGAACAGGAGCCGCAATTGGTTCAACCGCAAGAGCCACCGACTATCCAAATGGGGAAACAGGAGCCAATGTTAATTCAACCACAAGTAAAACCGAAAGCTCCATCGGACGAACAGGAATCTACAATGGCTCAGCCACAAGCGCCAACTATACCTACTGTTCCGACTTCGCCCATCAAAGAAGAACCTGTGGTTATACTCAAACTGCGGTACGCTAGGGGAGAGCTTACCAAAGAAGAGTATGAGGAGATCCTCAGAACCCTAAGAGAGTAGCGCGCGCGATAAGTTGGAGGATAGGATTATTTCTTCTTACAAAAGCCGACTTCGCAAACAGTATCACCGGCAGCGATTGTTTTGCCCAGCGAAAAATCTACGCCAACTGTTTTCGCGATGTTGCGGTCTCCATTCATTGCGATATCGCAGAGTCTGGGAAGGTCTTTCTTGGGAATACCAGCCTTAAGCCATCCAGATACCAGTGGGCAATAGTGGAAACGGATTTCGAAGGCGTCTCTTGTCTTTGTCTGAACTTCCATTTCGAATGCGCACGCGCTATTATTAATAATACAATAGAATAAATATTTTCAATTTGTGCGTGCGAGAGCAAGGGGGTAAGTGGGGTAGTTAGCGTTAGTTAGTCGCACGCGCATTTTCATTTTCGTTTTAGTATTTTTCCTGGCCTTTCCCCAGTGTGACTGCCATTATCGACAACGATCTTACCATTGATGATCACGTGTTGTATCCCTTTTGGGTAACGATTAGATAATTCAGGTGCTCCAACGATCTCAAGGTGGGGAAGATCAAGCAATGTGATGTCTGCATATGCCCCAACTTTGAGGGTACCCCTGTCTTTAAGGTCATAGATTTTAGCGGGCAGTGTCGAGCATTTATAAACTGCTTCCTCTAAAGTGAGGAAGTTGTCTTCCCTCACGTATCGGATTAGGAATTTAGGGTAACCGCAGTATACGTCTGGTAGAGGTAGACCGTAGGGTGGTGCATTGTACTCATACCTTTCATCCACTATGGAGACATCTAGGCCAGTTGCACACATTGGGTGTCTCATGAGGACCTTCATCTGCTCCTCAATGCCACGGTAATCGGTGTGAGCACCCCTCGAATCGGGGTCTTCGACGATGAGGTCACAGAGCGTATTCCACGGGTCTTTCTCAAGCTCCTTTGCTACCCGTGCTAGGGTTTTTCCCTCGTAGTTTTTGTTCCGATGTTCAACTATCTTGAAGTTCTCCCCCCAGTGAGGGTTTAAGTTTGGGTTGATGACGGTTCTCTGGTATAGCTTCCCGGTTTCTATCTCCTCCCAGGCCTTTTTCCTGAACTCATCAATCTTCAGCCACTCAGCGAGCTTTCTTCGTGAATTGAGTAGTCTCAACCACTGGGCGAAGTGTTGGCTACAGAGGTAGGGTAACGGCTCCCAACATGGCCAAGGGATCAAGTCGAAGCTGAGCTTCATCCCTTCCTTTAGTGCTTCGTCTATCGGGATCAAGGTTTCCTTGCCTATCGTTTCCCCTATGTTGGGAGTCATCGGCGGAATAGTGTGGTAGCCAGGGGCTAGGTGGGCGATATGAAGCTGCACACCGGTAATTCTCGCCGTTTCTATGACCTCGATGATACCCTTGATGGGCTCCTCAAGCCTGGCTCCCATACCGACGTCTAGACGTCGACCAGTCCTTCGCCAGTGGGGATGGTAGATGCCATTGTATTCCTTGATCGCCGAGACGCATTCGTTGATTTCTGATCGACTGGCGAAGACATCGGGGTCATAATCGAGACCAGCAGTTAGCCCTAGGCAGCCCTCATCCATCGCCTGGTGAATCATCTCCTTCATCTGCTCAGTTTCTGCCGTAGATGATTCACGCTTGTAGTCTTCTCCCATGACCGAGTATCGTATGGTGCCGTGGCCCACGAAGGGTGTGTAGTTTATTGAGATTCCCTTGCGCTCAACGAAGTTGAAGAATTCGCTCATCGTTCGCCAGGTAATTACCCAGCCGTACTTCTTCTCCAAGATCTCGTTGACAGTGTCGATGTTAAGGAGGCTCGGTTGGTGGTATAGGTAGGGTTTCTTATAGAATATCTCGTCGTAGATTACACTTGGTGGGCTGAGGAATTCCTTAA
>JBEKDF010000083.1:0-4737 GCA_050014495.1 Bathyarchaeia archaeon
AGATAGCGACATAGAGTATGTATCTAGATCCTTGGAAGATGCAATCAATTTATCTAGAAAATAATCAATGTTATTTTTAACATGTGATTTATCATGGAAAAAATTAATGAAAACAGAAAAAATTTATCCACCAAGGACATTATTCAACGTTTTCCGGTAAGAGAAAGTGAATTAGATCGTTTTAAATTTGGGAAAAAATGGTACCGAGAGACTACATCTTCATCGCATAAAAATTGCATATTATGTTTGGATGTTGGTAGTGGACATAAACCATTTCCGATGGCCAATCTCTTGTGCGACCCTTTTCCTAGACCACATCCAGACAGAAAGATGAGGGAACTGGAAACAGAAAACAAACCCTTCGTTCAATGCGACGGTCGTCATCTACCTTTTAGAAGCCAAATATTTGATTTTGTAACATCCTATTACACAATTGAGCATGTTGACAATCCTGAGGATTTAGTATCAGAGTTGAAACGTGTAGCCAAACATGGATATCTTCAATGTCCTTCACAGTTTAATGAGTTTTTATACGGTGAAGATGTACATAAATGGATAATAATAAAGAAAAATAACCACCTTTACGCTATACGAAATAAAACAAACTCAATAAAATTAGGCTTCTTTTTCAATAGATTATACAGCTTAAATTATTGGAAAATAATTCATGCAATGATTGACGAAACATTTAACATTTTTAGTATTAAATACACATTTTAAGAGCGATGAGAACATGAAAAAAACCATCCGATCTTCGAGGCCTTTCTTCTCAGACGAAGACATCGATGACATAGTCTCAGATATCAAAATAGCCTTAAAAGAGGGAAGACTCAGAAACGGCAAGAATTTACAATTATTTGAAAACATGTTCAATGAGTATCTCGATGTCAAAAATGGAGTAACCTTCGACTCAGATGGCAACGCCCTTGAAGCGGCTCTTCAATATTATAAAATTAAGAATAAAGAGGTAATAGTCTGTACAAATAGCTTCATCTCAATACCAAACAGCGTAGTGTATTCTGGGGGTAAACCTGTCTTCGCCGACATCGAAGAAGATACACTTTCAATGGACCCCGACAGTCTCTTAGATAACATTTCACCGAAAACAAAGGGTGTAATTGTCACCCATATTGCAGGTTTTCCGAATCCAAAACTAAACATTATCCAAGAGATTTGCAGAGACAAAAAACTAACATTAATCGAAGACGCGACACACGCAGCCGGCGCATTGATAGATAATAAAAAGGTTGGTACCTTCAGCGAATCTTCAGTTTTTGCTTTTACACCTACCAAAATTATAACTACTGGGGAAGGTGGCTTCCTAGCGACAAATGATGAAAAATTGAGCTATTACGCAAAAAAATTAAGATACTATGGGTCAGGGGAAGGAAAAACAAATTTTGTAAATCTGGGACGACATATGCTTCTACCAGAAATTTCGGCGATTTTAGGAGTATATCAGTTAAAAAGAATCGAAGAGTATATTGCTAAACGGAATATTATTGCGAAGATATATAATGAAGAATTAAGTAAAATAGAATCTCTTAAAACAGTCAAGTGCGATGTTAATAGCAGATGCAGTTATTATAAATACCCATTAATATTAGGAGATAGTATAAATAAATTACAATTTACAGAAACATTAGATAAGGAATATGGAATTGAAACGGGTAATATATTTTATCCACCATGTCACTTACAACCAGTCTACCAAAAAATGCATAATAAAAATTACTCTAAAAATAGTCTTATGGTTTCAGAAAGGATACTTTCACAAACAATCACGTTACCAATTCACGTTGCCATGACAGAAGAAGATACTAGATATGTTGTTGATTGTATTAAATGCATTATCAGATGAGCATTCTGAATAAGATTTAGGAATATATCTCTAGGTTGAGGTTATGAATAGTATGTTCTAGTTTGTTAAAACCTCTCTCCATACTAAACTTTAAAATAGCGCGACCCCAACCCCAGCGCGCGAAAGTTTATAGAATGAGACGAGACCTGAAATAAATATGAAAATCGTCAAGGCCCTCCTGCTCACGACATGGCTTTACAGTTTGCTCTTGTGGTTCTACATTGTCGTGAGGATCACGGTAGATGGAGTTAGTCTAAACTCTTTATTCATCGACGGGGTACCCCATCTCACCTTCTTTACTCTAGGCATGATCTCATTCACCCTGAGCTTCATCTGCCTCTTCGCATATCTGATTCTAAACGGCTTACCTGGGGAGGTTAAATAAAAAGAAGGATAGGTGATATGACGCAAAAACCTCATTATCCTCAAGCACACGTGAACGCTTCTAATTTCTAGTTAATCGACCGATCAGTGAGAGGATGGGCTTAGCTACTACACCTAGCGGCCCCAGAACCTCAACAGTCGATCCGAGCTGCGTAAGATCCTCCCGCTTGAGGGCGCCGCTGAGCGGTAGACCGACCAAGTAGACTATGAAGTAGGTAAACCCACCCGAGACCAATGCGACCCAACCATTCAGACTAGGAACATTGACGACAAGATACGCTGCAGCGAACGCCGTTAAAGCGGTCACATAGATCTTAGCAGTCGACCCCCAGTCGACGGTGACTCCTAGCTCCTTCTTCACCCAAAAGACCTGGTACATCCAGCCACCCCTACCAGCGAGCACAGTGGTGATCAATAGACCAACCATCTGGAAGCGGGGGACTAAGATGAGCACTAAGCTGACCCCTGTGAAGAAGGTGAAGATGCTCGCTATGAGGTCGACCCTCGACTCTCCCACACCCATTATGATGTTACTCAGGGAGCTACCACCTAACCCCTCCCAGGCATAGCCCAAGATGAGTATACTGAGATACAGCGGAACATACGGGTAATCACTTGCACCATACAATAACCTCGACAGGGGGGAAGCTAAAACGATGATAACCAGAACGACGGGTAGAGTCACCATCGCCGTGTACTTCACCGACATCTGGAAGATCATCTTCAGCCGCGAATCATCCCTCTTGAACTTACTGTAGAGTGGGAAGAGAGCAATAGCTATGGGGACTATGAGGAAGGAGACGAGCACGCCGAAGTTGCTGGCTGCGCCATAGTTGCCGATGAGGTTCGTAGCGACGTAGAGGACCATGGTGTAGTTGTAAATCTGATTCAAGATGCCGCCTAGAAGCGAGCTCATCGACAGAGGCAAACCGTAGCCGAGGAAGGTCCTAAGCATCCCCAAGTCGAAGTCTCCCCTGGAACCTCCCTCGAACTTAATGAATATGAAGAGAAGAAGTACGCCGACCAAACCAGCAACCACCTGCGACGCAGTGTAAGCCAACACGGCTCCGAAGGCTCCGAGGCCGACAAACAGCAATAGGGCACTAAACAAGGTTCGTATCACGGAACAGAAGATCTGGGTTAAGCTCGACAGCCCCATCATCTCATATCCCACCAGGATCGCCTGGATCGTCGTGAGTAGGCCACCACCGCCAAGAACCGCGAGCGCCACTGCCTTAATCAGTGGCTCGATCTCCGGCCGCTTCAGGTAGAGGGAAGCGATTGGCCCAGCGAAGAGATAAATGAACCCGCTGATGACCAGCGAAGTCGCGATGCTGAAGACAAGCCCCGTCACAACAACGGACTTGAGCTTGTCGCGCTGCTCCTCGTACCTATACTTCGCGCAGAACCGTGTCAGAGATTGGTTCATCCCTAGGTCCTGGAAGAGTAAGGAAATAGATACAGGGAAGAGGGCGATCGTGTACTGTCCGTAGGCTGTCGAGCCGAGGAAACGCGCCATCCAGATGACGGTGACAGCAGAGAGTAGAGCAGTGATTACTTGCCCCACCATCAACATTAGGCTCCCCCGGGCCGAGCCACGCATCAAGTCTGAAGGATCCTTAGACAGCCCGAGCCCACCCCAAGACAGCGTAAAAGTAAGCTAACGTATCAAACAGATAAAATCGAGCCCAAACACGTAAAGGAATTTGGGAGTCAATTCATGGGAGCTATCCAACTAAGAAAGACATTGCGGTTCCATCACATTTTATCAGCCACTAATAGACGCTTCAGACACATCTAAGTTAAAATACTAACATTATTACGGATTGAAAGCAATTAGACAACACAAAACCAAGTGCCATCATACTCGCGCGTTTGGTTGTTCAAAAATTATTATAGAGCCCAAGTTTACTGTCCATTGAAAGAAGGTTGAATGTTAAGCGTGCGCGTCCGCGTACACCTGTATGACTTTGAATCTGAATAATGTCTCCAGATAACCAAGGCCATCATTAAAACGAATAATGAGAGCTCAACCAGGGTTTCCGTCGTACCACTTAACTGCAAGCTACTAGGGGCACCAAACCAACCACTGCTAATCGGCCAGAATAACTGCAGATCGGGCACAAAATAGTCCCCGATTAAGCTATGCGAGGCTAGGGCGGCGAAATATGGCAGACCACGCCGATAGTATAGGTAGATAGGCACGAAAATAGCCAAGGCGACTAGGATACTGTGTGTGGGACCCCTATGCACAATCAAACCTGGGAAGAAGAGGTCCAAATCGGGTAGTAGTGAACAAAACCAGATTAGTGGGATGTTGATCTTCTCCCCTGTGAATCTTCCCACGATGGCTCCTAGGATGTAACCTAGGCTTATGTGCCCTAAGAGCCACATTCAACTCATAGCCATCCACACATCTACTATTAAACCTGTAATATATCGAAATACATGGGCACAAAGTAAATACAAGAACTCAGCATGTATAGAGGGTT
>JBEKDF010000084.1:0-4597 GCA_050014495.1 Bathyarchaeia archaeon
GTTGATTCTGAGTGTGAACATGTAGTAGACTGCTGCCACGGTCACACTTACTGCGGTAACCAATACGCCAATCGTCTGAACGTCAATCATTCACAAGTCACTGGTTAGAGTCAGGTGGAAGTTTGGATAAGGCTAACGAGCTTTGAATCAATTACTGGGCACATACCTCATGAAGGTCTCGGGAACCTTGAAGGAGGGATCCTTCCTGAGCTTTATCTTCATCATCTCGTCGGAGAGAAACTCAAGGTCCCTCCCATAGTCAGCGCCCACGTAGAGCTCCCTCTGCCTCTCTATTATGCCCTTGAACTTATGCCAGAAGAAGATGAATTGGATGGCTGGCCCAGTGTTGTAGAGGGACTCCGCGTCGATCAGCTTCTCACGCAGAAACGCCCCCAGCATGTTGTAGTAGGTGATGATGTAGTATCTTTTTGCGTAGTTGTCTAGGCCGTGGTCGGACCCGTACTTTTTCTCGAAGTCGTCGTAGTCGGTCCACTCCATGTTCAGGAGCTCCCCAATTGTTTTGAAGCCCTCCTCGTTCATCAGGAACTGCACCGTGGTTGTGAGGAATTGTAGCTTCCTCGTCTCGAGGGTCTGTTCCTGCGTCTTCTGGGCGAGTTCTTGGGACTTTCTCGAAGCCCTCATGTTCATCACATAGTAGGCTGCTGCAACTAGTACTCCTGTGGCTGCCACCATGTAGTAGACTGCTTGGATCTCACTTAGATCAACCATTCACAATTCACTGGTAACAATCAGGTTGAGGTGAGGATAAAATTATTGAGGAGCCTAAAAAGATAGGAGCGAAATCCCCAGCTCGGGGTGCTCCTTACCATACTCAACAACCCTCTTGGCGAGGTACTCGGTCTCAATCATGTACCGCGGGAAGTTACGCTCCACCCTAACCTTGATTATACCCTCCCTGAAGTGATCCCACCACCAAACAATGAAGCCAGACTCCAGGATAGATACTAAATGTATGTCCACGAGGCCCTCCCTGACGAGTACACCGATCCCCTCAAGCCAGTTAGCCATGATGTAGAACGCCTTGTACTTCTCTGGATCGGCCTCCATCTCCTGAAAGTCTTTGAGTTCCCTCAGCTCCAAAGTGTAGCTCTTTATGCCTGAGTCCAGAAACTCGCTTGACATCGTGTTCTGGTAAATGTTCATGAACAGCTGGGCTTGGCGGGTTGTGAGGGTCTGCTCCTGCGACTTCAGGGAAAGCTCCTGGGCCTTCAGGGCTAGTTCCTGTGTCTTCCTCGTTGCACTCATGTTGTATACGTAGTAGAATGCTGCTACTAGTACACCTGTTGCAGCCACTAGATAGTAGGCTGTTTGAACCTCGGCTAGATCAACCATTATTCGTCACTGGTTAGAGTCAGGTGGAAGTGAGGATAAGGTTAACGAGGTGAAAGTAAGAGCAAAAAGAGACATCAATAACACTAGCAATCTCTTCACATTTTCCCCGTAGCTTCAGAAAATGCTTTGTCTGAAGCTATCTTAAGCTCAGGATGGCTCAAACCATATTCATTCACCATCTTAGCTAGGTACTCAGCCTCAATCATGAACCTAGGGAACCCAAACTCATTCCTTACTTTGAGAATCATATCCCCATAATAGTCCCACCACCATACAATCAAACCCGACGAGAGAAGCGACACTGTACGTATGTCGATTAATCCTTCTTTTACAAGTACTCCTGCACCCTCAAGCCACATCCCATATGTGTGGAAGTCACGATACCTGATTGGGTCGTTCATCATCTTTTTGTAGTCCTCGATGGTTTTCAACTCTAATCGTGCCATCCTATAATTTGAATCCATGAAGTCTTTTGACATTGAGGTCTGATAGAGCTGCATGAATAGTTGGGCCTGTCTCGTAACGAGGTTCTGTTCTTGTGTCTTCTGCGCTAGTTCCTGGGATCTTCTCGAGGCCCGCATGTTCATTATGTAATAGATCGCTGCTACCAATACTCCCGTTGCCGCCACCATGTAGTAAGCTGTTTGAACCTCACCTAGATCAACCATAACACATCGTGTAAGAGTCAGGTGTATGTGAGGATAAGGCTATTGAGAATGTGAAAAACACCAATCAAGGCATAGCTTCAATTCGAGTATCCAACTCCGGGTGTTCCCCCAAATACTTGATGAGTTCATCGTAGAGGTACTCGTTCTCACTATACAGGCGCCTACTCCCAGTCACCCTCCGTCCCTCATCGATTACGGGTATATGCCTCTCCCAGTATAGACGAGTCACCCCACATATCAGTAGCGCCACCATTCTGACGGGTAGTAGTCCCTCCCTGACGAGGACCCCCATACCCTCAAAGATTCCCTGGGTTAATCTCTCGGCATCCCTGAACTCCTTATCATCACGATACAGTTTACTGTACTCCTCCCAGGTCGCCCAAGGAGTCATTACGACTTTATCGTAAGCTGTTTGGAACTCATTTGACTGTATTCTGTCGTTTACGTTGATGAATATCTGGGCCTGTCGCGTTTCGAGGGTTTGCTGCTGGGCTTTGGCGGATTGCTCGAGGGCCTTGAGGGTTAGCTCCTGGTTTCTCTGGATTACCCTTAGGTTTAGAATGTAGTAGGCTGCTGCTACTAATACTCCCGTTGCCGCCACCATGTAATAGGCGGCCTGAATCTCACCTAGATCCACCAAAACATTTCACTGATTACAGTCAGGTGGAAGTTTGGATAAGGCTATTGAGCCACCCTGTGTGTCTTATCTACCATATCCATTCTAGCCCGAGCATCGGGCTCACTCCTCTCCTTCACCCTAATGACGGCCTCGGCGAGGTACTCAAAGCTGTTGTACGCATTCGGCCCCAGATCCCCTTTCCTGTACCCCTCGATGACGGGCTTGAACTTCAACCAGTCCCACACAACCAATTCTCCCCCAACATTAGCTATCGTGTCGAGGTCAACAAGACCGGACTTGTAGAGGTACCCAAGCGAGTTGTATGTTGACCAGAGCGACGTCCTCTTGGAGTAGCTCACTGGGTCCACCCGGGAGTCATACTTCCTCTTGAAGTCCTCGAAGTCGGTCCACTGCATAACGTAGCAGTCGTATTCCCTCCGCACTCCCTCCTCGGTCTGCAGCTGCTGCATCACGGAGTTCGTGAAAGTTATGCGTCGGTTCTTTGTCGTCTCCCTCAGGTTCACTATATAGTAGAGGGCAGCTACAAGCACCCCCGTCGCAGCCACCATGTAGTAGGCAGCCTGAATCTGACCAAGATCCACCAATCAATTTCACCTGAATCAAAAGCAGAGCTAGACTTGGGAATAAGACTACTGACGAGTTACCTGAACCGTAAAAATGTTACCCAACTTCTTCAAGAAGTCAGGATCCTCATCCATCAGCCTCTTCTCCATGACCTCCGCAAGATACTCGAAGTCCCTGAGGTAGCCCCTCGGAAACTCCCAAGCCCGATAACCTTCAATTATTGGCTTGAATTTACGCCAGAACATCACCGCCCCATAGGCCCAGCTGTCTGTGAATGAATCGACATCAATTAGTCCGTTACGGAGTTGCCATCCGAGGCCATCGAAGTCATTCCAAATAGCCGCACGTGCACAGTAGCCCTCCAGATCGACGGATGAATCGTATCTTCTCTTGAAGTCGTCAAAATCGGTCCAATGCATGCGTAGGACCTCTACGGAGAGTTTCTGCCACTCGCGGCCCTGCAGATTTTGCATTGGTAGAGTTTTAGAGAACGTGGCCTTTCTATTTCTGGTTGTTTCCCTTAAGTTCAATACGTAGTAGGAAGCAGCTACACATACTCCTAATGCCCCAGCGATGTAGCTCACTGACTGGAGCAACGCTAAGTCAACCATTAATCATCACTGGATTAGAGTCAGGTGGAAGTGAGGATAAGGCTATGGTGAAAAATGAGCTTCACTTCTCGGGGATGTACTTCAGGTAAGTGTCAGGCATCCCCGTCTTCACACCCCGAGCTTCACGTACCTTGATTAACTCATCGGCTAAGAAATCGAAGTAAGCGTATAGAAAGGGCTGACTGTAACGCCTCCTGATCTCCTTAATCATGCCACCCCACTTCTGCCACTCCCAAATGATCCCCTCCCCCATAAGGTCAAACAGCTCATCGGCTCTGATGAACTTCTTGGAAACCATGTATCCAAGGTTATTGTAGTACTGCCAGTTTGTGCTCCTCTCCGCGTAGGAGTCGGGGTTGTTGTCTGAACCGTACTTCTTCTCGAAGTCGTCGTAGTCTCTCCACTCCATATTCATCAACGTGAGGTACCTCTTCCAGGCGTCTTCGTTTCGGAACTCGTTTATGGTCTGCATGAGGAATTGCATGTGTCTGCTTTTTCTAGCCTCTCCGAGTGTGGTAACATAGTAGATCGCCGCAACCGTCACGCTGGTCGCAGTGATCAATACTCCAATCGTTTGAGCATCAACCATAGAATCACTGATTAGAGTCAGGTGGAGGCGGGATAAGATTACTGATTAATAGGCGGAGTCGTGAAAAACGTATTCACCTTCTTCATGAAGTCAGGATCACTATCGCTAAGCCTCTTCGAATACGCATTCGCAATATATTCGAAGTCCGAAAAAGCATCATTAGGATACTCCC
>JBEKDF010000085.1:0-4762 GCA_050014495.1 Bathyarchaeia archaeon
CAGAGCTCAAATGTCAGCATTATACGCGCACGCTCTTGGGTTTGGGTTTGGGGGATAAGGCTATGGCCCCAAACCCAACTACGTACTTTCACTACGACTTAACGCTGTTCCTCTACTCTCTCCCATAATCTCTAAAACAAACAAACATAAACAAATAAATGGACAACGAATCGTATATATAATCTAAAAATTAAAAACGAACAAACGAAAAACACTATACGCGAGTTAATAACATTAACTTAACCGCTCAATACCTGAATAGTTCATATAAAGCCCGTGACAAAATGAAAAATTCCGAGATTAACATCAGCGTCTTCAAAGACTTCATGAGATTAGCCTCTACCTCAGCGCTGATTGGTCTTTCAGTAGGCCTCGCCTTCGTGGCATTAATTACCTTCTACAATTACACACTGGCCCTTTCCATCAAAATCTCTCAAATAAACTGGGTCGCCATCATCTTAGTACCAATACTAGGCTTACTAGTCGCCTACCTCTTAGTAAAATTCCTGGGGACGAGTAAGGAGACTGGCGCTGGCTCACATAAATTACTTGAAGCCTACCACTACCATGGAGGCAATATATCCCTCACCGACACAATAATTGACCCAATAGCATCCGCAATAACAATCGGGACAGGGGGTAGCGCAGGATTCGAGGGACCAAGCCTCCTACTTGGAGGTGGTATCGGCTCCCTCATCGCAAAAAGATTCAAACCTACACCACAGGAACTAAAGATCTTCCTACTCTCAGGAGCAGCAGCAGGCATCTCCGCCGTATTCAAGGCACCTCTAACGGGGATCCTGTTCGCATTAGAGTTACCCTACAAGAGGGACATCACAAGGATAGCCCTCATCCCCGCTGCAATCGCCTCCATAATATCATATGCAATCTCAATAACCTTCTTTGGCTCCGAGTTACTCTTCCCTCAGACACAAGGGGAAGGTGTAACCCTACTTCTCGTCGGACACTCCTTCATCGTCGGACTCATCACAGCGATTGCCGGCGTAGCCTTTGTTGAGACACTCAAACTGATGAAACGGGGAGCTAATAGGATCAAAAACAAATATCTCGTACCACTCCTCGGCGGATTTATCATCGGTGTAGCTGGTCTTCTTCTACCTCAAATTCAGGGTTTAGGATACTCCACAATTTCAAACCTCGCTAAGTCACCAACAAGCGTCCCCCTGACCCTCCTCCTATCACTAGCAGTCTTCAAGATTCTGCTGACCAGCGTAACATTGAGAATGGGTGGCAGCGGAGGATTATTCACGCCGACCATATTTATAGGCGCGGCCATCGGCGCCATTTACTGTTCAATATTCCCTAGCCTTAACTCCGTTACGATAGTGATGGCTGCTATAGCCGCTCTGATGGCTGCGACAAACAAGACGCTTTTAACAAGCGTTGCCTTTGTCGCCGAGACTTCAGGGCCAGCAACTATAATCACTGCACTCGTAGCTGCAGCTACGAGTTACTTTTTCTCTCAAGGCTCCTCTTTCTATGAGGACATACAGCCCCTTGACGAGTTTGTTGAGGAGGAGGAGATGATCGGGATCCTCTACCATCAGATCGAGGGTGGTGTTAACGCGAAGAAACTTGAGGCGATTACAGTCGGTGATCTCAGAGGCGATGTGCTGAGTATTGATGAGGGTTCAACAATTGGCGAGGTAATGGAATTTGTACGGGATAAGAGTCACCGAGAGTACCCAGTGGTAGATAAGGAGCGAAGGCTTCACGGAACCATTACTCTTGAGGACATTCTCATCGGCGCTGAGAAAAACAGTAACCTGACTGTTGGAAGCCTTACTCTTAGAAGATCGGTTGTAGCGACACTAGATACTCGTCTCGATAAACTTGTACCAGAGTTGATGGAGTCTGACCTCGACAACGCTTGGATAGTCGAAAACTATGATGATATGAGGCTTCTGGGTGTAGTAAATGAAACTGATGTATTGAAGTGCCTCCTAGGTTTAACAGGTAACTCTGCAAAATAGAAACTCTCTCTCGATCGCGTGCGCAAATAATTAAAATACTTGATCAAATAAACGCGTAAGGAACGCCAGCTTATCCAATACCGAAGGAACATGATAAATGGCTACTGCTGAACCAAAGAAAGAATTCGGCATAGGAATGCTAAGAGGGAACCTATTCTGGCTCGTCTTGTGTCAGTGCATATGGGGCTTCACAACCAATATCCCCTCATCCTATCTGCCACTATACATTGAGGCGCTCAAAGGATCCGCCGCCGACGTTGGCTTCGTCAGATCAGTCGCGGCTCTAGCCGGTCTATTCCTATACCCAGTCGGCGGCTACATAGCGGATAAGTCGGGCCGCGTCAAGCTGATAAACTGGGCCACCTTTGGCTACGCATTCAGCTTCATCCCCTACGCCATAGCCCAGAACTGGCAAACGTTAATGTTCGCGGCTTTCCTCACAAACTTCGTCCTCTTCTACAATCCAATCCTAACAGTTCTGATGGCTGACTCCATACCCATCGGGCAGAGAGCCGCAGGGTTTGGCATTGCAATCTCTGTTCCCCAAGCTTTCTCCATATTGGCCCCTGCAGTAGGTGGTTTCCTGGTCGATCGAATGGGGTTGATACCCGCTCTGAGAGACATCTACTGGGTAGGCTTCTTTGCGGGGCTATTCGTGGCAGGGCTTCGACGCTTCACCCTGAAGGAGACCATAGACACCAGTAAGCTGGAGAAGATCGATCTGCGTAACATACCCAAGCTCTTCAAAGACTCGTATCTCAGCACCTGGGAGACGATCAAGTGGATGCCTGAACCAGTGAGGGTTTGGGCGGTACTGCAGGTCGTTCAGATATTCTTCGTCGCTATACCCGGATCAATGTGGATAATTTACGCCTACACGATCATCGGAGTATCCGCCACGGAGTGGGGCTTAACAGCGGCTGTTCAAGGCCTCACGCGCACGTTTGTTGCCTATAACGCTGGGAGAGTAATGGATAAGTATGGTAGACGTAAGCTTCTGATACCATTCCTATTCTTGACGCCTCTCATACCCCTGGTCTTCGCGTTCTGGGTTCAGAACTGGATCTACCTCATTTTGATGGTTGTACCCATGGCAATCATCAATGACTTCCTGATCTCCGGGTCACAGTCTCTAGTAGCAGACTGGGTCCCCAGGGAGAGGAGAGGCAGAGTCATTTCGACGCTTGGTACAGGAACATTCTACGTTGACATCAGGGGGACGACGTCGGGTGGAGGCATGCTACTGTTCCTTCCAGTGGCCCTGGGTCAGGCCCTGGGTGGAACACTATACACGTATAACCCGATTTACCCATTCATTCTCTGCTCGGCGGGCATGGTACTCGTGGCGATTTATGCATACCTTAAGGTGACTGACCCTAGGGAAATTGAACGATAAAAAACATGAACTGTAACCTTTTTGGAATAGTAGTTAAAACAAACTATCAAAATAGAGCGAGATGAATTGTCGCATGTACATTTCTACACTCTTTTAATAAATTTAGCACGCGCGATTAAGAATCAGGTATAAGTTCGAATAAGATTATTGCATGTAAGATGAGGCTTATGCCAAAGTGAATTTGGGTTAAGATTTTCTTAAGGAGAAGGTGGGACTCAGGATAAGGCTAGCTCCCATACATGCTAACTTGATATCGCCGACACGATAAGAGCTAGCGACGAGCACAGAAAAAAATGTGAATAAGACCATGCTACACTTCCAGGCAGTCGAAGACCTCGTCCACGATGGGCTTCTTCAAATCCGCGTACTCTGATAGGCTCTTAACGATCTCCTTGTATGGACCAGATTCCTTGTACTCATCATGTCTTTGCCCGTCTGGCTAGTGTATGTGACTCTTCTCACAATCATGTTGGCTCCTCCTTATGATTCTACAGTCACTGAATGGTGAAAGTAGAACCGTTTTTTATTTCTCCCTCTTGGATATTTAATGGTTGCGTACAGTTCAGTATCAGGTGGAAGTGAGGATAAGGCTGTTGAGGTTAATTCTCGGGAATATAGCTGATGAAGTTCTCTGGCACCTTGAACGATGGGTCCCGCCTCAGCTTGATCTTCAGCATCTCCTGCCCAAGGTACTCAAAGTTGACCAGTAAGTCTTTTCCAAAATAGTGCTCCCTCTCGTAGGTCAAATAATCCTTGAACTTCATGTAGAGGAAGATCACATTGACGCCATTCATGTTGTAAAGTGTCTCAGGATCAATCATCTTATCCTTCAGCATGGTGCCGACCATCTCCAGATAGTTTAAGTGGGTCGTCAGCTTTGCGGTGTACTCTGGGTTGTTGTCTGACCCATACCTTCTCTCGAAGTCGTCCCAGTCCTTCCACTGCATATTCAAGAGGTCTACGAGTCTTCTGCTTCCCTCGACGTTGTAGTAGTTCTGAACGAAGCTTATCATGAACTGAAGCTTCCTAGTTTCAAGTTCCCTGTCTCTCGTTTCCTGCTCCTTCTTCTTCACGTCTTCAGCTCGTTTATTGGAGTTTACATAACTTCTAACACCAATTGTCGCTGCTAGGAGTGTCCCTACAACTCCACAGGTTTGAACGATTAACGTCATTGTGGGTATGTCCAATCAAATACACCTGATTAGTATCAGGTGGAAGTGAGGATAAGGCTATTGAGACATTACTTCTTACCGAATGTCTCGTCCCATGCCTCAGACCCACCGAAGTACTGGTAAGCACCCTTATACGCCGGGTCCCTCTGGGACTTGATCTCCGCCATCTTGAAGGCTAAATACTCGAAATTCTGCAAAAC
>JBEKDF010000086.1:0-3597 GCA_050014495.1 Bathyarchaeia archaeon
CTCCTGTTCGCCGGTGTTACCATAAAATATTTTGAGAAGCTTAAGCCAGTTTTGAGTGAGTTAAGGGAGGAGCAGGGGTATTCTCGTTTTATGGATCAGACTGAGTTTCTATACAATCGTTTAATGGATTATCTTGCCAGTCACCCGGAGCTAAAGACCTAGTCTCAATAGCTTTTTCCCAACTTCAGCCTGATTATTCTCCAGTGATTCTATTGGTCGATGCGCAGACGGTTGGAGTAGTTGTTACGGCAGCAAGCGTGACTGTGGCAGCGATATACTATATAATAAACTTGAGAATGGTTCAGAAGAAGATGGCAGTAGACACTACAATTCTATATGGAAACCTCATCACCGCCAAAGAACAAGTAGAAGAGTGGAGACACTTCATACTGGACGCAGACTTCACCAGCTTCGAGGATTGGGCGAACAGATACCGATCGGATCCTAAGGAGTTTCAGAACTGGTACACCGTAATGGGCACTATGAATCAAATTGGATTGCTTCTAAAGGAGAAGATTGTTGACCCCGAGATGTTGATGAAGCTGATAAGCCCTATTTGGCCCAAATATGTGTGGAAGAGGGCTGCCCCGGTTCTTAAGGGTTATAGAGTCTATTTGAATGAGCCTAACTTCGCCTACTATGCTGAGTATTTCTTCAAAGAAGCTGAAAGAATGTATCCAGAGGTAAAGGTGCCTACAGCTTCGCCATAACGGTGTTTTTAATTGACGAATGTCTTATCCCCACTTCTACCTGAATATCTTCTGTGAAATGTTTTGGTAGATTTAGGTGAGATTCAGGCTGCCTACTACATGGTGGCGGCGACGGGAGTAATTGTAGCAGCGATATTCTACATGCTAAACCTGAGGGAAACGACCAGAAACCGCAGAATAACCCTCACAACCACACTCATGGAGCCATTCTCAACCAAGGAGGGTCTAAGAGACTTCGTCGAACTCGTCTCGATGCAGTGGAGCGACCTCGAGGACTTCAAGAAGAGATACGATTCGCGGGTCAACCCCGAGAACTATGCGTTGAGGCAGTCTATGTGGATTAAGTGCGATAAACTTGGACAACTATATAATGATGGTCTACTCGACCTGAGGACACTCGATATTGGGAGTGGCTCAGTGATCCAGTATATGTGGACTAAGTTTAAGCCAGTCATTGAGATGTATCGGAAAACCGACTTCACTCCATTAGCTTACCGTGACTTCGAGTCCGTTGCCGAGAAGCTGCTTGAATACGATCAGGTGAAGGGAGATTTAGAGAAGGGTAGATTGGGTCGGATCATGCAGGAACAGGCTGATGCGATGCACGCGAAGACCCCCTAAAGGATCTACCTACATTTACCTTTATGCGAGCATCTTTGGGAAGTCCCATCTAAGATACAAGTATTTGATGGGCGAATGTCTTATCCTCACTTCCACCCGATACTTCTATGTGAGATGGTTTTGGTAGACCTGCAAACTATCGGAGTATTGGTTACAGCAGTTAGTGTGACTTTTGCAGCGATCTATTACATATTCACGCTGAGAATCAACATGAAGACACAGCAAATCGCCGCGAGATCCCAGGAACAGACCCTTGAGACTAGACAAGCTCAGCTCTTTATGGACATATATAGGACTGAGGCCACCAAGGAGTTCCTTTCAGCACAAAATATTGCGATGGGATTGAATCTCCACGACGTGAAAGACTTCGATGAGATGACCAAGAATGATGAACTCAGGGATTCGTTCTACGCTCTCGGTATGCACTTGGAGGGAATGGGGGTCCTTGTGAGGGAGAACCTCGTCGATGTCAGGCTAGTATCCGAGCTCTGCTCGGGCACTATTCTTACATGGTGGGAAAAGTTCGGTCCAGGCATATTGAGGTGTAGGGAGGTTTGGGACTTCCCGAGGTACGGTATTGAGCAGGAATATCTCGCAAAGAGGGTGGTGGAATATGGCAGAGAGCATCCTGAGTTGAAGATCAGGGTGCCTGATGAATTCAAGTAGTTGTTTGTGTTTACATCTTCCATAGCCTTATCCTCACTTCCACCTGACTCTAATCAGTGATGATTAATGGTTGATCTAGCTGAAGTTCAGACAGTATACTACATGGTAGCGGCTACAGGTGTTCTGGTCGCAGCCTTCTACTACGTAGTAAATCTGAGGGAGACCATGAGGAACAGGAGAGCAACATTCGCCAGCAACATACTCCAAACATTCACCTCGCAGGAGGGCATGCTCAACTGGCTTGACCTAGGCAACATGCAGTGGAGGGACTGGGATGACTACGTGAAGAGGTACGACTCAAGCGTCAACAGGGAGAACTTCGGGAAGAGAGTTGCCTTCTGGAACACATGCGAGTCCATTGGATACCAGTATAGGACAGGAGCCGTGGACCTTGAGACCGTCTACAATGTCTGTGGGGCATATGTGATTCAGAGCTGGGCGAAGTTCAAGCCGATTGTTGAGAGGTACAGGGAGTGGGAGTGGGCTAAGGATACGTATTCGAATTGGGAGCGCCTTGCTGATGCTTTAGAGAAGTTGCAGGGTGAGAGGGATAGGGACTTCAAGAAGAAGACGGAGACGATGTGGGAGGTTCAGAGAAAGAGCCTCACTCAATAGTCTTATTCAAACCTCAACGTGATACTCAACCAGTGATTCTATGGTTGACGCACAGACGATTGGAGTATTAGTAACTGCAGCTAGCGTGACAGTAGCAGCGGTCTACTATGTGTTAACGCTGAGGACAAACCAGAGAAACATAAAAACCACGCTTGAGACGAGGCAGGCTCAATTATTCATGAACATATACAACACAACATACTCAAAGGACTGGGCCAATGTCACCGATGTTATATTCACTATTAATATGAAGAACTATCAGGACTGGGCGAATCTCAGGAAGGACAAGGAAAAGTGGCTTGCAATGAGCATGGTTGGTCAGTGGCTTGAGGGGATAGGCGTGCTGGTGAGGGAGGGTCTAGTGAACGTTCGGATGGTTTCTGAGTTGAACTCTGGGCTGATTAAGTGGTACTGGGAAGCGTTCGGGGATGGGTTCATCGATGTTAGGGAGAAGACTAGTTTTCCACGGTTTATGATAGAGACGCAGTATCTCTATGATCGTGTGATGGATTACGCGGTTGCGCACCCTGAGCTTAAGATTGAGACGCCAAGGGGATGGGAGGTCGGATTCTCTAAGAGCAAATAGCCTTATCCTCACTTCCACCTGATACTAAGCTATGGTTGACTTTCAGACGATCCAAGAAGTCTACTACATGGTGGCAGCAACGGGGGTACTCGTAGCAGCGATATACTACGTAGTAAATCTAAGAAACAGCAGGAAGACCCTAGAGTTAACACTCAAGGCTCAGCAACAATCCGCAGAAGCTAGACAGACACAGCTATTCATGGACATCTACAAGACCTACTCCTCAAAGGAGTTCCATCGAAGCCGAGACGAGATGGGCATGCTGTGGAGCTTCAAAGATGGTCAAGACTTCTTCAAGAAGTATGGTCCCCAGAACATGGAGGATCATGAAAAATGGGAAGCTCAACTGTATCTTTACATGGGAATCGGGACGTTGATGAGACAGGGTATTGTAAATCC
>JBEKDF010000087.1:0-3266 GCA_050014495.1 Bathyarchaeia archaeon
CCGAATGTCTCGTCCCATGCCTCAGACCCACCGAAGTACTGGTAAGCACCCTTATACGCCGGGTCCCTCTGGGACTTGATCTCCGCCATCTTGAAGGCTAAATACTCGAAATTCTGCAAAACATCCTTTCCATAATCTCCAAGTCTCTTGTACTCATCTAAAACCGGCTTAAACTTGAGGAATATATCTATTATTGGCTCCCCCGCGGTCTCATAGACCGTCTCCAAATCAATCAGCCCCCTGCGGTACTGGAACCCTATAATTTCACATGCATAGAAGTACATCTGTCTGTCGATGAAGTTCTCCTCGTTCACAGCGGAATCGTACTTGATCCTGAAGTCCTCAAGATTGTTCCACTTAGTGTTCATTAGTGTTACCCAACTTCTTATGCCCTCCTTAGACGCAATTGTCTGAAGTAGATTAGATGTGAATGAGATGCGCCTATTTTGTCTCACTTCGCGAAGGTTGAGCATGTAGTAGATCGCCGCTACGCACACTCCTAGGGCCCCAGCCATGTATGAGACAGACTGGAGAAAAACCAAGTCAACCATATCATCACTGGTGGAGTATCAAGCGGAAGTGTGGATAAGACTGTTGAGGACTACTCTCCTAGCCAAATGCCCTCTGCGCGACCGGACCAATATCCCCGTGCTCCGCATCGGCTATCCTCTTGATCTCATTATAGAGGTACTCAATATGCTCACCCGCAGCAGGGTAGTTGTACCTCCTCCTAAATTCAATGCACCAAGGCCTATACTTCTCCCAGAAAGCGATGACCCACCCAGAAATGATGTCATCCACGAGCGCGGGGCTGATCAGACCCCTCTTAACCAGGACGCCTATGCCCTCGAAGTACAGGTTAACGGGGCCAAACTTCTTTGCTTCATCGGGGTTACTGGCCCAACTCACCTTTCTCTCATAGTCATCAAAGTCCTTGTACTCGAAGGCTATGACGTGGTTCAGGTTGGCGAGGAAGTCTGGCTCATACATCTTAGCATATATCTGCATGAAGAGCTGAGCCTGACGAGTTTCGAGGGTCTGCTCCTGCGACTTGAGCATCAGATCCTGAGCCTTTAGCGCCAAGTCCTGTGTTCTCCTCGTGGCCCTCATGTTGTACACATAGTAGATCGCTGCTACGAGTACTCCTGTTGCTGCCACCAGGTAATACGTGGTCTGAATATCTGCTAGTCCTACCAAAACAATCTCACAATGTAACAATCAGGTGGAAGTGAGGATAAGACTATGGACACAAACTCAAACTTTACGAAACCCCGGATAAGAAACGCTTCACACGAGGCAGGACAGATGCGGAGGCGTCGAAAGTGTCACCGTGCTCTAGCCCTGGGACGGACATAAACGAAGCTGAACGCATCACACCCGCACACCTCCTCGCCCCAGAAAACCATGGATCAAGAGAACCAGCATACAGAAAGCACGGCGTCGAGCAACCAACCAGCACATCATCAGTTAAGAACCAGCCGGCCGCTCCTCTGAAGCCGGCGTCAATCGCAACCCAGTCATTTTCACGAAACTGCTGCTTCCACGCCTCGGTCACAACTCCGACCTTCTCGAAGGCTGAGATCACAGCCTCAGCCCCACCGCGGGCACCTATCCCTCCAACCTCACGGAGGAGTCCGATGTAATCTTGCTCCTCCTTTGACTGCCAGGGATATGGGCTCATACCACCCAATACGAATGAACTAAACCTCGCGGGGTGCTGCTTCAGCAGCTGGAAGCCTATCATGCTTCCCATCGAGTACCCCCAATACCGCGTCTTCCCAATCCCGAGGACATCGAGGACGGCGACCACATCCCCAGTCATTTTCTCGATCGTGTAGGCTTCGGGTTCGTGTGGCTTGTCGCTTTTGCCGTGTCCACGTGCGTCGATGAGTATTAGTGTGTAATCGTCTTTGAGGGCACTGGTATAGCCTTGTACTCTCCATAGGTTGAGGGACATTGTTACGCCGTGCTGGAGGACGAGGGGCGGCCCTTGGCCTTCCACCTCGTAGTGGATCTTTACACCATTATTATTAGCGAAAGACATACCTGAACATCATCTCAATGATATTTTATGTTTTGTACGAGGATCAGGTGGAAGTTGGGATAAGGCTATTGAAATGCTCCTGATCTACAATGCCCCAATAACATCCCTGGCAAGAAGCTGAATATCAGCCCTACTAGGCTGCGGCACCAAAACGAACGTAATCAACCCAAACCCCATCTCAACATACTCCCTAACACGATCAACAACCAAATCCGGCGTACCACAAAGAGCCTGCAGATAATCTATAGACTCAAAAGGCACACCAACCCACCTAGCAGTCTCCCTAAGCTTAGCCTCCGCCCCACTCATCGACTCATCCATCGCGAGAATCATCCAGGTCCCCTTCCTTATCTCATCGTAGTCCCTTCCAACAGACTCGCAGTGCCTCCTCAACGCGGAGAGCTTCGACTTCAAATCCTTCGCATAGTCCTTGCCGGGTATAAAATGTGTAATATCCGCGTTCTCAGCTGCGATCCTCAGGGTCACCTTCTCCCCGCCTCCACCAATCATGATGGGCAGATGCTTCTGTACGGGTTGAGGGGAGTTCAATGCTTTGATGTTTCCATAGATCTTCCCGTCATAGTTCGTTATCTCATTGGTTAACATACTTCTGCAGATCTCAACCGTCTCCTCGAGCCCCCGAAGCCTCTCCCCGTTCGAGGGGTACTCCCCAAAGTATCCCTTAAACTCGGCTTCGTGCCAACCAGCGCCAAGGCCCAGAACCACTCTGCCGTTGGAGATGTGGTCAACAGTCGTAGCCATCTTAGCTAAAACTGCCGGGTGCCGGTATCGGTAGCATGAAACGAGTGGTCCCAGTCTAATCTTCTCGGTTACCGCCGCGAGCCCCGCGAGGGTTGTCCAGCACTCGAGCGGGTGTGGGCCCTGCGCTGGGTGGAACTCGTTCATGAAATGGTCGATGATGGTGAATAGCTGGAGTCCTTGTTTCTCCGCCTCGAGGCAGCTCTGTTTTACCTCGTTGAAGGTGTTGCCGTAGGTGGCCGCGTGTAGGCCGAACCATGTCTCCATGGTCGATCCATCGATTGAGTGCCTATAGTTTTATTGATAAATAATCCATAAATATTGGAATAATATTGGCGAAAATATATGATAAGAGGATTCGTAGTAACCTCTGATTTTAATCGTTCACCCAACAAAGCCAACAATCGAAGCGTATAAACAGACCAACAACACCCCCAAGAACCCAAAAACCAAACCTAACCAA
>JBEKDF010000088.1:0-3147 GCA_050014495.1 Bathyarchaeia archaeon
TTTCGGTTCTGCGCCCTGATGTTTATCACGTAGAAGGCTGCCGCTAATAGTACCCCGGTCGCGGCTATCATGTAGTACGCTACCTGAATCTCACCTAGATCAACCATTAATCATCACTGATTGGGATTAGTGAAAATGGAAGAATAAGGCTATGGTGATAGAGGTCACTTATCTGGGATATACTTTGTAAGGGCCTCAGGTAGGGAGTATGTGGGGTCATGTTCCTTCATGACCCTCAGTAGCTCCCCCGCAAGGTACTCGAAGTCCCTCAAATAGCCCTCGCCGTTGTACCTCCTCCGATTCTCCTCGATGATGGGCATATACTTCGCCCAGAAATAGACGGGGCTCGTTAAACCCATGTCGTATAGATCCTCTGCCCTGATCATTCCTTTACGGACCATCGCACCCATCGAGTTAAACTCGACCCACAGCGAAAATCTCTTGGCGGTGGCTTCCACGTTGTTGTCTGAGCCATATTTTCTCTCGAAGTCTCCGTAGTCGCTCCACTCGTAGTTCATTAGTTCAAAGTATTTGCTCATTCCCTCCGTGTTCACTACCCGGTTGGGGATGCTGTCGATTAGGCTAATTCGCCTAGTCTGCAATGTCGCCCTCATGTTGAGGACGTAGTAGGCCGCTGCTACTAGTACTCCCGTCGCCGCCACCATGTAGTAGGCAGCCTGAATCTCAGCAAGGTCAACCAATCAATCACAACCCCTTCGCATCGACTTTGGACGACGTCGACCCATACTCAATCTTCGGCGAAAACCCAGATCCCCGAATCCTCATGATCTCGTTATAGAGATACTCAGAATATTCGCCATACTGAGGGTACTCCGCTCTAACCCTGAACCCCTTGATATACTCGCACTGCTTATTCCAGTAACTCACAAGGGTGCCACCGAGGATGTCTGCCACTAACTCTGTGGAGAGCAGACCCCTGCTTACCAAGACCCCTATACCCTCGAAATAGCAGCCCAAGGAGAGCCTGATGGGGGCAAAGTTGGGGTCGGATCTGTCTCGATCCCAGTCTTCATAGTTCTTCCAGTCTCTGCTCTGCACCGTGTTATAGATCCTCCAGAACTCCTCTTCGTGGTACCTGTTGAACACCTGCATGAAGAGCTGGGCTTGTCTCGTCTCCGCTGCTTGCTGCTGCGACTTTAATGCGAGCTCCTGCGTCTTTGCGGATGTCTCCTGTGACTTGAGCATGAGTTCCTGGTTTCTTTGGCTTATTCTGATGTTCATCACATAGTAGATGGCCGCAACTGTCACGCTTGCCGCTGTGACCAACACTCCAATCGTCTGCGCATCGACCATAGAATCACTGGAGAAGAATCAGGTGGAAGTGAGGATAAGACTATTGAGGTAAGGTCGGATCCCCGAGCCCCGGGTGCTGCTGCTTCCAGATCTCGTGAATCACACCGTAGAGATACTCAACGTGCTCCCCAGCCGCGGGGGAGTTCCACAGTTTCCGAAGCCTTATCCAGAGGGGTTCAATCTTCTGCCAAAAGCCAATTACGTACATCGACATCAGGTCGTCCACAATCGCGGTGTCTATGAAGCCCCTCTTAACAAGGACCCCTAACCCCTCGAAGAAGGTAGCCACCCATAAGATCTTATTCCAAGCCTCGGGGTTCGCCTTCTCGCTGTATTTGGCTTGGAAGTCGTCGAAGTCACTCCACTGCCATGACATTACTTCAAACCAAGTGTTCTGGAAGTCGGGTTCCATGAACCTCTGGTAGACGCTCATGAAGAGCTGCACCTGTCTGGTGTCGAGGGTCTGCTGCTGCGACTTGAAGGCGAGATGGTGCCCGTGGTGATCGACTACGAGTATCACGGAATCATCGTGAAGGACGTCAAGGCTCTCAAATGCCCTGTATGCGGAGATGAGGTGATAGATGTGGAGGAGTATGACAAGATCAGACGCCGAATCGAATCCATGATCAAGCCCCTCAGGCTCCGACGCAAGATCAGCAGCGCTGGGAATCGGCCAGCCGTATACCTACCCGACGACGTGGTTAACGCCGTGAAGGTTGAGATAGGAGACGACGTTGAGATATACATTGAGGGAAACCGCATAATAATAGAGCCAGTATCACCAGAATGACAGGGCCTTAAGACCCTTCCAAACTACTTGAGTGAACCCACACATTGCCCGCCCAAGCCAAGCGCGCGCGCTGAGGTGTAGCAACTGCGGTGGAAACTTCTGGATACATTCTCAACCAGATGGTACCTTCAAGAGCAAGGTCAGGTGCCCGTACTGCAAAAGCGTACTAGAGGTGGACTTTGACGGAACCGAAGAAGACTCCTCAGGGCCCTAGTGATGACATAGCTGAGGGCACAGCCGTCCCGCCGCGCGCGCGTAAAACCATAGCCTTATGTATCACTATAAAAAAGTCATACATAGATAAAGTATGACTATCGTGAGGGTTAAACACAAGGGCCAGGTGACGATACCAGCTGAACTCAGGGCTAAACTCAACATAATCGAGGGAACAACCATGAACATAAGCGAACACCCCGAGGGCATCCTCCTACGATCGATCCCGCCACCCGAACCAGGCCCACCCGTCGGCGAAGAAGAATACGACAACATGCTCACAGAACTCGAACAGACGAGGCACAACTGGCGTTGACCACCATCTGCGATACAAGACTACTAATCACATTCTGGTTCCCACCAACAGAAGAAACCCGACAGAAAGCAGCAAGGCTCTTACTACGCGAGCTGAGCCGTCACCTACTCATCCCATCCATAGTTACAACCGAATACATCAAGATCACGGGTAGAAAAAACGGCGTAGAGGCAGCCCTTAACCAAATCAACATCTTAGAGAGCAGAGGCGCAACAATCACCGACATAGACAAAGAAGTCGCCGTCGAGGCGGGGAAGTTACTGAACATACACCCAAAAGTTCCCATAGCCGACGCGTTAATCGCCGCCACATACAACCAAAACTCAGCGGAGTACATAATCACGGAAGACGAACATTTCGAACAACTCGGCTGTAAAACCCGATGGATATGAAGCGCGCGCTGGCTTGTCCCTAAAATAGACACCCCCAAATAACCCTCCAACAAAAGAGTAAAACCACCACATAAATGACTCAGCCACTCACTTACAGCAAAAACAAGCCCACACCCATCACA
>JBEKDF010000089.1:0-2952 GCA_050014495.1 Bathyarchaeia archaeon
GGGTGCGGAGGAAGGCGATGCATGGGTTCATTCACAGGCTGCGGGAGTCGGATGATTCGACGAGGAGTCTGCTGAGGCTGATTGACACGAGGTAGTCATGAAAAACGCAAACACTCAGTTAACTTAAAATTGTGAGTTCATAGAGTCGGTGGTGTCTAGATAATCTTCACACTCGGGAATGATGATACGGAGATGTCGTGGTCAACAGTATCTTCTTGATTAGTATTGAACTTTGCAATAATCAATTTAGTAACAACATAGTCTGCGTTACCGATTATGTTTAGGATTTTCGATTTGTTTAGCTCATGATTTTTCCCAAAGATTATGAGAGTATTTATGGCATCTTACCTTACATTTAATTCTCTGCATTTCCCAAGGAAATCTATGAAGACTGGAATCTTTGTTATAGGGTTGATAATTCTGGCAGTTGGAGCAATTGGCCTAATTTTCTATTGGTCCGACTATCAGAACCTATCAGGTGTTTTGGGTCAAATAGGAACAGCCTTAGACCCAGCGCTACAACAGCGTTACAATAATCTGCAAATGTATGTCATAGGATCGATCGTTGCCATAATTGCTGGTTTTGGTCTAATCATCTATGGCGCGGCTTCGAAACAGGCGCGCTCGAATAATTGATTGAAGAGGGATGAATAGATGATGGCTCCTGATCCGAATCCTAAGCCGAACCCGAATCCGACGCCAGATCCGACACCTAATCCAACGCCGAATCCCAATCCTAGTCCAAACCCCGATCCAGCTCCTAACCAGAACCCAGGGCCGAACCCTGGACCCCAAAAATAATCCAATCGACCACACATGCAACGTATTTAATTTCAAAATTTTAAGAAAAGTCTCTATTCTATATCTTTTTTAGGACTCTGCCCCAGTTCCTATAAGTTCCAATATTAAATGATTGGATAAGAGAGGGTTCTACATAACAATGAAGTGTGCACTTGTTACATTCCTTAAATTTAGACCAGTCAAATTGTCTCCATAACGAGTTGATGTTCACGTCGGAGATCTTCGTCGATGACTTATAGTTATTAAGACAGTAGCAAGGCTGAACAATTTTACCATCAGGGTCAACGTTCGCCACCAGCCAGGGCTTACAATCCCAAGTCTGGTCACCCCCTAAAATCCTGAGATAATCAATGGAATGGACGATGGGGTAACCCTGCTGTTTCATATCAATCAGTGTATTGGATACCTTATGTATCTCCTGGCTTGTAAGGTGCTCAAGGGAGATGTCATCGTAGTTGTACACCAAGGCCATTGAGATACCAACTTTGAGTTCCTTCGCCAACTTCACCAAATCAGGGATTTCGTCAACGTTCTCCTTCATGATTGTGGTATTAATCGTCACAAAGGCCTTACCTCCGCAGCTCCGTATTCCCTCGATGGCCTTATCGTAGCATCCACTTGAACCCCTGATCTTGTCGTGTGTTTCCCCGATTCCGTCAATGGAGACGTAGATTGATCCGTCGATGTAGGGCGCGATTGAATCGATTTTACTACTAAGCAGGACGCCGTTCGTGATTATGCTTGTGCTCATGCCTAAGGTTTTAGCATACTCGAGTATCTCTGGGAGGTCCTCCCTCAGAAGAGGTTCACCTCCCTCGAACGCTATCAGGCATATACCAGAGTCATATAGTGCCTTAATTACTCGCTTCTCGTCCGCGAGCGAGGTGTCTTTGTAGGATCTCTTCCAGAAAGGGCACATGCTGCATCTTAGGTTGCAGTTGTATGTCAGCTTGTGTCCGCTTATGTAGGGGTATTTTAGACCTAATGTGTTGAGAAAGAATCCTCGATAGAGTCTGATGGCCAGCTTGAGGTAATGCAGATAATATCCTAGCGGCTTATCTGTGGTGAAGTAATTTGTCATATTTATTTTATCCAAATAATGCTCATTTACTTTGACAGAATCCGTTAATATTAATAATATTTAATTCTGTACCTTTTACGTTTCGTGCGCGCGCGCATAACCTCTAGGGCTTGAAAGGGGCGTCGTGGCCCGGGATGACAAGCACCGGCTTGTGCTTCGCTATCCTTTTTAGGCTGTCAATTGCCGTGGCGCCACTGATGTTCTTCGTCACCACCATCGGCTCCCTAAACTCAAGGTAATCCTCCTTCACGATCGCCGCGTCTCCAATGCATGCAACAAGACCCTCAGCGGTCTCAACAAGCGCAGAGATGCTACCCGGCGTATGACCGAAAGTCTCTATGAGGTTAACATTCTTCGTGACCCGCTTCTCCCCCTTGAATGTCTTCACGTCGAGAATATCGATGAATGCCTTCCTCCAATCCGGCCAGTATAGCTCCGCGGCGTAATCGTATTCGGCCTCGTGGATTATGAGTGGTTTTCCCCTCCACATATAGTTGGACTCGGTATGGTCATAGTGGCAGTGGGTATTGATGACTAGGTCTATATCCCCTGGCTTGAGGCCGAACTCGGCGAGCCTCTTCGGGATGCACCCATAGCGACCAAGTTGTATGATGCCAGGATCGATTATTATGTTCTTGTCCTCATCCCTGACGAGCAAGGTGTTCGTGGATGTGAGGTTGAACGTTACTCCGTTGTATGTCTGCCCTATGGCTGCAGGTGGCATTGGTGTCAGCGGCCACCTGAAGGTCAGCATCGGATGTCCTTCACGGACGCCGAGGCTCATATAGAAACACTCGAAGAGGACATCTACCATTGCTTTATTGCTGGACATGGATGAGGAGTGGTTCAGTGGTAGAAAACGGTTGCTTCAGTGATCGACTTGGATCATGCGCGTGTGCAGCTATACTTTGCTTATTGTTGACGGATGCGCGGTCAGGGTTTCGGGCATTGGCGTGCGCGCTGGCTTGTCCCGAAATTCATCCACACTAGAATAACCTTATCTTAACAGTTGGGGTCTCGTCCCCCAACGGTCTGCCCAACCAGAGGAGGTGAGTTCACTTAGGACAAGA
>JBEKDF010000090.1:0-2938 GCA_050014495.1 Bathyarchaeia archaeon
TTCAACTTCGCAGCGAATGCTTGGGCTCCGATGAGGGAGGCACTTGGGGTTCCTGCTGGGCATAACGCGTTTGGGGCTATGATGTTGGGGTATCCTAAGAATACGTTCCGACGAATACCCGTCAGGTTGGAGCCGAGAGTAATCTGGAAGTAAGTTGCATCCTCCAAAGTCTTATCCTTACTTCCATCTGATAATTACATGACATGATATGGTTGACCTAACTCTGCTCCAGTCTGTCAGCTACATAGCTGGGGCACTGGGGGTATGCGTGGCTGCATTCTACTACGTGATTACACTAAGAACCACACTCCAGACCAGAAATGCCCAGATAATGATGGACATATTCGATAAATGGAACTGGGATAAAATCTTCCAGGTGAACAGCTGGAAGTTCAACAACGTCGATGAATTCATGGGGATCTTCAACGAGGACACCATGGAGAAGGGTAAGATCTTCAACGACGTGTTTGCCGTCTATGAAGAAACGGGGGTGTTGCTTCATGAAAATCTGATCGATATTCGACCAATTGCTAGGGGGTTTGGCGGCTTCTATAAGGGTCAGTGGGAGAAGTGGGAGCCGTACATCAAGCACCAGAGGGTGGTCTGGAAGTCTCCGAGAGATTGGATTGAGGCTGAGTACTTCTATGATAGACTGATGAGGTTCGCGAGGGATAATCCTGAGTACCGAATCCTTGAGCATGAAACTGCGATGCCAGTGATTACAAAGTCTTGAATTCACTTTTATGAAAATCTTATCCTAAAGAGACGTTGGCATAAGCCTCATCTAACGTGCAAGTAATTTTACTGGCGAATATCTTATCCCCACTTCCCCCGATTCTTCTCCAGTGATTCTATTGGTTGATGCACAGACGATCGGAATATTGGTAACAGCTGTAAGCGTGACGATAGCAGCGGTCTACTATGTGATGAACATCAGAATAAGCCAGAGGAACCAGGAGCTAAGCCTCAAGTCTCAGGAGTTGATGCTGGAGGCTCAGCGCCAGACACTTGAAACCCGTCAGGCTCAGCTAATGATGGGCATCTACGACAAGTTCTCAGGAGGACTGTGGGACAAAATCCTGGAGGTAGACAACTGGAACATCAACAGCATAGACGACTTCATGGAGATCTACAAGCCGGAGAACCGGAATAAGGCGAGGATCTTCAACGAACTGTTCGCTATGTGGGAGAATATAGGTGTCTTGCTTCATGAGGACTTGGTCGATATTCGAATGATAGCTAGATGGATCGGTGGGTTCTACAGGGGTGAGTGGGAGCGCTGGGGGCCATACATCAGGCAGATGAGGGTCATCACTAAGCAGCCGAGGGGGTGGATTGAGGCCGAGTACTTCTACGATAGGCTGATGGAGTTTGCAAAGCAAAACCCGGAGTATGGTATAATTCCTCAATAGCCTTATCCTCACTTCCACCTGATACTAATACAGTGATGATTAATGGTTGATCTAGGTGAGGTTCAAACAGTATATTATATGATAGCTGCGACAGGAGTACTAGTAGCAGCAATCTACTACGTCTACAACCTGAGAGCTACACTACAGACGCGCCAAGCACAACTATTCATGCAGATATTCGACCGATGGTGCGACCCAACCTTCGCGGAGCTATATGGAAAATATAGATACGAGACATGTGCTAAGGCCGGGAATGACCCCCAGAAAATCTTCGAGGTAACCAAACAAGCCCTGTTCGGTGAATTCAACCCTGAGATATGGGTACCTATCCACACGCTGGCTCAATACTTCGAGGGAATAAGCATCCTCGTTCAGAAGAAGCTAATCGACATCGATCTGGTTGAAAAGCTCCTCTCCGGCAGGATCATCTGGTTCTGGACAGTAACTGAGCCGTTAGGCATGTATACCCGGGAGCAAACCGGCGACACTACAATGTACGCTGGGCAGGAGGCGCTTGTAGAAGAGTTGAAGAGAAGAGCCGAGTTACACGCTAAGAAATCGAATCAGGTATTGGCAGCTGAGGCTAAAATAAATACATCCTAAGGTGGTTCATAAACCATGGTGAAGTATCGCGGTTCACCGTTCATCGATGAGAAAGATAAAGAACACGCGGTTGAGGACGCGAAGAACATCGCCACGTCAATTGCGCTTCCCGTCTATGAGGAGATCAAGTATAACAACACTGTGCTCAACCTCGACAGCGTCGAGAGGTATATACAGCATGCGAGTAAAATCGCGGTTACAGACTGTTCCTGTAGGGTAAAGAGAAAGCACTGTGACTCGCCACTTGACGTGTGTCTTCCACTTAATGATGCAGCGAATATGCTCATAGGGAAAGGCTTCGCGAAGGAGGTGAGTAAAACGGAGGCGCTTGGGATAGTGAGGAGGGCTCATGATGCGGGGCTTGTTCCCATGGCGGGGATGCGGACGGATACTCCTAAGCCTGAGGGTGTGAACTGGATCTGCAACTGCTGCTCGTGTTGCTGTGGCACGATTGGTGTCAGTCTCTGGCTGGGAAAGGATGTACATATGCTTAAAGGGCTCGCTACTACGTTGACGGATTCATCGAAGTGTAACTCGTGTGGTGCCTGTGTTGATAGGTGTCACTTTGAGGCGAGAAAGATTGTAGGTGGTAGGCTAGTTTTCGATAAGGATCTCTGTTTTGGCTGTGGGTTGTGTGTGGATAAGTGTCCTAGTGACGCGATTTCATTGATTCATCTCCAGTAGATAATTTACTTCAATAGCCTTATCCTCACTTCCACCTGACTCTAACTAGTGATGATTAATGGTTGACTTAGCGTTGCTCCAGTCGGTGAGCTACATAGCTGGAGCCCTAGGAGTGTGCGTAGCGGCGATCTACTACATGCTCAACCTTCGCGAAGTGAGACAAAATAGGCGCATCTCATTCACATCTAATCTACTTCAGACTATTGCGTCTAAGGAGGGCATAAGAAGTTGGGTAACAC
>JBEKDF010000091.1:0-2875 GCA_050014495.1 Bathyarchaeia archaeon
GTTGACTTTGACATTTCGATCCAGTGAAGCTTATGGATTTCACTATATAATAGACGCTTCTAGGAGCTGAGTTAGTTACTCACTTTCACGAGCGGATATCAGGTGGAAGTGAGGATAAGATTATTTATCTATTTGGCGAAGAGTTCGATCTAATATTTTTATTAGGTAGTGCTTTGATTTCAATTAAAGAAATCTCTAAGATCAGGTAACTGGAACCTTTTGTGGCAATTTCGTGCGCGCTAGATCCACAAAAACATAGCCACGGGATAGAATCAACTGGAAGTGAGGATAAGGCTATGGAACCAAACACGTATGTAAATCTTAATCTACCGATAAATACTTCTCAATAGGGATACAATTGACTTGGACTCAGCCTCCTCCGCTCCCAAGCGGTGAGGTACGATCATTCCTGGAAAAAGCACCCATAGCACGGATAAGCAGCCTGAACGCAGATGGAACGATACACTCCGCTCCAGTTTGGTTCATTTACAGGGACGACACGCTCATAATCTGGACGACTGAAGCATCACGTAAAGTCAAGAACATCAAGAGGAACAGGAGAGTCACCGTGCTAGTCGACGACGAAAAGACCGCAATTGGCGTTCTGGTCTACGGCGAGGCTGAGCTAGACTATAATGTTGGCCTCGAGGAGACGATATCTGTTTCAGAGAAGTATATGTCAAGCAGGCAAGCAGAGATCTACGCTAAGGAGTTTCTGGAGATAGCTAGGGGAGGGGCCGTCAAAATCATTATCAGGCCTAGGCGTGTTGTCACGTTTGATTCAGGCAGAGATGACAAGATGAGGATCCCGCCTTAAAAAAAGTGCGCGTATTACTCCAACCGTTTGTGCATCCACCAAAACCATTCACTGATTACAGTCAGGTGGAAGTGAGGATAAGGCTATTGAGATGCTTACATAGTACATATGCTTACTTCGTCTTTAACCAATCCTTGACCGTTGAGAACACTTGCTCCCTTTTTTCGGGGCTATGCTTGGCAGTCACTTCAGGGAATATGGCGTCGTAAAACCAATGGTCTGCGTCTGGGAAGGTCCGAAGCAACTTGTCCTTGGCTGCAAGGCTCTCGAAAAGCCGCTTAGCTCCGCGGAGAAGGTCAAGATCATCCACCTCCCCTTGAATAATCAGGGTCGGCTTCCTAATCTGCGAGGCATTCTGCAGCGCCTCCTTATCTCTCAGAATCATTGAATCTCCTAACCAGCGCCAACTGAAACTCGTTGTGCTCAGCGGGTCACGACGCCACATCTTACCCTCCTCGCTCTCCTTTAGACTTTGAGGCCACGCATCATACATATCGATAATTGTCTCAGGAGCAAAGGGGGGTCCAGCACCGACTTTCAGCGGCGGTGGTCTTATTCCGCTCTCTATTGCTGGCGCCGCTAGTATTACCCCGTCCAAGTTGTCTGGGTGGTTTGCCGCATACCATAGAGCGTATAATCCACCCAGACTGTGGCCGAGCATGTAGACCTTCTGGGATTGATTTATCTTACATACAAAACCAACCGCTTCGTCTATGTCCTGCAGGTGCCTCTTGAAGTCCCTAGTGTCTCCTCTGGGGAGGTCTTCCTCTTTTGAGTTTCCGAAGCCCCTCAGATCTAATGCATAAACCTCTACCCCGTATGCAGCTAGATTCTCTCCGATGGGTTTGAAGAATCCGGAGTGACACCCCAGCCCATGGATACATACCATGGATTTCTCTGATTTCCCAACTGCCTTCCAGTGCCTGTAGAATAGGTTGAAGCCATCAGATATTTTGAAATGATCTATAACCTCCTCTACGCCTGCATTCTGGGTGAGTCTATTTTTCTCAGCCAAGTTACTCACCGAATACACTAGGTCTTGAACGCCTCAGTCACTAGTTGAGAGAGTTAAGGATACTCTGGTATAGTGTTATTGGTAAATAATCCATAATTATCGGAATAATCTTGTATCAATCACATTCATAGCTGGGGATCTGTGGGAGTGAGGATAAGGATATGGCCCCCACACACACAACTATGATTACGCTAACAAAAAAGGGGGAGGCGAAGCAGGAGCATAGTCTATGTAGGGTGTGTTCACTTATTGGGCTTGGGTATAGCTCCGAGTTGCTGCATGAAATCAAGGGTATCATATCTCGCCCACTCCTCCACGATCTTGCCGCCTGCGAAACGGTCGATCGCAATCCCCCAGAACATCACCTTCTTATTGGAGGAGGGGATGCCCATAAATTCACCTTTATGCGTACCCGTCATTGTATAGCGTATAGATACCTTCTCTCCCTCGGCGAACACGTCATCCAGGGTCCAATGAATATCGGGAAACGCATCATATAACGCGCTAAAATATTGTTTGTACTCTTTGAGGCCATAAATATCCTTGTCAGTGCTACTATGAAAGACGACATTAGTGGCGAAGATCTCGTCTATTTCGGTCATGGTGGCTGCTTTACCTTTGTTCCACTCCTCAAAAGCACGTCTTTCGAGCGCCTTACTTTCTTTTGATGACATGATTGATCACCATCAAAAAATTGTGTTTGGTCAAGGTTTAACATTTGTCATCTTATTTGTATGCTGGACCCTTAGGATCATCACGTAGTAGAAGGCTGCAATACAGACGCCTATCGCCGCTGCCACGTAGGATGCTGACTGGAGTAAAACTGTCTACCATTACAAGTTCACTGATTACACTCAGGTGGAAGTGAGGATAAGATATTCGCCCCAAACCCATTGCGCGAGCTAATGCGAGACGCCTTCCAGGAAATCCCTAACGGTCTCAATGTAGAGATCTCTCTCCTTTGATAATGCATCGTGTCCACTCTCTCTGAATATCGCCAACCTCGATCCTCTAATCCCGCGATGAATCGTCCTCGCACATAC
>JBEKDF010000092.1:0-3984 GCA_050014495.1 Bathyarchaeia archaeon
AACGCAAACTATGTTAGAACTCAACTGAAGAAGAGGATCGATGCACGGGAACTGGATAAGCAGATTGAGGTTTCTGTTGTAAATAACGGTGTTTATCTGGAGAAAAAATAGATTGTTATAAAGAAATAATCCGTAATTGTTTAATTCTCATTTTGTTGTAAAGCTGTTTGTAGATAATTCGGCGACTGGGACAGATTGAAAGGACCCGATTCATTCGAGGGTGATCGTACTGGTTGACAGGTTGAGGCGAAAGAAGAAAGACGTAACCAATACCGCCAACTTTTACTCCACTCCAGGCACCTACGAATATCACGAGCACCATAAAACCAAGCCACTAAAATCCAACACCCACGACGACAAATGGGATTCATCCTCATTCCTCGTAAAGAAGAGAAAAAAGAGGTAAATCTTGGTTTCGGGGTTAATTCGGATGGTTTTGGCTGGTTTCTTTAAAAAAGAAATTTTGTGGGAATACATTAACAGAATAATACAATGTGCACGCGCACATGAAGCGATTAAAATATCCCACCGGTCGTTTTTGGTGCTCGATATATTTTACCTGAAAAAGTAATGTCGATAGAATCGATATTGGTTGTTTCGGGTTCACCATAAACAGGATATTTATTCTCCTCAATACCCTCAATTATACCCTCTGTGACTAATGTTAGCTGTCCAAATGGGAGTATTCTAATATTTATATGAGGCTTGGAAGTTGGATCCATTTTTTCAGTTAATATGTTCACGATCAGTATTTGATGAGTCTAATGTAGAATTAGGAAGTTCTCGAGGCCTCGTGAACTATTATTCGGTTCGGATTCGTGTGATATTATTTAGGTCCTCAGACTCGATTGCTAGGTAGTATTAGTTCGGATTCCCTTGCTTGGTAGTCGGGCATCAGCTTCAGCATCTTATCGATTCGTTTAGCGTACTTCATTGGAGCGAATCAACAGGCTATTTTTCACATGTATTTATCGAATATGCCTTTCGTTAACTCGCATTTGTTGAATCGTGGGCAATCAACCTCTGCGCACGACCTCTCCTCATCCAATTCCTCAACTTTCTTTAATGGACATTTGTCAAACCCACATCCTAGCACCCACTGCACGGTGTAATCATCCACTCCTTGATAATCTTCGATATTCTCAATCGATTTAATCCACCAAATCAGGTCATTGTAAGTACCTAAATTTTCGGAGGTTAACCCCTCTGATAGCAATTCTTGGGATATTATGGTCAAATCTTCTTTATGTTGGATGATTGTCTCTCTCGGTGATAGTTCTTCGGTCATATTTTGCATCTCACCAACCTGCAAGCTCTTATAGGTGGTTGTTAAAGGGTGTACGATTCTATAAATATAATTATCATAAAGAGGCGTGCACGTTGATGCGTAAGAGTATCCTCATGTGCGTATTTTGCATCGGATCACGCAGTGGTACCAAAGAACTAAGACGTGAGCCCGAAGAGATTTGAACCTGCCACGCCCTGGAGATGTCCCCCGCAAACCTCTTTTTTTTAATAAGTCAAGTGGAACTGAGGATAAGGCCTCCAACCTGAAGATCAAACCAGTCCAATACTCGCTGACGCCAATCTTCATCGATTTGGGTAAAGATCTCTTCATCACCAACGAAGGACTTGACGCTGAACTGTTGAGGAAGGATTTGCAGGCGATGTCGTCCTCCGAGGCGTCACGAAAGGTGGCCTTCATTCTTCTCAACGATGCTCTTGACTCGGTCAGGGATTCGCTTGTGCTGGATCCTAAGATCGCTGACTTTAGGCTCCTTCTGAAATCGGCGAGGATCAGGGTGGCCTTGGACGCGTATTCATCGTTGATCAAGGATTTGGGGGTGAGAGAGGAGGCGTTGAAGGTCTTGGGTGAGGTTAATGCGAAGTTGTCGAGTTACACGCAGTTTAGTGGAACATCAGAATGATGAATCACTAAGGCTGACTGTCCCTAGTTGTTTAGGAGTAAATATTCATCAATTTTTAGAGTCGGATACTCTTAAACAAATTCGATACTCTTAAACATCATATATTTTCAGAGTATCGCTGATTGGAGCCTGATACTCTTAAACATCCCGCATATTTTTCAGAGTATTGTGGACTGATACTATGAAAAATCGATGATTTAATCATTTTACATGGACTTCTATGCCAAATCCCCTGGGTTATTTGGCGGATTATGTGACGTAAATTTATGTCACGATAATTATGTTTCACAGTATAGAGTGTACTGTGTAAATCACAAGTGATGGAATGTAGGCTTGGGTCGAATAGGTACAGGCATATTATATAATAATGGCTGGCATTTGTTTTCGCGAAAAGGGTTTAATTTTAAAAAATCTTGTGTAGTCCACGATTTTGGGATAGATCACTAAAAAGGGGATGAAAGATATCAGATCATCAAGTCATTGAATTTTCTCCAACACAATGGTGCAGCTTCCAGGCCCTCCACACGCCTTCTTAATTAAATCATCCGAACCTCCTGTACCCAAAAATTGACTTACCAACTTTTCGAGAGGCTGTAGAATTCTTAATTGTTCTACGTTATCAACACGCCCGTCGATTCCATAGTCTTATCCTCACTTCCACCTGACTCTAACCCAGTGATTCTATTGGTTGATGCACAGACAGTTGGAGTATTGGTCACAGCAACAAGCGTGACGGTTGCAGCAATCTACTATGTCCTCACCCTAAAGACGAACCAGAGAAACCTAAAGACAAACCTCGAAACGAGGCAGTCCCAGTTCATGAGCCAGATAAGCGACGAGATAAACAGCCTAGAAAACTGGAAGATCGTCTGGGAACTGCTTGCGATGGAGTGGACGGACTGGGAGGACTTCGAGAAGAAATATGGTTCAACAGGTAACCCCGAGGCAGCAGCTAGGAGGTTCTCCCTCTTCGGTAAACTGGAAAACGTTGGCTGGCTACTCAAGAACGGGATGCTGGACCCCGAGTGGGTCCACAGCCAGTTCCACGTTAATGTGACTATGGTTTGGCTGAAGTTCGAGCCTCAGATTATGCAGATGAGGAAGGCAATGCGGTCTCCCACGATATTCATGGGATTCGAGTATCTGGGTAGAAAGATATTGGAGATAGAGAAGATCAAGGCCCCCGAGGCCGTGCTTCCTACGGATTTAAAGGACACGAACATTTCTAGGATGTATTAAATTATGAGCTGAATGATGCGTATTACTCAGTTCCCTCCATAGCCTATCCTCACTTCCACCTGATACTAATCTGTGACCATCATGGTTGATCTTGTTCTGCTCCAGACAGTATCATACATCGCTGGAGCACTAGGAGTATGCGTAGCAGCTGTCTACTACGCGGTGACCCTGAAGGAGCAGTCACGTAACCGTAAGATTGCCCTGACGAACAGCGTGGTACAGCAGATAGGCTCTGAGGCAGGTGTAAGGGAGGTCATCACCCAGTTCCAGATGAACTGGAAGGACCTGCAGGACTTCCGGGAGAAGTATGACAGCTCAACGAACCTTGATAACAGCACATTGAGGCATCATTACTGGCTTCAAATGGACACGCTCGGTTATCTCCTGAAGAACGGCTTCGTTGACAGGGAGATCATCTACATCTCCGGTGGCTGGATGGCTATGATGCTCTGGGTGAGGTTCAAGCCACTTATCGAGGAGTTCCGAAGGACCGAGATGGGTTTGGATGCTTACACCTATTTTGAGTATTTGGCTGGGGAGATGTATCGGATGAAGTTGGGGAGGGATCCTGATTATCCAAGTCATACTGGTCGGTCGAGGGAGGAGTGGGAGGAGGCCTTCGCTTAGTCATGTTGTACTTGGCTCTCAATAGCCTTATCCTCACTTCCACCTGATGCCCCCAGTGATTCTAGTTTATCTAGTTGAGTGAACCAAACCTCTGGGAGGCTCATAACTGAAATAGTAGACCATGGTCCCTGAGACTCTAATCTTCCCAATCTCCTCAAGGTCAGAGACGTATCCCTTGATGGTAGCGAGT